>NZ_JBSFCW010000002.1:0-716011 GCF_053593595.1 Streptomyces sp. NPDC002206
AGGGGCAGATCTTCGTGAAGGGCGAGATCATCAAGACGGTTCCCGAGTCGAAGATCGTCGAGACGCTCATCGAGGAAGCCCTGAAGATCGCCGAGGGCATGGAGGACGCGGGAACACCATCAGGGGTCCCCGCCGTCACCGTGAGCTGAAACAGGACCGAGAGGGGGCCCGAGCGTGACCATTCTGGAGACTATTCGGGGGCCGCACGACCTGAAGGCACTGAGCGGACCGGAACTCGGCGAACTCGCCGAGGACATCAGGAAGTTCCTGGTCGAGGCGGTGGCCAGGACCGGCGGTCATCTGGGGCCCAACCTGGGGGTGGTGGAGCTGTCCATCGCCCTGCACCGGACCTTCGACTCACCCGTGGACCGCATCCTGTGGGACACCGGGCACCAGAGCTACGTACACAAACTGCTCACCGGGCGGCAGGACTTCTCCAAGCTGCGCGGCAAGGGCGGCCTCTCCGGCTACCCGTCGCGCGAGGAGTCCGCCCACGACGTCATCGAGAACTCGCACGCCTCGACGGTGCTCGGCTGGGCGGACGGCCTGGCCAAGGCGAACGAGGTGCTCGGCCGCCCCGACCATGTCGTCGCAGTCATCGGGGACGGGGCGCTCACCGGCGGCATGGCGTGGGAGGCGCTCAACAACATCGCGGCGGCCAGGGACCGGCCGCTGATCATCGTGGTGAACGACAACGAGCGCTCGTACGGCCCGACCATAGGCGGCCTCGCCAACCACCTCGCCACCCTCCGTACCACCGACGGGTACGAGCGCTTCCTGTCATGGGGCAAGGACGTCCTGCAGCGCACACCCGTCGTCGGACAGCCGCTGTACGAGTCGCTGCACGGTGCGAAGAAGGGGTTCAAGGACGCCTTCGCCCCGCAGGGCATGTTCGAGGACCTGGGGCTCAAGTACGTCGGGCCGATCGACGGGCACGACATGGCAGCCGTCGAGTCCGCGCTCAGCCGGGCGAAGCGCTTCCACGGCCCGGTGCTGGTGCACTGTCTCACCGAGAAGGGCCGCGGGTACGCGCCCGCGCTGGAGGACGAGGCCGACCGGTTCCACACCGTCGGTGCGATGGACCCGCTGACCTGCGCCCCGCTCGCACCGCTCGTCAGCCCGTCGTGGACCTCGGTGTTCGGGGACGAGATCGTCGCGATCGGTGCGGAGCGGCCGGACGTCGTCGCGATCACGGCGGCGATGCTGCACCCCGTCGGGCTGACAAAGTTCGCCGAGGCGTTCCCCGACCGGGTCTGGGACGTCGGGATCGCCGAGCAGCATGCAACGGTCTCCGCGGCGGGGCTCGCCACCGGCGGGCTGCATCCGGTCGTCGCCGTCTACGCCACGTTCCTCAACCGAGCCTTCGACCAGCTCTTGATGGACGTGGCGCTGCACAGATGCGGTGTGACGTTCGTCCTCGACCGGGCGGGCGTCACCGGCCCGGACGGTCCTTCGCACAACGGCATGTGGGACCTGTCCGTGCTCCAGGTCGTGCCCGGGCTCCGGATCGCCGCCCCGCGCGACGCCGACCGGCTGCGGGAGGAGCTGCGCGAAGCCGTCACCGTCGACGACTCGCCGACCGTGTTGCGCTTCCCGAAGGAGTCGGTGGGGGAGCCCGTCCCGGCGATCGGCCGGGTCGGTGCCATGGACGTGCTGCACCGTGCCGACGACCCCGAGGTGCTCATCGTCGCGGTGGGCGTACTCGCCTCCGTCTGTCTGCAGGCCGCCGACCTCCTTGCGGGCGGCGGAATCCGCTGCACGGTCGTCGACCCCCGCTGGGTCAAACCGGTCGACGAACAGCTCGCCCCGCTCGCCGGACGGCACCGGCTGGTCGCCGTCGTCGAGGACAACAGCCGGGCGGGAGGCGTCGGTTCGGCGGTCGGACAGGCATTGCGCGATGCCGGCGTCGACGTACCGCTGCGCACGTTCGGCATCCCCGAGCAGTTCCTCGCGCACGGCAAGCGCGCCGAGGTGCTGGCCGACATCGGGCTCACGCCGGTCGAGATCGCCGGCCGGATCAGTGCCGCGCTGTCCGCCAAGGCCGCAGTCGAGGGGATCGAGGGGAGCGGGGAATGAAGGACGGCGGCCCCAAGGGCTTCGATCTGGCGCAACTCCTCGCGGAACGCGGCGCCGAACGCTATGAGCTGCACACGAAATACCTCAACCATCAGTTGCCGCGGATGCTGCACACCATCGGCTTCGACAACGTCTACGAGCGGGCCGAGGGCGCGTACTTCTGGGACGCGGACGGCAACGACTACCTCGACATGCTCGCCGGCTTCGGCGTGATGGGGCTGGGCCGCCACCACCCCGTCGTCCGCAAGGCACTGCACGACGTCCTGGACGCCTCGCTCGCCGACCTCACCCGCTTCGACTGCCAGCCGCTGCCCGGACTGCTGGCCGAGAAGCTGCTCTCGCACAGCCCGCACCTGGACCGGGTTTTCTTCGGCAACAGCGGCACCGAAGCCGTCGAGACCGCGCTGAAGTTCGCCCGGTACGCCACCGGGAAGCCGCGCGTGCTCTACTGCACCCACGCCTTCCACGGCCTGACGACCGGCTCGCTCTCGGTCAACGGCGAGTCCGGCTTCCGGGACGGCTTCGCACCGCTGCTGCCCGACACCGCCATCGAACTCGGCGACCTCGACGCGCTGCTGCGTGAACTGAAACGCGGCGATGTGGCGGCGCTCGTCGTCGAGCCGATCCAGGGCAAGGGCGTCCACGAGGCGCCGCCCGGCTTCCTGCGCGCCGCGCAGGAGCTGCTGCACCGGCACAAGGCACTCCTCATCGCCGACGAGGTGCAGACCGGCCTCGGCAGGACCGGTGACTTCTACGCGTACCAGCACGAGGAAGGCGTCGAACCCGATCTGGTCTGTGTCGCCAAGGCACTCTCCGGCGGCTATGTGCCGGTGGGAGCGACCCTCGGGAAGGACTGGATCTTCAGGCGCGTCTATTCGTCGATGGACCGGGTTCTGGTCCACTCGGCGAGCTTCGGCTCCAACGCCCAGGCGATGGCGGCGGGGCTCGCGGTCCTCGCGGTGATGGAGGACGAGGAGACCGTCGCCAACGCCCGCCGCACCGGCGATCTGCTGCGCGAGCGGCTCGCCGCGCTCATCGGGCGGTACGAGATGCTGCACGAGGTCCGTGGCCGCGGGCTGATGATCGGCATCGAGTTCGGCCGACCGTCCTCGCTGAAGCTGCGCAGCCGCTGGACCGTGCTCCAGGCGGCCCGCAAGGGTCTCTTCGCGCAGATGGTGGTCGTACCGCTGCTGCAGAAGCACCGGATCCTCACCCAGGTCTCCGGCGACCATCTGGAAGTGATCAAGCTGATCCCGCCGCTGGTCATCGGTGAGCCGGAGGTGGACCGGTTCGTGACCGCGTTCACGGCGGTGATGGACGACGCGCACAGTGGCGGCGGGCTGATGTGGGACTTCGGCAGGACACTGGTCAAGCAGGCGGTCGCCAACCGCTGAGCCTCACAGGGTTTGCCTCAGAGGCAAGAAAATTGCCTCTGAGGCAGAATCCTGGCCCAATGGACATATGAATCCTCCCGATGGAGGGGTGGCCGACGAGCTGCCCGGGGTCGCGCCACGGCTGCGCGATCTGCGCCGCCGCCGTGGTCTCACCCTCGAGAGCGCCGCGCAGCGCGCGGGGCTTTCCCCCGCCCATCTCTCCCGGCTCGAAACGGGCCGACGACAGCCCTCGCTGCCGATGCTCCTCGGACTTGCCAGGATCTACGGTACGACGGTTTCCGAGCTGCTCGGCGAGACTCCGCCGGAACGTGACGCGATCGTCCGCGCCGGCAGCTTCGAGGGCGCCGAGGCCGACGGCTGGATGTATCAGCAGGCCGGGGGCTCCGGCCGGGCGATGCAGGCGCTGCGCGTCCGCGTGCCGTACGGCGCGCAGGGCGATCTCGTACGCGTCCATGCGGGCGAGGAGTGGCTGTACGTCCTCGCCGGGCGGCTACGGGTGAGCCTCGGCGACACCGTGCACGATCTCGACCCCGGGGACAGTGCCCACTTCGACTCGCTCATCCCGCACCGGATCGCCGCCGTCGACCGCGACGGAGCCGAGCTCCTCTTCGTCCACACCCTGCTCCAGAGTCCTGCCGCCGAGTTGTGCCTCGGCAGTGGCATCCACCGTCGCTGAGACCGGTCCGTCCGGTCGCCAGAGAGGACTGTCATGTCCGATTCAGAGAACTTCGATCCGCTCACCCCGGCCAGGTCCAGGAAGGACGGATCGCAGGAGGGGAAGTTTCCGCGCGGCGTGGTGATCCGGCTGGTCGCCTATCTCGTCGCCGGGCACGTCTTCGCGGCCTTCCTCTACCTGCTCTTCGCGGTGGCAGGCAAGGGCTGACCGCCGGCCACCGCCGGCGGCGGTCCGGCTACGCCTCGTCGAGCAGCCGTCCGCGCAGCCGCTCCAGCGTCTGCGGAGTGAGCTTCAGCCCCTCGGCGAGATAGCGGTCGGTGCTGCCCCAGGTCTCCTCGATGGTGGTGAAGGCCTGGGCGAGATATTCGGCGCGGGCGTCGAAGAGCGGGCTGAGCAGCTCCATCACCTCGGGCGACATCCCGGTCGCCGAGGTGTCGCTGCGGCGCACCTTGTACCGGCGGTGCGGGTCGTTGGACTTGAGGTAGTCGGCCTCGATGGCCTCGCGCTCGACCCCGACGGCGAGCAGCGACACCGCGATCGAGATCCCGGCCCGGTCCTTGCCCGCCGCGCAGTGCATCAGCGCGGGGACGCTGTCCTCGGCCAGGGCGTGCAGCACCCGGCTGTGCTCGGCGGTGCGGTCCCTGACGATCGTCCGGTACGAGGCGGTCATCCGGGCCGCTCCCTTGCCGTCGGCGAGGAGTACGCGCAGCTGCTCGATGTTGCCGTCGCGGACCATCCGCCAGAACTCGGCGCCGTCGGCCGGGTCGGAGAGCGGGATGCTCACATTCCGTACACCCGGCAGCTCCACGTCCAGGCCGTCGAGCCTGTGGTCGGCCGCATTCCGGAAGTCGAAGATCGTGTGCAGCCCGAGACCGCCGAGGAACGTCGTGTCCTCGGCGGTGGCGTGCGCGAGGTGACCGCTGCGGAAGAGCCGTCCGTACCGCACCCGGCGTCCGTCGACGGTGGGCAGCCCGCCCACGTCGCGGAAGTTGCGCACACCTGACAGCTCGGGTTCCGTCGACGGGATCTGCGGCACCTGCTGCGTCACGGTGTCTCCTGGAATGTCTGGCGTCGGCGCGGCTCGCCGGCGAGGTCACTCCCGCGACGATACGACATCGGTGGCTCGGACAATCATCTAAGCCTTTCTCGCCCGCCCGCTGGTGAATTCCCCCTTGCGCGGGCGTTGCCCGGCCACCCGTCGGAGCTTGATGATGTGCGGAACTGTGTGAATGTGGGGATGACATGATCGAGACTGGTGACACGGGTCGGACCTGGCTGCTGACCGGGGCGACCGGTAGCTATGCGCTGCATCTCACGGACCGGGACGAACTGCTGCATCTGCACTGGGGGCCGCGCATCACCCTCGCGGCCGCCGAGGCCCTCGCCGCCGCACCGGAACTGCCCTTCCGGGGCTTCGAGTCGCAGCTGGACGGCCGCGAGGAGTACCCGGTGGAGGGCGGCCCCCGGTTCGTCCGGCCCGCGCTCTCGGTACGCACCCCCGAGGTCCGCGGCACCGAATGGGCCTACGCCGAGACGGCAGTGGAGGGCGACGAACTGCGCATCGCGTTCTACGACTCCGTACAGCAGCTCGCGCTCACGCTGCACTACCGGATGCGGGACGACTCCGATGTGATCGAGCGCTGGGCCACCGTCGGCCACGCCGGCCCCGACGGACCACCGCTGGAACTCCTGCGCGCCGACGCGGCCGCCTGGGCGCTGCCCGCCCGCGACGGCTGGCGCCTCAGTCATCTGCACGGACGGTGGGCGGCGGAGACGCAGCTCGTGCGGTCGGAGCTGACGTACGGCGAGAAGGTCCTCTCCAGCAGGCGCGGTCACACCGGGCACCAGTTTCTGCCCTGGGTCGCGCTCGACGCGGACGGAGCCGCCACCGAGGAGCACGGCGAGGTGTACGGCTGCGCGCTCGCCTGGTCCGGCTCGTGGCGGATCGCCGTGCAGCAGCTCCCCGACGGGCTCGTACAGATCACCGGCGGGGCCGGCTACGACGACTCGGGGCTGCTGCGGCTCGCACCGGGGGAGACGTACACCACACCGGTGTTCGCCGGACTGTGGAGCGCCGAAGGGTTCGGCGGGGCGAGCCGGGCCTGGCACGCCTGGCAGCTGGCCCACGTCGTTCCGGACGCCGAAAGCCTGCGCCCGGTGCTCTACAACTCCTGGGAGGCCACCGGCTTCGACATCGCGGAGGACCAGCAGCGTGCCCTGGCCGTGCGTGCCGCAGCGATGGGTGTCGAACTGTTCGTGGTGGACGACGCGTGGTTCGGGCAGCGCACCAGCGACCGGGCAGGACTCGGCGACTGGACCCCGAACCCCGAGCGCTTCCCCGGCGGGCTGAAGCCGCTCGCCGACGAAGTGCACGCACTCGGCATGCAGTTCGGCATCTGGGTCGAACCGGAGATGGTGAACGCCGACAGCGACCTCTACCGCGCGCACCCGGACTGGGTGCAGCACTTTCCCGGGCGCACCCGCACGGAGTTCCGTAATCAGCTGGTGCTGAATCTGGCCCGGACCGATGTGCAGAACTTTCTGTGGGAACAGCTCGACTCACTGCTCTCCAGCGCCCCGATCGACTATGTGAAATGGGACTTCAACCGGTGCTTCACCGATGCGGGCTGGCCGGGCGAGGAGTATCCGCAGAAGCTCTGGATCGCGCATGTGGATGCGCTGTATGCGCTGATCGACCGGCTGCGGGCCGCTCATCCCGGTGTCGCCTTCGAATCCTGCTCGGGCGGCGGCGGCAGGATCGATCTGGGCATCCTCGCCCGTACCGACCAGGTGTGGACCTCCGACAACACCGACCCGCTGGACCGGCTCGCCATCCAGGAGGGCTTCGGGCAGATCCATCCGTCCCGTGTGATGGCCGCCTGGGTCACCGACAGCCCGAATGTCCAGCTCAACAGCAGGGTCAGCTCGCTGCGCTTCCGCTTCGTGAGCGCGATGGCCGGAGTGCTCGGGGTCGGCGGGGACCTCACCGAGTGGAGCGACGAGGAGCTGGCCGAGGCCCGGGGCTGGGTGGACCTGTACAAGGAGATCCGCCCGGTGGTGCAGCACGGGGCGCTGTACCGGCTGCGTGCGCCGCGCGGCGGGCTCAGCGCCGTGCAGTACACGCACGGTGACGAGACTGTGGTGCTCATGTGGCTGGAGGTGCAGAGGTACGGGGAGCTGCCGCCGGCCCTGCGGCTGCGCGGGCTCGACCCCACGGCGACCTACACCTGCGTGGACACCGGGGCCGTCCACCACGGTTCCGTGCTGCTGCATCAGGGGCTGCACACCGGCCTGCGGGGGGACCTGGACGCGAAGGTGTTGAGGCTCCGCCGCGGATGATGCTCATGACATGTCCGTATTGGGGCATTTAGTAGAACATGCCCTACTTATACGGGAGATGAGGGACCTTTCGTGAGCGGGATCATATCCGTGACGGTGTGTGGTGGAGCGGCGGCCGGGTAATCCGTACACCGCGCGGAAAGCCAAGATCCTTAATCCACGGAGTGTGACCGGAATTCCGCGCCGATTTCCCGGAGCGGATTCCGGCACGCAACCGATGGCTTGTTCTGCTCGTCCTCATTCGTTTACGGTCACCGTCAATCCGGACGGACCGCCTAATCCTGCCGCCGACCGGAATTCGTACCCACTCATCGTGTGGCAGGAGCGGGGGAACCAGGTAAGCCGCCGACCGGAGAAATCCGGCCGGCTCGGGGTTAAGTCGCACTTCATGCGACCGGGCATCTCCAGCCCGAACCCGACAGCTCACCTCGTAGGCGCCGGAGAGGAAATTGTTCATGCCCATATCGGGTAAGCACCGTCGTCCGAAGTCCAGCACCATCGCTCGTGGCGTTGCCGCCGCCGGCGCCGGCGGGGCCGTCATCGCCCTCCCGCTGCTCGGTGCCACCGGCGCCCACGCCGCAGAGCAGGCCGCCCCCGCCGCGCACTCGGCCGCAGCCACGCACGCCGCCCCGGCCGCCCCGGTCGCGAAGAAGCAGGCCGAGACCCGGACGTACTCCGTCGTCGCCGGCGACTACCTGTCGAAGATCGCCGCCGACAACAAGGTCGACGGTGGCTGGGAGAAGCTGTACCAGGACAACCGCGAGGTCATCGGCGGCAACCCGAGCCTGATCCACCCGGGCATGAAGCTGACCCTCGGCGGCTCGGCCGCGGTCACCGGCACCACGCAGGCCGCCCCGGCCCCGTCGAAGGCTCCGGTGGCCAAGCCCGCCGCCGCCCCTTCGGCCGCCCAGAGCAGCAGCTCCGGCTACGTCGCCCCGGTCCCGGGCAAGCACACCACCAACTACCGTGCCTCCGGTGCCAACTGGTCCAGCGGCAGCCACACCGGCATCGACTTCCCGGTCGCCACCGGCACCAGCGTGAAGGCGATCACCTCCGGCACCGTCGTCACTGCCGGCTGGGGTGGCGCTTACGGCAACGAGGTCGTCATCAAGCACGCCGACGGCCACTACTCGCAGTACGGCCACCTGTCCGCGCTCTCCGTCTCGGTGGGCCGGACCGTCTCCGCCGGACAGCAGATAGGCCTCTCCGGTGCCACCGGCAACGCCACTGGCCCGCACCTCCACTTCGAGGTCCGCACCGGCCCCGCGTACGGCTCGGACATCGACCCGGTCGCCTTCCTGGCTTCGCACGGAATCTCCGTCTGATCGGATCCGATCAGGCCTGATCCGAACGGCTAAGTGAAGGGGCGGTGCGCGGCGGCGCACCGCCCCTTCACTTATTCCCTCTTTACCAAAACCTGACCGGGTGGTCTATCTCACCTCCCGTCAACCCCTTAATACGGTCGCGTAGGTCACATTCGGCAGTGCAGGATGTGCCCTTGTGGCAGACGATTCGAGAAAAAATCAACGTGGCGTCAACAACCGGCATGGCGCCATCGGGTCGTACGCAGCGATTGGCGACAGCTTCACCGAGGGGGTCGGTGACCCCGGCCCGGACGGAACCTTCGTCGGCTGGGCGGACCGTTTCGCTGTTCTCCTCGCGGACCAGCTGCCCGACCTCGATGCAGCGACGAACACCGATGGTTCCGCCGGTTCGGCTCACGGGAATTTCCGGTACGCCAATCTCGCCGTACGCGGACGCCTCCTCGACCAGATAGTCGAGGAGCAGGTGCCGCGCGCCAAGGAGCTCGCCCCCGATCTGGTGAGCTTCTGCGCGGGCGGCAATGACATCATCCGGCCCGGCACCGACCCCGACGACGTGGCCGAGCGCTTCGAGCGCGCGGTCGCCGACCTGACCCGGTCGGTCGGCACCGTCATGGTCACGACCGGCTTCGACACCCGCGGCGTTCCCGTGCTGCGCCATCTGCGCGGCAAGATCGCCACCTACACCGCTCATGTGCGGTCCATCGCCGACCGCTACGACTGCCCGGTCCTCGACCTGTGGTCGCTGCGGTCCGTGCAGGACAGGCGCGCCTGGGACAACGACCGGCTCCATCTGTCGCCCGAGGGACACACCCGGGTCGCGCTGCGTGCCGCCCAGGTCCTCGGC
Organism: Streptomyces sp. NPDC002206; assembly: GCF_053593595.1. Lineage (NCBI taxonomy): Bacteria > Bacillati > Actinomycetota > Actinomycetes > Kitasatosporales > Streptomycetaceae > Streptomyces > Streptomyces sp. NPDC002206. The sequence continues at coordinate 9,655 of NZ_JBSFCW010000002.1, forward strand.
CTCGATGCGCCGGCCGACCCCGACCAGGAGTGGCCGCCGCAGGCACAGCGCGGCACTCTCGAGGTGCGGCGCGACGACATCCACTGGGCGCGCGAATATCTGGTGCCGTGGATCGGACGGCGGCTGCGCGGCGAGTCCTCCGGTGACCACGTCGAGGCGAAGCGGCCCGACCTGCTGCCGCTGTAATCGGCGCGGTGTCCTCTTCGGCCGGACGGGCTTGTTCGCCGAGGCCCGTCCGGTTCATTCAGGCCCGTCCGGCGACCGGGAACAACGGTGATCCGCCTCCCCCCAGAATTCATGCTCCCGCTCACGAGGGATCAGCCTCACTGAGGCTCCCGGGTCCGCTACCGGGCCGGATTCTCCCGCAGCCAGTCGAGGCGTTCGACGGCCTTCCGGGTCAGGGGATGGTGCAGGCCGAAGACACGGGTGTAGTCGTCGCGGCAGCGGACGAGGAGTTGCGCGGCCTCGGCGCGCTCGCCGTTGTCGATCAGCACGTTGGCCAGGTTGTCGCGGGAGTGCACGGTTTCCGGGTGGCCGTCCCCGTGCTTCCTGGACACGGCCGCGAGGACTTCGCGCAGCATTGCCGCCGCCTCCGAATACCGCTGTTGGGCGTGCAGCACGGCCGCGAGGTTGTTGCGGGAGGTGAGCGCCTCCGGATGGTCCGCGCCCTTGGCCCGCTGCTGCGCGGCGAGCACATCGCGCATCACCACCTCGGCCTCGTCGAGGCGGCCCAGCCGGCACAGGGCGGCGCCGAGGTTGGCCCGAGCGGAGAGACCGACGGAGCCGTCCTGTTCGTTGCGGTGCTCCAAGCGGGCGAGGAGTTCACGCAGGGCCGGTTCGGCCTCGTCCCAGCGGTCGCCTCTGCCCAGAGCGGCGGCATGGCGCCCGGCGTCGGCCAGCACCGCCGGATCGTTCGGCCCGAGTAGCCGGGTCCTGCGTTCCAGCACGTCCCGGTGGAGCGCGACTGCCTCCGCCTCGCGGCGCAGGTCCTCCAGTACCCTCGCCAGACCGCTCGCGGCGTCCAGGGTCTGCGGGTGGTCGGGGCCGAGCAGTTCGCCCCGGCTGGTCCATACGCTGCGCCAGATCTCCTCCGCCTTCACGAAGTCGCCCATGTCCCGGACGAGGTCGGCCAGGTCGGCGGCGGTCGTCAGGGTGTCCTCATGGACGAAGCCGAGCACCTCGGCCTGGAGGCGTACCAGATCCATGAACCGGTCACGAGCCTCTTCGCGGCGGCCCTCCATCCGCGCCAGCACTCGCGTGTACTCCCGGAAGGCCAGCAGGGTCTCGGGGTGGTCGGGCCCCAGGCGTTCATAGGCGGCGTTGGCCTTCATCCCGAAGAATTCGTGCGGCGGGATGCCGACCCGGACGATCTCCTCCTCCCGCCCGTCCTCTCCTTGCAACGTCATGACCAGGTCGGCCGCCGGGGGCAGCTCCTGCTCGGCCGGGGGCGGGGACGGCTTGTCCCGTCCCGCGTCGTCGTCCCGTTTCCTGTGCCACTTGAGGGTCATGTCGCGGCTAGCTCCTTTCCCGTAGGCTCGTCAGGCTCCGGAATGCACGTGTGCGGCCCAAAGGCTGGGGCTGCCCCGGAAAGTGGCACGGCATTGTCGGACCGCCCGGTGCAGCGCGAGGGCCGCCTGGTCGGCGTCGAGTCCCCAGGACCCGGCGGTTCTGTCACCGCGCAGATGGCGGTAGAGACTCCTGGTCACCCGTCCCGCCACCGCGTCGTGCACCGGCCACAGGGTGCCGATCGTGTGCGGGTAACCGGCGATCTGGAAGGCGGAGGTGATGTGGATGGACTCGTCCGCGAGCCTCTCGGAGCCCCGCGCGGTCTCGCAGGCGGACAGCACGGCGAGCCGGGCGTCCGGCAGTTCCAGACGCGAGATGTGATGGACCGTCAGGGGGTGTTCCCGGTGGTCGTGCACCAAGAGACGGGCGTGGGACGGGTTGTCCGGGTCGCTCACCCCGTGGCAGGCGAAATGCACGTACGGATGCGCGGGCAGCGCGCGCAGGACGTTGGCGAACGTCGCCCGCGGACCGGAGACGACCTCGGTGGGCAGCAGCGCGCTCAGTTCCTTCACCTCCCGGCGGACGCCGCCGAGTGCCCGCGTCCCGGGGGCATCGGGCACGACCACGGCGAGCAGACCGCCGTCGGCCCGACGGCCCGCCGCGCGGTGTCGCGCGTAGGCCAGTGCGCGGACGGTCGGCGTGTACGACGAGACCACCAGGTCGAGGACGGTCCGGGGCCGGGGACCCGGTGGCTCGCCGTGGTGCCCGGCCGCGTGCAGCGGCAGCGCGGCCAGTGCGCCGACCGGTGACCACCACAGTCGGGGCCAGTCGCCGTCGGCCGGCGCATCGAGCAGCCCGAGCCGGCTGAGGACGGGTTCGGCCACGCGGTCCCAGGTCCAGGCGAGCACCACCTCGACCGCCTTCTGGGCGCTCCGCTCCCCGGTCGGCGAGGTCGCGGCGGTGAGCGCCTCGTCGAGCCGCGCCACCTGCTCCGCCACCGCCTCGGGACTCACCCGCGGCAGCGGCACCGATTGCACACTTCCGGGCCGCAGGACCAGAGCGTCGCTGCGATAAACGCTGGAGTACGGCAGGACCACGGGACCGCGCTCGGCGCAGGCCAGGACCTCGTCGTACGTCGGGGCGCCGAGAAACTCCTCGAAACCCGGCAGCGCGCGGATCTCGCCAACCAGCCGCTCCCACCGCGCCGCGAGGGCATGCCGCTCGTCGGAGTCGGGACCGGCGGCCTCCTGCTCGGTGACCTCCGATTCCAAGGCATCGATGCGGTCGAGCACCCGGGCGGAGTGCTCGGCGGCCTCCGGGTGCGCGGCGCGCAACCGCTCCAGTTCGGCTCGCGCGGCGATCGTCTGACCGAGCAGGACGCCGCGTCCCTGCTCCAGCAGCAGCACCGCGTGGTCGAGCCGCCCGAGCTGCACGGCACACGCGGCGGCGTTGGCGGCCAGCCCCTGGACACCGGTGAGCCGGTGCTCCTGGTCGCCGCGCCGCAGACGCCTGGTGATGCTGAACGGCAGTAGTGCGAGGGCAAGTTCGAACCCGGCGAGGGCCTCCTCCCAACGGCCCGCGTCGCCGGCGGCTGTGCCCCAGTCGCAGGCGGCGCGGATGCGTTCCGCGGCCGGGAGGGCCTGGATCACGGCGACCTGCCGGTACGCGTCCTCGGCCGCGCGGAGGACACCGGGGTCTCCGTTGGCCTCGTGCAGCGTGCGGAGCGCGGAGGCGTACGACTGGAGGTAGCCGGCGGTGCGGGCGGCGCCCGGGGGCGATGCGTACACCGCGCGGCCGAGCGTGGCCACCGCTCGGTTCAGCAGTGCCTCGTCCTCGGTTGCCCGGGCCTGGGTGAGCTGCGTGAGCCCCAGGTTCTGCAGGTAACTTGCGTGCTCCGGTTCGCCGTAGGCCGTCTCCGCCACCGCCCGGGTGAGGACGGCGATGGACTCGTCCAGGTCGGCCGGGTCGTCCTCGGACCGGTAGCGCTGGTGCAGGGCGTTGCCGAGGTGGTTCAGCCGCATGGCGAGGTCGGCGCTGTCCTCGGGGGTCCGGTCGAGGACCTGCCGGGCCGCTTCCACGGCCTCGGAAGCGGCGGCGGCGTCCGCCGTCCGGTCGTACCAGGTCTGGAGGATGACGCCGAGGTTGGCGAGCTTGGTGTCGGAGTCCAGGGTCGACCGGGGGAAGCGCAGAGCCAGCCGGGCCAGTCCGGCGGCCTCCCGCAGGGCCGTGAGGTCGCCGGACTGGTGGTAGTGCTCGCGCAGGACGAGGGCCAGGTTCGAGACGCGGCCGAAGTGGTCCGGCTCGTCGGGAGACGACTCCGTGACGGCTTCGCGCAGGTGGCTCACGGCCTCGTCCAGCAGTGTCACATCGCCGGTGCGCTCGCCGAGCCGGTGCATGGCGTTGCCGAGGCTGTTCAGCCGGAGCGGGCGTGATCGATCGGCTCGGCCCGTGGCCCGCACGGACTCGCGCAGCAGCTCGACCGACTCGTGCAGCAGGCCGGCCCCCTCGGTGTGCTCGGCCGCCAGCCTCAGTGCGACTCCCAGCACGGCCAGGCCGCGCGGATGCTCGGGATGCCCTGCCGGTGTCGCCGCGTGGGCTGCCCGGGCCGCCGCGACCATCGCCTCGATGTCGGCCGCTGCCGAGGTCAGTCCGGCTTTCCTGCGCAGCGAGTCGGCGAATTGCAGCAGTACCGGTGTGCGCCGGGGCGAGCCGGGAGGCGTCGCTGCCAGGACCGCTCGCAGGAGTTCGACGGCTTCGTACGGGGCGGACGGTGTTCCGAGCTCCTCGAAGGCGCGGCCGAGGGCCACCGCCAGGTTGTAACGGACGGCGGCGATGTCCGCCGCGTTGTGCGGTTCCCCGTCGACCAGCAGGTTCAGGGCGTGGTGCAGCAACCGCACCGCCTCCGCCATCTCGGCCGCACTGCTCGTCTCCTCGGCGCGCTCCGACAACAAGGTACCGAGGGTGTCGAGGGTCAGCGGCTGCTGCTCCGTACCGTCCGGAGGCATCTCGGCGGCCTCCCGCAGGACGGTGATCGCCGTGTCCCTGTCCGCGCGGTTCCGGTCGAGGCCGAAGCGGTCCGCGAGCATGCACCCCAAGAGACGCAGATCCTGCTCGCGAGGAGCGCTCCCGGCCGCCAGCAGATGCCCCAGGCCGATCGACTCGTCCAGGTCGGGCCGTTGCCGGAAGGACGACCAGCGCATCACCAGGGTGGTGCGCAACGCCTGGAGCCAGGACATCCGTACGTTCTCGGCCACGGGCTCCGTGCCCAGTGCGGTCCGGCACATCTCGACGGCGGTGTCCAGCGAAGCGCGCTGGCCCGTGCGGTTGAACTGCCCGATCAGCGCGGCTACCCGCCTGAGGGACTCCTCGGCCGTTCCGTGCACGTCCGACATCACCGGCCCCCGTGTGTCTCACTGTGGGCTCTCGACCGTGGTCGACGGTGGGAACTCCGAAACCCGATTTTACCCAAGTAACCCATCCGGCAGGCTCGTTATACTGCGATTGCGGTCGGCTGATCCACGGAGGTGCGGCGGTGAGCAGACTCGGCGACGGTGCTGGGGGAGGCGGAACCGGTGCGGCAACCGGCGGGCCGGGTCACGAACGGCTGGCGGCACTCTGCCACCGGTTCGCGTCCTCACCGGGTATGCCGGACCTCGGCGCGGAGGGAGACCGCCTGGTCGAGCACATCATCTCCCAGGTGCGCAACGGCCGTTCCCCCGAGGACCTTGAGGTCGCCTTCGACGAACTGGAGGACCGGCTCCTCGCCGCCGGTCACAGCGCGGGCCTCGGCTCTTACCGTACGGACACCCCGCCCGCCTACCAGAGCTTCCCCGGCACCGGACCCGGCCACCCCTGGCTCTACGTCCTCGCCTGCCCGCGCGGCCACTGCGCCCGCGTCCAGGCACCGGCGTCCGAGGACGGTGAACCGCCGGCCTGCCCCGTCTTCGGCGGACCGCTGCGCGAGATCGGGCTGCGTCCGTGACCGCGTTCCTCAACGCGCTCGGCGGGAGAATCGCCGAACGCTGGCTGGCGCTGCTGGCGATCCCCGGCCTGGTGTACCTCGTGTCCCTGGCCACGGCGGTCACCCTGGGCCAGAGCCACTGGCGCGACTTCGGGCGGTTGCGGACGCGGCTGGACTCCCTGGCGACCGCCCCCGGCGCCCACAGCGTGGGCGCCCTCGCTGTGGCTGCGGTCGCCGTGCTGGCAGCGGCTGCGATGACCGGTGCCGTCGCGCAGGCCGCCGGAGCCCTGATCGAGAAGGTCTGGCTCGTGGACGCGCGCGGACCGCTGACCCGCCGCCTGTCCGAGCGTCGGGTGCGCCGCTGGCGGACAGCTGACGCCGAGTACCGCGCGGCCCTGGTCGCCGCGGGCCGCGCCCGAATCGCCGGCGCGGCGGACACCGCCGCACTCACGGAACAGGCGGAACTGCGCTACGCCGTCCGCAACCGGATCTCCCTGGTCCCACCACGGCACCCGTTCTGGACCGGTGACAGGATCACCAGCCCGGACCGCCGCGTCTGGCGCGCCTACCGCCTGGACCTCACCCTCTCCTGGCCTCATATATGGCTCCTCGCCCCCGACACCACCCGGACCGAACTGAACACCGCACGCACGGCCTTGAGCGAGGCGGCCCGCCTCACGGCCTGGGGCCTGGCGTACCTCCTGCTGTCCGCCTGGTGGTGGCCGGCGGCACTGGTCGGCGCGGCGACCGTGGCGACAGGCGTGACACGCGGTCGCACGGCGGCCAACTCGTTCGCGGAACTGGCCGAGGCACTGGCGGACCTGCACGGCAGGGACCTGGCGGTGGCGGTGGGTGTGGAGTGCGAGGGGCGCCTCACCGCGACGGTGGGGGAGAGGGTGACGCGGCTGTTGAGCAAGCCGGACTGACGCAGCGGTCAGGCCGTCAGTGCCTCCTGGTCGATGCCCAGCTCGCGGGCGAGCGCCTCGTCGGTCCACGCCAGCATCGTGGCCCGGGAGAGCGGACCGGCGTACGACGTCATCTGGACGGCCAGCCCGTCCAGCAGGGCGGTCAGCCGCCAGGCCACGGACATCGGATCGTCGCAGTGGAACTCCCCTGCGGCGGCCCCTTCTTCCAGGACCTCGGCCAGTTCGGCCTTCCACTGCTGGTCGAGATCGCCGGCCACATTGCGCAGCGCCGGATCACGCAACGAGGCCGCCCAGCCCTCGATCCACAGCCGCCACCCCTTGGCCTGCCCGGTCGGCGCGTACCAGCGGACGGCGGCGCGCAGTCTCCGTACCGCACTGGTGCGGCGGCTGAGCAGCTTGCGCAGCTGGGCCAGGTCGGCCTCGGCCGCATGAGCGAAGGCGGCCGCGACCAGCTTCTCCTTCGTCGAGAAGTGGTAGAGCACGAGTGCGTTGCTCACCCCGAGGACGGACGCCACATCGGCGATCCGTACCGCGGCGACGCCCCGCACCTCGATCTGCTCGACGGCAGCACGCAGCAGCTCCTCGCGTCGTTCCGCCACGCCCAGCCGCACTCTTGCCACGGCGTCACCCTAACCAATGCACGGGTTCCCGACAGGTCGGGGGCGCGGCCGCAAGCGGCCCGCCCCCGACCTGCTTCCAGCTGTCAGGCCCCGGTCAGCACCAGATGTCGGCGCAGCCGGAGTTGTACGCGTCGATCAGGGTCTCCGTCAGCGACGCACCGGAGGTGTCCGTGACGGTTGTCCGCAGGTCGACCTTGGCGGTGCCCGCGGAAGGCACCGTGACCTTCCACCGGCCGTCGGCCCCGCGCGCCGCCGGCGGGCGCTTCCCATCGGGTCGTTGAAGGTCTGGTACGCGACAGACCACACCGACTGGAGGCAGGTACGGTCGGAGCCGGCGGGAAGCTGCCATGGCAGCTAATCGCCGCACGGCCCCTGAGGCAGCGGGAGTTGGGCCGCCCGCAGAGGTTCGGCGGCTCAGCAGGCCCGGCGGCCCGGCAGGCTCATCGGTACCAGCCGAACCGCTCGGCCATCACCGGAAGCCGCTCGGCGACGAGGGCATGAGCCGCCGCCCGGGGCGTGGAGCCGTCGGCCTCGGCACGCGCCAGCATCCGGCCGATCAGCGCCCGCATCGAGCGACGGGTGTGTCCGAACGCCTCCTCGGCGTCGGCGCCGATGTCGCCGAACAGCGTCCACCACCACCACGCGTTCGTACCGGAGTTGACGACCACGTCGGGCAGTACGGTGATCCCGCGCTCGGCAAGCAGCGCCTCCGCTTCCGGCAGTACTGGCATGTTTGCCGCCTCGACGATCCAACGGGCGCTGATCCGGGCCTGGTTGGTGGAGTCGACGGCGTACGAGACCGCTGCCGGTACGAGCACCTCCGCCTCCTGCGTCAGCCACGCGTCGGCGGACAGCTCCCGGTCTCCGTCCCGCAGCGCACCGCGGTCCACCGTTCCGTACGCGTCCCGGGCCGCGAGCAGCGCCTCGACATCGAGGCCCGCCGGGTTGGCGATCGTCCCCTTGATGTCGGCGACGGCGACGACCTTCAGTCCGGCCCGGGCGAGGAACCGTGCCGTCGCCCCGCCCATGGTGCCGAGGCCCTGTACGGAGACCCTGGTCTCCGCGTACGCGACGCCCGCCCGGTCCAGCGCGGCGAGCGCCGATTCGGCGACCCCGCAGCCGCCGACCAGCTCGTCGAGTCCGATGCCGTCCACCTCGACGGCGAACGCGTCGGCGAGCCTCTGCCGCGCCGCCGTCTCGTCGTCGAGGAGCGGATAGACCGCCTGGATCGAGGAGACGAGCCCGGCCTCGGCCGCCGCCCGGTCGACGATGTCCTGGGTGAGTCCGAGATCCTCACCGGTCGTCCAGACGTTCTCTATATACGGACGCACGGCCCGCAGATAGCGCACGAGCACCCCGTACGCCTCCGGGTCGCGGGGGTCGCAGTCGATGCCGCCCTTGGCGCCGCCGAGCGGTATGTAGCGCGCCTGTGTGTCGTCGGCATCGAAGTGCAGGGCCTCCTTCATCGTCATGCCCCGGGCGAGCCCCGCCACCTCGTCGAGCGTGCAGCCCGCCCGCATCCGCAGCCCGCCACTCGACACGCCGCGCACCAGCCGGTCGACGACCAGATGGCCCTGGCGTCCGGTGACGTGGTCCGTCCAGGTCAGCGAGATCAGCGGGGCGGGCAGAGCGGACGGGGACACCGCCGGTGTCGTCGTCGGTGTCGTCATCGGAGTGTCTCCTCGGTAACAGCGGTCAGGGTGGGCCCCGGAGTTGTCCGGGCCAGGGCGCGGGCGAGCGCCTCCGGCCGTTCGGCGTGGTCGCCGCGGCCGGCGATTTACTGAATCGCCGGTCAGTATCCGAAGGTGGGAGCACCCCTGTCAATGTGGCCCTTGCTGAATCACCGTTCAGTGGCTGGAGTCCGTCGTGCCCTGCGCGGCGGGCCTCGGCACCTCGCACTGATCCTTGAAGCCCTGGCTGGTCAGGCCGAGTGCGGAATTGGTGCGGGAGCGCATGTTCTCCACGGCGACCATGGTCGTCAGCTCGACCAGGGCCTTCTCGCCGAGCGCGGTCCTGAGCCGGTCCACCAGCTCGTCCCCGACCTCGGGCGGGGTGAGACTCATCGCCTCCGCGTACTCCATGACGTCGCGCTCCAGCGGTGTGTACGCCTCGCTCTCCCGCCACACCGGCACATCGCGCAGCTTGCGGGTGTCCATCCCCTGCCGATGGTTCTCCCAGTAGCCGAAGTCCATGCACCAGCTGCAGCCGATGGTCGACGCGGACGTCATCACCGCGAGTGCCTTCAGCTGCGGGTCCAGCGCCTTCCAGCGGCCGACCGCGAGCTCGAAGCGGAGCCCGGCCCACAGCACCGCGGTGTGGTGGGCGGTGGCCCGTACGGGGTCAATGACCTTCCCGTACGTACGGTTCGAGTACCACGACACGGCGCGGAAGAGGAGGGTGCGGGGCGGGTCGAGCGAGATGCGGGCGGTCATGTCCGGCCTCCTTGTGCGGTGTCCACCGGTGTCGGCGGGCTGCTGTCACGGATGCGACGGGCGGCGGCCGCCGGATGTGACATGAGCGAGTGGCCGAATGCGGAATCCTGCGATGGCTACGCACGTTGGATTCGGCATGACGGGAATCGATGCACAGCAGGACGCGCTCCTTCGGCTGGTCGCCGAGGAGAGTGGCGGGGTGCTCGTGACGCTGAAGCGGGACGGCCGGCCCCAGCTGTCCAATGTCAATCACTTCTACTATCCCGCGGAGCGGATCATCCGTGTCTCGATCACCGAGGACCGGGCGAAGACACGGAACCTGCGGCGCGATCCGCGGGCCAGCTACCACGTCACCAGCAAGGACCGCTGGGCCTGGACGGTCGCGGACGGCACGGCCGAGCTGTCGCCGGTCGCCGCCGATCCGTCCGATGCGACCGTCGAGGAGCTGATCACGCTCTACCGGGACGTACAGGGCGAGCACCCTGACTGGGACGATTACCGCAACGCGATGGTCCGCGACCGGCGGATCGTGCTGCGGCTGCATGTCGAACACGCGTACGGGCAGCCGCGTGGCTGAGGCGGCGGGGTCCGGCCGTCATTCCGCTGGCCGCCCCGTACTCGCGCTGTCTTACCCCCTGCTGATAATGAAACGACACCGACTCCCTCAGGAGATGTTGTGACCGGCGCTGACTCCTTGCATCCGCTCCGTACCCGGCTGCGTTCGCTGCGACCCGCCGCATTCGGCGCCGACCCGGGGGGTGCCCGCATGGAGCGCATCCGGAACTCGCCCAATTTCGCCGACGGAGTCTTCCAGAACCCGATGGGGGCGCGGACCAGACCGTCCGGCTCGACGCTGGAGTTCGCGAAGGTCTACTTCCGCAAGGAGGACCGGGTACGCAGGTCACCGAACGGCACGGTGCCCGTCCATGCGACCACCCTCGCCGACCTCGCCCGGCCGCCCGCCTCAGGGCTGCGGCTCACCTGGATGGGCCACTCGAGCGTGCTCGCCGAGATCGACGGCCGGCGGGTGCTCTTCGACCCGGTGTGGGGCGAGCGCTGTTCGCCCTTCGCGTTCGCCGGGCCCAAGCGGCTGCACCCGGTGCCGTTGCCGCTCACTACGCTCGGCCCGCTCGACGCGGTCGTGATCTCGCACGACCACTACGACCACCTCGACCTGCCGACGATCCGCGCCCTGGCGGGCACGGACACGGTCTTCGCGGTGCCGCTCGGTGTCGGCGCCCACCTGGAACGCTGGGGCGTGTCCGCCGACCGGGTGCGCGAGCTCGACTGGAACGAGACCACGAACATCGCCGGGATCAGCCTCACCGCGACCCCGGCCCGGCACTTCTGCGGACGCGGCCTGCGCAACCAGCAGCACACGCTCTGGGCGTCCTGGGTCGTCGCGGGCCCCGAGCACCGGATCTACCACTCCGGGGACACCGGCTACTTCCCCGGTTTCAAGGACATCGGCGCCGAGCACGGCCCGTTCGACGCGACGATGATTCAGATCGGTGCGTATTCGGAGTATTGGCCCGACATTCACATGACACCGGACGAGGGCATCCAGGCGCAGCTCGACCTGCAAGGGGGCAAGCCGCACGGTGTCATGCTGCCGATCCACTGGGGCACCTTCAATCTCGCCGTTCACCCCTGGGCAGAGCCCGGCGAGTGGACCAAGGACGCCGCCGAGGAAGCCGAGCAGCCGGCCGCGTTCCCTCAACCGGGCGAGCCCTTCGAGCCCGCGGGAACGCTTCCCCTCGATCCCTGGTGGCGGGCCGTGGCTGCCCCGATCGCACACCCCTGGCGCCGAAACAAAGCGACGGACGTTGCTCAAGGTCAGGACAATCGCGATCTTGATCTTGCGGGTGAGCGGTGACAGGGCAGGGGCGAACGCCTGACCGCAATGACGCAGGCGTTCGCCGAGATGACGGAGACCGAACAAAAGCAGGCGATCCAGGCGCTCGACGGTCCCCCTCGACGGGGGAGGGCTGCTGAGGCACGGCAGTACATCCCACTGCCCACCTCACGAAAGCCATCCGGCATCCAAGTCGAGACGCGGATCGTCAAGTCCTGACACCGAGGCCCCACCCTTCCGGCCAAAAACGGCGGGGTGGGGCTTTCGTATTTCCAGTACGGTCGGGGACTGGCGCGGTGGCTGATGCTCTGTTTCCAGTCCCCGCCGCTTCAAACCGTGCATGCAGTTCTCCCGCACACGGCTTTCCGACGTCGTTCACCGGCTGGCATGCGCTGTCACCCTGCGTACGTTCCGGTAAGACGGTAGATACCGAGCCGGGTGATCCACCCATAAGTAAATCGGGTGGCCCAGTTCCTGCCCGCGAGTCATGACGCGCCGCCTTGTCCGTCCGGGCCCTGGGCGAGGGTGAACCGACCCGGCTGCCGCTCGGCCGGCCCGCCTCGCGCGACCAGGCGTTTCGCCTTCGACCGCAGAGCCTCCACCTTGGCCGGCACCGCGTCCAGGCCGAACATCACGGCCAACTCCTGGCAGTTCAGCGGTCCTTGGTGGAGCCGGTGCTGGTCCGCGAGGGCTTCGAGGATGCGCTGATACTCCAACGACAGCACCGACCAGGCCAGCCCCTCACGCCACACCGGCACCTGCGACGTCGGTTTCGCCGCCTGCCTGAATGCCGAGCACGCGTCCGCGTCCCGGGGGCCGGAGGCGGCCTCCTCATTGGCGATGTTGCCGCCCTCCGGAGCCAGGACCTTGCCCACGCGCCTGCGAGCGATTGCCCACTCCTGCCGCGGCCAGCTCGGCCTGGACACGATCGGCTTCCTCACGCAACGCGTCGACCCGACGGCGAGCGGCGTTCTCGTGCTGTTCCAGCAGCCCTACGACCGACGGCGTCCGCAACCCCGGAGAGTGACGACGTCGACGACAGTAGCGCCAGAGTGCACAGACCGGGATCCGGCACCTCGCCCAGACCGGTAGGTATCCGTTCCACCGCGCGCAGGAGCAGGAGCAGGAGCAGGCCGTCGGCCTAGTTGGGTGGTGCGTCACATCCAGTCGTCGGGGCCGGGATCGCCGCCCTCTGCCCAGATCACCAGGCGGCGGATGTAGTGGGTCCAGCCCTCCGCGTGGGCGGCGCATGCCTCGGGGGAGGGGAGGCCGTGGTGCGCGAGGCGCAGCAGGGTGCCCTCGTCGACGCGTTCGAGGGTGATCTCCACAGTGCTGGAGCCGGGAGGTACAGACATGTCGCCCTCGGCCCAGCCCCAGGTGAAGACGATCCGTTTGGGCGGGTCGATCTCGATGAACTGGCCCTGGGCGATGTTGTCGCCGGTGACGTTGGTCCGGTAGGCGCCGCCGGGCTCGAAGGTGAACTCGCCGTCCTTGCCCATCCATGCGAGCCACTTGTCGCGTTCGGTGAAGAAGGAGAACACCGTCTCGGGGCGGGCGGCGATGTGCCGTTCCAGTGTCACTACTTCTGTACTCACTGTGCGATCCTTTCGGACTTCTCGCTGCGCTCGGCCGCTTCCGCGAGGGCGGCGAGGGTGTCGAGTTTGGTGGCCCACATGGACTGCAGGTAGTCGGCCAGCGGGCCCATGGCCTCGCGGTCGGCCCGGTAGAACCGCCTCTTGCCGTCCTGGCGCAGCGTAACCAGGCCGGACTCCCTGAGCACCTTGAGGTGCTGCGAGACCGCGCCGAAGGTGACGTCGAAACGCTCGGCGATCTCGCCCGCCGACAGCTCCGAGTCCCAGATCAGCCGCAGAATCTCGCGACGCCTGGGCTCGGCGACCGCCCTCACCGCATCCATGTCGATCATTTTAGTGCCCACTGCAATTTGCCAAGTCGCCGAAAGTAATTTTAGTGTGAGCTAAAGCGAAGGGTCGGCACTCAGTCGAGTCCCCGACGAGAAGGACTCCCCATGGCTGACATCGCACTGCAGATCCGTATCGCCGCCGACCCGGAGACCGTGTACCGCGCGATCTCCACCGCCGAAGGCGTCGCCGGCTGGTGCACCACCGGTGCTGAGATCGGTGAGGGCATCGGCGCCCTGCACCGGCTGTCGTTCACCGGCGCCCCGATGACCTGGGACTTCCGCATCGACGAGGCTGCGGCCGGCAAGCGCCCGGCGCAGACTGTGGTCGCGGGGCCGCCGCAGTGGATCGGCACTGAGATCGTCTATGCCCTGGAGGCCCATCCCGAGGGCGGCACAGTGGTCCGGTTCGACCACGCCGGGTTCGCCGAGATCGACGACATGTTCCGCGAGGTCACGATGGGTTGGGCCGGCATGTTTGCCCGCCTGAAGGATTACGCGGAGACCGGCATCCCGGTCCCGTACTTCACCTTCTGAGCCCCGCCCCCATCCCTCCATTACCCGCCCCCATCCCTCCATTCCCCCCACCCCCAGGAGCAGTAATGTCCGAGATCACCTTCCGGACCGACATCGACGCCGACCGCACCAAGGTCTACGAGGCGCTGGACACCCACGACGGCCTCACCGGCTGGTGGACCACCGGAGTCGACCGCGACGGCAAGATCCTCCTGTTCGACTTCCCGCAGATTCCCGAGCCCTTCCGGCTCCGACGGGACCGGGCGGACAAGGAAGAGATCTTGTGGACGTCGATCGGCGCCTTCCCTCCCCACTGGTCCGGGACCGTCATCACCTGGCAGCTGACCGACGCCCCCGACGGGACCGGCACGCGGGTGGACTTCCGGCACGCTGGTTTCGCCGCCGACGACTCCGACCTTCCGTCCACGGCCGAAACCTGGGGCCAGCTGATGTACCGGCTCAAGCAGTACGCCGAGACGGGCACGCCCCAGCCCTTCTTCACCCTCTGATCAGGCACTCCGATGACGATCGACGCGGCGGCGGAGCGGGTGATCCCGCTCCCGCCCGGCCGGGTAGCGGCGTACGCCATTGCTCGCTGACCAGCACCCGGCCGGTGCCGTGCGAGACGGTCATCCGCCGCACCCTGAACCGACTCGATGCCGATGCACTCAACCGGGCGGTGGGCGTCTGGCTTGCCGGCCGTCGTACGCAGCCCGGCCCGAGGGCCCGGCGGGCGGTGACGGTGGAAGGCAAGGGCCTGCACCGTGAACGAATCCCCTGATCCTCAGGACCACCCAGGGGCAGGGGATGGAGCTCTGTGAGCCACTCGATGTCGCGTCCGGTAGGCGCGCAGACGCGGAGCTTCCCGCAACGCGTTGGGCCCCGCCGCTACTTCGGCGACTGAGGTGTGTAGCGGGATGCGCGGGCGTGGCGTTCGAGAGAGCTCTCTTTGCCGATTGAGGGCCACCTCATGGTGCTCGTTGCGGTTCTCGGAGTCGCGCTGCTCGTCGCGGTGCTGTTCTCCGGGCTTGCCGCCCGTACGGTCCTCTCCACCTCGTTCCTCTTCCTCGTGGGCGCGCGGTCGTGACGCTCCGGGCGTCTGAGGGGTTCTCGTCGAGTCGCGAAACCCGGCCTGAACTGCGGCTTCTCTCGCCTCGCCGTCTGCGACATCTTTTCGATGACGCATCATGTGGAGTGCGTCGCGATCCTTGAACCCGTCGCGAAAGGCGCCTGACCTGCGGTTTTGTAAGTAGGCATTATGTGCGGCGTGGGCGTTACGGGCGATACCTTGACGCTGAAATGACGCTCGCGACGCTCGTTTTGATGGGTCGTCAGTCGCTGCGCATTGCTGGTCAGAGACTCTGCTGACTAAGCGGGTGTGGCAGGTTGCCGGGAATTTCGTGGTGCCAAGCGGTCATACTCAGCCACATGTGTGGAGCGCCCAGCAGGTTCTTGGTCTGCTGGTGGTACACCGTGTGCATGGCTCTGGCCAGTGCAAACGCGCTGTGTGAAGTGAAGCTCCCCCCTTGACCTGGACAGCCTGATACTGGGACGGAAGGTCCCGGAGGAAGCAGTCGCAGGTAGTGAGCAAGAAGAGCAACATGAGCAAGCGGTACACGGGCGAGTTCAAACGCGACGCCGTCGCGTTGGCGCTGTCGTCGGACAAGACGGTCACCGAGGTCGCCCGGGGCCTGGGGGTGAGCCCGGAGGGTCTGCGTGGCTGGGTGAAGCAGGCCGAGGTCGACCGGGGCGAGGGGCCTGCCGGGACTCTGACCAGCGCCGAGCGGGAAGAACTCGCCCAGCTGCGGCGTAAGGTCCGTGAGCTGGAGAAGACGGTCGACATCCTGGGGAAAGCGACCGCCTTCTTCGCGCAGGACAAGATGAGGTAGACACCGCCACGCGGTGCCGCTTCATCGACGCGGAGAAGACATCGGACGACAATCATGCAGGTCACAGCGTTGCGCTGCTGTGCCGTGCGCTCGGAGTGCCGCGCTCTACCTACTACGCGCACCGGGCGGCCGCGTCAGCGCGCCGGGTCGCGCGGCGCGAGGAGGAACGCCTGGTGGACGAGATCCGAGTGCTCCACGCCGGATCGCGCGGCGCCTACGGGGCCCCGCGGATCCACGCCGCTCTGCGGCGGGCCGGGCGGGCGGTGAACCCGAAGAGGGTCGAGCGGCTGATGCGCAAGTACCGGATCGTCGGGATCACCCGTCGCCGGCGTCGGGGCCTGACCAGGCAGGCCAGGCGGGCGGTGTTCGCCGCCGACCTGATCGGCCGGGACTTCACCGCCCCCCGTCCCGGGATGCGGCTGGTCGGTGACATGACCGAACTCTTCACACTGGAAGGGAAGTTGTATCTGGCGACCTGCATCGATCTCGCGACGCGGGAGGTGATCGGCTGGGCGATGGCCGACCACCACCGTGCCGAGCTGCCGGTCGCCGCCCTGCGGATGGCGGCCGGACGCGGTGGTCTGGAGGACGGCTGCATCATGCACACCGACCGCGGCAGCGAATACACGAGTGCTGAATTCCGCACCGAGATACGCAAGTTGCGCATGCGACAATCGATAGGACGTGTCGGCTCTTGTTACGATAACGCTGCTGCGGAAAGCTGGTTCGCCGTCCTCAAAGCGGAGATCGGAACCACCGTCTGGGAGACCCGCGAGGCCGCCCGGGCCGACGTCTTCCGCTACATCGAGATCGAGTACAACCGCAGCCGACTCCGCAGACACCCCGAGTACGGGTACGTCACCCCACTCGAAACGAGAACCTTGCTCAAGCAAGACCTCACCCCCGCAGCGTAAACACCCGCTGTCCAGGACCCGGGGGGAACTTCATGTTGCTCTTGCCACTCAACCTGGACTGCTTCCTCCGGGACCAATCCGTCCCAGTATCAGGCTGTCCACTTCAGAGGGGGAACTTCCGGGGAACTTCAGGGTCAGGACAATCGCGATCTTGATCTTGCGGGTGAGCGGTGACGAGGCAGGGATGAACGCCTGACCGCAGTGACGCAGGCAGGCGATCCAGGCGCTCGACGGCCCCCCGACGAGAGGCTTACTGAGGCATGGCAGCAGAGCGCACTGCCCACTTCACGAAAGCCATCCGGCATCCACGTCGAGACGCGGATCGTCAACTCGTCGCACCGAGGCCCCACTCTTCCGGCCAAACGGGGGAGTGGGGCCTCCGTGTATCGGACTGTGAGACCGGTCGCACGTAGCATCGGTGCCGCGCGGCGTGCTCGCCGCGCCGCGGCGTTGAGTGTCAAGACCAGAACGCTCCAGCCTGCGCTACCGGACCCGCAGCTCGGACAATCCCGGAACTCGCCCCGTCACCCGCACCATCGTCCTGCGGCTGCTCGAACTGCAGATCACCTAAGTCGTGACTAGTAGGTGTAGTAGGGGTAGTAGGGGTAGTAGGGGTACACGGGATAGACGGGGTACACGGGATAGGCGGTGGGCCCGTATCCACACTCGTACGGGTGCCAGTTGCACCAGCTGGTGGGTGCGGCCTGCGACGCGGTGGTCTGTGCCGGAACCTCTGGGGCCGCCTGGGCTGTTGGCGCAGCTATTGAAAACGCAAGCGTTGAGGCCAAGGCGGATGCACACACGAACGCTGGGATTCGTCTACGCACAGTTCTGGTCATGATGTACCTCGTCCTGTGGAGACCCCCGAGTTCTGCTGTTCCCCCGTATCTCCACGCTCCGCCTCTCACCGGCCCCTGGCAACCCCTCCGCGCCTGTCGGCCGAGGTATGTGCGCTTCGCCTCGCTCCACGCAGGTCAGAAGGTCGACGACACGGTGAAGGAAGCCGACGCTCCTGCTGATTGATGAATCATTCACTCAAGCCGGCGGCCCGCCTCCACCACCAGTACGGGGGCCTGGCGGCAGGAGCGGTGTCCTGGGGGACGTTCATTCATTCACCGGCGTGTGTAGACGATCTCTCCGAAGACCACGGTGACCGGCTGCTCGACCTGCCGATACACGTAGATCTCGCCCAGCGGCGAGCATCGGCTCTCGGTGATCGAAATGAAGGATCTTCGCGGCGTTGCGTCCCGTGACCATGTCGCTGATCGGGACGTACACCCCGTCGGACTCGATCACGTCGCCGACTTCGCCCTTGCCCATGCAGCGCACCCACCTGGCCATCTCCTGAGCGTCCCCCCGGATTCAAGGGCGATACACACGGTTCCCCGGCCGTTCACCGCTTCCCCCACGGACACGGCGCCCTGAAGCGACGTTCATAGCCGTACTTCACACCTTGCGGAGCGATGTTCGGTCCGGCCGGGTACAGGCCGCTGGCCAGTTCGAAAACCGTGACTGTGCGAGCACGGAAGGCTTTCCGTACTTCATCAAGCTTGTGCGGCGGGCCACCCCGGGGGGCGGTCCGCCGCACAAGTGGTTCAGGTCCCGCGTGTGAGTGGCCGGCTCTTGGTCAGCGGAGACCGAAGGCCCGGATCACGGTCTGTGTGACCGCGTTGCCGGCACTGTCGTGGGCGTGAGCCCGAAGCGAGACGAACTGGGCCCCCTTCGGGGCGGACAGCCCGAACCGGCCGTCGTCACCGCTGGTGATCTCTCGCCAGGTGTGTCCGTCGTCGTAGGACACCTCCAAGGTGACCGCTGACAGGGTGCCGGCGCCCGTGGCGTGGTCGAGGTGGGCGACGGATGCCGTCAGTGTCGCGTTCTTGGCGGCCTTGCCTGCCGCGTCCGTGTCGACGCCGTAGTTGATCTGCATGAGCGGCAGGACTGCCTGCTCGTCCCCCGCCGGGGCCTGGGAGGTGAAGTCCCACTCGGTGTGCGTGGTGGAGGAGTACGGGCTCACCGTGCTGTCCCGGTTGGCGTCCAGGACGAGGCGGTAGGGCAGCTTGCCGGCGCCGGGTGCGTCAGCCTCCACCTGGGTGTTTTGCGAGTTCTGGGCCAGTCGGGTGTCACCCTGGTAGAGCGCGAGGGTGTGATGCATGCTCTGGTAGTCCATGGACATGCCGACGTGGTCCGAGCCGCCGCCCCAGGCGGGGACGTCGAGGATCAGGTGGCTCCCGCTGCGGGTGGGCGACTTGTAGTTGTTGTTCAGGTACGGGCGCTCGATCGGCTTGAACCACTCCTGCGCCTGCGTGCTGCCCGCCTTGTACGTGGTGCGCGGCTCGATCTCGTAGACCAGGCCGTCGACGTACGCTTCCTGGCCCCAGGAGTATCCGGGCCCGGTGGAGACCCAGTCGACCCGCTGCGAGTTCATCGGCTCCGACATGGGCATACCGATCCCCCACTTCGGGTTGTAGGCCGGCCAGTCGTAGCGGAACTCGCCGCCGCCCAGGGTCGCATCGGGGCTGTCGAAGGTGACGTTCACCCGCGCGAGGTTCTTCGGGCCGCCCTGGACGACCATGTTGTCCGGGATCTCGTTGTGCCACGTCTTCATCAGGTCGTACACGTAAGCGCTGGCCGACTGGGAGTCCGCCGAGAGCATCGCCCCGTGATCGGAGGCCTGGCCGAAGAGCTTCTCGCCCTCGTCCGTGCTCAACAGCGTGACATCGATTCGGGCGGGGGTCCCCGTCCACGGCTCCTTGCTGTAGCTCCGGAACCCTCGCCCGGGTGTGTTGTTCACGACCAGCAGGAGCTTGGCGCCCGCCTCGATCGCCGCGGCGGCCTGGCCGGCGTCGCTGATCGTGTCGTTGCGGCGGACGACCACCGCCTTGCCCCGCGCGTCCAGACCTGTGTAGTCCGCGCTCGTGCCGTCGCCTGCGGCCACGAGCGGCAGCCTGTAGTGCCCCTGGGGCAGCGGGGTGACGTCCTGTTGCCGGAGGGCGTCGGTGAACTCGGTGGTCTTGGTGGCGATGGCCAGTGCCGGCTGCTCCTTGCGCCAGCGGGCGCCGAGGTAGAAGTCGCCGTGAGTCACCTTGTGCGTGGTGGGCTGGGCCCACAGGCTGTCGTAGTTGGTCTGGGTCTCCATGTAGTCGCGCCAAAGCTGACCGCCCATCAAGCGGGTGTACTCCAGGCGCTGGTAGGTCGCCTCGGTCCGCTGCGGCGTGGTCATGTCGATCCGCTCGATCTTCGCGGCGTCCAGGGTGACCGTGGTGTCGTGGTCTATCACGACATCGGGGTCCCCGAGCAGCGCCATCCCCATCGAGTGCGGGCCGTGGATGCCCTGCACGGCCTTCCATTCCAGCACCGAGTAGACGTCGTCCGGGAGGTAGCCCTCCGCCGTGCCGGTCTCGTCGACGATCCACTGCTGGGGCGCGTCGTCGCCGAACCGCAGCAGGTCGACGACCCCTGACATCGGATTTCCGTGTGCGTCCTTGAGGACCAGGGTCAGCTTGTGCGCGACGTCGCCCAGCGACACCGCCGTGTGGGTGACGACCTTCCCCGCCGTGTCGGCCGCGACGACCTGGCCGGTCCAGCGGCCGTTCCCGGTCGCTGTGGAGCCGTCGATGGTGACCGTGACCTCGGCGGTGCCGTGCGCCGGCACGACGACCTGGGGGGTGGACAACTGGAACATTCCCGCAGGGGCGTTCGGGGCCTGAACGGACAGGTCGAGGGCGACCGGCAGGTCACCGATGTTGGTGTACGTGACCGGACGTTTCGCCGCGTCGGACCCGTCCGCCGGCACATGGGCGGCGAACGCGGTCGCGGAGGCGAAGACGCCGGCGCCCAGCGCCGACGGGACGTCCACCCGGCCGCTGCCCGCCTGGAAGGCGTTGTACTTGGGCAGCTGCTTCGAGCTGCTCACCAGCAGGTCCTTCAACTGGGAGCCGGTCAGCCCGGGGTGCGTGGCCGCGAGCAGGGCCGCGGCGCCCGCGACATGCGGGGTGGCTTGAGAGGTCCCGCTGAACGTCAGGTAGCTGCCCTCGCCGAACTGCGCGTATTGGGAGCGTGCCGCCAGCACGTCGACGCCGGGCGCGCTGATCTCCGGCTTGAGCGCGCCGTCGACGCGCGGGCCCTGGCTGGAGAACCAGGCGACGTCGTCCGAGGAGTCGACAGCCCCCACGGTCAGGGCGGCGTCAGCCGCGCCCGGGCCGCCGATGCTCTGGTCCGTACCGGTGTTGCCCGCGGCGACCACGAACAGGGCCCCGGTCTCGGCGCTCAGGCGGTCGACCGCCGTGCTGAGGGGGTCGGTGCCGTCGGACGGAGTCGGGTTGCCCAGGCTCATGTTGATGATGTCCGCGTGCTGGTCCACCGCGGCCCACTCCATGCCGGCCAGCACCCAGGATTCTGCGCCGGAACCCGCGTTGGAGAGCACCTTGCCGATGTGCAGGTCCGCGCCGGGGGCGACGCCCTTCTCCTTGCCGTCCGACGCGGCGCCCGTGCCGGCGATGGTGGACGCGACGTGGGTGCCGTGCCCATGACGGTCTGTCACGTCCTCGTCCGGGACGAAGCTCTGCGAGGCCGCTATCCGGCCGGCCAGGTCAGGGTGTTCGGCGTCGACGCCGGTGTCCAGGACGGCGACGTCCACGCCCTGTCCGGTGTCACCGGCCGCCCACGCCTGCGGCGCGCCGATCTGGGAGGTGGACTCGGCGAGATCCGCCTTCACAACCCCGTCGAGCCAGATGCGGGCTATACCCTCGCCGAAGGCTGGCGTGCCGGACGGGGACGCGGCTGCCGCGGTCCTCGCCGACGCCGGCGTGGAGGTGACAGCCCGCCAGAAGACGGCCGACTGGTCCCGGTCCTCGGCCAGTGCGGCACCCTGGACACTGCCGAGGGCCTTGACCCGGGTGGCGCCCTTGGGGGTTGTGGAACGCAGCCCTGAGGCGGCCTTGCTGCCGTACGAGACGATCAGCGGCAACTGGTCGCGATGGGCGTCGTCGTAGCCGTCCGCGACGAGCCGGCTGATGTTGAACAGGCGCTTGTCCAGCGTGCCCGCCGCCACGTAGCGCATCGCGGCCTCGGGGATGACGTACAGGTCACCGTTGGATTCCATGACGTGCGCGTCGGCCGGTGCCCCGGTGGCGCTGCGCACATCGACGGTGCCTCCGGCCTTGCTGCCGGTCTGCCGGGTGGTGACGACGTCCCCCGTGACCAGGGTGACGGTGTGGACGCCGGACGGCACCTTGTGCGGCGTCGTCGGGGCGGAGTCGGACGTGGCGGCTGTCGCGGCGTGGGCGGCGGACAGGGCGGCTGGTTGTGCCAACGACAGGAGGGCGGCGCCGGCGACGGCGAACACACTCCAGCGTCTCGGTGATGATCTCAAGGGATTCCTTGACTGTTCCGTGGGGCCTGGTCGGCCCGCAAGGGGTTCATGACTGAAGTGACGGATCGGCGGGGGATCGGATGACCGACGCTGTGGACCGATCGTGGGGGTTCTGGGATCGCGGCCGGTTGGCGTGGACGATCAGAGTTAAGGCTTGTGGCCGGGAGATGTATAGATCAGACTCGTGTCTGAAATCGCCAGCTGGCGAATCGCGCCAACAGGCCCGACGGCCCGCCGGGCGGTGACGACCAGGAGGACGTCCGGTGCTCGGTGCCCTTGGGATCAGCGAGTTCGACGAGCGGGTCTACCGCGCTTATCTGGCCAAGCCGGACCGGACAGCGTGGGAGATCGCCGAACACCTGGGCACCACACCCAGCCGGATACGGCACGCGGTGGCCCGGTTGGTGGAACTTGGCGTGCTGCGAAAAGAACGACACGGCCAGTACCAGCCGCTCAGCCCGCGGACCGCGTTGAGCGCACTGCTCGCCAGGCGCCGAGCCGATACCGAGGCGGCGCTCACTGCGGTGTGGGACGCGGTCGACGACCTGGCAAGTGAGTACCGCGCCAACCGGCTGCAGGGGGATCCGACCGGGCTGGTGGAGGTGATCACTGGTGAGGCGGAGGTCACCCTACGGGTGGCCGAGCTGACCCAATCGATGCGCACCCACTTCTGGGTTCTTGACCGGCCCCCGTACCTGGGCCCGTACAGCAACGAGTTGGAGGAGACCTTCACGATGGACCTGCTGGGCCGCGGCCTCGACATACGGTCCGTCTACACCCCGGAGGCGCTGGAGCTGCCTGGCCGATTCGAGCTGATCACCCGTATGGCCAAGCAAGGCGAGCAGGCCCGGCTCCTGCCGACCCTGCCGTTCAGGCTGCGGATCATGGACCGTCATGTCGCGCTGCTCGCACTGATCGGAGGACGGTACGACAGAATCGCCGTCGTCCATCGGTCGGGCCTGCTCGATGCGATCCTCGAGCTGTTCGACGTCTACTGGCAGCGGGCACACCCCATCGTCTCGACGGCCCCGGAGACCTCCGACCAGCCGAGCACGGATGATCTCTTGCTGTTGAGAATGTTGCAAGCGGGCTATAAGGACCAGGCGATCGCCCGGCAACTGGGGACGAGCGCGCGCACCGTGACCCGCCGGATCGCTGCGATCGCGTCCCGGCTCGGCCTCGAGACCCGATTCCAGCTGGGCACCGAAGCCGCCAAGCGAGGTTGGATCTGAGAGGGCGTCTTGCGCCGTCACGGTCCTGGATGTTCGCGGCAACAACGTGTACCGCCAGCAGGAGGTCGAGCGTGTCGGTGACGATGAACCGCCTGCGGCCTTTCACCCTCTTCCCTGCGTCAAACCCTCTGGTGGAATCGGGGGCGGTGCCGGCCGTGCGCACGGACTGAGAGCCGATGAGCCCCGCGCTGGGTTCGACACTGCGGCCGGCGGCCACACGGACCTGGTGACGCAGCGCGTCGTGCAGCCGCTCCACGGTCCCGTCATCGTGCCACCACGTGAAGTACCAGCACCTCCGCCCGCCTTTCGGCCCGACCCTCGCGGCCGGTAGTAACGGCTCCACCAGGGCCCACTGTTCGTCCGTCAGGTCCGACGGGATACCCGCCCCAGAACCACTCACGCAGTCCCCAACGACCGGCCCAGCCCTGCGACACGGCAGATCTCAAACGCGCTCTCGGGCAAATCAGGGAAGTCGATACTGGGCAGAATCTCGAACGCCTGCATTGGGGTTTGCCTTGTAAGTTGCATTTCTGCCCCGCTGCTCGACTGAGACGTCTAGGTGGGTTGGCCGGTCTGCCTCAGATGGCAGGTTCCGAGTCATTCGACGGGCTCCGCCTTGCCCCTCCCGAATCCGGGTAGGAAATCGTGCCAGGATCGAAGCCAGCCTCTCCTCAGCGAATGTATCAACCGCGTTCCTTGGCGTAGTTGACAACGCGGCAATGAAGGGGTGAGGGGCACGACTGTCACGATCTCGGTTGAAACATGCCTTGCGTGGGACTCCTCGTAAAAGTGCGAGTCTCGATTCCTATCAGGCATCACTTCCCCCTGTAAGTGCGGTTTTGACAGTCTGCTTGGAAGGTTGCGGCCTCCACAGAGGTTCCGCCCCACACGACACCCGTGGCCCACTCGTGGGGCCTTTTTCATGCCCGAAAGGGGACAGTGTGAGTCAGGTTTCCAAGGTTCCGTCCGTAGCGAAGGGCGAGGTCAGCTACCAGGCCGAGCGTGCGCCGGGCGAGCGCCCGGCCGGTCACCAGAAGTACAGCGGTGAGGTGCCGGGCCTTGAGTGGCCCAACTATCTTCCCTGGTACGCGACTTGGATGCGTTGGGTCGCTCAGAAGGCTGGGGTCTCCAGCCTCTGCCCGCGTACCGCAAGCGTCTGCACAGCGATGCAGTGGTTCAAGAACGCCGGACGGTGGAGCGCGTACCCCGCGATCGGTGCCCAGGTCATCTACGGCACGAGCGGCAGCACCCACACGCGCATCTGCTACGCGTACGACGCGACGTACATCTACACCTACGAGGGCAACACTTCCCTCAGCAACACGCGAACGGGAACAAGGTTATGGCCCGCAAGCGGGCTCGACGGGATGTCTACGTTCACGGCCACGAACTGCCGAAGTTCACCGAGGGCTCACCACCGCTGACCCGTTGAAGAAGGCCAAGAGCGGCTTCACGTACACAGCCGCGCATCCGCGTCGGCCAGCAGTTCGGCGGTATCCACGTCAAGCCGGGCAGGTCGAAGTCGGTGATCGTGAGGGCCGGCCAGACTGGGCTTCCGTGTGTCCAGGCCGATCGGAAAGGCCAAGTGGGACGTACACACGAATCCGGGGAATGCCTACGCACAGTTCTGGTCGTGACAGTTTTCGACCTGTGGAGACC
This sequence comes from Streptomyces sp. NPDC002206, assembly GCF_053593595.1. Classification (NCBI taxonomy): domain Bacteria; kingdom Bacillati; phylum Actinomycetota; class Actinomycetes; order Kitasatosporales; family Streptomycetaceae; genus Streptomyces; species Streptomyces sp. NPDC002206. Next base: position 34,454 of record NZ_JBSFCW010000002.1, read on the forward strand.
CCCGGGTTCTGCTGTGACCCTCAGGACTGACCGCCCGTAACTCCACGCTCCGCCCCTCGCCCACCTGCAGGGTCCGAAATCCGATGCGCATTGTCAGCGCTCGAAGCTCACCGGATACGCAAATCCGGGATTCGGTGCGCAACGACTCCGGGGCGTAGCTGCCGGCCCGCAGCGGGATGCGGTCCCGGGTGTGCCGTGATCCACTGAGAGAGCAGACATGACGGCGTCCGTGCGCGGGCGTGGGACCGAACGGCCGATCCTCAGGGCTCGGAAGGGGCTTCCCCATGAAGGTCGTCGTGGATCTCACACGGTGCCAGGGATACGCACAGTGCGCTTTCGCCGCACCGGATGTGTTTGCCATCCGGGGGGACGAGGCGCTGCTGTACGACACCGATCCGGACGACGCGCAGAGGGAGAAGGTCGCGCGGGCCGCGGCGGCCTGCCCGGTCCAGGCCATCTTCCTCGACCGTGACGACACCCGGATCCGGCAGCCCGCGCCCGAGACGCACGTGGCCGCCCCCGACCCTGGGGGAGCGTTCAAGCGTACGGGGCGCATCGTCATTGTCGGGGCGTCCCTGGCCGGCCTGCGGGCTGGTTGGACGCTGCGCCGGGAGGGCTTCACCGGCTCGCTGACCGTGATCGGGGACGAGCCTCACGCACCCTATGACCGGCCGCCGTTGTCCAAGCAGGTCCTCATGGGTCAGGTTCCGGCGCGGCGTACCGGACTGCCCCGCCGCGACGAGCTCGACGCGCATTGGCGGTTTGGAGTCGCGGCCACGGGCCTTGACCTGAGCGGCAAGCAGGTGCTGCTGGCCGATGGCGCGAAGGTGGGATTCGACCGGTTGCTCATCGCCACCGGGGTGCGGGCATGCCCGTGGCCGAACGAGGCGGAGGCCGCGCTCGACGGGCTGTTCGCGCTGCATACGCCGGAAGACGCGGAAGGGCTGCGGCAACGGCTGGCGGCCGGACCCGGCCGGGTGCTGGTCATCGGTGCCGGGTTCACCGGCTGTGAGGTCGCCTCCGCCTGCCGCGAGTTGGATCTGCCGGTGACCGTCCTCGAGCGGGGCCCGGCCCCGCTGTCCGGGGCGCTGGGCGCGGTGATCGGCAGCGTTGCGGCGCAGATGCAGCGCGACAACGGCGTCGACCTGCGGTGCGGCATTCGGGTCGAGTCGCTGGAAGGCGATGACAGCGGGAGGCTGCGGCGCGCCCGTCTGTCCGACGGCAGCACTCTGGACGTCGAAGTGGCGGTGGCCGCGCTCGGCAGCATCCGCAACGTCGAATGGCTGGAAGGCTCGGGGCTGGCGGCTGGCGGCAGGGGGCTGGGGGGTGGCGTGCGATGCGGGGTGCCGCGCTGTCGACGTCAACGGCGTCGTGACCGACGACGTGTTCGTCGCAGGCGACGTGGCCCGCTGCCCACACCCCGTCTACGACTACCAGTACCTCTCCCTGGAGCACTGGGGCAACGCGGTCGCCCAGGCGGAGATCGCCGCGCACAACATGATCAGCGCCCAGAGTGAGCGCTGGCCGCACCTGGCGCTGCCGGAGTTCTGGTCCACCCAGTTCGGCACCGAGATCAAGTCCGTCGGCGTCCCGACCCATGCCGACCAGGTCGTCATCGCCCAGGGATCGGTGGCCGAGCGCCGCTTCGTCGCCGTCTACGGCTACCGCGGGCGGATCACCGCGGCGGTCGCCTTCAACCAGGCCAAGTGGCTGGAGTTCTATGCAGGACTGATCGACCGGGCGGCGCCGTTCCCGCCGTCCTTCCGCACCGTCGACCAGGCCACCGACGGGCGCCCGGTCGCGGTGGAGGTCCCGGAACGGCCCACCCCTCAGGCCACGGTCGTGGTGACCGGTCACGGACCCAGTGAACGGCGGGCCACGTTGGTCCGCAGAACGTACCTGTGACCCCTGCCCAGGCCACCGCACGTCCCTGATTCCCGAGTTGCGGGAGACGCCCACCATGGCTCAGACCAGCATCTGGCAGCAGATCCTCGATCCCTCCCGCCGCGCCGACCCGTACCCGCTCTACACCGAGCTGCGCAAGACACCCGTGGTACGGGTGGAGGACGGGACCTACGTCGTGAGCACCTACCGGGAGATCGTCTCCCTGCTCCACGACCCACGGCTCAGCTCGGATATGCGTAACCTCCCCGAGTCGGCCGCCGGGGCGTCGGCGCAAGGGCCCGACGAGGGCCCTGCCACGCTCCCGCCCAGCTTCATCCAGACCGACGCACCCGCGCACGACCGGCTCCGGCGGCTGCTGACGTGGAACTTCGGCCCACCGCACCGTCCCGGTCGCATCGACACCATGATTCCCCGCATGTTCGAGATCGTGACCCGCGAGATCGACGGCTTCGTGGGGAAGGACCGGTCGGGTACGACCCGGGTCGACATCGTCGACGACTTCGCCTACCCCTTCCCGGTCACGGTGATCTGCGAGCTGCTGGGAGTACCCCGCGAGGACGAACCACGATTCCAGGCACTGTCCGACGCGGTCGTCCGGGCCGCCGACCCGACCACCGGCGGGATCGCGGAGCGGCAGCGCGGACGCGCGAAGGCCGTCGCCGACCTGGGCCAGTACTTCGCCGAGCTCCTCGATGCCCGCCACGGCCAACGGGGCGACGACCTGCTCTCCGGGCTCCTCGGCGGCGACGGCGACGAGGCGCCGATGGCACCCGGAGAGATACTGAGCAACGCGGCTCTGCTGCTCGTCGCCGGCCACGAGACGACCGTCAACCTCATCACCAACGGCACGCTCACCCTCCTGCGGCACCCCGAGGTGCTGGACCGGCTGCGCCGCGGCGACGAACCCGATCTGGCCGCACGGGTGGTCGAGGAACTCCTGCGCTACGAACCACCGGTGCAGTTTCTGTCCAACAACCGGAACACCCTCGACGACATCGAGATCGCCGGCACCACCATCCCCAAGGGCTCACCGGTCACCCTCGTGCTCGCCTCGGGCAGCCGTGACCCCGACTTCGTCCCGGACCCCGACCGCTTCGACCCCGACCGCGAGCACAACGAGCACCTCGGCTTCGGCGGCGGTATCCACTACTGCTTCGGTGCACCGTTGGCCCGTCCCGAGACGCGGATCGCCCTCACCGAGCTGGCACACCGGCTGAAGAACCCCCGACTCGTCGCCGACCCACCGCCCTACCGCGCGAGTCCGTCCCTGCGCGGCCCCCGTCACCTCCTCGTCGAGATCGACGGCGTCAACCCCGGACAACACCGCCCACCATGACCATGCACCGCACTCACCTGAGCACCCTCCGGGCTCGTGGATTCGCGGGTCCTGCACCCACCTCCTGCAAGCTCCTCCACGCCTACTGCGGAGGTGTCTGCGCTCGGAACGGCCCGGACCGACCGGCAGGCCCGGACGGTCCGGGCCGTTCGCGTGCGTACGAGGGCCCCTTTCGCCCGGCGGTACGGCTGCCGGGCGACCCATGTCAATGCGGCGTTATCGGTCTCTTGTGCGAGAGCTCATACCAGAGCGGGACGGATGGCGGGCAAGTTCTACAACTGCCCACCACGGATGCTCGGTCTATGACTACCGTGTGTGGTCGGTGATTAACGGTGGGCTCATATCTTTCGGGCCTGCCCGACCGATGACCCGAGCCTGCCCGACCACCGTAGGTGCCACCACATGAACGCCGATTTCTGGTGCCTCACGTACCGAGGACGCTGATGTCTCAACTTCGCGCACCCGAAGCGCGACCGGAACGCCGAGAAGGCGGGCGGCACGGCCGGCCGGGGGCCCGTGCCCACTCGGCCACCGCCGGGCCGCGCGCCGCACAGCTGTCCCCCGATGCCCGCATACGGCCTCAGATCTTCCGCGCGGCCGTGCTGCCGGCCATCGCCGTCGCATTGAGCGGCGCCGTGGCAGTCATCATCACCGTCCGCTCCACGAGTGCACCGATGACCACCCAACTCTGGACCGCGCTGGGCGGATCTGCGGCGCTGGCCGTCGCCGCTGTGGTCGCCGCGTTCCTCGGCGCCAACCGGGTCGCCACCACCGTCCTCGGCCGGTGTCTGGCTCTGCGCCGTGCCAGTGCACAGGAGCAGGCCGAACTGCAGCGGGTGGTGGAGCAGTTGCGCAACGGTGAACCGATGCCCGCGCGGCGGCCTCCGCAGCCCGTCCCGCCCGGCAGCGACGCCTTCGACCTGCTCGCGCAGGAAATGGGCCGCTCGCACGAAGGGGCTGTGGCCGCAGTGGTGCAGGCGTCCCGGCTCACCCACGAATCGGGCGAGGAACAGCGGGTGGAGGTCTTCGTCAATCTCGCCCGCCGGCTCCAGTCGCTCGTACACCGTGAGATTCAGCTGCTGGACGAGTTGGAGAACGAGGTCGAGGACCCCGATCTGCTCAAGAGCCTGTTCCACGTCGACCATCTCGCCACCCGCATCCGCCGGCATGCGGAGAACCTCGCCGTCCTCGGCGGCGCTGTCTCCCGGCGGCAGTGGAGCAACCCGGTCACCATGACCGAGGTGCTGCGCTCGGCGATCGCCGAGGTCGAGCACTATCCGCGGGTCAAGCTGGTGCCGCCGATCGACGGCACGCTGCGCGGGCACGCCGTGGCCGATGTGATTCATCTGCTGGCCGAACTCGTGGAGAACGCCACCGTGTTCTCCGCCCCGCACACCCAGGTGCTGGTGCGCGCCCAGCTCGTCACCGCCGGGCTCGCCCTGGAGGTCGAGGACCGCGGGCTCGGCATGCCGGGCAACGAACAGAAGCGGATGAACACCGTGCTCGCCGCCCCCGACCGGGTCAACGTCGCCCATCTGCTGCAGGACGGCCGGATCGGACTGTTCGTCGTCGCGTCACTGGCTCGCAGGCACGGCATCGAGGTCCGGCTGCAGAGCAACATCTACGGCGGCACACAGGCCGTACTGGTGCTGCCGCAGTCCCTGCTCGGGGTCGAAGGGGACGTGCCCACGACGGCCGACGCCGCCCCGGTCCCACCGCCCGGCCCCGTACACCGGCCACCGGCCCAGGACGACAACGCGCACCAGCGGAACCTGAGCCCCGCCCCGGCCCCGAACCGGCAGTCGCAGGTGCCTAGTCAGCCGCTGCGGCTGCATCAGCCACCGCAGCAGTTGCGAAGGCAGGGCGAAGCCCCACCGCTGACGCTGCGTGCCGAGCGTGTCGACCGGCCCACCCCGGCTGACAGCCGCCCCGGCGTCCAGCGCCCGGACGACGCGATTCCGGCGCTCCAGCCCGACCCCGGAGTCGTACGCGGCACGATGGGCCGGCCCCAGCTCCCCAGGCGCACCAACCAGGAACACCTGGTCCCGCAGCTCAGGGAGGCCCCCGCGCCGCGCGCCGAGGATGAACAACCCGTCCTGCACGACCCCGGCCTGGTGGCGTCCTTCCGCCGGGGCATCGAGCTCGCCGAGGCCCGCAGCGCCTCGGACACCGACACCGCGCAGGCCCCGGGCGCCACCCCCGACACGCCCGCACCACAGGCCTGGCAACCGCCGGCCCCACTCGAACCGCTGCCGGTGCGCGGACTCACCGCGCCCGCCGAACCGGCGCACCCCGCCCCGGACCCCCTCGAAACGAACACCCTCAAGGAGTAGATGCACCATGGCGACCGATATGCCGTCCGGTCAGGTCACGGACCTCGACTGGCTGCTGAGCGGGCTGGTACAGCGTGTGCCGTACACGCGCAGCGCGGTCCTGCTCTCCGCCGACGGGCTGGTGAAATCCCTCCACGGCATGGACGCCGACAGCGCCGACCACATGGCGGCGCTGGCCGCCGGCCTGTACTCCCTCGGCCGCAGCGCCGGGGCGCGCTTCGGCGACAACGGAGAGGTCCGCCAGGTGGTGGTGGAGCTCGACTCGACGCTGCTGTTCGTCTCCACCGCCGGTTCCGGCACCTGTCTCGCCGTCCTCGCCGGACGCGAAGCGGATGCCGCGGTGCTCGGATACGAGATGACCATGCTGGTCAAGAGCGTCCGGCCGAATCTGATGACCCCGGCCAGACAAGCGGTCGGGGCACCGAGCGCCACGGGGCTGTGAGGGTGTCGGCCTCGCAGGACGGGCCGTTGCTCGACGATGCGGCCGGCCGGCTCATCCGTCCGTACACCGTGAGCGACGGCCGTACCCGTCCGACGACCGTGCTCGACCTGCTCTCCCTGGTGATGGCCACGGGCACCGATCCGCAGGGCCATCTCGGTCCGGAGCACTCCGTGGCGCTGGGACTGTGCGGCGGTCCCACCTCGGTGGCCGAGATCGCCGCGCATCTGCGGCTGCCCGCGGTCGTCACCAAGGTGCTCGTCTCCGACCTGGTGGACTGCGGCGCAGTCACCGCACATCCGCCGGCTTTTCATGACATGCCCACCGACCGATCCCTGCTGGAGGCAGTGCTCGATGGCTTACGACGACAGCTCTGATGCCTTCGGCGGCTCGGCCGGGGGTGACGGCACCGGGGACACCGAGGACTTCCCCGTCGCACTCAAGGTCCTGGTGGCGGGCGGCTTCGGCGTCGGCAAGACGACGTTCGTGGGCGCGGTCAGCGAGATCGCACCGCTGAGCACGGAAGAGCTGCTGACCCAGGTCAGCGCGGCGACCGACAGCCTCGAGGGGATCGAGTCCAAGACCGCGACCACGGTCGCCATGGACTTCGGCCGCATCACCCTCGACGAGCAGCATGTGCTCTATCTGTTCGGTACCCCGGGCCAGGAGCGCTTCTGGTTCATGTGGGACGAGCTCTCCCAGGGAGCGCTGGGCGCGGTCGTGCTGGCGGACACCCGGAGACTCGAGGAGTGCTTCCCGGCCGTCGACTTCTTCGAACGGCGCGGCATCGGATTCATCGTCGTCGTCAACGAGTTCGACGGCTCCTACCGCTACGGCCCCGAGGAGGTACGTGCCGCGCTCGACCTCGGACCCGACGTGCCCGTCGTCCTCTGCGACGCCCGGATCGCCAGCTCGGGCACCGGAGCGCTGGTCACACTGGTGCAGCACCTGATCAACGCCACTTCCGCACCGGCCTCGCTCTCCGGCTCCGGAGCCCATCCGTGAGCCGACACGCGACCGGCCGGCCGCTGCTGACCCCGTCGACCGCGACGCCCCTGTCCGCGCCCGACGGCTGCGGAGGCTCGGGCTCGGGGAGCGGGGCGACACCTCGTTCCACAGCTTCGACGCGTTCGCCGACAAGGTGGCCGAAGTGACCGATGTGCCGTTCTCGATGGTCGACTTCATTGACGGGAACCGGTAGTTCTTCGCCGGTCTGCACACCCCGGCCGGCACCCGCACCGGTTCCGATCCGGGCGTCACGGCCGCGGGCAGCGGCCGTGGCGGCCGGTACATGGCGCTAACGCGGGTGTCCAGCTTGTCCCAGATCCAGGGGCGGGTCTCGTGCAGCCCCACGGCAGCCCGAGGCGCAGCAGTCCGTACTGCGCGACAACAAGGTGACCGACAACCGGATCACGAACGTCATGGAGGTCGCGCAGCAGCACGACGGCGGCGCGATCTACACCCAGGGCGCCCAGCCCGGCACCATCCTGTCCGGCAACTACATCAACCGCTCCGCCTTCAGTAACGCCGAGCGCGACGACAACGGCATCTACCGCGACGAGCAGTCCTCGCACATCACCGTCGAGAACAACGTGATCACCCGCATCGGCTACAAGTGGGTCTCCAACTGGGCGGACTACGGCATCCAGAACACCGCCCGCGCCAACTGGACCGACACCGCAGCGCCGGCTCTCGCCGGAACGGGATCCGTCATGACCGACAACCGCACGGGCCTGGACCGGCTGCCGGCCGAAGCACTCGCCGTCGCCGCACGGGCCGGCGCCCACGGCGGCCCGGTGGAGCAGCTGCGCACCGACCTCGCCCACACGGGAACTGCCACCCAGTCCTCCACCGAGGGCAGGCGGGTGCCGGACTCGCCCTCGACGCCGACACCAACACGGACACCCGCACGCTGTCCGAGGCGGGCGCCTGGTGGCAGGTCGACCTGGGCGGGACGAAACACATCGGGCCCGGACGCCCCCGGTCACCGCACTCCACCCCCCGGCACCCCCGTACTGCCCCGCAACACCACTTCGCCCTCCACCCGCACCACCCGCGCCCTCCGTACCGCCCCCGTCTCCCGCAGCGCCAGTGCGATCACGCGCTCGCCCATCGATGTCAGCGGCAGCGCCACCGTGGTGAGCGACGGCGACAGCTCCCGTACCAGCGGAATGTCGTCGAACCCGGCCAGCGACACGTCCTCGGGCACCCGCAACCCCGCCTCCCGCAGTGCCGCCAACGCACCGACCGCCATCACATCGGTCACCGCGAACACGCACGTCGGCCGTGACCGGGACGGCGCCCGCCCCGCATCGAGGAGCAGCCGCCGGGCCGCCTCGTACCCGCCGTCGCGCGTGAACGCGCCCTCCACCACCTGCCCGAGCCCGATGCCCGCCTCGGCGAGCCCCTCCCGGAACCCCGCCAGCCGGTCGGAGACCGTCGTCAGCGCGGCCGGCCCGGTGAGCACCGCGAACGTCCGATGCCCCAGCTCAACCAGCGCCCGGGCGAGCGCCGCGGCCCCCGCCCGGTTCTCCGGCTGCACGGTGTCCACCCGCAGGCTGCGGTGCCGGCTGACGACCGCCACCCGCCCGCCGACCTTGACGTACGGCTCCAGTTCGGCATCCATCGCACGCTCCCAGGCGCGGTCCTGGAAACCCGATCCGATCAGCAGGATCGCCCGGGCACGCTGGGCCCGGAGCATGGAGACGTAGCTGATCTCCCGGGCCGGTTCGCGGAACGTGGAGGCCAGCATCACGAGCAGCCCCTGCTCCGCCGCGGCCCGCATCACACCGCTGGAGATCGCGGCGAAGTACGGGTCACTGACGTCATGACAGATAACGCCTACCGTACGGTTGTTGGCTGCGCCGGCCAGTGCCTGCGCGTGGGCGTTGGGAATGTAGCCGAGCCGGTCGGCCGCCGCGTGCACCCGCTGCCGCAGATCATCGCGGACCCGGGCCGTGCCGTTCAGTGCCCGCGAGGCGGTGGCCGGTGAGACCCCGGCTTCCCGGGCGACGGCGTCGAGCGTCACATGGGTTGCGGGCCCGACGCTGCGCCGCGGCCCCGGAGGGTTTGGCGTCGCCCGTGTCACCGGTTGACTCAACTCGACTCCTAAAGGCGCGGTGGCGGCAGGGCCCCGAAACTTCGGGACGACCTATTGACCATGCGTGCAGGCAGTCATTAGCGTGGCGGCACCTTATCAGAAAGCGCTTTCTGAAAGCGCCTTCTCCATCACCGCAGATCGCACCGCTCTCCGCAACTGCCGCCGAAGCCCAGGGAGTTCAAGTGAGCCAGAGCGCGTTGGCCAAAAGTCCCGCCGAAGTGGCGGGAGTTGCCCGGCGGTCCGGGCCGTCGGCAGCTGAGCGATTCGCGCGGGCGGCAGAGCAGAGCTGGCGTCCGGTCGCCCTGCTGCTGGCCTGCTTCGTTGCCTGGTGGGTGATCTCGGCGGCCGAGCTGGTGGAGCCATACCTCGTACCGTCACCGGGGGCGACGCTCGATGTCCTTACGGGCAAGACGAGTTATCTCTGGCAGCACAGCTGGGTGACCACGTACGAGACGCTGCTCGGCTTCGTGATCGCGGTGGCCGTCGGCGTGCTGGCGGCCGTGATCATGGTGTACTCCTCGACCGTCGAGCGCACGCTCTACCCGATTCTGCTGTTCGCCCAGGTCGTACCGAAGATCGCCATCGCGCCGCTGTTCGTGGTCTGGCTCGGCTTCGGTATCGCGCCGAAGATCCTCATCGCCGTCCTGATCGCCTTCTTCCCCGTGGTGATCTCCATGGTCACCGGCCTCAAGGCGGTCGACCCGGAGATGCTGCAGCTGTCGGCGACGATGGGGGCCAAGCCCTGGCAGACCTTCCTCAAGATCCGCTTCCCCGCCTCCCTCCCGCATCTCTTCTCCGGCCTCAAGGTCGCGGTCACCCTGGCCGTGACGGGGGCGGTCGTCGGCGAGTTCGTCGGTGCCAACGAGGGGCTGGGCTATGTGATCCTCCAGGCCAACGGCAACCTCGACACCCCGATGCTCTTCGCCGGGCTGCTCGTGATGTCCCTGATCGGTGTCGTCCTCTTCGTCGCCGTCGAGATCGCCGAGAAGCTCCTGCTCCCGTGGCACGCCAGCCGTCGGGACGCACCTGCCACCACCTCGTACTGAACGCCACCCACTGACTGCTGTCACGGACCCCGTCGCGAGAAGGGCCAGCCCATGCACCCGCGCAGACTCCTGATCGGTGTCGTACCTCTTGTTCTGCTGGCCACGGCCTGCGGCGGGAACGACGCGTCGACCACCACCAGTGAATCGGGTAAGAAGCTGGACAAGGTCACGCTGACGCTCAACTGGTATCCATACGGCGAACACGCGCCGTTCTACTACGGCAAGCAGCAGAAGATCTTCGAGAAGCACGGCATCGATCTGACGATTCAGGCGGGCCAGGGCTCGCAGAAGACGGTGCAGGCGACCGCCGCGGGGCAGACCGACTTCGGCTGGGCCGACACCCCGGCGCTGCTGGCCGCGGTCGACCAGGGGGTACGGGTCAAGAGCCTCGGTGTCTTCCTTCAGACCACTCCCGCATCCGTGCAGTCCTTCGACGCCAAGGGCATCGGGTCACCCGCCGATCTCAAGGGGAAGACGATCGCCGGGACGGCCGGGGACGCACTCTCCAAGACGTTCCCGATCTTCCTCAAGAAGAACAACATCGACGAGTCGGACGTGAAGGTCCAGAACACCGACCCGGCGGGCAAGATCGCCGCGGTGATCTCGGGGAAGACCGACGGACTGCTCGGATACGCGAGTGACCAGGGCCCCACCATGCAGGACAAGGCCAAGAAGCCCGTCTCCTACCTCCGCTTCTCCGAGAACGGGCTGAACTTCTACTCCAACGGCCTGCTCGCCGGGCAGAAGCTTCTCGCCTCGAAGTCCGAGCTCGCGGGGCGCATGGCGCAGGCGGTCAGCGAGGCGTGGGCCGCCGCGGAGAAGGCTCCCGGCCCCGCGGTCGAGGCGATGGACGGAGCGTCGGAGCAACTGCCGCCGAAGAACGTGCTGGCGGAGCAGTTCAAGACGACGCTGACGCTGCTGCACACCGCGTCGACCGAGGGCAAGGCACCCGGGGTCAACAACGAGGCGGACTGGCAGCAGACCATCGATGTCTTCGCCGAAGCCGGCATGGTCGCCAAGCCCAAGGCTGTCGGGGAGTACTGGGACGCGAAGACAGCGCTGAAGGGATGACGATGCCCAAGCAGGAGGCGAAGCCCCTGGAGCGGGACCCGTTGTCCGCGGGGGGCCGCGGCGCCGTCACTCCGGCCGTCGGAGTGTCGGACGTCTCGGTGCGGTTCCGCGGCAGGAACCGCGATGTCACCGCCCTGCGCGACGTCTCGCTCGACGTGGCGCCGGGCGAGTTCGTGGCCCTGGTCGGTCCGTCCGGATGCGGCAAGTCGACCCTGCTCAAGCTGGTCGCAGGACTGCTCAAGCCGTCCACGGGTGTGGTCCGGCTCGGTGGCGAACAGGTCAAGGGCCCACGGCACGACATCGGTTACGTCTTCCAGCGCGCCGCTCTCCTCGAGTGGCGTTCCGCGCGCCGCAACATCCTGCTCCAGGCGGAGATCCGGAAGATGCCTGCGGCCCGGGCTCGCGAACGGGTCGACGCACTGATCCGGATGACCGGGCTCGACGGCTTCGAGGACGCATATCCGCATGAGCTGTCCGGTGGCATGCAGCAACGGGTGGCGCTGTGCCGGGCCTTGCTGCACGAACCGCCGGTCCTGCTGATGGACGAGCCGTTCGGCGCGCTCGACGCCCTCACCCGCGAGCAGATGAACATGGAGCTCAACCGAATCTGGCGGGAGACCGGCACCACCGTGCTGCTGGTCACCCACTCGATTTCGGAGGCGGTCTATCTGGCCGACCGGGTGGTGGTGATGAGCCCACGGCCGGGCACCATCACCGAGATCATCGAGGTGGGACTGGACGCGGAACGGGAGTACGGCGAGACGCTCGGCCGCCCGGAGTTCCGGGACGCGGCCGCCCACATCCGCGATCTGCTCGGGGCGGCGTCCGCGCACGACTGACCGGGGACGGGCCGGGGCGTCGACGCCCCGGCCTTCGTACGAGGGGCGGGTGCCCCGGATCGCGTGCACAGGCGCCGACGCCCCGGTCTGCGCGCGGATGTGCCGACGCCCCGGCCATCGTGCGCAGGCGCCTGTCCCCGTCCCACGGACCCGGGCCTCACGCCAGCGCGAACGCGTTCGCCAGCATCTCGGTCTGCGCGGCCAGCAGTGTGTCGCCGCCGTGTCCCATGCCCGCGAACTGGCCGGCCGCCTCGAGGCCGACCGATCCGTGCAGCTGCGCCCAGGCGAGCACGGCGCCGGCCAGAGCCTTCCCCGACATCCCGGTGTCGCCTGCGGCGGCCGGCACATACTCGGCCACCCATCCGGCCACAGCCGCGTCCGACCCGGCCCACGCCGTCATCTGGTCCACCACGCCGGCCACTTCGGCCCCCGGCGATCCGCCCGCGAAGACCGGCAGGAAAGGCCCGAGCACCGCCCGGGCCCGGTCCAGCGTGTCGGCCGGTGCGACATAGCCCGGCACCGGGGCGCCCTGGATCAGCAGGTAGCGATGCGGCTCGGCGACGGCCCAGGCCCGGTAGCCCTTCGCGAGTGAGTGCAGGTGTGCGCGCGGGCCTTGTGAGGCGGCCGTGGAGCGGGTGGCCGCTTCGGCCATGGCCGTCGCCGCTTCGTCGTACGCGTCCCTGATCAGCGCGTTCAGCAGATCGTCGCGGCTGGCGAAGTAGCGGTAGAGCGCGGGGCCGGAGAGCCCCATGTCCTTGGCGATACGGGTCAGCGCGAGCGCGGCGACACCCCCCTCGGCGAGTTGCCGAAGGGCGGCTTCCTTGATCTCCGACCGGGTCTGCTCCCGGTATCGGGCGCGCGGCCCCTGTTGGGCTTGGACCATCACCGGCCCCTTTCGCTAGGCAAGCTCACTTCTGTTACGCAGCCTAACAGCGTCTATTGCTATGGCACCTTGCAAGAGTTACTGTCTCTAACAGTTGCAAGAAGCCATCAGCAATGTAGAGGGGTACGCCATGACCGCAGTACGTGATCTCCAGGTAGTTCTCGGTGCAGGCCCGGCCGGCACCACGCTCGCCCGTGAGCTCGTCGACCGCGGCCACCCGGTCCGGCTCGTCGATCGAGCAGGCGACGGGGCAGGCGGCGGGGCGGCGATCGAAGGTGTCGAGCGGTTCGCCGCCGATGTGGCCACCGCGGACGGCGCCCGGGCCGCGGTGGAGGGCGCCGCGGTCGTCTACCACTGCGTCAACGTCGGCTACCACCTCCAGGTCGACGTCATGCCGCGGATCCAGGCGGCCGTCCTCGCCGCGGCAGAGGCGGTCGGCACGCGGCTCGTCGTACTCGACACGCTCTACCCGTACGGCGAGACGCACGGTGCCGTGATGACCGAGGACTCACCGTGGAACGCGACGACCCGCAAGGGCCGGATGCGCGCCGAGCTCGACGCCCGCTATCTCGCGGCGCACACCGAAGGGCGGCTCCGTGTCGTCCTCGGCCGGTCGGCCGACTTCGTCGGACCGGGCGTGCTCAACTCCACCCTCGGCGGCGCCGTCTTCCCGGCCGCGCTGACCGGGGGAGCGGTGCCGGCCCTCGGCGACATCGACCTGCCGCACAGCTACACGTACATCGCGGATGTGGCTGCCGGACTCGCCACGCTGGGCGCGCACCCCGACAGCGACGGCCGGGTATGGCACCTGCCGACCGCACCCGCGCTGACCACCCGGCAGATCTTCACGATGATCGAGCAGCGCACCGGCCGTCCGCTCGACATCACCGTCGTCGACGAGCCACGCCCGGTCGGCCCGTTCGACGACGTCTTCATGGCGGAGTACGCCGAGATGTTCTACCAGCACACCGAGCCGCAGATCGTCGATTCGTCGGCCATCGAGAAGGCCTACGGCCTCACTGCGAACCCGCTCCCGGCCACGGTGGACGCGACCCTCGCCTGGTACGAGCAGCTGCTTGCCGCCCGCTGAGCACCGCAGCGGCCCCGGAGACCCGAGCAACGCTCTCCGGGGCCGTGCCGCGCGCCGGACCGCTCAGTACCGCAGCCGCGACAGATACGTGTAGCTGGCGAGCGCCGACGCGAACGGATCAGCCGGCGAGTCGTGCTCCACCAGCCACTGCTTCACCCCGCCCTGCCGCGCCGTGTCGAACATCGCGGGGAAGTCCAGCACCCCCGACCCGACATCGGCGAAGTCCCCGTCCGGAGCCATGTCCTTCACATGCAGCGCCGGGAAGCGCCGGGGGTGGCGTACGAACAGCTCGCCGGGGGCCGAGGCGCCCCCGTTGGCCGCCCAGTACAGATCCAGCTCGAAGCCGACGAGCTCCGGATCGGTCTCGGCGAGGAGGATGTCGTACAGGCTGACGCCGTCCACCACCTGATGGTCCGTGCCGTGATTGTGGTAGAGCAGCTTCAGCCCGGACTCGCGGGCCGCCAGCCCCGCCTTGTTGAACTCCCGGGCCGCCTCCCGGTATCCGGCCGGACTGTGCAGCGATCCGGGCAGACTGGGTACGACGATCCACTTGCCGCCCAGCGTATGGATGTCCTCCAGCGCCTGCGGCAGTCCGGCGCCCCGCACGATGTCGTACCCGACATGTTCGAGGACCGCCTTGAGCCGTGTCTCGTCGAGCATCCGCCGGATGTCGGCGGCGCTGTTGCCGTGCCGGCCGCTCACCCCGACCGTCGCGTACCCGATCTCCGCGAGGCGTTCCAGCGTGCCTCGGAAGTCTGTCGCGAGCGTCGTGCGCATGGTGTACAGGTGCATACCGATCCCGGACGGCGGGATGCGGCGGCAGCGGACCGACCCGGCGGCGGACGCCGGGACCGTACCCAGGCCGGCGGCCGCGGCGGCACCCAGAGCCGTACCGAGAAACGCACGTCGTGTGCTGTTCATATCTTCTCTCCTCTCAGCCGACGCGCGCTCAGCTCACGTCGATGCGGACGGAACCGGTGCTCGTGTCGCCCTTGTCGTCGGTGACGGTCAGATGTGCGGTGTACGCACCCTTGCGGTCGTAGGTGTGTGTCGCGGTCGCGCCTTCCGTGCCCGTGGGTTTGACGTTGTCGCCGAAGTCCCAGTGGTACGAGGTGATGGTGCGACCGGCGACCGGCTCGATCACGCCGCTCAGTGCGACGGCGAGCGGCGACGTGCCCGTGGCCGGGGCCGCTTCCACCTTGACCTTCGTACCGGGCTTCTTCTCGACGCCGGGCCCGTTGAAGTGCAGCCAGTCCACCGCGAACAGATCTGCCTTGTCGCTCGACCAATCCGGATTGCTGAACACCGCGTACAGCTTCACGCTGCTCCCCGGATTCTCCAGGGCCGTCGTCGGCGAGACGATCTTGCCCCAGTCGCCGGTGTTCGGAACGGTCACCTTGCCGAGCAGGGGACCCGTCGGGGACCCGGACCGGAACTCCACGGTGCCACCGATTCCGCCGGAGGCCGCGCCGACCGTCACCGAGTCGATGTTCTTCAGATGCACCGGATCGAAGCTGATCCAGTCACCGTCCTCGATCTCCGTCAGCCGCTTCCCGCCCGAGGCGTCGGTCCTGCTCGCGACCACCACACCGTCGTGCGCGCCGCCGGTCGCCGTGAAGTGCTCCGCCTCACGGAACGTGGTGCGCAGCGTCAGCGAGGTCGAGCCGGTGAGCGCGGGTGCGCCCGGGGCACCCTTGTCCTCGTACTGGGCGGTGATTCCGTAGTACAGGTTCTGTCCCGGGCCGTGGCTGTCCCCGGCGTCCGTGACGATCTCACCCGTGCAGCCGGTGTAGTTGTCGAGCGGATGCAGATGGGTGTCATGGCCGAGCTGCGACTGTACGACCACTCGGGAGCAGTCGATCGGCTGCCCGTTCCGTCCGTCCTCCTTGTCCTTCACCGTGACCGTGAACGCAATGGTGTCGCCGAAGCTGAACATCCCCCCGCTCGGCGGCTGCTTGATCGTCACCTCGGGCCTGGTGTTGCCGACGGTGATGTCCTGCACGGCCTGAGCGGTCAGACCACCGGGCCCGGTGACGGTCAGGCGTGCCGTGATGAGCCCCTTGGTGCGGTATGTGTACGAGGGGTTCGGCTCCGTCGAGTCGGTAGTGCCGTTGCCGTCGAAGTCCCATGCGTAGGTGACCGGTTGGCCCTCCGGCAGGCCGGATCCCGCGCTGGAGAACGCGACGGTGAGCGGCGCCGGACCGCTGTCCCGGCTCGCGGTGATCTTCGCGTTGGGCAGCCGTCCGTCACCGACGTAGTCGATCCGGTAGATACCCGCCCCCTCGTTGCTGCCGCCGCGTCCGGTGCCGCTGCCGAGCCCGAAGTCGATGACGTACAGCGCCCCGTCGGGACCGAAGTCGGCATCGAACGGCTGGTTCCATTTCATGTCCGCGAAGATGCCGTTGATCGACTGGAGATCACCGGCCTTGACCGGAGCGAACCGCGGATCGGTGAACGTCTGGTCCTTCTGCTGGAACGAGAACGTCTTGAACCACTGGCGGGTCAGCTCATAGGTGAGCCACTTCCCCTCGAAGTACTCGGGGAACTTGGTGCGGTACGTGTTGTCGGGGTCGTAGTCGTAGACCGGACCGCTCATCGGGCCACCGCCGCCGGTGCCGAGCTCCGGGAATTCGGCGGACGCGGAGTAGGCGTACCAGACCGTGGCCGGCTGGGCCGGCGGCAGCTCCCGCAGCCCGGTGTTGTTCGGCGAATCGTTGACGAGCGCCGCACAGTCGAACTTCGGGCCCGACTTCTTCGCCGCGAAGTCGTAGTCGTTGAACGGGGTGTTGTTGCCGATGCAGTACGGCCAGCCGAAGTTCCCCGCCTTGGTGATACGGGTGTACTCGACCGTGCCCTCGGGCCCGCGGTCGGCGACCGCGGCCTTGGCGTCCGGGCCGTAGTCGGCGACCATCAGCGCGCCGCTCAGCGGATCCGTGGTGATCCGGAACGGGTTGCGCATCCCCATCGCGTAGATCTCCGGACGCGTCTTCTCCGTACCGGGCGCGAAGAGATTGCCCCCCGGGACGGTGTACGTGCCGTCGTCCTTCGGCGTGATGCGCAGGATCTTGCCGCGCAGATCGTTCGTATTGCCCGCCGTGCCCTGGGCGTCCCAGGCGCGCCGGCCCTCGCTCTCGTCGATCGGGTTGAAGCCGTCCGAGGCGAACGGGTCGGTGTTGTCGCCCGTCGCCGCGTACAGATTGCCGTCCTTGTCGAAGGCGAGCGAGCCGGCCATATGGGAGTTGGCCCGGCCCTCGCCCCGCCAGGTCGGAATGGTCAGCAGTCGCTTCTCCGACGCCGGGTCGACCGTGTTGCCGGTAACGGTGAAGCGGGACAGGTTGAGCCGCTTCTCGGTCTTGTCGGAGTGCAGGAGATAGAGCCAGTTGTTCGTGGCGAAGCCGGGATCGAGCGCGAGGCCGAGCAACCCGTCGGACTGGCTGGTCATCTCCGGTGTGTACGCGAAGTCCAGTGCCGTCGTGACCTTCATGGTCTGCTGGTCGATGACCTTCAGCTTCCCGGTGCGCTGGGCGAAGAACACCCGGCGGTCGGGGGCGACGGCCAGCTCGAACGGGTCGGCGAGATCACTGGTGGCCAGGGCGGTGCGCTGGAACGAGCCGGTACGGGTCGCCGTGCAGTCACCCGACTTGGCACCCGCGGCCCACTCGATGCCGCCCAGCAGATGCTTGACGAAGCCCTCCTCCTGGAAGGCCGATGCCGCATGGCCGCCCGCGGTGAACCAGGAGCGCCCGCCGTCGTAGTTCTGGCACCAGGACCACGGATGGTCCACGCCCTCGTCCAGACCGGTGATGCCGTCGCGCACCTTGATCTGCGCGAGCGTGTGCACCTTGGAGGTCGGGTTGGTGCGCCAGTTGTACCACTCCTCCGTGCGCTCCCAGAGGTCCGGAAGGCCCTTGGTGGACGGGTGCGCGTGGTCGAGGACCTTGATCCGGCCGGTCTGCACGGCGGGATGCTGGTCGAAGATCGCGCCGACCAGTCCCTCGTACCAGTCCCAGTCGCGCTCGCTGGCGGACGCGGCATGCAGCCCGACCCAGCCGCCGCCCGCGCGTATGAACTTCTGCAGGGCGGCCCGCTCGTCGGCACTCAGCAAGTCACCTGTCTCCGGGGTGGAGTTGGTGTTGTTGAAGACGATGGCCTGGAAGCGGGCGAGATCGGTGTCGTTGAAGACCGCCGAATCGTCGGTGGCTTCCACGTCGAAGCCGTTCTCCGCGCCGAGCTTCTTGATCGCGTCGACCCCTGCGGGGATCGAGTCGTGCCTGAAGTTGGTGACCTCGGAATAGACCAGGACCCGGAAGGGGGCCGCGTGGGCGCGAGGTGGCGAGGCCACCAGCAGGCCGAGGATCAGGGCCAGGAGTGCGGTGAGAGCGAGGAGAGGCGTAGGTAATCCGCGCGAGGGGTGCCTGCTCAGCAGGTATCTGCTCGGCGGAATGCTGCGGGGCGGGTGGTGACTCATGGGCGCTCCCTGTGCGGTAGATGCCGACTGCGGGATGTAGAAAGCGCTTTCTGAAGTACGCCGTTCAGAGTAGGTTCACGTCATCCGCGGGGTCAATGGGTCGGAAGGGCTCTCTGTGACTTCGCTGTGACGGGGAGTGGGGGCTGGTGCGGGCGGCCGGGCCTCGTTCGCCCGGCCCCTCAGCGGCTGACGGGCCGACCGGCCGCCTCGGCCGGCCGCATCCCGTTGCGGGGCCGCGCTGTGCCCCCATTCGGTCTCAGCTGTTCAGGAAGCCAGCGATCCGCTCCCGTAGCCCGCGCGGATCCAGGCCGTGCGCGGCGAGGTGTTCGTCCATCTGCCCGTAGCGGCGCAGCTCGGCCCTGCCCACCCCGAGTCCCAGTACCCGGTGCGACAGATCGGCGAGTGCGTCGTTGACCGCGCCCGTCGAGGTGCCCGACAGGTACGGTTCCACGATCACCACGTCCGCCGTCTCCCTCCCCCCGACCGCCCGCCGCACCCCCGCCGCGTCGAACGGGCGCACCGTCGTCGCGTACAGCACCGTGACATCCAGGCCGTCCGTCGCTGCGAGCACGTTGTCGAGCACGGGCCCGACGGCGATCACCACCCCTTGGCTCCCCTCCCGCACCGGAGTGAATCCGGACCCGGCGCCGACCGGTCGGGCCCGCTCGTTCTGCTGGAGCGAGAGCCGCAGATAGACCCGGTCCTCCCCGGCGGCGGCCCGGCGCAGCAGGGTCTCCGCCTCGTCGGGGTGGCCCGGGACCTGCACGGTCCAGCCGTCGAGGGTGTCCATCAGGGCGACATCGCCCGGTGCCATATGGGTGATGCCCGCGGCCGGCCAGTCGTACGAACCGCCGGCGCTGACCAGGACCCCGGACACGCCCTGATGCCCGAAGTCGAGCTTCACCTGCTCGAACGGCCGCTCCACCAGGAAGGGGGCGAACGTGTGGATGATCGGCCGCATCCCGGTCAGCGCCAGTCCGGCCCCGGCGCCGATCAGCAGCTGCTCCCGGATGCCGACATTGATCACCCGGTCCGGATGGGTGCGCTCGGCCCGGTCGAAGCCGTCGCGGCTGATCTCGGCCAGTACGACGGCCAGCCTGGGGTCGTCGTCCAGGAGCAGGGCCGCGGTGGTGATGAAGCGTTCACGCATGGTGTCCATGAGAGGTGGTACTCCTCGTTCCGGTGAGCGGATGTGCTGGTGTGCCGTGGTGCGGTCTTCAGCTCTTGGGGGCGACGCGGGCGATCACTGCGAGGGGTCGGCCGGGGTGCGGTGCGGTGAACGCCGCGTACAGCGCCTCGTGATCGCGCCCGTCCACGGTCAGGGCCGACCAGCCGGCCGCCTCGAACCTGGATGCGATGCCGCCGGGCCGGCCATGGGTCGCGGAGGCGTTGTCGATCACCAGGGTGTGCAGCTGGTCGAGGCCGGCCGGACCGGCGTAGGCGATCGCCTCGTGATTGCTGCCCTCGTCCAGCTCGGCGTCGCCGACCAGGACCCAGACCCGCGGATCGGTGAGCCCCTGAGCCCGCAGGCCGAGCACGCTGCCGACGGCCAGCGGCAGCCCGTGTCCCAGTGATCCGCTGCCGATCTCGGCGCCCGGGACGAGCAGTCGGTCCGGGTGGTGTCCCAGCGGCGAGTCGTACCCGCCGAAACCGGGCAGCAGATCCTCGTCGAAGAAGCCGTGCGCGACGAGGACGGCGTAGTACGCCATCGGCCCGTGCCCCTTCGAGAGCAGGAACCTGTCGCGCTCCGGATCGCCCATCGTGGCCGGTGTGACGCGCAGCACGCGGTGGTACAGCACCCAGAGTGCGTCGAGGGTCGAGGTGGCCGCGGGCCCGTGTTTCTCGTCGCCCGTCATCAGGCTCATCAGGCGGTTCAGGTCGCGGTACGGGAGCGCCGGTGCGGCGGTCTTGATCGTCATGCGTCCCAGCGTTCAACCTCAAGTTTGGTCGAGGTCAAGTACCGAAAGGCGTTCGTGAGCACCGGCCCAAGTGCGGTATTGTTCTCATGCACGTTCGGCCAGGGGAAAAGCCCAGGTCAGGCGAGCAACGGGACGTGGCGCAGCTTGGTAGCGCACTTGACTGGGGGTCAAGGGGTCGCAGGTTCAAATCCTGTCGTCCCGACAGTTCGAACGTATCGACGTCGCAGGTGAAGGGCCGTTTTCATAACGGCCCTTTTTCTGTTCCCGGGCTCGCTCCCAGGGAGCGATGGGAGGGAGCTGGCTCCCCGTCGTTCGGGGGGCTTATGGGTATGGGCTTGCGCTCCTCGTGCAGGTCACGCTCGCTCCTGGTGGGAGCGGGGCTGGGAGCGGCGTCCCCATAACCGGGGCCGACGGTATGGGGCCATGCGAAATCTTGGGCCCATGTCCGATTTCCAGGACCCCGTATGCCGGATTCTGGTCCGGGCGGTTGTGCGCGGCATCGAGAAGTTGAACGCGGTTGGGAGATGCCACCAAGGTGGGAGGGGCCCGGCGCGGCAGCAAGGTAGGTAGGGTTTCGGTAGCTCTCAAGGGACCAATTCCTCGATAGCGGTCGAACGCCGCCCCGATCCGTGGCGCGGGCGGAGGCGGCGTTCGACGCGATCGGCAGGCTCCAACTCGGCCCGGAAGGCGTACCGAGCCACACCCGTTGACTGCCCGCTGTGACGCTCACACCGAACTCGGACGGGCCCGGCGCCCCGGCCGTATGCCAGAGCGCGAGAGACCGCACGGCCTCGTCCCACAGCAGCACCGTGCCGCCTTGCCGGACCGTCCACCCGTCGCTCGCGGTGCTCGAACACGCCAGCAGCCGAATCAGGATCCTGGGCGCCACCGCCCATCCGCCGGCGTCCTGGGTCGTGCAGGCCGCGAAAAACCTCGTCACGGACCTCGATAGCAGGTCAGGTGGAGGGTGAGGACGGCCCGGACGAGGCTGGTGCTGAAGGTGGTGGAACATCGCAGCTTGCGTAGGAGGCGCCAGGTCTTGAGGGTGGCCATGGCCTGCTCGACGAGCACGCGGATCTTCGCATGGGAGCGGTTGACGTCCTGCTGACCCTGGGGAGAGCTTGTCCCAGCGGCCGCGGTTGGGAACACGGACGACCTCGGTCTCGGCGACGTACCGGTAGGCGGTGGTGATGCCCACGCCGAACCCGGCGCTCAGTTGGGCGTAGGTGTGACCGCAGCGCAGATGGGCCAGAACCAGCAGCGCTTGCCGTCCGGCGGACAGCCGACGCCCAGCGCGCGCCCTGTTCCCGGCGAACGTGCGGCGAGCTCACAGGCGAGGAAGCGCAGAGCCGAGGTGGACGATCGACGCCGGCTGGGCAGACAAGCACGCGGAAGCTCCTGGTGGACAGGCGATCTTGGTCGTGACCTCGTCTATCAGGAGCATCTTCACGTCCGGACGCCACTCACCCCAACTATCCGCCAGACCAGCCAAGTTGGAGCTCACTGGCACTACTCGGACCGAGAATGCCTACTCCCGGACCTGCCTCGGATCGATCGGAATCTCTCGTGCCGTATTCTCGGCGCGCTCCTCGGCGCTCAACTGCCGCGCCACGGTCCCGCAGCAGTGGTCGTACTGGTTCTGCCAGTCCGCCATGAACGTGTCGTAGCTGGACCGGCCGATCAGCTTCAGGTCCGACTCGTCGTTGTGCCAGACGCCGTTGCTCGTCCAGTTCGAGGACCCGACGAACACGAGCCTGGAGTCGGCCGCACCCGCGTAACCGCCGCTGACCATCATGTACTTGTCGTGCGTGTAGTGCAGAGCGTTGCCGTTCGCGTCGGTGCCGTGGCTGGTGTCGTGCACGTCGATATTCGGCCGGTTCTTCAGGTAGCTCTGCACGCTGTCATCGACCTGGCCGGCAGTGATAAGAATGTGGATCTTGACGCCGGTTTGTGCCAGACTCACCAGCTTCTTCGGCAGCTCCAGATAGTTCCGGTCGCCCGGCTGGCCGTGAGAGGTCCACTGGAACATGGCGATGTTGATCGTGGCCGGCGCCTTGATGTTGCTCAGGAAGTCGACCCAGGTGTCGCTTCTGGTGCGCGCCTTGGGCCACTGGTAGGAGGGCGGGGACAGTTTCCTGGCGGCCGTGGCGCTGGTGGAGTTGTAGTAGTCGGGTGCCAGCGGGCCCGGGCCGTAGATCGCCCCGCTAGCCATGGCGGTGAAGTAGCGGACGTAGGAGTTGTACAGGTCGACGTTGCCCTTGACGGTGGCGCTGCTGTTCCACGCGGTGCTGGCCTGGGCGGAGGTGGGGTTGGCGCTGCTGACGGTCACAGTCCTGTTCGCATCGAGCCCGCCACTGAGCATGTAGTACTTCGCGTGCAGGGCGGAGCCGCCGAAGTGGGACAGACAGCCGCCCGGGCACAGCGCGGCGAAGCTGGAGGCTCGCGGGTCGTTGCCCAACTCGGTGACCATCGACTGCCAGATCGTATTGTCGCTGTGAGCGTCCATCAGCGCCTTTACGATGACGCCGCGCTGGTGCGCGGCGATAAGGGCGTTGGCGAAGTCCGGGCCCGGCTGTTCGATGCTGATCGAGTACATGGCGACGCGTATGGTCTGCCCGCAGCTGGCGCTGTTGATCGATTCGATGATCGGGCCCATGATCTTCATCTGGGCGGCGGGGTCCTCCGGGTCGTTGAAGCGCGGCCCCGGGCTGGAGGTGAACGTCCGAGACTCGCAACTGAGCGGGGGCTTGGCCTTCTTGACCGCGGCGTGCGCCGTTGGCAGCGACAGTACGGTGACGACCAGCGCGGTGATTAACGTGAACGTTCGCTTCATGGGCGGCCTTTCGCTGGGCTGTTGATGACGAAGAGTCGGGCTGCCGCAAGAGGCCCGCAGGAGCGATGCCGTCGTCAGCGGAAGCTACTACTGTTCCACCGATTGTTCCGATAATCACTTGAATTCCCCGCATTGCGCATCGCGAGATTCCCTGAGCAGGGGAGCAACCGCGGGGTGTTGCTCTGCCGGTCGACCAATGAGTGGTCACCGCGGGGAGCGACAATCGCCTGGCGTAGCGACGCCCGTTCTCCGGCCGTGAGCTGTGCGTCGGGGGCTCGAGGCAGCGCAGTGCGTCATGGCCTGGACGATAGGGGGCGGGTCTGACATCTTCGCCGCCCGCCCTCGGAGGAGTCGGAGAACTGCTCGAACTTGCGGATGGCGTGGAGGTAGTGCCGCTGAAGCCGGAACATTGGACGCTCCATCAGCTCGTGCCAACAATTCTGCATTCAACTCCTCATAGCCGAGTTCCTTCTTGGCATGCTCCGGCGCAGAGAAGGAGGCCACCGTCCGATTGGCGTCGCACCGGGCGCGGGTGGGGATGTTAGCCCTGACCGTCAATGCCGGAGTCTTCGCCGGTCTGATCGTCGCCTGTGGAGGAATGCGGAGCGTCTGTCGCGTAGGGGTGTAGGTAGCGGCCGTCGTTGAAGGGCTTGAACCAGTCGGCAAGTCCATCGGAGCGATCCCCAGCATCTCGCCAACAGGGCTGTCCTCGATGCCGTCCTTGGCGTCGTCATAGAGCCATTCATGGTCCATGTCCTCGTACACCAGGTCGGCGAAGCAGTCGAGAGATTGCTCGACGCCGTCGTCGAGCAAGTCGAAGGTCTCCAGGCAGACTTTGGCCTCGGTGAGTAGGAGCCGCAGCGCCAACTCCTCAGTGACGCAGCTCAGGTGGGTGAATGTCCCCTGCGTGAACCGGGTGGTCATGGCGATCACGGTGACCAGGAAACGGCGGGCGAACTGTGCGTCGTAGCACAGGGCGTAGCGGCGGGGCAGATCCTCTAGGTGCCACAGCACGCCCTCGCATTCGGCGACGTTTGTCTCCTCGTCGGTGAGGGTCTGGACGTCCATGAACAGCTGATCGACCATCACGTCCGTCGCCCACATCAGGGCGCCGGCGGCGAGCTGTGCGTCCTCCTGTGCGGTGCCCTCGTAGTCGCCGAAACTCTCCTCGTCCTCTTCGGTGACCACACCGAACATGCCCGGCCCGAAGGCCTTGAGACCGGCGGCAAGGGACAGCATCTGGCGGCGGATCTTCGCGGCATCCGCCGCCGGCTCCGCCTCGCTCGGCGCGGACGGGTGGGGAGTCCGGGCCAGGTAGGCGCGTCGCGCGGTGGGATCAGCGGGTGGGGTGTCCGCGCCTGTGGCGGCGTCCAAGCTTTCCTGGGTGAGCTCCGGGTGGAGCTGCACCTCGCACCTCCCGACAATCCACTCGGAAAGCAATTCCGTACGTTCCAGGATCTCTTAAACGAGGGCGCGGATTGCCTCCTCGGCGGTCTCCAGCGTCGGGGCGTGCGCGAAGACCTTCAACAGCGCCCCACCGGGATAGACGGCGACGATGGTGTCGATGACCTCCACCTCCATCCCGTCCTCGGACTCGACCCCCTCAACCGTGTCGAAACCTTGCTCCAGCAGCGCGACGGCCCCGACCCGCTGCAACTCGTCCATTTCCGGGGCGCCGGCGGCGGTCTGGGCATCCACTGTCACGACATACATCACCTCGCCAGCTTTGCAGGACAAGAGCCTGCCGAGGGGGCGATTGTCCGGAACCGTGGGGGCTTCGATCGGCGCGCCCCGAGCTGGCACTGCTGGGGGTGGTGTAACTGCATGCTGGAGCGTGTACGGTCCGGCAGCTGCGCGTGGGGGCGGTGAAGAGCGTGCGTAGAGCGGTGACCGGCATCATTCGGCTTCACGGAGCGGTTGCTGTCGTTGGGCGCCGGGAGGGGCGTTCTTGGCAGGGGCTGCTCTACGGACTTGTAGCGCCCCTGACCTGACGGGCGGAGAGGAAATCGAAGAGTCGTCATGTGCGTCTTACGGACGGGAAGGGCTGCAGAATGCCGTCGAACGGCAGTTACTGCGTTGCCAGCTGTGCGCAACACGCTCAACGGTCTGTACAACTTGCCGAGAACAAAACGCACTTGACTGGGGGGCAAGGCGTCGCAGGTTCAAATCCTGTCGTCCCGACTTACTTTTGAGCGTGTCGAAGGCGGTATCGGAGACATCCGGTACCGCCTTTCCGTTTGTCCTGAGGAGCAGCCGGGGGTCGCGCACGCGTTCGGTGTCGCCGGAACGGGGGCAGGAGTCCTCGTCCATCAGGCCCTCGCGCACATCGGCTTCCTACCGTGGAAACTGCCCTGTGGTGCCGCCCGTTGGGGCGGGGCAGGGCAGATTCCGGTGGGTCTCGCTGAACGTGATGTCTCAGGAGGTCATCATGTCGCGCACCAGCGGCGCCACCTTCGTGCCGAAGAGTTCGATGGTGGTCATCAGTTCCTCGTGCGGCAGACCGTTCATCCCGTACTTCAGGTCGAAACGGCTCGCGCCCAGTGTCCGGAGCGTGGTGGCGATCTTCCGTGCCACGGTTTCGGGCGACCCGACGTACAAGGCTCCATCGGGGCCGACGTCGTGCCTGAAGTGCTCGAACGTCGGCGCGCGGAAACCGCGCTGCCGTGCCACCATCCGCATCGTGCTCTCGTAGTACGGCCAGAACTCCTCCACCGCCTGCTCGTCCGTCGCAGCCACGTGGCCGGGAGAGTGGACACCGACGGGGCGGGTCGGCTGACCGAGCTTGTCGAGGGCCTCACGGAAGAGATCGGCGAACGGAGCGAACCGGGCCGTCGGGCCGCCGATGATCGCGAGCATCAGCGAGAAGCCGTGCCGAGCCGTGCGGACCACCGACTCGGGGCTGCCGCCGACACCGAGCCAGGTCGGGATCGCGCCCGACTCGCTGTGTGGAAAGACGGACAGGCCGTCCAGGCTCGGCCGGGTGGTACCGGACCAGGAGACCGGCTTCTCTTTCAGAAGCTCGGCGAACAGGCTGACCTTCTCCTCGAAAAGACGGTCGTAATCGCTGAGTTCGTAGCCGAAGAGCGGGAAGGATTCGGTGCTCGAGCCGCGGCCGAGAATCACCTCTGCACGGCCGTTGGAAACCGCGTCCAGCGTGGCGTATCGCTGGTAGACGCGGACGGGGTCGTCGGAGCTGATGACGGTGACGCCCGATCCGAGGCGGATGCGCGAGGTGCGTGAGGCGATCGCGGCGAGGACCACGTCGGCCGCCGAGAGCGGCATCCAGTCGGTGTGATGCTCCCCGATGGCAAAGTGGTCGAGGCCGACATGGTCGGCCTGTACCCCCTCCTCCACCAGGTTCCGGATCGTCTCGGCATGCGTGAGCGGTCGGCCTTGGGCGTCGTTGGTCACGTCGCCGAAGGTGTCCAATCCAAGGGTGATCGGATGCCCGTCCCCACGGGGCGCGGAACGGTTGGTCATGACAGGCTCCTTGTCCGGTGTGCTGCTCGGTCTGCGCCGTCGGTCGTTCCCGCCCTCGGATGACCGACAACGGCGGGCCTTCGCACCCGTCAGGCATAGGTGCTCGCCGCGCGGGTGCCGCCGAGGACGATGCCGATCCTGGCCAGTTGGCCCTTCGCCTACCCGAACGCGACACATGTACTTGTCTCGTCAATCATATGCTTGCGCGGTCAAGTAAAAATACTGCGTCCTTGATCTGTCAACAAATTGGGTGGGGGATGCCGCTCGCCGACAGGACGCGAACTCAGGCGCCGCCGGGAACGCGCGGCCCCGCCGGGCGGTACTCGCACCGTCGGCTCGCGTCGTGCTGTTTCGATCAAGGGGAGGGCTCGTGAAAGCCGAAGCTTGCGGAAAACGGGTCCTGTCCGGCCGGGGCCACGCATACCGGTGCGCCGCGGGGCGGCCTGGGCGTGCGGGGGAGCGGCGTGGGCGGTGCCGGACGCTGCGGGTGGACGGGGGAGTGCCCGGATTTTGTTCCGGAGGGAGGGGGCTGCGCCCTTCCCTCCGGCATGGCCGGTGGCATCTCGCCCACCCGTGGGTCTACGGCTGAGCCTCTGTCGGCGGCGCGAGCAGCGTCCCGAAGGCCGTGTCGAAGAAGTCGTCGAAGTCATCGCGCGACCGGCTGGAGCGCGCGGCGATGAGCGTGCCCTCCCATGCGTTGAGGAGGAACCGCGCCGCCTTCTCCGTGTCGAGGTCCGCTCGCACCGCGCCGGCCTGCTGTGCCTCGATGAGCACGCCGGAGATCATCGAGGCCCACTGGCCGAGCGACTCGCGGACACCGGCACGGATCGTCTCGCTGTGGTCGGCGACCTCGGCCCCGAAGTTCCCGATCAGGCAGCCCCGGGCGAATCCCGCATCCACGGTCTCGTCGCGCAGGAACTCGAAGTGCTTGCGCAGACGCACCAGCGGTGCGATGCCGGACGCCGCCAGGTCCTCCAGTCGCCGGCTCGCGCCGTAGCGGTTCAGGGCGACGACGGCCAGTGACTCCTTGCTCTCGAAGTGGTTGTAGAACGACCCCTTGGGGGTGCCGGCGGCATCGGTGATGTCCTTGACGCCGGCGGCGTTGTACCCCTTCGAGTGGAACTGCGCGACCGCCGCGTCGACGATCTCTTCACGCATGCTTCGTCGGGCCATGATCCCACCTCCGCATCGCAATATGGTCGGTCGCCTCGGCATAGTCAAACGGCGCCTGGCGGGGCGGCTCATGGGCACCCCCGGGCCGTACTCAGGCGGTCATGTCCAGTACGACCCGGAAGCGGGCCCGGCCGGACATCATCCGCTCGTACGCCTCGGGCGCCTGCGCCAGAGGCAACGTCTCCACCATCGGACGGATGCCGAAGCGGCTGCTGAAGTCGAGGTTGTCCTCGTTCTCTATGGAGGAGCCCGTGAGGCTCCCGCTGATGGTGCGCGTGCCCACGACTAGATCCGGCGTGGAGATCGAGAGTGGGTCCGGGGCGATGCCGACCACCACCATGTGCCCGCGCGGAGCCAGGCCCGGGATCAGCGGCGTCATCGAGCCGCCGCTTGCCGCGGTGGCGATGATGGCGTCGGCCCCGCCCAGCTTCTGGAGCGCGGCACCGGGGTCCTCCGCCGAGCTGTCGATGTAGTGGCTCGCGCCCAGCTCGACAGCGAGCTGCTCCTTCTCCTGACCCCGGGCGATGGCCGCGACGCGGTAGCCGAGCCGGGTGGCGTACTGGAGTCCGAGATGCCCGAGACCTCCGATGCCCTGGATCGCGACGAGGGCGCCGGGGCGGGCGTCGAGCCGGCGCAGGGCGCTGAAGGTGGTCAGGCCGGCGCAGAGCAGCGGGGCGACATCGACGGGGGACATGCCGTCCGGCACCCGGACCAGGCCGCTGCTGCGGGCGATGAGCACCTCCGCGTATCCGCCATCCGTGGTCGTCCCGGTCTGGGGCTGGTTCGTGCAGTTGACGAAGTCTCCGCGGCGGCAGGGCGTGCACTCGCCGCAGTGGCCGTTCAGGAAACCGACGCCCACCCGGTCCCCGATGTGCCAGGTGTGCACACCCTCGCCGACGGCGTCGATGACACCGACGACCTCGTGGCCGGGAACGATCGGCTGCGCCGGATCGGCCCGCAGGCCCTCCACGGCAAGCACGTCGGAGTGGCAGACCCCGCAGCTCTCCACCCGCAGCCTCACGTGCCCGGCGGGCGGCGTGGGGACCTCTCGGGTGACCAGCTCGAAGTTCCGCGCCCCTGTGACTTCGATTGCGCGATAGGTGGACGTGGACATGGTTCTCCTTGGCTGATGGCGGGTGCGGGCGGCTGGGCGCCGGTACCGCGGCAGTGGCGGCGCAAGCGGCGGCACGCCTTGCCCGCGGTGCTTCGGAGCGGTGCATGTACCCGCTCCGGAATTTCAATATGGTCGGTCGTCTTAAATGTGTCAAGCGCCGCCGGGGCGGGGCCCGGGCCGCCGTCTTGCGGGCCCCGGTGTCTGGGGTCCACCGGTCCCGACGTGACGCGTGCCCTCGCGGCAAGCGACTCCGTCACCTGTTTGACGGGTGACGCTCCTGAGTGGTCCACCTGGGGCGAGCGAGAAAGGTATCGGCATGGCTGAGACGAACTACACGGCCGTTGTCACCGCGACCGGCGAGGGCCGCAACGGCGGCCGCGCCCAGTCCACCGACGGTCTGCTCGACCTCACCCTTGCCATCCCGCAGGAGATGGGCGGCGCCGGCGGAGCCACCAATCCTGAGCAGCTTCTCGCCGCGGGGTGGGCGTCCTGCTTCCTGGGCGCGGTCAAGATCACTGCTGCGAAGAGAAAGGTTTCGCTGAAGGACCTGGCTGTCGTCGCCGAGGTCACCCTGCACCACCAGCACGAGACGGGCGACTACAGCCTCGGCACCGTCCTTCACCTGGAGCTCAGCGGGGTGGACCAGAAGACCGCGGAGGAACTCGGCGCGGGTGCCCACCAGATCTGCCCGTACTCCAAGGCGCTCGACATCCCGGTCGCCATCGAGGCCACCGTCGCCTGCTGACGTCCCGCCACATCACTGTCCGTTCGGGTCAGGTGGCGCCCGTGCCCCTGCTGCTGCATCTGGAGTTCCGTTATGACCCACCGCACCGGCCTCATCCTCGACTTCGGCGGCGTTCTGACTACGCCTCTCCTGCCTGCCGTGCTCGCCTTCGAGCAGCGCGAGGGTCTGGCTGAAGGCGCCTGCATCGCCGCGCTGTACCTCGATGAGACGGAGTCCGGTGCACCCACGACCTCGAGCGCGGCGCGGTCACTCAGGCGGAGTGGAACATCGCGGCAGCCAGGAGGCTCGGTGTGGCCGCCGACAATCTCATGGGCCGCATCTTCGCGGATCTGCGTCCGGAGACCACCATGATCAAGGCTGCGGCCGCCGACCGGCGGGCAGGGGTGGCGGTGGGGATCCTGTCCAACTCCGTCGGTCTCGACCCGTGGAATCTGTACGACGGGTACGACTTGGACCAGCTGTACGACGCCGTGGTGATCTCCGAGCAACACGGGATGCGCCAAGCCCGAGCCGGCCGTCTTTCAGCTCATGCTGGAGATGCTCGGCAAGCCCGCCGAGGCCTGTGTCTTCGTGGACGATACCGAGCAGTACCTCGCGTCGGCAGCGGAGTTGGGGCTGGCGGGCGTCCACGCCAAGGACCCGAAAGAGACGATCGCGCAGCTGGAGGCCCTGCTCGGAGTCTCCCTGGTCTGAGGGGCCCGACCTGCCCTGCGCCGGCGTCGCCCGGAGCGTGCCGGACGCCGTGCACGGTGTGCCGGTCAGAGTCCGGACGCCAGCCCCTGCAGGATCAGCCCGGCGGGTTCGGCTGCGGCATGACGGTATCCGGTGCCGGCCCACAGATTGATCCGTTCGGGATCGTCCGCGGCAGCGGCAGCTCTGCGCATCGGGCTGGTCAGGTGGTGCAGTGCGGGATAGCCGGCGGGGGCGAGGTCGGTGTAGCGGTCGGTGAAGTCGTTGCGCAGTGCCCGAGCGGGACGCCCCGTGAATGCCCGGGTCACCACGGTCCGGCGCCGTGCCGGGTCGGCGAGCGCAGCCCTGTGGGGTCGTGAGGTGCCGGCCTCGTCGGCACGCAGCAGGACGCTGCCGACCATGACAGCTGTGGCTCCGGCACGCAGTGCCCCGGCCACGTCCGCCGGGGTCGCCACTCCGCCTGCGGCGACGAGCGGCAGGGGCACCGCCTGGCGCACCTCGCCCAGGAGGTCGGTCAGGGGGACGGGCGCCGGAATGTGCTGCGGGGTGAGCGTGCCGGAGTGTCCTCCTGCTGCCGAGGCCTGCACGGCCAGCAGGTCCACGCCGGCCTCCGCGGCCAGGCGGGCCTCCGCAGCGGAGGTGACCGTCTGGACGACCAGGGTCCCCGCGCCGTGCAGCGCGGCGATCACCGCTGCCTCCGGGATGGCGAAGGTGAAGCTGACGACCGGTACCGGGTCGGTCAGTAGCAGGTGGACCTTGTCCTGCCAGTGGTCGTCGTCCTCGACGATTCCGGCTGTAGGGACGTCGAGGCCGTAGGCCCGGGCCTCGGGTGCGACAGCGCGGGCGTAGCGGCGGAAGGTTTCCGGCTCAATCGGAACGGGGTTGGGGGCGAACAGATTGACCCCGAAGTCCACGCCGTCGGAGCGGACCTTGGCGATCTGCTCGGCCAGCGCGTCGGCGGTTCGGTAGCCGCCCGCAAGAAACCCGAGGCTGTTCGCCCGGGCCGCCGCGGCGACCAGCGCGGGCGTGGTGGGGCCGCCGGCCATCGGTGCGGCGAGAATCGGGGTGCTCACTCCGAGAGCGGCCAGTGGCGAGATCATGATGCGTGGGTTCCTCCTGCGAGGCGGTGACGCCCGCCTTGTCGGGCCTCCCGCGATCTGCGCTCCGGTCGGCACGCGGGATCGAGGTCTGCAGCTGCTGTGTCAGGCGTTGGCCGGCGCCTGCGCCGTGCGGGCGCCCAGCAGTGCCAAACAGTTCGTCCAGAGGGCGCTGAGCTGGGAAGTGTTGTTGTAGAGCTTGGCGAACAAGACCTGGCCCTCGAGCTGCGCGACCACGGACCGGGCAGCTTCACGCGTGTCGGTGACGGCGACCTCGCCACGCTCCAGGGCCTCGGTGATGACCGAGTCGACCATCTCGACCTGGGCCTCGAAGATCGCCTGCAGGTGCTCGCGGACAGCTTCGGTCTGGTTGCTCATCTCCAGGGTGAGATTCCCGAACATGCAGCCCGAAACGGTCCCGCAGCTCTGCTGGCCGGCCCGCTGGTCGGCTTCTGTCTCCTCGAAGAGCTGCCGCAACCGCTGCAGTGGCTGCGCCTCGCTCTTCAGGATGCGGATCCAGTCGCGCCGCTGTTCGGCCCACTGCTCGTTGATCACGGCGAGCGCGAGAGCCTCCTTGGACTCGAAGAAGTAGTAGAAGCTGCCCTTGGGTACTCCGGCTGTCTTGCAGATCTCGGCCACGCCCAGAGCCGAGTAGCCGCGCAGCTCGATGAGCGTGTGCGCGGCGCTGAGGATCTTCTCTTTGGCATCACTGGTCCGTCCCATGTCGCCAGTATATGACCGCTCGACTATAGTCTACTAGACCGGTCGACTATTCCCCCAGTTGCAGTGTTGTCCCTGATTACCGGTGGACTGCGGGGCCGTGGGCAAGCGGCAGTACGTCACCGCGCAGGTGCCCGTCCGGCATCCGGGGCGGTCCGCATCGCCGGTCCTGTCGCGGGCGCTCCGGTCGGTCCGGCAGTCCGCCCGATGGTGCTCGCTTCGGCGGGCACCGGGTGCCGGGGAAGTCCGCCACCGTCCCGTTCCGCACGTCCCGGCGCAGCCATGTCCTATCAGCATCGACAGAGAGGTAAGACCATGCAGGAGTTCTTGGTCGGGCTCACCACCACCGTTCCCGAGGGCACCGACCCGGCCGAGGTCGACCGCCGCCGCGCGGCCGAAGCCGTCCGGGCCGGCGAGCTGGCCGCCGCAGGCCATCTGGTCAGGCTGTGGCGCCCGGTGGGTGAACTGCGCAGCATCGGTCTGTGGCGAGCCGCCGACGAGGCCGAGCTGTACGAGAAGGTGCTCGGCACTCTGCCCCTGTGGCCGTGGATGGCGGCGGTGGTCACCGCCGTCCAGTCGCACCCCAACGACCCGGCCAGGACTGGTGGCGCCGTCTGACCACACACCCCTTACCTCCGCTCGACTCCCCACCGCCCAGTCATGGCCGCGGCCGCGAGCTGGGACCGTCCGCCCGTCGTTTGCAATTCCCGACCGGTCGTCTAGGTTGATAGGTGACCGGTCGGCTGGTATCGGAACCATCGACCGCTGAACCTTCTCCGGCCCGTCCCACGGGCACCGTGACTGCGCTTGGATTCCCTCGTGAACGACCCCCGCACCCGCACGCCGGTCGACTTCTGGTTCGACCCCGTGTGCCCGTGGACCTGGCTGACCTCCCGCTGGATGCTGGAGGTCGAAAAAGCTCGGCCTGTCGCCATCACCTGGCACGTGATGAGCCTGGCCATCCTCAATGAAGGCCGCCTCGACGAACTGCCCGAACGCATCCGTGTCCTGATGGGGCAGGCGTGGGCACCGGTTCGCGTCCTGACCGCGGCCTCGCAGGCCCACGGCCCCGACGTGCTGGAGCCCCTGTACACCGCGCTCGGCACCCGATTCCACCAGCGGCAGCAGCCCAGGACCCGCCCGACCGTCGAAGCCGCACTGCGAGACGTCGGACTGCGCGCGGACCTGGCCGACGCCGGGTACACGGATGCCTACGACGAAGTGCTGCGAGCCTCGCATCAGAAGGGCATCGCTCTGGTCGGCGAGGAGGTCGGCAGTCCTGTCATCGCAGTACCGGCCTCGGCCACCGATACCGGCCAAGTGGCGTTCTTCGGCCCGGTCGTCACACCCGCCCCCAAGGGCGAAGAGGCCGGACGGCTGTGGGACGGAACCCTGATCGTCGCCTCCACACCGGGCTTCTACGAGATGAAGCGCAGCCGCACCGTCGGTCCTGTCTTCGACTGACCCGGCCGGCCCAGCGATCGTTGTGACCCTGCTGACCTGACGCCGGCGAGCTGGGCGATCTCCTCATGGCGGAGCCCCGGCACCCGACAGGTGGTCAAAGTATGCGTCAGGCAGTCCTGAACAGGGGAAATCCTTGCGCGGCAGGTGCGCAGGAGCTCCCTGAATGCGGTTCTGCGGGCGCCGGATCCGGGCAGATGGGCGATCGAGGCCGGGGCCACGGAGGACGGGTACTGCCCGATTCAGGGTGCGGCAGGGCCCCTCCGCCGGGGAAGCTTCCCCGGCGGAGGGGCCCTGCCGTGAAGGAACGTGAAGGAAAGGGAGAAGCGCTGCAGTGGCCGGGTGTCAGTGCTGAGCTGCCGACCGGTTCTGCCATGCCTGTTCCAGCGCCTGGGTGAACAGCTCGACGGACTGCAGGCCGGCCACGCCGTACTGCCGGTCCAGTACGAAGAACGGCACGCCGCCTGCACCTAGTTCAGCGGCCTGCCGCTCGTCGGCCCGTACGTCCTCGGCGTACGCGTCGGCGTCGTTGAGCACCTCGCGGACCGCTGCCTCGTGCAGCCCCACTTCGACCGCCATACTCACCAGGGTCTCCTCGTCGTAGATCGAGCGCTCATCTGTGAAGTTCACCTGGAAGGCGAGATTCATCAACTCGGTCCGGAGGTCGTGGGCCTTGGCGAAGTGCAGGAGGCGGTGGAGCTCGAAGGTGTTGCCGTGGACGCGTCCGCCGATCCGGAAACCGAGCCCTTCGGCGCGCGCCTCGGATGCGGCGTACTCCTCCCTGGCGACCTGCTGCTCACGGGTGCGACCGTACTGGGCGGCGACGGCGTCGATGATCGGTGTCGTGCCATTGCCGGCCTTCGGGTTGAGTTCGAATGACCGATACACCACCTCGACGTGGTCGCGGTGCTCGAAGGCCGTGAGTGCCCGCTCGAAACGCGCTTTGCCGATATAGCACCAGGGACAGGCGATATCGGTCCAGATTTCGACGTTCATGTGTTCGCATCTCCATGTTCGCGATAGACCGCACGGGTACGGGGGCCGTCCCGGGCCGGTGGCGACGCCCGGTCCATCCGGGCTCAGGTGAGTCGTATCCCGATGACGCTCGGCCAGGTCCTGGCGAAGCGTCGCGGATCGGTGTAATAGGCGACCGACCGTCTATTAATCATCCTACCCGGCCGCCGCTGAAATAGCGGACCGGTCGACTATTGGGACTCGGATGCCGACTCGTTGACCCGTCAAGGAGCTAAAGTGAGGGGATGTCATTCGGAGAGCAGACGTTGCGGCCCCTCGATCCGATCGAGGAAGCGTTCGTGCGTGCGCTGAGCCGGGTGCTGCTGGTACTGCCACGTGTGGTCGACGCCGACCTGGTGCGGGGAGCGGGGCTGCCGCTTTCCGAGTACACGCCTCTGATGCACCTGTCCGAGGCTCCGGGGAAGCTGATGAGGATGAGTGAACTCGCTGCCGCCTGCAACCTCTCCCTCAGCGGGATCACCCGCGTCGTCATCCGGCTCGAGAATCAGGGGTGGGTTCAACGTGCCAAGTGCACCCAGGACGGGCGCGGTTGGAACGCCGTACTGACCGATGCCGGGCTCTCCCGGCTGGAACAGGCCTGGCCGACATTTCTGGTCAGCGTGCGACGCAATCTCGTCGACCACTTCAGCGGCCAGGACCTCACCCAGCTCACGGCCGCGCTTCAGCATGTCGCGACCCCGAGCGGGCAGACGACGGCTGATTCCTGACATCCGGCCTACGGCAGGCTGCTGCCGCAAAGGCTGCGAGCGGGATTGCCGCGACGGAGTCCCGGATCGCAGCCGGTCTGCGAGGAGAGGTATGCGCTCCTTGTTCTCTTGTTCGTCACCTGTCGAAATGGTGACATGATTCATGGCTTTCCGTGCGGCACCCCCGTGCTGGACTTCGTAGGGACCCTGCGCGCACGGCGCAACGCCGAGCCTCGCGAGATGCTCGCGTCGCCGGAGAGTCTCGACGCCTGGTTCAGCGAGTCCGGAATCGTTGACGGCGATACGCGTTGCGAGCCGTCCGACGTGGCGGAGGCGGTGGCTCTTCGCGAGGCCATCTACACGCTCGTGGCCGCCAGGCTGGTGGATGAGAGCTACGACCCTGACGCCCTCGCCCTGGTCAACCGTAAGGCGCGTAAGCCGTCCGCAGTCCCGCAGCTCACCTGGGAGGGGCGCCGCGTCGAGGCGACCCCGCAGCAGGCTCTGTCCTCGATAGCCCGACAGGCCATCCGTGTGCTCAGCGGACCGGAGGTGTGCTGATCGAGGAGTGCACCAGGCCCGAGTGCACACAGATCTACATCGACCGGTCACATGGAAATCGCCGGGAGTGGTGCGCCATGGACCCCTGCGGAAACAGGGTGAAGGCGGCCGCCTACCGCGCGCGCAAGAAGGCGAGCAAGTCGCGCCCGTCGACAGCGGCAGTGGGCCGGTAGGGACTGAGCGGTTGGTGCCACGCCTACCGTTCGTGGGGCAGCCCGGTGTCGAGGACGTGAAGTCCGGCTCCTTGGCCGGAGTCGGATCCGACCGTCGTCCGTAAGCGGCCCGGCGCGGTCAAGCGAGGCTCTCCTGCCGGGCACGGGCCCACGCCCGGGCGTATGCGCGGGCCGAAGCACGGGGATCCTCGGCGGCGCAGATGCCGGAGACCGCGGCGGCTCCCACCGCCCCGGCGTCGCGCAGGCGCGGCAGGTCGGCCGGGGTGATGCCGCCGATGGCCACGGCGGGCAGGTCGCTGAGCCGGGCGAGGCGGGCGAAGCCGGCATGGCCGAGCGGGGCCGGGGCGTCCGCCTTGGTCCGGGTCGCATGCAGCGCGCCGATGCCCACGTGGTGGACACGCGCCGGGTCCTCGGCGGCGGCGCGCAGTTGATCGGGGGTGGCTGCACTCAGCCCCAGAACTGCGTGCTCTCCGATCAGTTCGCGTACGGCGGCCGGCGGCAGATCCGACTGGCCGACGTGAACACCCGTCACGCGTGCGCCTGCGGCCCGGGCTGCCAGGAACACGTCCACCCGGTCGTTGACGATCAGCGTCACTCGTTCGGGGAGGACGGCGGCCACGTCCAGAACCGTACGCAGGAACTCCCTCCCGGCGGCGTGCTTCTCCCGGATCTGCACGGCGGTGACGCCCCCGGCCACTGCCAGGGCGACGGTCTCGGCCACGCTCCGGCCGCGGGCCGCGCACTGGGCGGTGTCCGTCACCAGGTAGACCGACAGATCCACCGGTGCCGCGGTCACGAGAGAGCCGCCCGCTCGGTGAGGTCCGCTTCCTCCAGCGCGGCGAGCGCGTTCAGGAAGGCGACGGCGAAGCTGCCGGGCCCGGAGGCCTCCTTCGCGGCCAGCTCGGCGGCGACCGTGTATGCGGTGACGGCGGCCACCACCGCGGCGAACCGGTCCTCGTCGACCGCCGCGAAGGCCGCCATCACCGCCCCCAGCGCGCAGCCGCCCCCTGTCACCCGGGTCAACAGGGCATCGCCGTTGGCGATCCGGGCGCTGCGCGCACCGTCGGTGACGAAGTCGACAGGCCCGGAGACGGCGACCACACAGCCGGCCGTACGCGCCAGCTCGCGAGCTGATTCCTCGGCGGCCCCGACGCCGTCGGAGGAGTCCACGCCGCGGCCGCCGTCGCCCGCGCCCGCGAGCGCGATGATCTCGGACGCGTTGCCCCGGATCACACTCGGTCGCAGTCGCAGGAGCTCTCGCGCCAGCGCGGTGCGCACCGGCAGCGCGCCGACCGCCACCGGGTCGAGGACCCACGGCGTGCCGGCCGGACCCGCCGCCCGTGCGGCCTCGACCATGGCGGAGCGCTGCTCCGCGTGCGGGGTGCCGAGATTGATCAGCACACCGGAGGCGATCCGGGCGAACGGGCCGGCCTCCTCCGGAATGTCGACCATGGCCGGTGAGGCGCCAAGCGCCAGCAGGACGTTGGCGGTGAAGCCCGTGACCACAGAGTTGGTCAGGCACTGAACGAGAGGGGAGTGCGCCCGCACGCGTGCGAGGGCCTGCGGAGCGAAGGCGGTGTGATCGGCGGATGTAGCGGGCATGGGATATCGCTCCGTGGGGGAGTGGATGTCGTTCGGACGTCGGGGGTCCGTCGGCCGACGGCAGGTCAGTCCTGCGGGCAGTGGCGTAGCCGCAGCGGCGCGTAGATTGCGAGCGCCACGAGGAACGCCACGTAGTACGAGAGGTCGGCGCCGTGCAGGGCGGCCGCCACCGGGCCCACGTACAGACTGGTGTCCATGAACGGCACGGCCGCGGCGAAGGCGATGGCGAATGCCAGCAACGGGGGCCATCCGGACTGCGGCCGGGCGGTCTCGGCGGCGAGGTCGATCGCCGCGCCGCCCCGCGCCCGGGCCCGTGCGATCCAGTCGACGATGACGATCGCCACGAAACCGGGAATCCAGTAGCCGACGAACAGCAGCACGTTCTGGAAGCGGGCAGTGGTGTCGGCAGCGTGCATCCACAGCACCAGCGGGAAGCCGAGCACGGCGGCGAGGGCGGCGGCCGCCGGGCGCGGGAGGCGCACGCCGACGGTCTGCAGAGCCAAGGAACCGCTGTAGTCGTTCATGGCGTTGCTGCAGAGGGCCGCCAGCGCCACGGCGAGCAGCCCGAACGCGCCCAACGCCCCACCGCCCAGCAGCTCGTCCACACCCGCGGCGGTCTGGTCGGTCAGCACGGACGCGCCCAGCAAGCCGAGGGCCTGGACGGCCACGAAGGACACCACCAGGCCGAGCAGCGTGAACCAGAACATGCGCGGGCGCGAGGTTGTGCGTGGCAGATAGCGGCTGAAGTCGCTGGCGTACGGAGCCCAGGACAGGGCCAGACTCAGTGCGATGGTGCTGGTCAGGACGAACGCGCCGGCCTGGTCGGCGCCGTGCGCGGTGCCGGTGCCGACCGCAGGGACACCGTCGAGCAGCCGCCAGGCGATCAGCGCGAACGCGGCGGCGAGCACGAAGGTCATGACGATCTGGAGCCGGTGGATGGCCTCGTAGCCCAGGACGCCGAGGGCGCCTTGGGCCAGCATCATGGCCAGGACGCCGAGCCAGAACGGCCAGCCGCACAGCCGCGCGAGCGCGTCCCCGCCGAACAGCCCGATCAGCGCGTCCCAGGCGACCGAGGACAGCCACTGCAGGATGCCGGGCACCGTCACGGCCCGGCCGAAGGCGAGCCGGGCCAGCGGCAGCTGCCCGGCACCGGTCTGGCTCCCCCAGGTCCCCAGGTAGGCGGTGGGCACCGCGCCGAGCACCGTGCCCAGCACGACGGCGGCGAGCGCGGTGGCGAAGTCCAGGCCGAGGGCGATGCCGACGGTGCCGGTGAATACGCCGGTCATGGTCAGATTGGGAGCGAACCACACGGTGAACAGGCGCCCGGGACCGCCGTAGCGGTTGCTCTCGGGGACCGGCTCGATGCCGTGCGTCTCGACGCGGAGGTCGCCGGGGGCCGCCGGCATCCGTCCGTCGAAGACGGTCTGCCGGCCGTCGGCGGGCAGCCCGCCGGAAACATGCGTCAAAGGCATGAAAGACATCCCTCCGCCAGTGCGAACTGGTTCAGGTTCGACGGGTGTGATCTCAGCCCTCGGGTAGGGCACCCCGTGTCCGGTACGACCGTCAGACTAACCCGGTCCCTTTGAACACCTGCACGGAGGTCTGGGTGGCCACGACTCGGTGGGTTCGTCCGTGGCGTGGATGCGCCGTCCGCGTTAGGGGGCGGCACGCCGTGCTCACGGTCGCGTTCCCACCTCCGCGTGACCCGTGCGATCCAGATGCCAGCGGTGTTCCACCTCGAAGCGGTGCAGCCCGGTGCGGCGTTCGACGATCACGTCGACGGTGGCGCGTTCCGTGTTGGTGCACGTGGCGGTCGCTCCGTCGGGGTCGGTGTAGGAGAGCGACACACAGTCGGCCGGGTCCTGGGTCACATCGATCCGTACCCTGCGCCGCGCGGTGCCGCCTGCGACCGACCAGTCGGGCAGCCCGATCCGTGCGCGCAGCAGTGGCGCGGTCAACAACGGGTCGCGCGGCCAGTCGGCGCCACCGATCCGCAGCTGAAGCATGGGCAGCGGGGGCAGCCACCGCATCGTGGGACGGCGGGCGACGGCCGCCACCACTTCCAGTACGTCCCCGCCGCCGAGGCCCGCATGGAGCCATGCCCATCGCTGGGCATTGCCGTGCCCGGCGATCCGGGCGACGCCTCCCACGGCGTCGGAGAGGGTGAACTGCCGTTCTCCGACGATGAGTTCCCCCTCGAAAAGGGCGTCGGGGGCAGGCACGACCTGGGCGGCGGGCAGCAGTTCACGCTGCCAGGACCAGCGCGGAAAGGTGTAAAGGGGTGCTCCGCCGCCGGTGACCGCCAGGCGCCAGGTGATCGCGCCCGCGGTGCCTTCCAGCAGCCGGGGCGTTGCCCGCACCCCCGGCACCTCGAAGTACGCCTCGCCCCGGGGCGGTGGGGAGTCCGGGGCCCCGAACCGCTCGGTGACCGGCGGTCCGTCCGGTGGGAATACGGATATCCAGCCATGCGCCCGGGCCGGGCCGTCGTGCTTGGGTGCCACCACTTCGTGGTGGATCCACACGCCGGTACCGGTACGGGGATCGGTCAACGTCGCGTACCAGACTTCGAGCCGCCCTGGACGGCCGGTCATCCGCGGCGGGTAGAGCGAGTTCACGAGGGTTTCCTTTCACCGGGGCGCGGGGGCCCCGTACCGTGCGCGCACGCCTGCCTCGGCGGTGCTCTCCACGATGCCGGGGCAGGCCCGTTCGGCCAGCGCCGCGATCGTCAGTGAGGGGTTGACGCAGAGCGAGGTCGGCACTGCCGAGCCGTCGGTGACGAACAGGCCTGGATGGCCTCGCAGTTCGCCGCGTTCGTCGAGTGCCGAGGTGGCGGGGTCGTCACCCATCCGGCAGGAGGCGAGGGGGTGCGCGCTCACGGATCCGGCGGGGTTCTCGCTCCAGGGCCGCACCCGCGCAAGACCGTCGCACTCCAGCACCGCGCGGGCCTCGGCATCCGCGGCGGCCCAGCCGCGCAGGGTGTTCGCTGTCGGCCGGTACGAGAGCGTCGACAGGCACAGCGATGTGGCCACGCGCGTCGAGCTTCCGGTGGGCGGCGGCGGGCCGAAGACGCCCTCGTTGTCGTCCTCGGTCATGGCGAGCACGGAGAGCCACGACGGCCAGCGTGCCCGCATCTCCTTCTTGCGGACGCCGAACCAGCTCGTCGCCGGGGTGTCGGTGGCCTGGGCCAGCAGGTCGGTGATGCCGGGGAAATAGATCTGCTGAAGGGAGAAGCGGGTGAACTCCGCCGTTGCCGGGTCGAGCCGGTCGTACGACATGGAGCCGATGGGCTTTCCGATGGGGAAGCCCTGGTAAGGGATGCCCGGGGCGCGCTCGAGACCGAGCAGGTCGCGCACCTTGCCTTCGTCGACGTCGGCGATGGACACGCGGTCGCCGTTGCCCGAGAAGTAGCGCCCGACGGCTTGCGGGACGCCGCCGAGCAGGGGAGCCGAGCGCTGCAGCAGCACCGGGGTGGCCAGAGCGCCTGCGGCCAGCACCACGGTCCTGGCCTCGATTGCGCCCACGCCGACCGGCAGCCGGTAGTCGCCGGCGTCGAGCTGCGTGTACGAGACGCGGTAGCGGTAACCGGGTGTGGTGGCAGGCGCGATCGTCTGTGCCTCGTGGAGTGGGCGGATCTCGGCGCCGTGCGCGGTCGCGGCGGGGAGGTAGTTCAGCAGCATGGAGCGCTTGGCGTCGAAGTGGCAGCCGTTGAGCATCCAGTTGCAGTTGGTGCAGCGGGCCAGGTCGACGGCGACGGGCACGGGATTGCAGGTGCGGCCCGCACGGGCGCACGCAGCTGCGAACAGCCCTCCGGGGTAAGGCACTTGGTCCCAGCTCTGCTCGGCGACGGGCAGAGCCTCCTCGACCCGGTCGTACCACGGGTCGAGTGCCGCGCGCGTCAGGGCCGAAGGCCACAGGCGATGGCCAAGACTGCCACGGCGATCGAAGACGAAGCCCGGAGCCCGCAGCGAAGCGGCGAAGTAGACCACGCTGGACCCGCCGACGCAGTTCCCGGCGACGACGGTGATGCCGTCGCCCTGCACGAGGTCGACGATCCGGGTGTAGCTGCCCAGGCGCAGGTCATGGGTGAAGTCGGGGGCGGTGAGGTGCGGTCCGCGTTCCAGGATCACCACCTCGGCGCCACCCGCGGCCAGATGGTAGGCGGGGATGGCACCCCCGAAGCCGCTGCCGATGACCAGCACGTCGGTGCGTTCGGTGGCGCTCATGCGGGGTGCCCTCCGGGGGTGGTGAGCGGGTGCTCGGAGGCGAGCCTTCGGCCGTACGAGTAGTCGGGGAAGCGCCACAGTCCGTCGGCGTCGGGCGCCGGGAAGCCGATCCAGGCCAGGCCCGGGTGGCGTTGCCGGATGGCGGCGGCGGTGTGCAGATGGGCCGCGGTGTCGAAGGCCGCGGCGGCGAAGAGTGCGAGCAGCACATACAGCTGCCGGTCCGGGGCGCCGGGCGTGAGCAGCTCCCCGGCGAGCGCGGTGCGGTCGGTGAACCGGAGGGCGACGAAGGGCGGTTGAGTGGGCAGCAGAACCCGGCCGTGGGTGGCCGCATAGGCGAGGGCGCGGGCATTGACGAGCAGCGCCAGCTCGGGCAGCAGTACGCCGATGCCGAGGTCGGGAAGGTTGAGCA
The DNA here is from genome assembly GCF_053593595.1 of Streptomyces sp. NPDC002206. Taxonomy (NCBI): domain Bacteria; kingdom Bacillati; phylum Actinomycetota; class Actinomycetes; order Kitasatosporales; family Streptomycetaceae; genus Streptomyces; species Streptomyces sp. NPDC002206. Next base: position 76,882 of record NZ_JBSFCW010000002.1, read on the forward strand.
GCTCGACGGCCCCCGCCTGTACGGCGCCGGGACCGGGGGCCGCCCCGGCGATCGCCACGTCTCCGCCGTACCGCTTCTCGCCCGGGACCATGGTGTCCGCAAACGCCTCCAGCGTGGCGGTCGTCGGGTCGGGCAGCGCGAGGGAAGCGGGCAGCAGCCCGGCCCGGGCCACCGGGACCTGCTCGGGGACAGGACGCGCCGAAGGCGCGGCATCGGCGGTCAGCTCCCCTGCCCGCAGAGCGGCGACGGCGGCGGTCAGCCCGACGAGCAGTCGACGCCGAGTGGGACGTGCGGGTGGTTCGCTCAACACAGCCCGCTCACCGGCAGCCGTACCTTCACACCCGCGGCGTCGCGCACGAGCGCGTCGGCGAGCCGGGCGTCATACGGCCGGATCACCTTCGCGGCGTCCTCGGCCTGCGCGGGCTGACCGGCGACGGTGATGTTGCGTACCCTCGCCGCGGCGCTGCCCTCCGTCTTGTCGAACCAGTAACTGCCGTCCCAGCCGACCAGTTCGGTTCCGCCGGCCGTGGTCTGCACGCTCCAATGGTCCAACTGCCAGTAACGGCAAGCCGGTACGGCGATCGCGAAGCGAGCCGGCTCGGCCAGCAGAAAGCGCGCCGCGCCGCCGTTGGTCACGGTGATGTCCCGCTTGGCGTACTCCACGCACAGCGGGTCGGCGCCGAACAGGGAGAGCGGCGGCGTCTCGCCCTCGCCGTAGCGGTGGAAGGTACACGCGGCGGCGTACGACGGGTCGGTGTAACCGCCGACGCCTGGTTCCGCGGCCGAGGCGGAAGCGGCGGGGAGCAGCGCGGCGGCTGCCGCCACCACTGCGCCGAAGGCGGTGAGGCGGACGCTTGTCGACGGGGCGCCGAGGGCGTTCGTCGTGTGGCGGAGTACGGACACAGCAGGACCTTCTTCACGTCCCAGCCCTGATGGGCGGCGGTTACCGGCGGTCACATGCAGTCAGCATCCTGATCGCTGCTCGCTGTCGGCGCAAGACATGGGACGGAGGTGATCCCGGCCGGTGGAGAGGCAAGGCGCCGGCACACCCTCCGGGTACGCGAAGCGTGCATGCCCGCCGGACAACGGCGCCGGGGGAGAGCGTACGACTCGCCGCGTCAAGCCGCCGTGGAGCGATCACCACAGAGGACTTCTTCTAAGAACCATCTGAGAAACGCCGGCCCGGACCAAGGGGACTGCCATCCCGTATGGCGCCGTTCACCTGCGTGTTTGCCTCCAGGCTGGTCTCACGGCGCCCGTGGCTCAGAGGGAACGCAGAAGTTGCGCCGCCAGGATGGTGCGGTGCCGCAGTATCCGGAACGTCCGGCCGCGACCAGCGGCGCAGAATGGAGACCAGCTGTCGTGACCACTGTCGTGGACGGCCGCCCGGCTCCCGGTCGGCCTCGCGCCCGGCATCGTGACTCCGGGCCACCGACCGCCGCCCTGCCGCCCGGGGCGCTGCCCGCGGCGGTACTCGTGCTCATCTGGGGTGGTGCCGCCGCAGTGCTCGCCCTGTGGTGGGCGGGCACCCCGTCCGTCGCCGGTGCCGCGGCCTGGCTCACCGGCGCCGGGCGGATCACAGGGCTGCTGGCCGGCTATGCCGCGCCGGTGCTGGTTCTGCTCATGGCCCGGCTGCCCTTCCTGGAACGGGGAGTCGGCGCGGACCGGCTGGCGCGTTGGCACGCCATGGGCGGGCGGTACATGGTCAGCTTGGTCCTGGCTCACGTCGTGCTCATCATCTGGGGTTACGCGCTCACGGACGCCAGCGGCGTGGCGGGGGAGACGGTGGACATCGTCTTCCACTACCCGGAGATGCTCAAGGCCACGTTCGCGACCGTGCTGCTGCTGGGCGTGGCCGGGGTCTCCGCGCGCGCCGCCCGCCGCCGGATGCGCTACGAGACCTGGTACTACCTGCACCTGGCCACCTATCTGGCGGTCGCCCTCGGCTTCAGCCATCAATTGGCCAACGGTGCCGATTTCGTCTCCCAGCCGCCGGCCCGCGCCGCCTGGTACGGCCTGTACCTGGGGACGGCCGCGCTGCTCGGCTGGTACCGGCTCGCGGTGCCGTTCCTCGCCGACCGGCGGCACCGCCTGCAGGTGGCCGAGATACGGCCAGAGGGGCCCGGGACGGTCTCGGTCTACCTCACCGGACGGCACCTGGAGAAGATCAAGGCGGAGCCGGGGCAGTTCTTCCGGCTGCAGTTCCTGGCCCCCGGCCTGCGTTGGGCCGCCAACCCGTATTCACTGTCCACCCCAGTGCACCCGCAGTACCTGCGTTTCACCGTCAAGGACCTGGGCGGGCACAGCGCGGCGGTGGCGCGGCTGCGGCCGGGCACCCGGGTGCGCGCGGAGGGACCGTACGGGGCCTTCACCGCGGCACGCCGCCGGTCGCGCAAGGTGCTGCTGCTGGCGGCAGGCGTCGGCATCACCCCGCTGCGGGCGCTGTTCGAGACGCTGCCGGCCGCCCCGGGAGACCTGACGCTGGTGTACCGGGCAAGCCGGCCGGAGGATCTGATCTTCCGTGCCGAACTCGAGGCCATCGCCGCAGCCCGAGGCGCCCGGCTCCACTTCCTGGTCGGCCCGCGCCGGGAGGTGGGTGAGCCCCTCAACTCCTCCGCCCTGAACCATCTGGTGCCGGACCTCGCCCGGCACGACGTCTTCCTGTGTGGCCCCGAGGCGATGATCGCCACCGCGGTGAGCGCACTGCGTGCGGCCGGTGTGTCCCGCCGCCGCATCCACCATGAGTCGTTCACCTTCTGATCCCTCCGGCACGTTCCAGGAGTTCCCTGTGCGCCGAATCGTCATCACCAGTGCCGCCACCGTCTCCGGTGTGGTGCTGCTGCTCTCGCTCAAACCACACTCCGGCGCCACCGCCTCCCAAGCACCGATCTCCACCGGCACCTCCCCGGGCGGCAGCACCACGGGGGCCGGCGGCGGGAGTTCGGGTGCCACGCCCAGCGCCGCCAGCGGCTCCGGCCCCTCCACAGCCGCCCGGTCCGTCACCGGAGAGTCGAAGCAGACCCGCTTCGGCCCCGTCCAGGTAAAGATCACCGTCGAGGGCGGCAAGATCACCAACGTCACGGTGCTCCGGTACCCCAGCGACAACCGGAAGGACCAGCAGATCAACAGCTACGCACTGCCGACCCTCAACCAGGAGGCGATCAGCGCACAAAGCGCTGAGATCGACGCCGTCTCCGGCGCCACTTTCACGAGCGGCGGCTACATCGGCTCGCTGCAGAGCGCGATCGACAAGGCGGGGCTGTGACCGGTACACCGCTGCGGCACGTGGAACACGTCATGGGCACCGTCTTCTCCTTCGACATCCGCGACGCCGGTTCGGGAGCGCGCAGGGCCGCCGTCCAGGACGCGCTGCGATGCGCCGTGGAACGCCTGCACCGCATCGACGAGTTGTTCTCCACCTACCGCGCCGACAGCCAGATCAGCCTGCTCGACCGCGGCGAGCTGACCCTCGACGCCTGCGAGCCGGAGGTGGCCGAGGTGCTGCAGGCCTGCGCGGCGGCCGCCAGGGAAACCGACGGCTGGTTCAGCCCCCGGCCCGCAGACCGCCTCGACCCCTCCGGATACGTCAAGGGCTGGTCCGTCGAACAAGCCTCGCACCTGCTGCGCGAAGCGGGCTCGGTGCGCCACAGCGTCACCGGCGGTGGGGACGTTCAGACAGTGGGCGGGCCCGCGCCCGGGCGGCCCTGGCGGATCGGCGTCGCCCACCCGCAGCGACCCGGCCTGCTCGCGACGGTGGTCGCCGGCCAGGACCTGGCAGTGGCCACATCCGGCACCGCGGAACGGGGCGCCCACATCCTCGACCCGCACACCGGCCGGCCGGCGACCGCACTCGCCTCGCTGACCGTACTCGGCACCGGTCTCACCCGCACCGACGTCTGGGCCACCGCCGGCTTCGCCATGGGACCGGACTGTTTGGACACCATGGAGACGGTCGACGGACTGGAGGCGCTCGCGATACTGCCCGACGGCAGCCGCCGGTGGACCTCCGGATTCCCTGCCTACGCAGCTGCGCCCCTCACCACCACCGACCCCGCCGACTGGCGCGGCGCCCTGCCCTTGCCGTCCGGCTTCCGGTGACCAAGGCGTAGGGCCGTCAAGCGACTTGCCTCTGAGAACTCCAGGCGTCGTCCGATGCCCGGCGGGACGATGAGCAGGGCGAGTCGGCCAGGGACCGTGCGTGCGGCTGCATGCCGCGACCTGGACGTGCGGGGCGTTCCGTCAGGCGCGACGCATGAGGATGCTGATCGCGTTGGCCCAGACGACGGTTGCCATGCCGGCCCACTCGGTCCAGCCCAGGTTCTGCCCCAGAACGATCCATCCGACCACGGCCGCGAGGACGGGGTTGACGCTCATGAAGAGACCGAAGGTCTGCGCAGGCACGTGGCGCAGGGTGAACAGGTCAGCGAGATACGGCACGGCCGAGGACAGGATGCCGGCGGCGACAGCGCAGGCGGCGGCCCCTGCGGTCGGTGGATGGTGCACGACGACGACCGCCGAGCTGTTCCGGGCCCGATGCGGTCGTACCTCCCGACGGCCGTATGGCCCGGCCCCGGGACAACCGCCTCTTAAGCCCGGGCTGTCAGAAACCGGTCCGCCCACAGCCGCAGCAGTTCGTCGTCGAATGTCGGGTCCTCGCGCAGCACGCCGGTGAGCGCCAGGCCGCGGTGCAGGACCAGCAGTGACTCGCAGAGCAGGGCGAAGTCCTCGCGCGCCGCTGTCTCCGGGCCGAAGATATCGGCCATCACCGCACGCTGGGCCGCGCCCACTTCCCGCTCGGCCGGAAGCAGCGCCGCCCTGAGGTCGGCGTCGGTGCGGGCCGCCAGCCACAGTTCCAGGCCCGCGAGGAAGTACGGGCCCGACATCGCCGTGCGCAGCAGGGCGAGTCCCTTCTCGCGGCTCTGTGCGCCGCCGTCCGTCTCGCTTCGGATGTGTGCGAGTCGCAGCTCGGCGACATGGTGGGTGGCGGCCGCCAGCAGATCGGCCTTCGAGGCGAAGTGGTGCAGCAGCGCGCCTCGGGAGACGCCCGCCCGCTCCTGTACCCGCTGGGTCGTGGTGCCCGCGAAGCCGTGCTCGACCAGACAGCCGATCGTGGCATCGAGGAGGCGTTGCCGGGTCTCCTCCCGGCGTTGCTGCTGGGTGCGGCGTGGAGCGGGCATGGCAGCGAGCGTACGACAGGACACGGAACCAACAAACAGTCTGGACGGACTGTATATGACGGGTCTATCGTCCGGCGCATGCTTGCCGTAGACCTGGTTCGCCGCGGTGCCGCGCGTTTCGCAGGACGTACCGCCGTGCATTTCGAAAACCGTTCCCTCACCTACGCGGAGGTCGACGAGGCCGCCAACCGCCTGGCCCACGTCCTCGCAGGACTGGGCGTCGGCCGTGGCGACCGGGTCGGGCTGCTCCTCGGCAACGGGCTGTGGTCCATCTCCGTCGACTTCGCCTGCCTGAAGGCCGGGGCCGCCCGCGTCCCCCTCAACGGCCGCCTCTCCGCCGCCGAACACGCCCGCATGCTCCAGGACACCGGCGTGACCCTCCTGGTGTACGGGCCGGAACTCGCCGAGCGTGCGCTCGAACTCGGCGCCGCCGTACCGGGGCTGGCGTTCGCCTGCCTCGGCAGCCCCGACGCGGCCGGCCACCTCGACCTGCCGGCGGCCATGCGCGATGCGAGCCCCGCAGACCCGATGCTGCCTGCGGCGGCGGACGACGTGATCCTGATCCTCTACACATCCGGCACCACCGGAACCCTCAAGGCCGTGCAGCACACGCAGGCCAGCTATGCCGCGATCAGCGCGAACATCCTGTCCAACCTCGTCTCACCGGGCCGGGACGATGTGATGCTGCACGCCGCATCGCTCATCCACGCCAGCGGCACCTTCGTGCTGCCCTACTGGGTACGGGGTGGCGCCTCCGCCGTCCTCGGCGGCTTCGCCCCGGACGAGTACCTGGCGGCCATCGCCCGCTACGGGGTGACCGCAGTCAACCTCGTCCCCACCATGCTCGGCATGCTCTTCGCCGACGGGAACGCCGAGCGCGCCGACCTCGCCCGGCTGCACACCGTCGTCTACGGGGCCAGCCCGATGCCGCGCCCGCTCATCGACCACGCACTGGACGCCTGGGGCCCCAAGTTCGTCCAGTACTTCGGACAGACCGAGGCGCCGCTGTGTCTGACCGTGCTCGACAAGGACGACCATGCCGAGGGCGGTGAACTGCTCGGGGCCGCCGGACACCCGGCGGTCGACGCGCGGCTCGTCCTCACCGACGAGGACGGCGCCCCGGTCGCACCGGGCGGGATCGGCGAGGTCCGGGTCAAGGCACCGTTCGCCATGGCCGGGTACTACAACGCGCCCGAGCTGACCGCCGCGAGCCTCACCGACGACGGCTGGATCCGCACCAGGGATCTCGCACGCTTCGACGACCGCGGCTACCTTCACCTCGTCGACCGCAGCAGCGACATGATCATCACGGGCGGCTACAACGTCTACCCGCGCGAGGTCGAGGACGCCCTCGCGAGCCACCCAGCGGTCGCGCAGTGCGCCGTTGTCGGTGCCCCCGACGCCACCTGGGTCGAAGCCGTCACCGCCTTCGTCACGCTGCGGCCCGGGGCCGTGGTCTCCGAAGCGGCCCTGCGCGATCATGTGCGGGCTCGGCTGGCCGGCTACAAGGTGCCCAAGACCGTGCACTTCGTCGAGACCATCCCGTACTCGCCGGTCGGAAAGATCCTCCGCCGGGCCCTGCGCGACCCCCTGTGGGAGGGAAAGTGACGACCGGACACCCCGCCGTACGGATCGAGCGCGACGGCCCCGTCCTTACGGTGATTCTCAGCCGCCCCGAGGTCCGCAATGCCGTCGACGGGCCGACCGCCGATCAACTGGCGGACGCCTTTCGCGAGTTCGAGTCCGACCCGGACGCATCTGTCGCTGTGCTGTGGGGCGAGGGCGGCACCTTCTGCGCCGGAGCCGACCTGAAGGGCATCGGCACGGAACGCGGCAACAAGGTCCACGCCGAGGGCGACGGGCCGATGGGGCCCACCCGGATGCGGCTGAGCAAACCGGTGATCGCCGCAGTCTCCGGCCACGCGGTGGCCGGCGGCCTGGAACTCGCCGTCTGGTGCGATCTGCGGGTCGTCGAGGAGGACGCGGTCTTCGGTGTCTTCTGCCGCCGCTGGGGCGTGCCCCTGGTGGACGGCGGCACGGTGCGGCTGCCGCGCCTGATCGGTGAGAGCCGCGCGATGGACCTGATCCTCACCGGCCGCCCGGTCCCGGCAACGGAGGCGTACGACATAGGGCTCGCCAACCGGCTCGTGCCGACCGGTGAAGCACGTAGCGCGGCGGAACAACTCGGCCGTGAGATCGCCGCGTTCCCCCAACTCTGTCTGCGTCACGACAGGCTCTCCGTCCGCGAACAGCACGGCCTCTCCGAACCGGACGCCCTGGCGGCCGAGTACCGGCACGGCCTGGTTCCGCTGACCGCGGGGGAGACCCAGGCCGGTGCCGACCGGTTCGGCGGCGGTGCGGGCCGCCACGGGTCGTTCGACGAGTGAGCAGAAACCCGGCTGACACCGGAAACGGGCTCGTCCTACGCTCGCCGGATAGCGACACCCAGCTACCCGGACAAGCCCCGTACGCCCCCGACATGATGGCCGTCCTCGATGTCGACCTCGGCCACACGGACCCGCAGGTGGTGATCCCGTACGGCGGGAGCATCCGGGTTGACGGGCCCGCTCGCCGTATCGTCGTGACCTACTGAGGCCCCGTCTGCCGGTGGGCTTCTTCCACGTCGGCGAAGTATGCCGAAGGGGTCGTGCCCAGCGCGCGGCGGAACATCGCTGTGAACGCACTGGGTGTCGCGTAGCCGAGACCGATGGCGACGGCGGTGACCGGGGTGTTCCTGGCGAGCAGTGTCACCGCTTGGACGAGCCTGGCCTGCTGGACCCAGCGGGCCAGGCTCAGACCGGTCGCCGCGGTGAACCTCCGATGCAGACTCCGCGGGTTCATGTGCGTGTACACCGCGGCCAGAGACGTCGTCCACGGCCGGCCCGGCGCCTGCCGGATCGCCTCGCACGGGCGTCGCCGCCACAGCGGCCGGGCTGATCGTCGCTGTCCTGCCGACGCGCCGCATATTTGGTCCGACCACATGTCGTGTGTGACATAGTGAGATGAAGAGGCTGAGGCAGGGGGTGAACGATGCCTGTCGAGTGGCAACCCGTACGGCAGTCCCGTACGCATGAACTCGTGCTCCAGAGCATCGAGGAGCGGGTATTCGCCGGAGAACTCAAGGCCGGGGACCGGCTGCCGCCCGAGCGGGAGCTCGCGCCGGTCCTCGGGGTCAGCAGATCCGCGCTGCGTGAGGCGCTGCGGGTGCTGGAGACGATCGGAGTCCTCGTCGCCCAGCCCGGCCGTGGCCCGGACGCCGGGGCGCGGATCGTACGCAACCCCGACGGCGCCCTCGGCCGGCTGCTGCGACTGCACTTCGCCCTCGGCAGCTACAGCCTGGAGGACGTCCTGGAGGCGCGCGTCGTGCTGGAGCGGTCCAGTTTCGAGGCGGCGGCCACACATGCCTCCGCGGAGGACCTCGACGAAGCGGAGCGACTGCTCGTACGGATGGCGGAACCGGACGTCGGCGTAGCCGAGTTCAACGATCTGGACACCCGGTTCCACGTCCAGATCGCCCGCAGCTCCGGCAATGAACTGACCTCCACGCTCACCTCCGCCGTGCGCGAGTCCGTGCGCCCGCTGATCCTGCGCGCACTGGAGGAGGCCGAGGACTGGCCGGCCACGGCTGCCGGCCTCAACGCCGAGCACACCGAACTCCTGCGGTTGGTGCGCGCGGGCAAGGGAGCAAAGGCGGCCGGTCTGGTCGAGCGGCACATTCGCAGCCTGCACGGCACGCTGGTGGACGAGAAGTCGTAGCCGCAACACGACAGCAACCAGGGGACGGTGCGAACGCGCATCGTCCCCTCGGCATGTCCTGCCCCTCTTCACGTTCCGGACCGAGGCTAGTATGGTCCGACCATATAAAGGCCAGAGAAACGATCGGAGAGGCCCCATGCGTATCGGACTCTTCGCCACCTGTCTGGGAGACACGCTCTTTCCCGAGGCGGTGAAATCCACCGCGGTCCTGCTCGCCCGCCTGGGGCATGAGGTGGTGTTCCCGCCGGAGCAGACCTGCTGCGGCCAGATGCACGTCAACACCGGCTACCAGCGCGAGCCCGTCCCGCTCGTGCGGAACTTCGCCGAGCAGTTCGGCGACGCGTCGATCGACGCCGTCGTCATGCCCTCGGGATCCTGCGCCGGATCGGTCCGACACCAGCACGAGATCATCGCCGAGCGGTACGGGGACGCGGCGCTGCGCGCGGGCGTCGCCACGGTCAAGTCCAAGACGTACGAGCTGTCGGAGTTCCTCGTCGACGTCCTGGGCGTCACCGGTGTCGGCGCCTACTTCCCGCACCGCGTCACGTACCACCCCACCTGTCACTCCTTGCGTATGTTGCGTGTAGGCGAGAAGCCCCTGAAGCTGCTGCGGGCCGTCGACTCCATCGACCTCGTCGAGCTTCCCGAGGCCGACTCCTGCTGCGGTTTCGGCGGCACCTTCGCCGTGAAGAACGCCGAGACGTCGACCGCGATGCTCCAGGACAAGATGCGCAACATCGCCACCACCGGGGCGGCCGTGTGCACCGCGGGCGACTCGTCCTGTCTGATGCACATCGGCGGCGGACTCTCCCGCGTCGCATCGGGCACCCGGACCCTGCACCTCGCGCAGATCCTCTCCTCCACCCGCACCTCGCCGTACGTCCTGACGGAGGCCGTCCGATGAGCAGCACCTTCCTCGGCATGCCCGCCACCCCGCCCCGCTCCCCGTACGGGACGGGCAATCTGCGCGGCGACCGGAAGTTCTCCGCCGCCGCCCACGACGAGCTGCGCAACGAACAGCTGCGCCGCAACCTCGGCAAGGCCACCCGTACGATCCGCGCCAAACGCCTCAACGTGACCGGTGAACTGCCCGATTGGGAGCAGCTGCGCGACGCCGGCTCGGCCATCAAGACCGACACCATGAACCGGCTCCCCGAACTCCTGGAGCAGCTGGAGCGGAAGGTCACCGAGCGAGGCGGCACCGTCCACTGGGCGCGCGACGGCGTCGAGGCCAACGAGATCGTCGCCCGGCTCGTCCGCGCGACCGGATCGAAGGAGGTCATCAAGGTCAAGTCGATGGCCACCCAGGAGATCGGCCTCAACGAGCACCTCGAATCGATCGGCATCACCCCGTACGAGACGGACCTCGCCGAGCTCATCGTGCAGCTCGCCCACGACAAGCCGTCGCACATCCTGGTGCCCGCGATCCACCGCAACCGCGACGAGATCCGGCAGATCTTCCTCAAGGAGATCCCCGGTGTGGACCCGCGGCTCGACAACGTCCCCGCCCATCTCGCCGCCGCGGCCCGCGCCTATCTGCGTGAGAAGTTCATGACGACGAAGGTGGCGGTCTCGGGCGCCAACTTCGGGATCGCCGAGACCGGCACCCTGTCCGTCGTCGAGTCCGAGGGCAACGGCCGGATGTGCCTGACCCTGCCCGACACCCTGATCACCGTCATGGGCATCGAGAAGGTGCTGCCGCGCTATCAGGACCTCGAAGTCTTCCTGCAGTTGCTGCCGCGCTCGTCGACCGGGGAGCGGATGAACCCGTACACCTCGATGTGGACGGGTGTGACGCCGGGAGACGGACCGCAGGACTTCCATCTGGTGCTCCTCGACAACGGACGCACCGCCGCGCTCGCCGACCGGATCGGGCGCGAGGCGCTCAACTGCATCCGTTGCTCCGCCTGTCTGAACGTCTGCCCGGTGTACGAACGGGCCGGCGGGCATGCGTACGGATCGACCTACCCCGGCCCGATCGGGGCGGTCCTCACCCCGCAGCTCGCCGGGATGCACGCGGCCAAGGATGACCCCAACAGCTCTCTGCCGTACGCCTCCAGCCTCTGCGGCGCCTGCTTCGACGCCTGCCCGGTCAAGATCGACATCCCATCGCTGCTGGTCGAGCTGCGCCACCAGCACACCGAACAGTCCGGTACGACGGCGGAGAAGCTGGCCATGAAGGCGGCGGCCGGCGTGATGAGGAGACCGACACTGTTCACGGCCGCGCAGAAGGCTGCGGGGCTGGGCCGGGTCCTCGCCGGGCGGGACGGGAAGATCTCGCATCTGCCGCCTCCGTTCAACGGGTGGAGCGACAGCCGTGACACCGTGGCGCCGCCGAAGCAGTCCTTCCGCGCCTGGCTGGCGTCGGACGAGGGCGCCGCGACCATGCGGGCCGCCGCCGAGGACGGCAGGAACCAGCAGCAGGAGGAAAAGTGACGACCGCTCGCGAGACGGTGCTCGGCCGGATCCGGGATGCCCTGGCTCTCGCACCCACCCCCGACACGGCTGTCCCGCGCGACTACCGGACCGGCCGCACACTCCCCGACGACGAGCGCCTCGCGCTCTTCACCGACCGGCTCGTCGACTACAAGGCACAGGTGCACGCCTGTACCGGCGACCGCACCGCCGAAGTGATCGCGCAGGTCCTGCGGGAGCGTGGTGCCCGGAAGATCGGGGTGCCCGCCGGGCTCGACGAGCGGTGGCTCGACGCGTACGACGGGGAGGTTCAGCAGGACTGTGCCGATATTCCGGCGCCCCGGCTCGACGCGCTGGACGGTGTCGTCACCGGGTCGGCCGTCGGCTGCGCCGAGACCGGCACGATCTTCCTCGACGGCTCGCCCGACCAGGGGCGACGGGCGCTGTCGCTCGTCCCCGACCTGCACGTGTGCGTGGTGGATCTGTCGGCGGTCGAGGTGGGGGTGCCGGAGGCGGTGGCCCGGCTGGTGCCGGAGCGGCCGACGACCCTGATCAGCGGGCCTTCGGCCACCTCGGACATCGAGTTGGAGCGGGTCGAGGGGGTGCACGGTCCCCGGTCGCTGGTGGTGGTGATCCGCCTCGACGCGTAGGGCGGGGTCGTCCGCCGGACGGCCATGAGGCCGTCCGGCGGACAGCTGGTCAGCGGTGCTCGACCTTCAGCGGTTCGAAGGCGATACGGGTCGTCGCCCCGTCCTCCGCCCAGCCGATCTCGACCGTGTCGCCGTCCACATTCACCCCGCTGACCGCCGCCGCGAGCGCCGTCGCGTCCGGCTCCGCGGTCAGGGACGCGAGGGACACCAGCAGGACCGTCCCCTCCGCGTCCGCGCCGAGCCGCGGCACCACCGCCCAGCGGGTGTACGCCGTGCCTTGCGGGGCCCGTACCTCGTCCGAAGTCTCCCAGCCGTGCAGTCCGTGCAGCGCGGACCGTACGCCGTCGTCCGGGCCGGTCGCCCAGCCCGTCTGCTCCACCCGCGCCCCGGCCGGCGCGCCCAGCACCCGGTGCACCCGCAGCTCGTACCTCCCGCGGACCACCGTGACGCTCTCGACCCGCAGCCCCGGCACCATCGGCGCACCCGACGTGAAGACGGGGCGGTGCCAGGACGCGGCCCAGCCCCAGCCGTCCCCCTGTCCGGCGCCCAGCGGGCGGATGCTGCGGCGGCCGCTTCGCACCCCCGCGACGACGACGGCCAGATGGTTGTCCGCCGCGTTCGCCTTCGACGTGGGGCCGGTCACCGTGGAGTACGACTGGCGGCTGTACAGCGGATCGTCCTGCACACCCGACTCGCCCTCGTGCGGCCGGACATGGTCACTGCCGTGGTTGTGCAGCCGTACGATGCCGTCCGCCCGGGTGGACTGGATCAGCAGACCGGGTGCGGGCAGCGCCAGTACCCGGTCGGGGCCCTCGCTGGGCGCGGGTTCCTCGGTCGCGGTCCACAGCGAATGGCCCTCCGGGGCCAGCAGCGAGACGAACGCCTTGGACGCCCAGTACGGGGACGCGGGGCCCGAGTAGTGCTGCAGCGTCGCCTCGTGCGGGCCGTGCCAGCCCAGGCTCAGCAGCCCGTCCGTGCCCGTCGCACCGCGGTCCAGGAAGTAGCGCAGCGAACCGCTGATCACCCGCCGCGAGGCACCGGGGGAGAGCGGGGTGTGGCCGGTGACGGCGCCCAGCGCGACCGCCGAACCGGCCGCGAAGCGGTAGGTCAGCGAGCGGCCGAAGTGGATCGGCGCGCCGTCGCCGCCGAACAGCAGCGAGAAGCTGTCCAGGTGTTCGCGCAGCCGGGAGCCGTAGTGCGCGGACAGCTCGGGGTCGCCCGACAGATGCGCGTCCAGTACCGGGTACAGGTGCAGCGCCCAGCCGTTGTAGTGGTCGAAGGCGGCGCCGTCGCCGTCCGCGTACCAGCCCTGTCCCCGGTACCAGCCCTCCAGCAGGTCGAGCGCCCGCTCCTTCGCCCGGGTCGTCTCCGCGTCGCCGCGGCCGACCGACTCCAGGAACGCGGCCACGGAGTAGGGGAACAGATACCAGTTGTTGGGTGCGGGGGTGTGCCGCAGCGCACCGCGCAGCCACTCCGCGGCCCGGTCCTGGACGTCGGGATCGAGCCGGTCCCACAGCCAGGGGCGGGTCAGCCGCAGCCCGATGGCGACCGAGGCGGACTCGACCATGGGCTGGCCCTGCACATGGTGGTCGAGGATCAGTGGCCAGGACTCCGGATCGTCCCGGCCGGGCGTCCGGGTACCGGCGGCGAGTCCGTCCGCGTACCGGTCGAGCCAGCCGTGCGGATCCTTCCCGTCCGCGCCGGCGACCCGGAACGCCGCCGCGAGGAACGTACGGGCATAGCCCTCCAGACCGTCCGAGCGCACCCCGGATCCGGACGGCCGGCCCGGCAGGTCCAGCAGCGCGCGGCCGGGTGTCGACCACTGCCACGCGGCCCGCAGCAGGCCGTCCGCCGCCGCCTCCCAGTGCGCCCGGGTGTAGCCGGTGTACGGGCTCAGGTCGCGGTCGTCGGAGGGAAGTTCAAGCGGAGAGGTCATGCGAGGAATGCCAGCCTTTCGCGTCGTACGGGGTGGGCGAAACCGTCGCCCGCGGCCCAGCGGCCGATCTCGCGGACCGCCAGGTCGACCAGCCGCTGCCACTCGTTTCCCTGCGAGCCCGCGAGATGCGGAGTGATCAGGGCGTTGTCGCACTCCCACAGGGGGTGTGCGGACGGCAGCGTGTCGGGGTCGGTGACGTCGAGGATTGCGCGGATCCGGTCCTGGCGGAGTACGTCGGTGAGCGCGTCCTGGTCGACGACGGCGCCCCGCGAGGTGTTGATGAGCACACCGTCCGGGCGCATCGAGGTGAGGAGTTCACGACTGACGAGCCCGCTGGTGGCGGGCAGCAGCGGGGTGTGGACGCTCACCACGTCGCTCTGCGCGAACAGCTCGGCTAGTTCGACCGGCCGGACACCCAGCTCGGCGGCGTCCGCCGCGGAGACATAGGGATCGTGCAGCAGCACTCGCAGGTCGTACGGACGCAGCAGCTCGATGACGCGCCGGCCGATCAACGAGGCGGACAGGATGCCCACGGTGCGGCCGTAGTTGCCGACCTCGGGCGAGGTGCGCAGCCAGTCGTCACGGCGGCGCCCGTCCCGGTAGTCGCGGGCCCGCTCCAGGGCCCGCTTGCCGGAGAGCAGGATCATCGCGACGGTGTACTCCGCGACCGGCAGCGCGTTGGCGGCGGCGGCGGAGGAGACTTCGATGCCCCGGTCCCAGCAGGCCTCGGTGATGTGCCCGCGGACGGAGCCCGCCGTGTGCACGACGGCGCGCAGCCGGGGAGCCGCCGCCAGCACGGTCTCGTCGAGCGGCGGGCAGCCCCAGCCGGTGACCAGGAGTTCGGCGTCCGCGAGCGTGGCGCGGGCACGGTCGGTGGTGAAGTCGTCGAGGACGGGCAGCGGGGCGAGAGCGCACACCTCGGAGAGTGCGGCCAGGGATCGGGGGGTGAGGACGGCGGCCGCGGCATCCGGCTTCATGGCGACGGCGGCGCGCGGCCGACGGGCTGCGGTGAGGGTGGTGCTGGGCATCTTGCTCCTGGTACGGGAGTGGTCCGGGTGGCCCGGTTACTTGACGGCGCCCGCGGTGAGCCCCGACTTCCAGAACCGCTGGAGCAGTGCGAAGGCGAGGATCAGCGGGAGGACGGC
Source organism: Streptomyces sp. NPDC002206 (assembly GCF_053593595.1). Lineage (NCBI taxonomy): Bacteria > Bacillati > Actinomycetota > Actinomycetes > Kitasatosporales > Streptomycetaceae > Streptomyces > Streptomyces sp. NPDC002206. Next base: position 91,961 of record NZ_JBSFCW010000002.1, read on the forward strand.
GAGCAGCGAGCCCATGATCACGACGGGGTAGTACTCGGGGGACACGGTGGCGGAACTGTTCCAGGTGTAGAGCCCCAGACTGACCGGATACAGGTCCTGGTCGGAGAGCATCACCATCGGCAGGAAGAAGTTGTTCCAGATGGCGGTGAGCTGGAAGAGGAAGACAGTGACCAGACCGGGCCCCAGCATCCGCAGCGCGACCCGGAAGTAGGTGGTCAGCTCGGCGGCGCCGTCCACACGCGCCGCTTCGAGCACCTCGTTCGGCACGTATCCCTGACTGAATATCCGGCCGAGATACACACCGAACGGATTGAAGAGCACCGGGATGAAGACCGACCAGAAGGTGTTGACCAGCCCGGTGCCGGACGCCATCAGGGGGCATGGTGCCCTGCTGGGCGGCGCCCACCGCGTCGATCAACGAACCCTGGCCGCCGCTCGCCCGTGCGAAGCCGTCCTGCATCACCTTTCCGGTGGCGGTCATCCGCGGTCCCCAGAGCCAGCCGTGCCGGATCTTGTGCGCCTCCTCCTCGAAGACCGTGTAGATGTCCTGGCCGCTGTAGTAGCTGCGGTCGAAGGCCTTGCGGCCGACGGCGACGAGACCGGGGGCGGCCGGATACTGGCTGCTGCTGCCACTGGAGAGCCGGGCGCGCAGAGCGTCCGGGTGCGACACCTGCCACTCGATGAACTCCAGGGCGGCCTCCGGGTGCCGGCTGTCCTTGGTGACCGCGAAGGTGGAGCCGCCGTGGGTGCCCACGGCCGGATTCGCCGGATCCCACTGGGGGAGCGGGGCCACGGCCCACTGGCCCTTCTGGGCGGGCCGGGCGTTCATCTGCGCCCCGGCGTCCCAGGCGCCGCTGAGCCGGACGAGGATCTGGCCGTTGCTGATCTGGGCGTCGCTCTGCCGGCTGTCCACGGCGTTCAAGAAGACCAGGTCCTGGTCGATCAGCCGTTGCCAGTACGACGCGGCGGGTCGGCTCGTCGGCGAGCGACACGTTCCAGGCGCCGTCCGAGGTGTCGAACCACTGGGCGCCGGCCTGCCAGGCGAGCGCCGCGAACTGCATGGCACCGTCGGTGGCGAAGGTCGCCAGGCGCCGGTCCGGGGCCCGGCGGCGGACGGTCCGGGCCACTTCCTCGAACTCGTCCCAGGTGCGTGGTACTTCGAGACCGAACTGCTGGAACAGGTCGGTGCGGTAGTGCATCAGCATCGGCTCGACGTCCAGCGGCACACTGAAGACGCGCTTCTCGAAAGTGGTCAGTCCCAGCGCCTGCGGCAGCAGCTTGGCGCGCAGTCCGTCGCCGATCAGATCGGTGAGCTCGCGTGCCACGCCGTCGATGGCGAAGCCGGGGACCTGGGGGTATTCGATGGTCGCGACATCCGGGGCGTTGCCGGCCCGGGACGCGTTGCTCAGCTTGGCGTAACCGCCCTGACCTCCCGTGGGGATCTGCTGGAAGTCGACCTGGACGCGGTCGTGGGTGCGGTTGAACGCGTCCACGACCTCCTGGCTGCCGCGCAGGGCCGACCAGAAGGTGATGTGCGTGGCGTGCTTCGCGCCCTTGCTGCTGATGGTGCTGGTCTTGCTCGTGCTGCCCGACTTTGATGCACCGTCACTGCTGCTGCAGGCGCTGAGCGCGCCCGTCAGCGGCAGGGCGGCGATCGAGGCGAGCACGGATCGACGGCTCTGCCGACCAGGCATGGGTGCCTCCCGCGGCTCCTGATTCGAGACACGGGAATCCTGATCGGCTGATCGGTACGGGTCAATAGATCGCTCAGAAGAAAATGAAAGCGGTCAAACGATCAGCCTTCAGGGGTGGGAAGCGGCCGCGCCGAACCGCGGATCTTCAAAGTGGGCAGCAACTCCGTCCTGCGCACCGGACCGGTGGCACCGACGGTCCCGGCCAGCCGGTACAGCAGCAACTCGGCCGCCGCCCGCCCGATCTCCGCCTTCGGTGGCGCCACCGCGGTCAGCGGCGTACTGCCCAGGGCGGCGACCACATCGTCGTACGCCACCACCGAGCAGTCCCGCGGCACCTGGACACCGCCCTCCGCCAGCCGCTGCACCAGCATCAGCGCGTCCACATCGCCGTGCAGCACGGCCGCCGTGGCGCCCTGTTCGCGCAGCAGCGCAGCAAGGTCGACCGTCGTGCCGTCGCCGCCGGGATCCGGAGCGGGCGCGGCTTCGGCCGGTGCGCCGGGCGTCTGCGGACCGGGGCCGGACACCGCCGCAGGCGAACTGAGCACTATCGACCAGTCCTCAACCTCCGGACGGGCCGCCGCGATCTCGGCGAACGCCGTCCGGATGGTGCGCGCCGTCGGACTGTCGTCGCGGGCGGCCAGGACGATACGACGGTGGCCCAGCGACACCAGATGGTCCACGGCCAGATGCGTCCCGTACCAGTGGTCGGAACAGACGGAGTCCAGAGCGTGCAGCGCACTGCCCGGCCGGGGCCGCCGCTCCATCAGCACGGTCGGCACCCCCACCTCCGCCAGCCAGCCGTAGTCCAGCTCCTCCGAGCGCGCGTTGCGCCACCGGGGGGCGATCAGCAGCCCGCGGGCCCCGTCCGCCAGCGCCCGCTCCACCAGCGGCCGTTCGGCGCCCGCCGACTGCGGCGCGATGTGCAGGGCGATCCGCATCCCGGACTCCTCCAGCACGGTCCGGGCGCCGTGCAGCGTCTCGTACAGATACGAATGCCGCTCCGGTACCACGAGGGCCACCGCAGCGCTGTCCCCGGCCGGCTCCTCGGTCCGCGCCGCCGGGGCCGTGGCGGGTTCCGGCACGTCGACCATCGGACGGGCCACCCCGTGCCCGCGCCGCAGCCTCCCCACCCGGGTCAGCTCCTCCACGTCCCGCCGGATCGTGACCACCGAGACATCCAGCTCGGCGGCGAGCACGCTGACCTTGACGGCGCCCCGCGACTGCACCACCGACAGGATTCGCTGACGCCTGAGTTCAACCGGCTCCCGCATGCTGTTGGCTCCCTCGCCGTACCGGTGGCGCACTGTTCGTTTGAACGCTTCGCGTGCGCGCTTGGGTGGCAGCATAGCGATCACCGTTCCTAACCAGAGTGCATGAGTGAGTCGTGGACTCACTGGTGCGTGCTGGGCGCATCCCGAACGGTTTTGGATGCGCTGGTCCCCCGCTTTCGCTTCCCGCTCGGCGGCGGCCTTCCGGCGGCCGGTCCGTTGTGGGTGGACGGGTTCCCTCACGCTCCCGGGTGCCTGGTCCGGCCTGGGCGGTCCGATGCCCCGCACGATCGCTCCGGTCGTGTGGGGGCGGTGCCGTCCGCTGCACGTCACGATGCCGCGGGCATCGCGATCGCGGCCGGGGTCCTGCAGGCCGCGTATCGGGACGGTGCCGATCGGGGCGCCTGGCGGCGACGTGGCGCTGCTCGCCGCCGCCTGCCTGTGGTTACCGACCCGGCGGACGCCCGGAACACCTCAGGGGCCGCTGAGGAACGGCCCCTGAGGTGGATCCGCCGAAGATCCTACGGCTGTCCCAGCGACAGCCGGTCGAGGTCGGGCGCGGACTCCTCGTCGTTGTAGATCCTGATCGTGTTGGCGCCCGCGGCGAGCGTCACCGGAACGGTGGTCGTCGTCGGGGTGCTGTTCCCGACGCCGCTCACCGCCGCTTCGACCGGCGCTCCGCCGTTGACGCTCACCAGGAACGAACGGTCCCCGTTCACCGTGTAGTCGATGAACAGCGTGTACGTGCCGGCCCGGTCCACGGTGACATCCGGGAACCGGACATCGGCAGCCGCGCTGCCCCCGATGTTGCGCACCTTCTCGCCGCCGGAGCAGGGCGAGCAGCCGGTCAGACCCGCGGTGCCGAGCGTGTTCCGCGAGTCCTCGGCCTCGCGCATGAACACCCGTTCCGCCGGGCGCGGCCGGACGCCGACGCTCTGCGTCACCTCGTGCGGTGTGCCGAGCGTCAGGAAGGCCGCGGTGACGGGCACCGTCGTCGAAGCGACATCCGCGCCGGGCGGCGAGGTCAGCGTCCAGCTCGCCTCCAGGGTCTCGCCCAGCCGCATCGACGACGCCGTTGCCGGACCGCCCTCGACCGACCAGCCCGCGGGAACCTTCGGGGCGAGCCGGACACCGTCGAGCATGTCGTCGGCGTCGAGCCGCAGCTTCGCCGTCACCTTGATCGACTGCTGCCCGGCGCCGACCCACTGCAGCCCGTGCGGATCGACCGTCAGCGTCGTCTTGGGCACGTACGACGTCGGCGGCAGCGGTCCGACGGCGATCCGGTCGAGGCCCGGCCCCCGGGCCGCCCTGCTGAACACCTCGACGGTATTGGTTCCCGCTACCAGCGGCACGGAGACAGCTGTGGACCCCGGCACGTCCGGGTTGCCCGCGGGCACCGCCACATCGATGGCCGCGGCGCCATTGACCCGCACCGACAGCGAGGTCGCGGATCCCGCGGTGTGGTCGAACTGGAGCCGATAGTTCCCGGCTTCGGTGGCCGTCACGCCGCGGAACGTCACGGAGTTACGTGCTCCGCCGCCGAACCCGACGAGCCGGGACGAACCCGAGCAGGCCCCGCACGCGGACGCCCGTACACCGCCGTCCCGGTCGTTGCTCCGCGACTCCGCCTCCAGCGGCATCTGCGCCGAGCCCGACACCGGCGCCCCGTGGGCCACCTTGATCTCGTCGATCCTGAGCCGGCCGAAGAAGTCCGGTGCCTGCGGACCGGCCCAGGTGTTCCGTACGTCGAGCTTCAGATAGCGGGCCGTCCGTTCACCGATGTCGATGAACTGCACCCCACGGGCGCTCGGCAGGGCCCCGGTACGAACCGCCCTCCAGTGCCTGCCGTCGTCGCTCGTCGAGACCGAGTAGTCCTTGATCCGCGCGGAGTCCTCCGGCCTGCCGAACGTCGACCGGGCGTGCGTCGGTGACCATTCGCGCTGGTTGACCGCGAGCGAGGTCGCCTTGCGGCGGCTGCCGAGGTCGATCGTCACGGACGCGGGGAGCTTCCCGTCGCTGTCCCAGTAGTTCTCGTGACTTCCGTCGACGACATCGGCGGCGGGGTGCCCGGTTGCCGCGGACGAGGCCGTGGCCCGCAGGGAGTTCTGCGGGTAGTAGGAGTGCTGCCGGCCGTCCGTCTCGACCTTGAACACCGTGTCGTAAGGATCCCAGCCGACGATCCCGAGGATCGTCAGATAGCCCCCGGACTGGCTGAACGCCATCGCCTTCCCGGTGCGCGCATCGGTCACCCCCGTCGCCCGGTACCCGTTGTCCCGCAGGCGCACCAGATCCGTTCGGGGCCGGGTCACCACATGCACGTACTGCGTCCGCGCCCCGGGCCCGACGGTGATGACACCGTGTGCGCCGTCGTTCCAGAATCCGGGCTGCATCCCGCCGTACATGTAGCCGCCGCCCTCGGTGCCCTGCAGCGAGGACCGGATCGGCGCGGTCCACTCGGCCATGAAGTCGTTGTACTCCTGCTGGCTCGGCGGGAACCTGCCGTTCACCATGGCCGTCTCCGCCATCAGCGACTTCATGGACGAGCCCGCGTTGGTGATGTACCGGCCCGTGCTCAGCCGGAAGTCCACCGGGTGGTCCTTGCCGTCGTACCACCAGTCGCCGCTGGTCGGCAGCTTGTAGTCACCCTCGGAGATGCGGGGCATCGGTGTGAACGCGGCCGATGGATAGTCGTACGCCGGGGTCATGCCGGTCTTCTGCTCATTGCTGACCGTGTCCATGATCGGCGTGTCCTCATTGTTGTTGGTCAACAACCAGGACGGCCGCTTCGCCCGGATCTGCTCGTAGAGGTGATGGTTCTCCCAGTACTCGTTGTCGTTGTCGATCCAAAACCCCGCCAGATCCGGGTAGTTCTCCATCACTTCGAAGAACTGGTCGTAGCTGAACCGGCCGAATCCCTCGCGCGTCGTCAGGTCGACCTTTTCGCCCTTGTGCGCGGAGTACGCGTCCGAGTCGAGCGTCTGCACCCCCGGCACCTCGTTGTGCCACTGCGGATCGTCGGTCATGTACAGCATGACCTTGATGCCCTTGGCCTTGCCCGCGTTCACGAGCTCGCCGAGGAAGTCGCGCTCCGTGGAACAACTGCCGGGGATCTTCGAGGGCCACGGCCGTGCATAGCCCAGCCTGCTGTGGAAGGTGGCGAGGACGATGTACGAGGCGCCGAGCTTGCGGGCCTCGTCGACCCAGTAGTCGGCGGTCCAGCCGCCCGCGTCGACGTCGTGCTCCCACGCCTTGCAGTCGACATGACGGGGCGCGGTGAACATGCCCCAGTGGAGGAACAGCCCCGCCGTGGACTCGCGCATCCACTGCTGGCGCGGATGCTGGACCTCGGCGGTGGCGGCGGGTGCGCCGAGGAGCGCCGCTGCCATGGCGAGGGCCAGGGACAGGCAGAACAGGGTCCATCTGCGCCCCGCCGGTGAAGTGCGCGGTCTGCCCGCTGATCGAAGTGCTGGAGATGTGCGGCTGTGCGGTACGAATGCCATGGCCGTCGCCCTCTCGCCGGGGCCGATGTGGGTGGAGCCACCGTGGCTGCCCACTGAGACATCCGATGCTTGCAACGCCACTATCCGGGGTCAAGACTCCTGACGTGCAACTACCCAGTAGATATGGCCGATTGGACCGGTGATGGAGGGAGTCGTGTGACAACACATCGGATCAGTCGGTGCAAGGCTGGGCGTTGAGCGAGGGACTCGATCGCGGCCCGAAAATGGGTGCGACTACCATCTGTTCCTGGCATGGACACCCTCACACTCTGGCAACTGGCGGCGCTGGCCGCGGCATCCGCACTCGTAGGCTTCTCCAAGACGGCCGTCAGCGGTGCCAATACGATCAGTCTCGCGGTCTTCGCGGCCGTACTCCCGGCCCGCGAGTCGACCGGGGTACTGCTCCCGATCCTCATCGCAGGCGATGTGCTCGCCGTCCTCACCTACCGCAGACACGCGCACTGGCCGACGCTGCTGCGGCTGTTCCCCGCTGTCGCCGTGGGCGTGGTGGCCGGCACGCTCTTCATGATGTGGGCCGACGACGACGCGGTGAGGACGTCGATCGGCGCGATTCTGCTCTTCATGGCAGGCGTCACCGTCTGGCGGCGCCGTTCCGGCGCCGAGGGCAAGGAACCTCCGGAGGAGTCCGGCCGCCCGTCCCGGACGGGCCGGCTCAAGGCCCGTTCGTACGGAGTGCTCGGCGGTTTCACCACCATGGTCGCCAACGCGGGCGGCCCCGTGATGTCGCTCTATCTGCTCTCGGCCGGTTTCCGGAAGCTCGGCTTCCTTGGTACGTCGGCGTGGTTCTTCCTGATCGTCAACACCTCCAAGGTGCCGTTCAGCGTGGGTCTCGGCCTCATCGATGCCCAGTCGCTGCTGCTGGACGCCGCGATGTTGCTGTTCGTCGTTCCCGGCGCCTATATCGGCCGCAAGTGCGTGGACCGGATCAACCAGAAGCTCTTCGAACGACTGGTGATCGGCGCGACCGTGCTCGGCGGCCTCCAGCTGCTCGTGGGCTGAGCACACCCGGCGGCACGGCAAGGCCCTCCCGGACCCGAGGGTTCAGGAGGGCCTGAAGAGGGCCCGAAGAGGCCGCGACAGCCGTCGCGTCAGACGATGTCCGCCGCGATCTCCGCCTGCTCACGGGCGTTCCCGTACGCGGACGGCGTGCCGTACGAACGGCGCGCGACGAACCACCACTCGGTACGCGAGCGGTCGTCATCGGCAACGAACCCGTCAGCCACGCCGCGGCGGACACGCTGAGGGTGGCCGGCCTCGACGTGGTCGCCCTGGTCACCGACCAGCCGCCGTCCCCGCTGCCCGCCGCCCCGGGACGCGCACGGCACCGCACACCGCTCCTCACCCACGCCACCGTGACCGGACTCACCGGCCGGGAGCGGCTCACCGGGGTCTCGCTGCGCCACCGCGACGGCCGGACCACGACCCTGCCCTGCGACACCGTCGTCTTCACCGGCGACTGGATCCCCGACCACGAGCTGGCCCGGCGTGGCGGGGCGACCCTGGACGCCGGTACCCGTGGTCTCGCGTACGACGACTCGTACCGCACCCGGGCGACCGGTGTCTTCGCCGTCGGCAACCTGCTGCACGCGGTGGAGAGCGCGGGGACCGCGGCCGCCGAGGGCCGGGCCGTGGCCGCTCCCGTACTGCGTCACCTGGCAGCGGATCCCTGGCCGACCGGCCGCCCGGCGCTCGCCGTCGGCGCCCCGCTGGAGTGGATCGCGCCGAACCTCGTCGCCCTGGACGGCAGCCGCCCGCTGCACGACCGCTTCACCCTGCGCACCGGCCGGCGGCTGCTCCGCCCGTTCCTCGTCGTCGGCCAGGACGGACACCTGCTCCACCGGGAGCGGCTGCTGCTGCCCGCCGTGCCGAACCGGTCGTTCCGGCTGCGGGGTGACTGGCTCGACCGGGTGGACCCGCACGGCGGAACCGTGTGGATCACGGTGCACTGAGCCCTCGGCGCGGCGTCAGGGGATCAGCAGCCAGTCCGAACCGATCGCTGCCACCAGGCCGACAGCCAGCAGCCAACTGCCCAGCCGGGTCCGGCCGTTGCGGCTGAGCTCGATCACGACCCCGCACAGGATCAGCGCCAGCCCGTACACCCCGACCACCAGAACGGACGACCGGCTCGCGATCCGCAGCCCGAGCACGACCGCCATCGCCACCATGCCGACCGACGAGAGGGCGATCCGCAACCGTCTCGCCTGACGTGGTGTCAGTCTGTGACCCTCGGCCTCGCCCTCCGCCTCAACCTCCGCCTCGGCCTCGCCCTCCGCCTCAGCCTCAACCTCCGTCTCGGCCTCAACCTCGGCCGCTGTATCGACGTCGGGGGCGGGTATCGGGGTGTCCACGGACTGGTCCTGGTCAGAAGTGCTCATGACGCGGGATGGTAATAGCTTCGCGGCGCCGTGTTCGCCCGTCCGGGCGAGGGGAGCCCGAAAACGATCGCAGCCGGCCGGCTCGCCGCCCCACACCGGTCTAGCGGCGCTCCGGCCGCAGACACGGCGCCTCCTCGGCCGCATCCACCGACTGTGCGTCCGCCGCCTCCACCCGTCCGGCCAGCTCCTGCGCCCAGTCGATCAGTCCATGGACCCCGATCCCGTAGGGCACCGCGTCCCCGAACTCCCCGGGTTCCGCGAACCCGTCGGACCGCGCGCACTCCGCGAGCGCCGCCGCACCCCGTCGCAACAGCCGCGCCCCGCCCGTCGTATTGCCGCGGGCCGTATGCGTCAGCCCCACCGCCAGTTGTGCCAGCCCGCGCCACAACTCCCGTTCCTCCTCGGGACCCGACTTCCACGCATCCTCGAACACCTCGTGCGCATGGAACGGCATCCCCGCGTCCAGCAGCCGCTGCGCCTCCCGCAGCGTCTCGTCGGGGGAGCGGATCACCCCCTCCGGCTGCCGCTCCACCCCCGGCGTCCCGTACGGCAGCGGGCGTCCCAGCCCGTCCCGGGGGCGCGCGTTGCGCGCCCGGCCCTCGGCGTCGCGGTCCCTGTGAGTCTCGTCCACCCTTCGATTGTGCCCCGCACCTGCGACGAACTGTCCGAACCACTGTCGGTGGGCACCCGCGCACGACTAGTGTCGGGAGCCATCCGTACCACTATGGGGAGGGTAGGCATGAAGCCGTCCCGGCCGCTGTACGAGCGTGATCCGGAACTCGCTGCCGCCGCACAAGCCGTGGATGCCCTGTGCGGCGCCCAGGCCGTCGGCGGACTGTTGATCTTCAGTGGCGAGGCAGGCATCGGCAAGACCGCACTGCTCGCGGAGATCGAGATCCTGGCGGCGGACCGGTGCACCGTCTGGTCCGCGCGCGGCGGCGAGACGGTCACGTCCGTACCGTTCCATGTCGTACGCCAACTGCTGCAGCCCGCCCTCGACCAGTTCCCGCCCGACGAAGTGAAGAGTCTGTTCGGGGCCTGGTACGAGATCGCCGCACCCGCCCTCGGGCTCGCCGACCCCACCGGCCCGCAGCCCGATCCGCAGGGTGTACGGGACGGGATCGAGTGGGTCGTCGCGCGGCTCGCCTCACGGCTGAGCCACCGTCCACTGGTGCTGATCATCGACGACGCACACTGGGCGGACGGCGAATCCCTCGCCTGGCTGGCCTCGTTCACCGCGTGCCTCGGCGAACTGCCCGTCCTGGTCGTCCAGGCGCACCGTCCGGACGAGCTGGCGGCGCGGAAGGCGGAGGGCGGCAACGGCAGCGGACACCCGGCGCAGGTGCGGGTCGCGCTGCGCGCCCTCACCCCCGACGCCACCGCCGAACTGGTCAGGGCGGCGCTGGGCGACCACGCCGACGATCCGTTCTGCCGCGAGGTGTGGGCCGTCACCGGCGGCAACCCGTACGAGGCGGTCGAACTCGTCGCCAAGGTGCAGGACCGCGAACTGCCGCCACTGGAGGAGTCGGCCGGACTGCTGCGCGAACTCGGCGCCTCGGCCCGCGGCAGCGGACTCGTCGCCCGGCTCGAACGGCTCGGCACCAACGCCAACCGGTTCGCCTGGGCCGCCGCCGTCCTCGGCACCGACATCTCCCAGGACCTCGCCGCCACCCTCGCCGGGATGAGCCCCGCCGAGGCCGCCGACTGCACCGCACGGCTGCGCGACGCCCGTATCGTCAGCGGCTTCGACCCGCTCGAATTCGTCCACCCGCTGATCGCCACCGCCGTCTACCGCTCCATCCCGCCGGCCACCCGCACCGCCATGCACGGCAGGGCCGCCTGGGCGATCGCCAGGGCCGGACTGGGTGCCGCCGCGGCCTCCCGCCACCTCCTCGAAGTGCACCCGGACGATGACCAGGAACTGGTCGAGCAACTCCGTGAAGCAGCCGGCCAGCACCTCGCCGTCGGCGCACCCGAGGCCGCGCGCCGCTGCCTGGAGCGGGCCCTGCGGGAACCGCCGCGCCACCAGATGCGCGCCACGCTGCTGTACGAACTGGGCTGCGCCACGCTGCTCAGCTCCCCACCCACCACTGTCCAGCATCTGCGCGCCGCCCTCGATCTGCCCGGACTCGACGACGACGTACGGGTCGACGCCACCTTCCGGCTCGCCGCGGCCCTCTCCCACAACAACCAGCTGAAGGAAGCCGCACTCGCCCTCGCCGCCGAGGCCGGACGCACCGCCCCCGGCCCGGGTCAGATGCGGCTCCAGGCCGCGCACTTCATGTGGGAGGGCATGCAGGCCGCCGAGGACGACGGTTCCGGCCGCTCCAGTCGGCTCGCCCGCAACGCCGACCACCTCACCGGCAAGGACAACGCCGAGCGCGCCCTGCTCACCATCCGCGCGTTCGACGCCATGCTGCGCGGCGAGAACTCGCAACTCGTCGTCGACCTCTGCGAACGCGCCCTGGTCGACGGGCGCCCCGCCCGCGGTCTGGGCTGGACCGACACCGAATGGGGCTTCGAGTTCCCCACCCTGGTCGGCATCACCTATGCCTTCACCGACCAGCTCGACCGGGCCGAGGAACTCTTCAGCGAGGCAGTGCGCGCCTTCGAGATCTCCGGCTGGAGCGGCGCCCACCTCGCATTCGCGCACACCCTCCTCGGCCTGGTCCACCGTCGTCGCGGCCGACTGGCCGAGGCCGAGGGCTTCCTGCGCGAAGGGCTGCGGCTCGCCGACCGTGTCGGCAGTGGTCTGCCCGTCCACTGGGATGCCGCCTGCCTGCTCATCGACACACTGCTGGCCCGCGGCCGCATCTCCGAGGCCCGCACGATAGCTGACAGGTACCACTTCGGGCTGCCCTACCCCAGCGCCATGGTGCTGCCCGACGCGCCGTGCGTCCGAGGCCGTCTCCTGCTCGCCGAAGGCCGTACGAAGGAGGCCGTCGCCGAACTGGAAGCGGCCGGCCAGGCACTCGAGCCGCGCGGCAGGTTCAACGGCATCTGGGCCCCCTGGGCCGGCGATCTCGCCCGTGCCCTGGCCGAAGACGACCCGGCCCGCGCCGCCCAACTCGCGACCTCGGCCCGGGTGCACGCGGAGAGGTTCGGCACGGAGACCGCGATCGGTGAGGCGCTGCGCTGCGTCTCGCTGTTCGCCCGCCCCGAGGACGCCCAGCACCTGCTGGCCGACGCGGTCCGGCACCTGGAGGCCTCCCCGTCCGCGTACGAACATGCCCTGGCCCGCTTCGACTACGGCATCGCGATCCGCTCCCCGAGGGAGCTCGCCCGGGCGGAGAAACTGGCCACTGCGTGCGGCGCCGAATCGCTCGCCACCCGCGCTCACCAGGCACGCGCGTCGATCCGGTCAACGGAGTGAGGTAATGTTTGTCCTGCGCGCCCGCCTGGGAACACCAGGGGGAGTCGCAGCGGGACGTGGCGCAGCTTGGTAGCGCACTTGACTGGGGGTCAAGGGGTCGCAGGTTCAAATCCTGTCGTCCCGACAGAGATGTCGGAATTTTCCGCAGGTGAGGGGCGCTCTTCGGAGCGCCCCTCACGCGTGAGCGGGGGCCATGCGGGGGCCCTCTTCGGATGCCGAAGCAGCGGTGTCATGCCGAGCGCTGTCCACGACGCCGCGTCACGCGCGGTCAGCGCCCGGGCAACGTCTCCTGCAGCCAGTCGAAGACGACCTCGCAGCGCTGCTGCGGGGCCATCGGGGAGCAGTGCAGCTGCGCGCCGGTCGCTGCGGTGAGCTTCACGTAGTCCTTGGGGGCGTCAGTTTGTCGAACATCTGGCGCGGCTGCCCCGGATAGAACTGCTCGTAGTCGGCGGCGCCGAGTGCGAGAAGCCCGTTGAAGTCGAACCCCGGATCCTTGAACAGGGTCATCACCCCGGGCGTGGCACCGTCCGCGGAGCCGGTGGCCGATCCCGTACGACTGGGTGTGGGCCCTTGCGCGGGAATTGCGCCCGAGGGCGTACAGCCGCCTGCCGGCAGTACCCCGGCCCCACCGACGAGCCCGGTGAGCGCGGTCCGCCGACTCAGGTCGGCTGTGTCCTTCGATACGTGCGTCATGCCGGCCGACCGTAGGTGCCCCGACCCCCGCACCTCGATGCACGACACCGGCCGTTCCCCCGAACAGCCCGTTTGCCACCACGGGCTGCAGTCCGGGGTGCGGAGCCGGTCGGCACGATGTGTCCGGCCGCTGCCGGGTCGCGCGTGGCCTCCATACCCGCCGCACAGGTCCATGGGCAAGGCCCGCTCGACCGGCGACCCGGCGGGACCGGGCTGGTTGACGCGTTCTAAGCGACCGCTTAGTATCCTGGAAGCCTGTACCCGCCCGATCACCGCCTTTGGAGTCCGCCGTGACCTCACTGTTCTCCGTCTCCGGCAAAACCGCCCTGGTCACCGGGGGGTCCCGCGGTATCGGCCTGATGATCGCCCGCGGCCTGGCCGCGGCCGGGGCCCGGGTCTACGTCAGTTCCCGCAACGCCGCGGCCTGCGAGGAGGCCGCGCGTGAGCTCTCCGAGCTCGGCGAGGCGATCGCACTGCCCGCGGACCTGTCGCGGGAGGAGGAGTGCCACCGGCTCGCCGCGGAGATCGCCGAACGCGAGGAGCGGCTGCACATCCTGGTCAACAATGCGGGCGCGACCTGGGGTGCCCCACTGGACGAGTTCCCGGTCAGCGGCTGGGACAAGGTGATGGACCTCAACCTGCGCAGCCCCTTCCTGCTGACCCAGGCACTGCTGCCGCTGCTGCGCAAGGCCGGCTCCCATGACGACCCTGCACGCGTGATCAACGTCGGCTCCATCGACGGCCTGCACGTCAACCCGCTGCCCACCTACTCCTACGCGGCGAGCAAGGCCGGACTGCACCACCTGACCCGGGTGCTGGCCAAGGAACTCGGCCCGCAGGGCATCACCGTCAACGCGATCGCCCCCGGCCCGTTCGAGTCCAGGATGATGGCCGCCACGCTGAAGGCACAGGGCGACGCCGTGGTCGAGTCCGCTCCGCTGCGCCGGATCGGACGCCCTGATGACATGGCCGGCGTGGCGATCTACCTCTCCAGCCGGGCCGGGGCATACGTCACCGGCGCAGTGATCCCCGTCGACGGCGGCATCGGCACCACGGTCTGATACTGCCGCTCAGACGCGTACGCGTACCCGTTTCCGCCGCCCTCCCCGATCGGACCCATGCCCATGGACTCCCTGCTGCTCTCCCGCCGCGACCTGGACTTCCTGCTCCACGACTGGCTGGACGTCACGACCCTGACCAGCCACCCCCGCTACGCCGACCACGACCGGGACACCTTCGACGCGGTGCTGGACCTCAGTGAGGCCATCGCGACCCGGCACTTCGCCCCGCACAACAAGAAGAACGACGCCGAGGAGCCGCGCTTCGACGGCGAGCGGGTGCATGTCATCCCGGAGGTCGAGCAGGCGCTGCGGGTCTTCGCCGAGGCCGGCCTGACCGGCGCCGCGATGGACTACGAGGTCGGGGGGCAGCAACTGCCCACCGTGGTCGCCAATGCCTGCATGTCCTGGTTCCAGGCCGCCAACGTGGGCACCGCCGCGTATCCGTTCCTCACGATCGGCAATGCCAACCTGCTCCTGGCGCACGGCAGCAAGGAGCAGGTCGACACCTATGTGCGGCCCATGGTCGAGGGCCGGTTCTTCGGCACCATGTGCCTCTCGGAGCCGCAGGCCGGCTCCTCGCTGGCCGACATCACCACCCGGGCGATGCCGCAGGACGACGGTACGTACCGGATCACCGGTACCAAGATGTGGATCTCCGGCGGTGACCACGAGCTCAGCGAGAACATCGTCCACCTGGTGCTGGCCAGGATCCCCGGTGGGCCGGCGGGTGTGAAGGGCATCTCGCTGTTCATCGTGCCCAAGCTCCTGGTCGAGCCGGACGGCAGCGCGGGCGAGCGCAACGACGTGGTGCCGGCCGGCCTCAACCACAAGATGGGCTACCGCGGCACCACCAACACCCTGCTCAACTTCGGCGAGGGCCGGTACACCCCGGGCGGCGCCCCGGGCGCGGTGGGCTTTCTCGTGGGCGAGGCCCACCACGGGCTCGCGTACATGTTCCACATGATGAACGAGGCCCGCATCGGGGTCGGGCTCGGAGCCACGGCGCTCGGCTACACCGGCTATCTGCACGCTCTCGACTACGCCCGCACCCGCCCCCAGGGCCGCCCGCTGACGGGCAAGGACGCGAACGCCCCGCAGGTGCCCATCATCGAGCACGCCGACGTACGCAGGATGCTGCTGGCACAGAAGAGCTATGTGGAGGGCGCCCTCGCCCTCAGCCTCTACTGCAGCCGCCTGCTCGACGAGGAACGCACCGCCGAGCAGGAGCCCGGGCGCGCCCGTGCCCGGCTGCTGCTGGACGTCCTGACGCCCATCGCCAAGAGCTGGCCGTCGCAGTGGTGCCTGGCCGCCAACGACCTCGCCATCCAGGTACACGGCGGCTACGGCTACACCCGCGAGTACAACGTCGAGCAGTTCTACCGGGACAACCGCCTCAACGCCATCCACGAGGGCACGCACGGCATCCAGGGACTGGACCTGCTCGGCCGCAAGGTCGTCACGAAGGGCGGAGCAGGGCTGAGTCTGCTGCTGCAGACCATCTCGGCAACCGCCGCCCGCGCCACGGCGGGCGGCGGCGAGGCGGCCGAGCTGGCCACCCAGTTGGAGCAGGCCACGGCCCGAGTCGAGCACACCACGGCCAGGCTCTGGTCGACCGGAGACCCCGCGACCGCCCTGGCCAACGCCTCCGTCTACCTGGAAGCCGTCGGCCACGTGGTGCTGGCCTGGATCTGGTTGGAGCAGTTCCTCGCGCTCAAGGACGACACGGACGACTTCCACGAGGGCAAGCGACAGGCGGCCCGGTACTTCTTCCGCGTGGAACTACCGCGTACGGGACCGCAGTTCGACCTGCTCGACAGCCTGGACCGCACCGCGGCGGACAGCCGACCCGAGTGGTTCTGATCCAACGATTTCGCGGTACCTGCCCTCTGCCGACGCGCTGTTGACAGGTCGCACGCGACTCCTGGAGACCCGCACCTGTCCGGCTGGGGGCGCACGTGTGTGCGGTGCGCCGCCGGCTGAAAAAACGCTTGGACTCCGCGGGCGTCATCGCGGGACACTGTGATGCCTGGCCCGCCCGTACTCGCACGGTGGCGTCGCCGCGATCTGCGCGGGGGGCTTTGTCGTCGTGCCCCGCCTGTCGGAGGACGACCCGAGCGCGGGCACTCACTCGAACCGAAGCTCCGCACGGCCATGGAGACAGCGGCATGCCCCCGAGAGGCGCACGGGGGGCTGCTGCACGACAACACGGGGTTGGGATGGGCTTACCTGAATCGCGCGAGGCTCCTCGGAGCAGGGGCTCGGTACTCCTCGCACTTCGTTACTACGGACGGGAGTTGGCCCGGTGCCCGCGGCTGACGGTGCCCGCGATGCTGCTGCCGGCGCTGGGCAACATCGGTATCAACTACATCGCGCCGCTGGTCGTCGCGAAGCTCGTCGGCCGAATCGCCGGCGACAACGGTATCTCCATCGGTTCGACGCTGCCCTACGTTCTCGGCTTCGCCGGCGTCCTTCTGTTCGCGGAGACACTGTGGCGCATCGGCTTCCACTGCCTGAACCGCGTAGCCGCCCTCGCCATCGAGCACCTGTACGTGATCGGCATGGACGAGCTGTTCGCCAAGGACGCCGCGTTCTTCCATGACAACTTCGCCGGGTCGCTGACCAAACGGGTCCTCAGCTTCGCCTCTCGCTTCGAGGAGTTCATCGACACGCTTACGTTCTCGGTCGTGGGAAGCTTCGTGCCGCTGCTGTTCGGGTCGGTGGTGCTGTGGCGCTACGACCCGCTGCTCGTAGTCGGGCTCCTGGCGATGATCGCAATGACGGCGCTGTGCGTGGTGCCCCTCATCCGTCGCCGCCAGGCGCTCGTCAAACAGCGCGAGGAGGCGATCGCCCGGGTGTCGGGCCACGTCGCCGACAGCCTGACGAACATCGACACGGTCCAGGCGTTCGCCGCCCAGGAACGTGAGGCCGCCGAGCATCGGTCCCGCGTCGCGCAGTCGCGGCGGCTCACGCTGAGGTCGTGGGACTACGGCAACCTGCGCATCGACACGCTGGTCGCGCCGATGTCCGTGCTGACCAACGCGCTGGGCCTGCTGCTCGCGGTCACGCTCGGCGGGGGCGGGCACGGCGTGGAGGCGGTCGTGGTCGCCTTCACGTACTACAGCAACGCGACGCGGATCATGTTCGAGTTCAACCAGATCTACCGCCGTCTGGAGAGCTCGATGACGGAGGCCGCGCAGTTCACCGAACTGCTGCTGACGCCGCCGACCGTGCTCGACCCGGCGTCGCCGGAGCCGTTGCTGTCCCAGGCCGCTGACGTCCGCTTCGAGCAGGTGACCTTCGCCCACGGGGGCGGGAAGCCGCTCTTCGAGGGCCTCGACCTGGCCGTGCCCAGCGGGGCGAAGATCGGTCTCGTCGGCCGGTCCGGTGGGGGCAAGACCACGCTCACCCGGCTGCTGCTCCGGCTGACGGACATCGACGCCGGCCGGATCCTGATCGGGGGTCAGGACATCAGCAGGCTGCGTCAGACCGACCTGCGCAGCCTGATCGCCTACGTGCCGCAGGACCCGGCGATGTTCCACCGCACGCTGCGGGACAACCTCGTGTTCGCCCGGCCGGACGCCACCGATGCCGAGATCCGCCGCGCGGCCGAGGCGGCGCACGTCACGGAGTTCGCCGACGCGCTGCCGGACGGCTTCGACACCATGGTGGGCGAGCGCGGTGTCAAGCTGTCCGGCGGACAGCGCCAGCGGGTCGCCCTCGCCAGGGCGATCCTGCGCGACGCGCCGATCCTGCTGCTCGACGAGGCGACCAGCGCCCTGGACTCCGAGAGCGAGATCCTCGTCCAGGAGGCGCTGTGGCGGCTCATGGACGGGCGGACGGCGCTCGTGGTGGCGCACCGGCTGAGCACGGTCGCCACCATGGACCGGCTCGTCGTCCTGGACCGCGGACGGATCGTCGAGCAGGGCACCCACCAGGAGTTGCTCGCGTCGGACGGCTCCTACGCGAAGTTGTGGCAGCACCAGTCGGGCGGCTTCCTCGACGGCAGCCCCGCGCGGGCCGATCTGCACTGAGACCGAGCCCGGTGGGTGTGGCCCTGTGCCTGCATGCGTACCCGCTGCGCCACATCACACGGGAGGTGGGCTGGAGCGAGGTGGAGTCAGGCGCTGGAGCAGGCGGTTCAGAGGTGCTCGTCCCCACCACCTCGTGGTGCCCGTGGTGTGCATGGATCTGTCGGTGGTGGTCCAAGGACATCCGCGCGGACCTGGAGCGGACGAATGCCGAGATCCGCCGGGCCGCGCCGGGCGTGCGCATCCCCTACTTCCGTACATCGTAAGGAAGTTGGGGCAAGACCTTGCAGGTGGCGGCCGACATGGGGATGCAGCCGCTGGGACGGCGGCCGGCGACTGGGAACCGCCCGGCACCGACGAGCTCGTCCGCCACGTCGAGGAGGGCATCACGCCCGGGCCGTGATCCTGATGCACGACGGGGGAGGCGACAGCAGTCAGACCGTCGACGCCGTCGACCGGCTCATTCCGCTGCTCGGAGCCGAGGGCCGGTACTTCGACAAGCCTGCCCGCCGCGGCTGACGTTCACTCACGACGCTTCAGGAGATCCGTATGAGAGCACACCCTGCGTCGTTCCCCGTCCGGGTCCGCGCACAACGCTTCGGCACTCACGGCCTTCATGCCGAGGACGCTAACGATACCTATGAGTCCTAGGCAAATGGTTAAGTCTCCTAGGTTACGAGTCGGCTCCGACGGGGGCGGCCATGATCTTCAGACAGTGGGCGGGGGGATGCTCGACGGGCAGTTCCGGGCGCCAGGCGGCGAGGATCTGGGCCGAGGGATCGAAGAGCGGCTCCGGCAGGTCGTCGAGTCCGGTCCACTGCCAGGTACTGATCAGATGAGGTTCGGTGACCTGCGGGTGCTCCGCCTGTACGGTCACGACGGCCGCCATGGTCACGCGGTTGATACCGCCGACCACGTCGTGAAGCATCGCGAAGACCGACACCCGGTCCTCGGCGACGTGCAGACCGGTCTCCTCGCGGAGCTCACGCACGGCAGCCGCGGCGATCGACTCGTTCGTCGGGTCGACCTTGCCGCCCGGCAGCTCCCAGGTGCCGCCGTGGTGTCTGCCGAGCAGGATGCGTCCCCGCTCGTCCTGCACGATGACCCCCACGCCGAGCGCCGCTTGGGCCACGGGCGGACGGGTGTTGCGCGTGGGGTTCTCGGTGGGTCGGGAATCCATGGTGCTCCTCGATGGCCGGGATCGTCGCCGCCGGTGCGAGCGGGCGCGATGATCCCCCTGTGTGGTCGTCGGTCGGTGCGGTCGTTGGTTCAGCGATCCTGCGACAGGGCGTACAACTCGGCGAAGAGGCCGTCACCGTACGCCAGTTGGTCGAAAGTCCCTTCTTCCCGGATCCGACCCCGGTCGAGGACGAGAATCCGGTCGGCCATCCTCACATTGTCGAGGCGGTGCGTGACGACCAGGGTGATCCGGCCCGGGGCCATCTCCCGCAGCGCCGTGAAGATCTGGTGCTCGCCCCGGGCGTCGAGGGTTATCCATAGCTGTCAAGTATCTGTCCGCGTCGGATGGCGCGGCTGCCCCCAGGCACGTCAGTCACGATCCCGGTCAGCAGGTGGAAAATTGGTTGAGCCTCGGATGATCATGTGGCAGGCTCGCCAGCCTTGGCCGAGATCACCAAGTTGCACGACGACGGTGGACATCGAGGCATCCCTGGTGGCGCATCTGCTCTCCACGCGGCGATGACATCCCGGGCTTCGGTGAACAGCACGCGTTATGGAGGACTGATGGCATCGATCAAGCAGTTCCAAGTCACCTTTGACTGCGCAGAACCTGAGCGGGTCGCTCGGTTCTGGTGCGAGGTGTTGGGGTACGTCGTACCGCCGCCACCGGAGGGGTTTGCCACTTGGGACGATTTCAAGCGCTCGCAGTCACCTGAGCAGCGGGATTCATGGTTCGCCTGCAGTGATCCCTCAGGTGTGGGCCCGCGACTGTACTTCCAGCGCGTCCCCGAAGGGAAGGTCGTCAAGAATCGGCTGCATCTTGATGTGCGGGTCGGCACCGGACTCGTGGGTAAAGAGCGCCTGGCCGCACTTGAGGCCGAGTGCGCACGACTGGTCGCGCTCGGCGCGGTACACGTGCGAACACTGCTTGCCGATGGCACCAACGAGTCGTGCATCCCGATGCAGGACATCGAGGGCAACGAGTTCTGTATCGACTGAGAGCCGCGAACGCGTCCTCGTTCTGTCCCCGTGGGCCAAGACGAAGAACCGCCCCCGACCTGTCAGGGCGCTGCAGCGCCTCCCGGACCGTCCGGCGATGGATCACGTACCTTCGGGCGAGCGCCCTGACACCCGCGCCCTCAAGCCGCACGTCCCGCCGGATCGCGGCGAATATCTCTACCTTGGTCATCCGCGCCATCTGTGCTCCTTGACTTCGGAGCGCAGATGGCGTCCCACTGCACACCCTCCGGTGGGGTCAACTCGGTTCCTTGGAACCAGTTACGTGCCCGCCCATGCTCGGCTACTGCTGTGAGTTCTCGCTTTCGGCGGCGGGGCCGGTCGGCAGCGGCTTCTCCAGGCTCATCTCATGCCCACCACCCCGAGACCGCGCTGCCCAGGGTCAGGAGGGAAACCGATGCAGCGTCAATCCGATGCCGAGGAGGCACCGGAAGCGCATCGAACATGAGATGAACACGCTGAAGGGCGCGTACGGGATTCATCGTTCCTCCTGAAGTCGCTTCGATCGGGACAAGCGACCGGAGGACGCAGCTGATCACGAGGTCGTCACGGAGGGGCGAGAGCGAATCGTCGGCCTGATGTTCGAGTTGGAGGCGCGTTCCGGAGTACGGCTGGGCGAGCGGCCGTAATCGGGCGTTCGATTCACCCATGCGGTGGGAAGTCACTCGATCGAGGCACTGACCGGGATGCGGCCAGGACGCGGCATCCCTTCTTCGCCCGCCCCACGATGGCTGCTCATGCGGTCAGCCGCAGCGATGTCGCCGAGATGCCGATGCGCACGGTCTGACCCCAAGTCAGTTCCAGTGCGTCGCCCTCCATTCCGTCACCGAAGACCACCACCCGGTCGGACTCGACCGTGAGACGCAGCCGCTGGTCACGCCTGAGTTCACCCGCCACCAGTGAGGTGCCGGTCGTGGGCGACGGCCAGGCCTCGCGCACGAACCAGACCAGCCGGGGATCGGTCGGGCCGGGCAGCGTCGGAGCGCTCCCGCGCTCCTGCCACAGCGAACGCAACCAGCCGGTGGAGCCGGTGCCGGTGCCGACCAGGACGCCGGAGGACGCCTGCGGTTCGGCGGGGGAGCCCTCGGCGTCGGGGCCGAGCCGGTACCGGGCCGTCTGGTGACCTGGCGGGCCCAGATAGATCTCATTGAGTGCGAGGAGGCGCTGGGTGTCGTCGGCGACGGCCTCGACCATGGTGAGATCGTCCGTCGTGCGGCCGGGGGACGCGGCCGCCCGGAACAGGGCAGCCGCATCGCAGGGACGGTGGCGCACCAGCACGCCCGGGTTGCGGCCGGGGTCGGTGTCGATGCCCACAACGGGCTGGCCGGACAGGTATTTGGCGACATTGGCGACCAGCCCGTCCTGCCCGACGACGACCACCACATCCTCGAGCCCGAAGAGGAAGCGGTCGAGATCCGCGCGCTCCACCCGGGACTGGCGCCACTGCAGCGGTACGGCCGCCGCCACATCGGCGAGCGCCTGCCGGGTCCGCCCGTGCCGCAGCGCCACCTCCTCGATGGACCGGCCGCGGGAGGACAGGAAGAACTCCGCCTGGCCGTGCGTGCCGTGTCGGGCGAGCAGCTCCTCGTACTCGGTCGTCCGGTGCACGAGGACCGCGCGAGGGGCGAGGCTCACGCGCGCGTCTCCGGGTCGGGCCGGCCGAGCCGGGTGAGCAGTCCGGTGAGGATGTCGGGCGAGAGGGTGACGCTGTCGATACGCGGCAGGTTCTCGGCGAGCCGGGTGGCGGCGAGGGCGTGCAGCGTCCCGGTGTCCACCTCCGCGTGCACCCGCAGCCAGGCCGCCTGCGACTGGGCGCGTGCGGCGCCGACTTCGCGGGCGGCTTCCGCCTCGGCGCGGGCCAGGCGCACCTTGCGCTCCGCTTCGGCCTCGGCGCGCACCCCGTCGGCCGCCGCGTGCTCCTCGGCCTCGCGGCGGGTGTTGGTGCCCCGCTGCTCGACCAACTGCTCCTCGCGGCGTGCGAGTTCGATCTGACTGGCGAGCTCGTTCTCGGCGATGGTCCGCTCGCGCTCGACCGCCACGGCCCGGCGTTCGTACGTGGCCCGGTCGGCCTCCTGCTGGATCTGCTCCCGGGCGGGGGTGCGAAGGGCGCGCTCCACCTCGGCCTCGGGGCGGATCGCGACGACCCGTACGGCGACCACGTCGATGCCGGTGGCGGGCAGCCTGGGCTCGGCGGCAAGTCCCTCGGCGACCCGGTTCCGTACCGGCGCGACTCCGTCGACCAG
Source organism: Streptomyces sp. NPDC002206 (assembly GCF_053593595.1). Taxonomy (NCBI): domain Bacteria; kingdom Bacillati; phylum Actinomycetota; class Actinomycetes; order Kitasatosporales; family Streptomycetaceae; genus Streptomyces; species Streptomyces sp. NPDC002206. The sequence goes on from NZ_JBSFCW010000002.1 coordinate 114,413, forward strand.
TGCCCCGGCCAGCGGGGTGCGTGCCAGCACGTCCAGGGTGTGCTGCTGGGCGGTCTCGGTGAGGAGTGTGGCGATCTGCTCCAGTGGCGCACCGCGCCAGACGCCGGTGTCCGGGTCGACGGAGAAGTCGAGCCGGGCGGCGGCCACGGCCGGGTCGCTGATCCGGTACGTCACGGTGGCCTGCACGGTGACGTCCTGGAAGTCGGACGTACGGGCGTGGAAGGCCATCGCCAACTCCCGGTCGCTGACCGGAACTTCGGACAGTGCGGCGCTCAGTGACCGGTACCAGAAGCTCAGCCCCGGCCCGTCGTGCGCCAGTTGGCCGCGTTTGTGGTGGCGGATGTGGGCAGTGGGTGCGGAGCGCAGATGGCGCCAGCCGAACCGCTTGGTGATGTCGGCCATGTCGGATCCCCCTTGATTCTCGTCATTGAGACGATAAGGGGGCTCATTGATATCGTCAAGAGGACGAGAATGGTTCATGGTGCGAGCCTCGGCGTCGACCGCCCTTCGCGGCGAGGAACCTGGCCGGCACCTCGCCACCACCGTGCACCGCCAGATCGGCGCCGTTGACGTACGGAGCGAGGCCGCCGGCCAGATAGAGACAGGCGCGCGCGACATCGTCGGGCACGGCCATCCGCCCCATCGGAATGACGCCCGCCACCGCCGCACCACCGTCCTCGCCGTACATCGACGCCGCGCTCTCGGTGCGGATCAGCCCCGTCGTGATGTGGTTGACGCGCACCTTCGGCGCCCACTCCAGGGCCAGCGCCCGGGTCAGCGCCAGCAGTCCGGCCTTCGCCGCCGTGTAGGCGGCGGTGCCCGGCTGGGGGGTGTGGGCGGAGACGCTGCCGATGTTGACGACGGAGCCGCCGTCCTGCTGGCCCTGCATGATCCGGTTCGCCGCCTGCGCAACGTAGAACGGGGCCAGCAGATTGAGCGCGACGACCTTCTCGACGAACCGCGGCGACACGGTGGCCGCATCGGCGTCGGGGGAGCCGCCCGCATTGTTGACCAGGACGTCCAGCCGTCCGAACCGCTCCACGGCGGCGTCGACAAGACCGGCGGCCGCGGCCGGGTCCCGGACGTCGACCGATCGGAAGTGAGCCGTCCGCCCACCGGCCTCGGGTGGTGCCGGCGGCTGGTTGCGCCCACAGACCATGACCTCTGCGCCCGCGGCGAGGAACGTCTCGGCGATCGCGGCGCCGATGCCCTTCGTGCCGCCGGTGACGATGACCGCTCGCCCCGTGAAGTCGATGGGATTGCCGATGTCCATGGTCCACCCCTGCTGTTGCCGAAGTGCGTGCCGATCGCGACAGCAATCTACCAATCGTTTGTTAGATGATTAGTAGTCGAGACCGGACGGCTGTCGAGGGAGACGGACATGCGAAACGCGGGCGGCCGGTGACTCCCGAAGAAGTCACCGGCCGACCGGACGGTGCGCCGCCCCCGTCCCCACGGTGCGGCGCAGGCGGGCCCTCGTCATCCGCTCGGACGACGGCCCACGTTCATCAGGACCCGGTCGTTGCCGGATCCAGTCCGAGCGACGGAAAAACGGCGCTCTCCACGAAACGGGTGAGATATGCCTCATCCGCGATCTTCGCCTCCAGCAGCGGCCTGGCGCGCATCACGCCCAGCAGCTGCGCGGAGACGAACTCCGCACCCGTGTTGTCCGCGGTGATCTCACCGCGCTCCATGCCGCGCCGGACCATGGCGTCGATCGCCGCCAACTCGGGCAGGACCAGCGCTTCGCGCAGTGCGCAGAGCAGCTCCGGGCTCTGCAGCGCGGCATGGCTCAGCGCGTGCATCAGCGGCGTGTCACGCCCGGAGCGCGCTCCGATGACCCGCGCGGCCTCGCGCAGATCACCGGCGAGCGTGCCCGTGTCGATGTGCGACAGCAGCATCTGCCGGGTGCTGTGCAGTGCCGCGACGACCAGCTCCGGCTTGGAGCCCCACTGCCGGTAGAGGGTGGACTTCCCGCACCGGGTGCGGGACGCGACCCCTTCCATGGTGAGGGACTCGTAGCCGCTCTCCCGGAGCAGGTCGAGCACGGCCGTATAGAACTCTTGCGCCCGCTCCGGCGTGATCTTCGAGCGGCGCGGCGTGTGAGCCGGTTCCTGCACGGAATCGTGCGACGACATGTGCTGTTCCCTCTCTGCGACGAGGTCCATCGATACACCAGTGTACCGAAACGCCGCTGTACCGATACGTTCGCGTATCGGTACACTGGCGTATCGATGCGTCATGGACTGGACCATGCCGCCGTAACACCGCTTCGTCAGCAAAGGGGCACCGGGTGATGTACGCCCGCAGCGAGCCCGCAGATCGGGAGCCGGACACTTCTGCCCGACCGCCCCTCGTCCGCGAGCTCCTTCTCGTCGTAGGACTCTTCGCGATCTACAAACTCGGCCGCCAGGCCGCGAGCGGTCACGTCGAGGAGGCGTACCGCAACGCCGGACATGTCTGGGACTTCGAACGCGCCGTGCACCTGCCGGGCGAGGGCGCCGTACAAGGCGCGCTGCTGCACAGCGAGACGCTGGTCCACCTCGCGAACACCTACTACGCGATCGTGCACTTCCCGGCCACGCTGCTCTTCCTGGCCTGGCTCTACTGGCGCCGGCCCCTGCACTACGTCTGGTCGCGCCGGATCCTCGCGGTGCTCACCGGGGCCGCGCTCGCCCTGCATCTGCTGTTCCCGCTCGCCCCGCCGCGGATGCTGGCCGCCGCCGGCCTCGTCGACACCGGCCAGGTGTACGGGCCGACGGTGTACGGAGACACCCCGGCCACCGACTCGATGGCCAACCAATTCGCCGCGATGCCCTCGCTGCACTTCGGCTGGGCGCTGATGGTCGCGGCCGGGCTGATCGTCGCCACGCGTTCGCGGTGGCGGTGGCTCTGGCTGCTGCACCCGCTGGTCACACTGCTGGTGATAGTCGGCACCGCCAACCACTACTGGCTCGACTCGATCGTGGTCAGCGCGCTGCTCGCCGTCGCGCTCGCGGCGCTGCGGCTGGAGCGGACGGCGCCGGTCCGGGTACTCACTCCGTGGCCGTCCGGCGCCGGTGCGGCCGAGCCCACCGCCGCCCGGACCGCGCTGCCGATGATCCCCGATCCGGCCGTGTCCGAGGTGTACGCCTCGTCGTCCGGAGGCCGGCCATGAACGCCACGCTGACAGCCGTCGCGCTGTCCCTGGTCTCCGCCGTCGCCTATGCGTCGGCCGCCGTGGCGCAGGCCCGGCTCGCGGGGCGCAGCGAGCCGGGCGCCGGAGTGTTCCGGATACTCGGGCGCGCGGCCTGGTGGTCGGCGGTGGCACTGAACGCCGGTGGAGCGCTGCTGCATGTCGCGGCGCTGAAGTACGGCCCGCTCACCCTCGTCCAGCCGCTCGGCGCGCTCACACTGGTCGCTGCCGTTCCGCTGGGCGCACGCGCCGCCGGACGCCGGGTCACCGGCACCGAATGGCACGGCACGATCCTCACCTTGCTCGGCCTGGGCGCCCTGCTCCTGACGGCGGGCGGCACAGCCCCGCACGAGACGCTGAGCCTGGGCGAAGCGCTGGCAGTCGGTGCGGCGACCATGGCGGTCGTCGCCGGACTCAGCCGCCCCGGGGCCCGTCCCGGGCTGCGGCACGCGGCGGCGTCCGGCATCACGTCCGGCGTGGCCTCGGCGCTCACCCAGACCCTGACGGTGGCGGTCACGGACCACACGGGCCCGCTGTTCAGCTGGCGCCTGGTGACGGTGGCACTGCTCGTCTCGGCCTTCGCGATGGGCGGCCTCCTCCTCGCCCAGACCGCGTACCAGGGCGGTCTCGGCGCGCCGCTCGCCGTGGTCACCCTCGCCAACCCGGTCGCCGCCGCGGTCATCGGCCTCGCCCTGCTCGGCGAACGCCTCCAGGGCGGGACGATCGCCCTGATCCCGGCACTGCTGGGTTCCGCCGCGGCGGTACGCGGGGTCATTCTGCTCAGCCGCGCCCAGGGCGAGACGATGTCGTTGGCGGACCGGGCCAGGACGGAACCGGAGCCGAGCGCGCAGTCCCGGGTCGTGATCGGCAGCCCCCGGACGAGGGACGACCGGCTGGTCCTCAGCCCGGAACCGGGAGGCACGCGGGTCGGCGGGCCGCGCGGGTGGGACGAGGCGGGGTGGCGGGCCGGTCGCGCCCGGCCCGCCACCCCGCCCTCATCGGCAGCCTTCGTCGACCGTCCTGATCAGATGTCCTCGGGGCGGCCCTCATGGGCCGGCAGGGCTCGCCGGGGCGGCTGAACCGGTGTCCTGCGCCAGAGCCCGGGTCAGCCAGCCGATCCAGAAGTTCTCCAGATCGATTCCGCCGCGCAGCACCAGATGCCGCAGCCGGTCCCCCTCGGAGTCCCGACCGGGTGGGAAGTCCCGCTTCTCGATCGCCAGATACTCGGCCAGCTGCTTCTCGTGCAACGCCAAGTGGCGGCGCAGCTCCGCGGTGAGGCCCGGCGCGCCGACCACCGCCGCCGCTCGCATCCGCAGCAGCAGCGGATCGCGGATCTGTTTCGGGTCCTCCGGGAGCGCCACCCAGGCGGCCAGCGCCTCGCGGCCCGCGGGCAGCACCTCGTACTCCTTCTTCCGGCCACGGGCCGGCTGGGTCGACGGCAGGGCCCGGATCTGCCCGGCCTCCTCCAGCTTCCCGAGTTCGCGATAGATCTGCTGGTGCGTGGACGACCAGAAGTAGCCGATCGACCGGTCGAACCTACGGGTCAGCTCCAGCCCCGACGACGGCTTCTCGAGCAGGGCGGTGAGGATCGCGTGCGGGAGTGACATGGGACGCATCCTAAGGACGGCGCCGCGCCCGGAGCCGTGGGCCCCGGGCGCAGAGCGGCCCGTTGTCACAGCGCGGCGGCGAGCTCCGTGCCCTGGCGGATCGCCCGCTTGGCGTCCAGCTCGGCGGCCACGTCGGCGCCGCCGATCAGGTGCGCCGTACGGCCTGCCGCGAGCAGCTCCTCGTGCAGTTCGCGCCGGGGTTCCTGTCCGGCGCAGAGCACCACCGTGTCGACCGGCAGGAGGTGCTGTTCGCCGTCGACCGTCAGATGCAGACCGTCGTCGTCGATGCGGTCGTACGCGACGCCCGCGATCATCGTCACGCCGCGGTGCCGCAGCTCCGTGCGGTGGATCCACCCGGTCGTCTTCCCGAGCCCCGCGCCGACCTTGCTCGCCTTGCGCTGCAGCAGGTGGACGGTGCGCGGCGGCTTGGGGCGCTCGGGGAGGCGCAGACCGCCGCGCTCCCGGTACCCGGTGTCGACCCCCCAGTGCCGGAAGAACACCTCGGGGTCGAGGCTCGCCGCGTCACCGCCGTCCGTCAGGAACTCGGCGACGTCGAATCCGATCCCGCCCGCACCGATGATCGCGACCCGCTCACCGACCGGCGCCCCGTCCCGCAGGACATCGAGGTAGCTGACCACGCTGGGGTGGTCGAGGCCCTCGATCACGGGGGAGCGGGGCGTGACACCGGTGGCGAGGACGATCTCGTCGAAGCCGTCGAGGGTGTCCGGCGTGGCCTTCGTCCCGAGCCTGAGCTCGACCTGCTGCTCCGCGAGCCGGGTACGGAAGTAGCGCAGCGTCTCGTTGAACTCCTCCTTGCCCGGGATACGGCGCGCCACATTGAGCTGGCCACCGATCTCGTCGGCCGCATCGAAGAGCGTGACCGCGTGCCCGCGCTCGGACGCCGAGACGGCGCACGCGAGACCCGCGGGCCCGGCGCCGACGACCGCGACGCGCTTACGGGTCCGGGTCGGCGACAGGGTGAGCTCGGCCTCGGTCTCGTGGCAGGCGCGCGGATTGACCAGACAGGAGGTGATCTTCCCGCTGAACGTGTGGTCCAGGCACGCCTGGTTGCAGCCGATGCAGGTGTTGATCGCGTCGGCGCGGCCCGCGCCCGCCTTGGTCACGAAGTCCGGGTCGGCGAGGAACGGCCGGGCCATCGACACCATGTCCGCACGGCCCGACGCGAGAATCTCCTCGGCGACTTCAGGGGTGTTGATCCGGTTGCTGGTCACCAGCGGTACGGAGACGGACCCGCGTACCTTCTCGGTGACCCAGGTGTAGGCGCCGCGCGGCACCGACGTCGCGATGGTGGGGATGCGGGCCTCGTGCCAGCCGATCCCGGTGTTGATGATCGTGGCCCCGGCCGCCTCGATCGCCCGGGCGAGCTGCACGACCTCGTCCAGCGAGGAGCCGCCCGGCACCAGGTCCAGCATCGAGAGCCGGTAGATCAGGATGAAGTCGCTGCCGACCCGCTCGCGGACCCGGCGCACGATCTCGACCGGGAACCGGATGCGGTTCTCGTACGAACCGCCCCAGCGGTCGGTGCGGTGGTTGGTTCCGGCGGCGATGAACTCATTGATCAGATAGCCCTCGGAGCCCATGATCTCGACACCGTCGTAGCCCGCCCGTCGCGCCAGTTCCGCGGTCCGCACGAAGTCCTCGACGGTCTCCTCGACCTCGTCGTCGGTCAGGGCGTGCGGTGTGAACGGGCTGATCGGGGCCTGGATCGCGCTCGGCGCCACCAGGTCCGGATGGTGCGCGTACCGGCCGAAGTGCAGGATCTGCATGGCGATCCGGCCGCCCGCCGCGTGCACCGCGGCGGTGACCTGAGCATGCTGCTCGGCCTCCGCCTCGGTGGTCAGTTTGGCACCGCCGGGATACGGGCGGGCGCGGTCGTTCGGCGCGATGCCACCGGTGACCATGAGGCCGACACCGCCGCGGGCACGGGCCGCGTAGAACGCGGCCATGCGCTCGAAGCCGCGCTCCGCCTCCTCCAGGCCGACATGCATCGATCCCATCAGCACCCGGTTGGGGAGGGTGGTGAACCCGAGGTCGAGCGGGCTCAGCAGGTTCGGGTACGGGGTCATCCGGCGGCTCCTCACACAGTGTCGTTGCGCCAGTTGTAGACCACCGAAACGTCATTGTGCAACAAGTTGCACAATGACCTGCGTCGCATTTGCTCACCACCGGACGGCGGCCCCGGACGGAGTAGCACCAGGGCACGTCCACCCGCCGCGGCGCGGAGAGTGGATCCGTAACCCGGAACACACCCGAACCCCCACGGAGACCCCCATGCCCTGCCTCGACCGGCGTGACCTCGGCCTGCTCGTCCTGCGCGTCGGCACCGGCGCGGTCCTGGCCGCGCACGGCAGTCAGAAGCTGTTCGGCTGGTTCGGCGGCGGAGGCATGGAGGCAACCATTGCGGGCATGGAGGCCATGGGATTCCATCCGCCCAGGCACAGCGCCGTCGCCGCCGGACTCGGTGAGGCGGGCAGTGGCGTGCTGCTGGCCCTCGGCCTCGCCACCCCCGCCGCCGGAGCGGCCGCGGCGGGTGCCATGTCGGCCGCCGTCGCCGTCCATGCGCCCGCGGGCTTCTTCGCGCAGGGCGGCGGGTACGAATACCCGGCCTTCCTCGGCTTCACCGCCGCCGCGATCGGCCTGACCGGCCCCGGCCGGTACTCCCTCGACCACGCGACCTATCACCTCCTCAACCGGCCTTGGATCGTCGCCCTCGCCTTCGCGGGCAGTGCGGCCGGGGTCGTGGCCGTCGTCGGGAAGCGGTCCAGGGGGCTGAGGAAGAGCGCGGCCGACAACTGAGCCGACGGTGCGTCAGGGCCGCCCTGGCCGCCCTGACGCACCGTCGCCCCCATGGCTGCGTTTTCGGCCGTCGGGTGGCCGCAGGACGTTCCTCCTTTCGAGTGACTCCGCTGCCCGGTGATGACGGAGCCCGTCGGGTGTGTCCGAGGCTTGCAGGCGGCCGGACCCGCTCCGGTCGGGAGCCGCAGAACCTCAGAGCCGCTGGGAGTCCGCCGTGCACATCCTTCTTGTCGCGAGTGCGTTCAACAGCCTTACTCAGCGCGTCCACGCGGAGCTGCGGGACCGGGGCCACACCGTGGCGGTCGGACTCGCACTCTCCGACGGCCATCTGCGGGACGCGGTCCGAGGGTTCGCACCGGACCTGATCGTGGCTCCGATGCTCAGGACCGCCATCCCGCGCGACGTGTGGTCGGCGCACACCTGCCTCATCGTCCATCCAGGACCCGTCGGCGACCGCGGACCGTCCTCGCTCGACTGGGCGATCCATGAGGGCGTCACCCGTTGGGGGGTAACGGTTCTGCAGGCCGACCAGGAGATGGACGCCGGAGACGTCTGGGCGTCGGTGGAATTCTCCGTACCGCCGGTGGGCAAGAGCGACCTGTACCGCAACGAGGTCTCCGACGCGGCGCTGACGGCGGTGCTGCGGGCCGTCGACCGGTTCGCCTCGGGGATGTACACCCCCCGGCCCCAGGTCAGCGCACGTGCCACGGACGGCACCCGGCCGTATTTCCGTCAGGAACTCCGGCGGATCGACTGGCGGTCCGACTCCACCGAGACGGTGCTGCGAAAGCTGCGGGCGGCCGACTCGCACCCCGGCGCGCTGGACGAACTGCTCGGCGGCGAGTGGTTCCTGCACGGGGGGCACCCCGAGGACCGGCTGCGCGGCCGCCCCGGAGAGCTGCTGGCCACGCGGGCCGGCGGGGTCTGCCGGGCCACCGTCGACGGCGCCGTATGGATCCCGGAGCTGCGCGCCAGGCGGCAGCCGGGACAGCCCGCCCCGTTCAAGCTCCCCGCCGTCCTGGCACTCGGCGACCGGCTGCCGCCGCTGCCCGCGGACCCGGTCCCGCCGGACGCACCCGGGCGCCGCGGAACCTGGACCGACATTCGCTACAAGGAGACCGGCGCCGTCGGACGTCTCACGTTCTCGTTCCCCGGCGGGGCGATGAGCACCACGCAGTGCACGCGCCTCCTGGACGCCTACCGGACCGCCTGCTCCCGGCCCACCTCGGTCCTGGTGCTGGGCGGCGGCCGGGACTTCTTCTCCAACGGCATCCACCTGAACGTCATCGAGGCAGCGGCCGACCCCGCCGAGGAGTCCTGGGTCAACATCAACGCCATGAACGACCTGGTGGAGGCCGTGCTGGCCACCACCGACCGACTGGTGGTCGCCGCCGTGGGCGGCAACGCCGCCGCCGGCGGAGCGATGCTCGCGCTGGCCGCAGACGAGGTCTGGTGCCGCCGGGGCTCGGTGCTCAACCCGCACTACCGGCTGATGGGACTGTCCGGCTCGGAGTACTGGACCCGCACCCTGCCGAGCAGGGTGGGGCCCGAGACGGCCGAGCGGCTCGTCGGCGAAGCGCTGCCGCTCGGCGCCGAAGCCGCCGAGCGGCTCGGCCTGGTGGACCGGACCATCGCCTGCCGGCCCCAGGACTTCCCGGGCGAGACCGTCCGACTGGCCGTCCGGCTGGCCTCGTCGACCGCCGCACAGACACGGATCGCCCGGAAGAAGACGGCGCTCGAGCGCCAGGAGGCGCTCAAGCCGCTGGCCGTCTACCGGCAGGAGGAACTGGCCGCGATGCGGTCCATCTTCTTCGACCCGGACGCGCCGTACCACCGCCTGCGCCGTGCCTTCGTACGCAAGGAACCCCCGACCCGGACGCCGCCCCACCTCGGCATCGGCGTACCCGGAAGGCGCACGGCACATCCGTCCGCCGTCCGGGACCGCGCCGTCACCGCAACGGCGGCGCTCGCCGATGTACCTGGACCGACTGACGGTTAGCTGGACATGAAGGCCGAAAAGTGGGCTTTCGGCGCAGAGCTCCCCAAGGAGACATCCCTATGGATGCAGCAACAGCGAACACGGTCGGCGACCGGGCAGACGGTGCGGCCGCCGACGAGGAGTCCCCGATCCACATCCTCTGGATCAACGCGGGGTTGAGCTGTGACGGCGACTCGGTGTCGCTGACGGCGGCGATGCAGCCGAGCATCGAGGAAATCGTCCTCGGCGTGCTGCCGGGCCTTCCGAAGATCCAGGTCCACTGGCCCCTGATCGACTTCGAAAGCGGTCCGGTGGGCGGTGCGGACACCTTCATCGAGTGGTTCTTCAAGGGCGAACGCGGCGAGATCGATCCCTTTGTGCTGGTCGTCGAGGGGTCCATCCCCAACGAGTCGATCAAGCAGGAGGGGTACTGGTGCGGCTTCGGCGACAACCCGGAGACCGGCCAGCCGATCACGACCAGTGAATGGATCGACCGGCTGGCGCCCAAGGCCCTGGCGGTCGTCGCCATCGGAACCTGCGCCACCTACGGCGGCATCCATGCGATGGCCGGCAACCCGACGGGTGCCATGGGCGTGCCCGACTACCTGGGCTGGGACTGGACCTCGAAGGCCGGCATTCCGATCGTGTGCGTGCCCGGCTGCCCGATCCAGCCGGACAACTTCTCGGAGACCCTCACCTACCTGCTCTACCAGGCGGCGGGCTCCGCTCCGATGATTCCGCTGGACGACAAGTTGCGCCCGACCTGGCTCTTCGGCGCCACCGTGCACGAGGGGTGCGACCGGGCCGGTTACTACGAGCAGGGCCAGTTCGCCACCACGTACGACTCGCCCAAGTGCCTGGTCAAGCTCGGCTGCTGGGGCCCCGTCGTCAAGTGCAACGTCCCCAAGCGCGGCTGGATGAACGGCATCGGCGGCTGCCCGAACGTCGGCGGCATCTGTATTGCCTGCACCATGCCGGGCTTCCCCGACAAGTTCATGCCGTTCATGGACGAACCGCCCGGCGGCAAGGTCTCCGTCGGCGCCAGCGGAGCGTACGGGGCGGTGATCCGCAGACTCCGGTCGGTCACGGCCAGGACTGTGGACAAGGAACCGAAGTGGCGTCACACGGGCAAGAAGCTGACCACCGGGTACCGCCCGCCCTGGTGACCGACCGCCCGGCGCCACCGCCCCGCGATCGACGGACCGCCCACCTGCGCCCCGCTCCCCCTCCCTCAACTCCCGCTTCCCAGAAGGGTTATGGCACACACAATGGCACCCACGACGAAGGTGGCCGGTGACGGCAGTGGCCTCGTCGAGATGGCCTGGGATCCGATCACCCGGATCGTAGGCAGTCTCGGCATCCACACGAAGATCGACTTCAAGCAGAAGCGGGTCGCGGAGTGCTACAGCACTTCGTCGGTCTTCCGTGGCTACAGCGTCTTCATGCGGGGCAAGGACCCCCGGGACGCCCACTTCATCACCAGCCGCATCTGCGGGATCTGCGGCGACAACCACGCCACATGTTCCGTGTACACGCAGAACATGGCCTACGGGGTGAAGCCGCCGCACCTCGGTGAGTGGATCATCAACCTGGGCGAGTCGGCGGAGTACATGTTCGACCACAACATCTTCCAGGAGAACCTGGTCGGGGTCGACTACTGCGAGAAGATGGTCCGCGAGACCAACCCCGGAGTCCTGGAGCTCGCCGAGCGCACCGAGGCGCCGCACGCCGGAGAGCACGGCTACCGCACGATCGCCGACATCATGCGCTCCCTCAACCCCATCGAGGGGGAGTTCTACCGCGAGGCTCTTCAAGTGAGCCGCTACACGCGGGAGATGTTCTGCCTGATGGAGGGGCGCCATGTGCACCCCTCCACGCTCTACCCGGGCGGTGTGGGAACGATCGCGTCCGTCCAGCTCTTCACGGACTACCTCAGCCGCCTCATGCGGTACGTGGAGTTCATGAAGCGGGTCGTTCCCCTGCACGACGACCTGTTCGACTTCTTCTACGAGGCGCTGCCCGGGTACGAGGAGGTCGGCCGCCGACGGGTGCTGCTCGGCTGCTGGGGAGCGCTCAACGACCCCGAGTACTGCGACTTCACGTACGCCAACATGACGGACTGGGGACGGAAGATGTTCGTCACCCCCGGCGTGATCGTGGACGGCAAACTGGTCACCAACGACCTCACCGAGATCAACCTCGGCATCCGGATCCTGCTCGGCAGTTCGTACTACGACGACTGGCAGGGCCGGGAACAGTTCGTCACCCACGACCCGCTGGGCAACCCGGTGGACCCCCGCCACCCGTGGAACCAGCACACCATCCCCGCCCCGCAGAAGCGGAACTTCGACGACAAGTACAGCTGGGTGATGTCGCCCCGCTGGTTCGACGGCAAGGACCACCTGGCACTGGACACCGGCGGCGGCCCCATCGCCCGCCTCTGGTCCACCGCCCTGTCCGGGCTCGTCGACGTCGGCTATGTGAAGGCCACCGGGCACAGCGTCGTCATCAACCTGCCGCGCACGATGACCAAGCCCGAGACCACCTTCGAGTGGAAGATCCCGAAGTGGAGCAACGCGCTGGAACGCAACCGCGCCCGCACCTACTTCCAGGCGTACGCCGCCGCGATCGCGCTGCACTGCGCCGAGAAGGGGCTCGAAGAGGTCCGCGCCGGACGCACCCAGACCTGGGAGAAGTTCGACGTGCCGGACGAGAGCATCGGCGTCGGTTTCACGGAGGCCGTACGGGGGGTGCTCTCCCACCACATGGTGATCAGGGACGGCAAGATCGCCAATTACCACCCTTATCCGCCCACTCCGTGGAACGCCAGCACCCGGGATACGTTCGGCACCCCCGGCCCCTATGAGGACGCGGTGCAGAACACACCGATCTTCGAGGAGAACACCCCGGAGAACTTCAAGGGCATCGACATCATGCGGACAGTCCGCAGCTTCGACCCCTGTCTGCCGTGCGGCGTCCACATGTACGTGGGCGACGGCAGGACCGTCAAGCAGATGCATGTTCCCACCGGACTGAGCGGACTGGCCGGATGAGCGCCGCAGCCCCGTCGGCCGTCGAACCGCCGCGAGCCGTCGACGCCGTGGAGGCCGGACAGCGGGTCGAAGAGCTGCTCGACCGTCTGACCGCCATCGGAGACCAGGAAGTGGGTGCCGCGGCCGAGGATCTGGTGCGGGTCCTGATGGACTTCTACGGCGCCGGCCTGGCCCGTATCGTCGACCGCCTCAGCACCCCCGCGGATCGCGGTACCGGCAACGGACCGCTCGCCGCACTGCTCGACGACGAACTCGTGTCGAGCCTGTTGGCCCTGCACGACCTGCACCCGGAGGACATCGGCGCGCGCATCGCGCGCGCCCTCGACTCCGTCCGTGACCCTGTCGAGGTCGTCGGCTTCGACGAGGAGACCGGCATTCTTCGGCTGCGCCCCTCGTCCGAAGCCGGTGACGGCGGTGGCGGTGGCTGCGGCTGCCCGAGCACGGGGGCGGCGACCCGGCGCAGCGTCGAGGACGCGCTGGCCTGCTTCGTACCGGAAGTGAACCAGGTGGAGATGGAGTCCTCGACCACCGACCGGGAGCCACCGCTGCTCCAGATCGCCACTCGCCCGCCGGCCGGAACTTCCGGAGCCGGGCAGGCTGTTGAGGCGAAGGCGCCATGATCGCACCTCAGGCGCTCGCCGGGCGCCCGGCGCCGGTTGCCCGCCCCCGAGGCCTGCGCAGGTTCACCATGCCGCCGGAACCCCGGCAGGAGCGCTGCGAGCTGTGCGGCGTGCCCGTGACCGAGGGCGGCCATCGGCATCTCGTGGACACCGAGAAGCGGGCGCTGGCCTGCGCGTGCACCCCGTGCGCCCTGCTCTTCGAGCGGCCGGGCGCAGCCCACGGACGCTTCAGAACGGTCCCGGACCGCTATCTGTCCGATCCGGACCACCGTCTCGACGACGGTGCGTGGGAACTCCTGCAGATTCCGGTCGGCGTCGCGTTCTTCTTCCGCAACGCCGCGCTGGACCGGCTGGTCGCGCTCTACCCGAGCCCGGCCGGAGCCACCGAGAGCGAACTCGACCCGGAGACCTGGCAGACCGTGCTCGGCACCACTCGCCTCGCCGCACTGCTCGAACCCGACGTCGAGGCGCTGCTGATGCGCCGCACGGAGGGCCGGGCCGAGTGCTACCTCGTACCGATCGACATCTGCTACGAGCTGGTGGGACGCATGCGCCTCCTCTGGCAGGGCTTCGACGGCGGAGCCGAGGCGAGGGCCGACCTCAAGGCGTTCTTCGCGCACGTCGAGGAACGCGCTGCCCGGACCCAGGAGAAGGGGCAGCCGCGGTGACGGAATTCGCCTTCACCTGCACCGGAGTCCGCGCCGACCCGTACGCGGCGGGCCCCACGCTGGTCTTCCGGCTGCGCATCACCGCGTCTGCGGAAGCCCGGGTGCATGCCCTCGCGCTACGCTGCCAGATCCGTATCGAACCTGCCCGGCGCGGCTACGAGCAGGCCGAGGCGGACGGACTGCACGACCTCTTCGGTGACCGCTCACGCTGGGGAAACACGCTCCAGCCCGTGCAGTTCGCCCAGGTCTCCCTCATGGTCCCGTCCTTCACGACCGAGACCGAGGTGGACCTCGTCGTGCCCTGCACCTACGACCTGGACGTCGCCGCGGCACGGTACTTCGACGCGCTCCAGGACGGCGAGGTGCCGCTCCTCCTGCTCTTCTCCGGCACCGCCTTCACCGGGGACAGCGGCTTCAACGTCGAGCCGGTGCCCTGGGACCGCGAGGCTTCCTGCCGGATGCCGGTGGCGGTGTGGAAGGACATGATCGAGCAGCACTTCCCGGGCTGCGGCTGGATCCGGCTGCCGCGCGACGCCATGAAGGCGCTGCTCGCCTTCCGCTCGCGGCAGGCCCTGCCGTCCTGGGAGGCGACCGTCCAGGCACTGATCGACCTGGCCGGAGCCGCCGGGACGCCGCCCCCCGAGCGCCCGGTGCGCCGGCCCGTACTGCCCCGTGTCACCGAGAGGACGGCGCCGTGACCGCATCACTGTTCACGCCCGCACTGGAGTCCCGGTTCGCCACCGCCCGGCAGGTCGCCGACACCGTCCTCTTCGAGGGCTATGTGCTGTACCCGTACCGGGCCTCCGCGGCCAAGAACCGGCTGCGCTGGCAGTTCGGGGTGCTCGTACCGCCCGGCTGGGGCGCCGACCGCGAGGAGCACGACTTCCAGCACACCGAGTGCCTGATGGAGCCGAAGCCCGGCGCGACGCTCGCCGTCGAGGCACGGTTCCTGCACGCCCAGCGACGGACGGTGCAACAGGTCCTCGACGACGGCACGTTCGAGACCGTGACCCGACTCGACCTGGCAGACCGGGTGCTGGTCCCGTGGGACGAGGGCGCCGAGGATCGCGTCGAAGTGGTCGTGGACGTCGCCGAACTGGCCGGGGACGGAGTCACCGTCCCTTTCACCCGGCCCGCCCGCGAGGAGATCGAACCCGTCCTGGACGCGGACGGGCGGACGGTGGGCCGCCTGGTCCGCCGCTGCGAGGAGATCAGCGGTGCTGTGCGGCTGTCCGCCCGCGAACTCGACGGCCCCTACCGGGTCATGAGGCTCACCACCGTGGTGGAGAACACCACCGCCTGGACGCCCGACTCCGCCGAGGTCGACCGGGACGCCGCGCTCCCACGGTCGCTGGTCGCCGCGCACCTGCTGCTGGGTCTCAGCGCGGGATCGTTCCTTTCGATGACGGACCCGCCCGAATGGGCCAAGGGTGCGGTCGCGGCCTGCCGCAACCTGCACACCTGGCCGGTGCTCGCCGGGGAACCCGGGCGCGCCGACCTGATGCTGTCGTCCCCGATCATCCTGGAGGACCATCCGGCCATCGCCCCCGAGAGCCCGGGTACGCTCTACGACGCCACGGAGATCGACGAGATCCTCGCCCTGCGCACGGCGGCTCTGACCGACCAGGAGAAGCGCGAGGCACGTGGCACCGATCCCCGGGCGGCAGCTGTCATCGACCTGGCCGAGTCGATGCCCCCCGAGGTCCTGGAGCGGTTGCACGGAGCGGTACGGGCCCTGCGGGAGATCACCGGCCCCGACACGCCCTCGCCCGCCTCGCAGGACCCCGTCCCGGACGGAGTGGACCTGATCGACACCCGTGGCGTACTCCGGCCCGACACCCCGTGGTGGGACCCGGCGAGCGACGACACCGCCGACCCGGCCCGGGACCGGATCCTGGTGGACGGACGGTCCGTGGGCGTGGGCAGCCGGGTTCTCCTGCGACCGGGGCTGCGGCGGACCGACGCCCAGGACCTGTTTCTCAAGGGCCGCAGCGCACAGGTCGAAGCAGTGCTCCACGACGTCGACGGCGGAGTGCACCTCGCGGTCACCGTGGAGGGCGACCCGGGCGCGGACATCCGCCGCGAGCAGGGACGTTTCCTGTACTTCCAGCCGGACGAGATCGCCCCCCTGGAGGACGCGTGAACGCCCTTGCGCCGAAGCACGCGAGAACTCTCATTGCCGGGATCGGGAACATCTTCCTCGGCGACGACGGCTTCGGCGTCGAGACGGTGCGCGCACTGTCCTCGCACCGGCTCCCCGACCACGTCGAGATGGTCGACATCGGCGTACGGGGCGTCCATCTCGCCTATCAGCTCCTCGACGGATACGACACCCTCGTCCTGATCGACGCCACCGCACGCGGTGGCAGCCCCGGAACCCTGTATCTGATCGAGGCTGACGAACCCGGGGCCGTCGAACCGCAGAACGCGCTGCTCGACGGCCACCGGATGTCCCCCGACGCCGTCCTGGCACTGCTCGGCACCCTGTGCGCGGGCACCGGAGCCGTACCGCCGAGGCGCACGTTCGTCGTCGGCTGCGAACCCGGCAGTGTCGACGAAGGGATCGGGCTGAGCGCCCCCGTGACCGCAGCGGTGCCACACGCCGTACGGATGGTCCTGGACCTCGTACAAGCAGCCGACCGTCCGGCCGAAGCCCGGCGGACGGCGGCCGGACCCGTCATGAACTGAGCAGAAGGAACCCACCACCATGAAGAAGATCATTGTCTGCGGCCTGAGCGCCGCCGTTGTCGCCGTCGTCGTCGCGCAGATCCTGCCCGACGTCAGGCGCTATCTGCGGATGCGCAGCATGTGACGCCACCTGCCGCCCGGGCCCGGCCCATGGCTGCACCGAATGGTGCATGTGCCGCACGGGTACCGGCGAGCCGGTCCGCCGGCCCCCGTGACCCGCCGCTGTAATGACGCAGTGCAGGACGGAGAACCAATGCACGAGATGTCGATCGCCATGGCCGTCGTCGACCAGGTGGAAGAGGCGGCTCAGGCAGGAGGAGCCACCTCGGTCGGGTCCGTTCGGCTCCAGGTCGGCGAACTGGCCGGAGTCGTCCCCGACGCCCTGTCCTTCTGCTTCGGACTCGCCTGCGCCGGCACCGTCCTTGACGGAGCCGAACTCGTCATCGATTCCGTGGCGGCCCGCGCGCGGTGCGTGCCCTGCGCGGACGAATGGGCGGTCGGCATGCCGCCGCAGCTGTGCTGTCCGGTCTGCGGCGAGGCGACCGCCGAACTCCTGTCGGGCCGCGAGCTGCAGATCCTCAGCGTGCACTGGCAGGACGGCCCCGCACCCGAACACACCCGCGAACCGATCTCCCAGGAGCACTGAACGATGTGCCGTGAAGTCGACCTGCAGCAGGCGGTACTCGCCAAGAACGACGCGACGGCGCACAGCCTGCGAGCCGGGCTCACGGCCCGCGGCACCACCGTCGTCAACCTGCTCTCCAGCCCCGGCAGCGGCAAGACCGAACTGCTGGAACGCGAACTCGGTCGGGCCCGCGAAAGAGGAGTGCCGGTCGCCGCACTCACCGCAGACCTCGCCACCGAGAACGACGCCGTACGCCTGGCCCGGTCAGGCGCCCCCGTCAAGCAGGTACTCACCGACGGACTCTGCCACCTGGAGGCCGGCATGCTCGGCCGCCATCTCGACAACTGGCTGCCCGACGGGACCCGGATCCTCTTCGTGGAGAACGTGGGCAACCTGGTCTGCCCCGCCTCGTACGACCTGGGGGAGACGCTCAGGGTCGTCCTCGCCTCCGTGACGGAAGGCGAGGACAAACCGCTGAAGTACCCCACCGCATTCGGACTGGCCCAGCTCGTCGTGGTCACCAAGACCGACATCGCAGAGGCCGTCGACTTCGACGAGGCCGCGTTCCGTGCCCATGTCCAGCAGGTCAACCCCGGTGTGGAAGTGGTGCTCACCGCCGCCCGCCGCGGTGAAGGGGTAGGCACGTTGCTCGACCGGGCCCTGGCCGCCGGTGAAGGCGCCCCGGTCCACACACCGGTGATGGCCCGGCAGCACCCGTACCAGCAGCACACCCACGGCGACATGAGCACGCACGACGACACCCACACCCATCCTGACCACGGCTCGCACACCCACACCCACGCGCACACCGGCATGCATACGCACACACATCCGGACCTGGGTACCCACGAACACCCGCACACCGGGCCCCACGCCCACGCGCACCCCGACGAGCCGCTCGTCATGACGACAGCACCCGACTCCGCGGAGCAGTACCGCTCGTGACGACCCCACAGCCCGGTGCCGCCGCCCTCGCGGGAGCCGTGGAGCGCCGACGGGTCGTGGTCCGCGGCGTCGTGCAGGGTGTCGGATTCCGGCCCTACCTCTACGCCCGGGCCACCGGACTGGGCCTGGCCGGACACGTCACCAACACCACCGAAGGGGTCGTCGCCGAGGTCGAGGGCGCCCCGGCCGCCGTGGCCCTGTTCTGCGACCGGATCGCAGCGGAGGCACCCCCGCTCGCCCGGGTGGACTCCGTCGACCACACGGAGGTCCCGGCCGCGGGCGGATCCCGCTTCAGCATCGTGGACTCCCACACCGACGGACCGGCCCGCACACTGGTTTCCCCGGACGCGGCCACCTGCGCCGACTGTCTCACCGAACTGGCCGATCCGGCCGACCGGCGCCACCGCCACCCGTTCATCACCTGTACGCACTGCGGGCCCCGGTTCACGATCGTCACCGCAGTGCCGTACGACCGCGCGCACACGACCATGGCCCGCTTCCCGATGTGCGCCGACTGCGCCCGTGAGTACGCCGACCCCGCGGACCGGCGCTTTCACGCCCAGCCGGTCGCCTGCCCCGCCTGCGGGCCCCGGCTGAGACTGCTCGTCGGGCGGCCGGACCACACCACGCCCGCGCAGTGCGCAGCCGGACGCGACCCGGTCGCCGAGGCACGCCGGCTGCTGTCGGACGGTGCGGTCCTCGCGGTCAAGGGGCTCGGCGGCTACCACCTCGCCTGCGATGCCGAGAACTCCGCCGCGGTGTCCCTGCTGCGCCGCCGGAAGGCCCGAGGCGACAAACCGTTCGCCATCATGGCCCGGGACATCGACGACGTCGCGCACCTCGTGCATGTGGGCGGCGAGGAGCGGGCCCTGCTCACCGGCGGTGTCCGGCCCGTCGTCCTGCTGCGGCGGCGCGCCGACGCCCGCCCGGACCCCCGCACCCCCTGGCCGTCCGATGCCGTCGCCCCACGCAGCCCCGACCTCGGCGTCATGCTCCCGTACACCCCGCTGCACCACCTGCTGCTCGGCCTGCCCGGTGACCCGCCGGGACCGCGCCTGCTCGTCATGACCAGCGGCAACGTGGCTGGTGAACCGATCGTCACGGACGACGACGAGGCGCTGGAGCGGCTCGCCAGTCTGGCCGACGCCTGGCTCACGCACGACCGCCCGATCCATGTGCCCTGCGACGACTCCGTGGTGCGCGTCTGCGACGGGGAGCGGCTGGTCGTACGCCGCTCACGCGGCTACGCCCCGCTGCCGCTGTCCCTGCCCCACCCGGTGCCTGCGACCCTCGCCACCGGCGGCGACCTGAAAAACACCTTCTGCCTCGCCGAGGAGCGCAGGGCCTGGCTGTCCGCCCATGTCGGCGACATGGACGACCTGGACACGCAGCACGCCTTCGCACGTGCCGAACAGCACCTGGAGACCCTCACCGGCGTGCGGCCCGGCATCCTGGCCACCGACCGGCATCCGGGCTACCGCACCGGCCAGTGGGCGCTGCGCCGGGCCGACGGCCGACCGGTCGTGCGCGTACAGCACCACCACGCCCATATCGCCGCCGCGATGGCCGAGCACGGCCGGGACGGCAGCCGCCGAGTGATCGGCGTCGCGTTCGACGGCACCGGATACGGGGACGACGGGGCAGTGTGGGGCGGCGAGATCATGCTGGCCGACTACGACGCCTGTCACCGCTTCGCACACCTCGCGTACGCGCCGCTGCCCGGCGGCGACGCCGCCGTGCACCGGCCCTACCGGATGGCGCTGGCACATCTGTACGCGGCAGGCATCGGCTGGACGGACGATCTGCCCTGCACAGCAGCCTGCCCACCGGACGAACGACGTGTGCTGCTCCGCCAGTTGGAGCGCAACCTCAACTGCGTCCCCACCTCCAGCATGGGTCGGCTGTTCGACGCAGTCTCCTCGCTGGCGGGCGTCTGCCACCGCGCCGGGTACGAAGCCCAGGCGGCCGTCGAACTGGAGGCCGCCGCGGTCGGCGCCGCCGCGGACCCCGGGCCCGGTTACGGTTTCGCGCTGCGCCCGGCGGACTCGGGCGACGGGCAGCCGTTGATCATGGACCCCTCGCCGGTACTCGCAGCCGTCGTCGACGACGTGCGTGCCGGTGCGAAGCCGACACTGGTCGCCGCACACTTCCACGCGGCCGTCGCGGACGTCGTGCTCCAGGTGTGCCGCGCAGCCCGCGAGCAGCACAGCCTGCACGAAGTAGCCCTGACCGGCGGCGTGTTCGCCAACACCCTGCTCTCCTCCCGGTGCGCCCGGACGCTGAACGAGAACGGCTTCACCGTCCTGCGCCACCGCGAGGTCCCCCCGAACGACGGCGGACTGGCGCTCGGCCAGCTCATGGTGGCCACCCGCAACGCAGCGGCGCGCACCAGCGCAGCCGCCGACTGACGTCCGGCCCGGCGGAGCCGGGCAACGCCCCCCACAGCAAGGAGCAGCCATGTGCCTGGCAGTACCCGGCAGAGTGATGGACATCGAGGAGCGTGACGGTACCCGGATGGCCACCGTCGACTTCGGCGGTGTGGTCAAAGAAGTGTGCCTGGAGTATCTGCCGGATCTCCAGGTCGGTGAATACGCCATCGTCCATGTGGGGTTCGCCCTGCAGCGGCTGGACGAGGAGTCGGCCAGGAAGACGCTGGAACTCTTCGCCGAACTTGGCCTGCTCCAGGAGGAGTTCGGGGACTCATGGGAACGGGTCGCGGAGGCCGGTCCGACGTCCGGGTCCGGTGGCGCCGACGCACCGCAGGAGGTTCAGCAGTGAAGTACATCGAAGAGTTCCAGAACCCGGATCTGGCGCGCCGACTGCTCGACGACATCCACTCCGTCGTGACCCGGCCCTGGGCGCTGATGGAGGTCTGCGGCGGACAGACGCACACCATCATCCGGCACGGCATCGATCAACTCCTGCCGGAACAGGTCGAACTGATCCATGGTCCGGGCTGCCCCGTCTGCGTCACGCCACTGGAGGTCATCGACAAGGCGCTGGCCATCGCCTCGCGCCCCGAGGTGATCTTCTGCTCGTTCGGGGACATGCTCCGGGTCCCCGGAACCGGCCGTGACCTGTTCCGGGTCCGCAGCGAGGGCGGCGACGTGCGGGTCGTGTACTCGCCACTCGATGCCCTGAAGATCGCCCAGCAGAACCCCGACCGCGAGGTGGTCTTCTTCGGGATCGGATTCGAGACCACCGCACCGCCCAACGCCATGACGGTGTATCAGGCACGCAGACTCGGCATCGCGAACTTCAGCCTCCTGGTGTCCCATGTGCGGGTCCCCCCGGCCATCGAGGCGATCATGCAGTCGCCGAGCTGCCGGGTGCAGGGCTTCCTCGCCGCCGGTCACGTGTGCAGCGTGATGGGCACGCGGGAGTACCCGGAGCTGGCCGAACGGTTCCGGGTGCCCATCGTGGTCACCGGTTTCGAACCGCTGGACATCCTCGAAGGCGTACGGCGCACCGTCCTGCAACTGGAGCGCGGCGAGCACACCGTGGAAAACGCTTACCCGCGCGCTGTGCACCCGGACGGGAACCCCGCGGCGCTTGCCATGCTGGACGACGTCTTCGAAGTCACCGACCGCGCCTGGCGCGGCATCGGCACCATCCCCGACAGTGGCTGGCGGCTCTCCACGCGCTACCGGGACTACGACGCCGAGTACCGCTTCTCCGTCACCGGCATCGACACAAAGGAGCCCGCCGCATGCCGCAGCGGTGAGGTCCTGCAAGGACTGCTGAAGCCCCACGAGTGCGAGGCGTTCGGCACCACCTGCACTCCGCGCAACCCGCTCGGGGCCACCATGGTCTCCAGCGAGGGCGCCTGTGCCGCGTACTACCTCTACCGGCGACTGGACATCACCACCGCAGCCAGGGAGACGAGCCCCGTTGCCTGAGACGACCGAAGCACTGAACACCACCGGCACCGCCACGGCCACGGCCACCCCCGGCGAGCCGCCCGTACTCGACCTGACGGCATGGACCTGCCCGGCACCGCTGCGCGACCAGCCGCGGGTGGTGATGGGCCACGGCGGCGGCGGGGCACTCTCGGCCGAACTGGTCCAGCACGTCTTCGCGCCCGGCTACGGGGGCGACGTGCTTGCGCAACTGACCGACTCGGCCGTGGTATCGCTGGGCGGCGCCCGACTGGCCTTCTCCACGGACTCGTACGTCGTGCGGCCGCTGTTCTTCCCCGGCGGCAGCATCGGCGACCTCGCGGTCAACGGCACGGTCAACGACCTGGCCATGAGCGGCGCCCGGGCCGCCTATCTCTCGTGCGGTTTCATCCTGGAGGAAGGCGTAGAGGTCTCGGTCGTCGCACGCGTGGCCAACGCGCTGGGCGCAGCCGCGCGCGCGGCGGGCGTCGAGGTGGCGACCGGCGACACCAAGGTCGTGGACGCCGGTCACGGCGACGGCATCTTCATCAACACCGCCGGGATCGGACTGGTCCCGGCCGGCGTCGACCTCCGTCCTCAGCGGGTGGTCCCCGGCGACGTCGTGATCGTCAGCGGTGCGATCGGCATGCACGGCGTGGCGATCATGAGTGTGCGCGAGGGCCTGGAGTTCGGCGTGGAGATCGAGAGCGACTGCGCGGCCCTGGGCGGGCTGGTGGAGACCATGCTCGCGGTCACCCCCGACCTCCATGTCCTGCGCGATCCCACACGAGGGGGGCTGGCCGCGGCGCTCAACGAGATCGCGACGGCCTCCGGCACCGGTGTCGTCCTCCAGGAACGCGACATCCCGGTCCCGCCTGCCGTGGCCAACGCCTGCGCCATCCTGGGCCTGGACCCGATGTACGTGGCCAACGAGGGAAAGCTCGTCGCGTTCGTCCCCCGAGAGCACGCCGAAGCCGTTCTGGAGGCGATGCGGGCGCATCCGCTGGGAGCGGAGGCGGCCGTCATCGGCGAGGCGGTGGAGGCGCATCCAGGCATGGTCGTTGCCCGCACCGGGCTCGGCGGGACGCGCGTGGTCGACCTGCCGATCGGGGAGCAGCTGCCCCGGATCTGCTGAGCCGTCGCCCCCCGTTCGCGGCGCTCGGATGCGAAGCCAGGACGTGTGGCGACCCTGGGATGAAGGGCGACTCGCATGGCCATGCCCGCTTCCCGTTGACCATGCGTACGAGGCGTGCGCGGGCACCGGCGCAAGGGCGAGGACGCCGTATCGGGCTCGTACGAGCCCGATACGGCGCGTCGTCAGCCGACCGGACGCCGCGTGAAGCCGGTGGTGGGGCGTTCCAGCCGCTCTCCGTCCACGATGATGTCGACGGCTTCGTTTTAGAACGCGATGAGGTCCTTGACCGCCCCCGCGGCGGGGGCGGGATCGGGATAGCTCCACGCCACATTCGCCGGTGCGTCGCTGTCCGTATCGGCCACGGACCAGTACTCGACCGTCCCCTTGTACGGGCATCCCGTACGCAGCCCGGTCGCGGCGAAAAGGTCGAGGCGAAAAGATCGCGGACGTCCTCGCGGGGGAGGTCGTAGAAGAGTGTGGAACCGGAGTGCGCTCCTGTGTCGGGTGCGGCCGCCGGTCGGAGCAGATCGGTGCGGACATCGTCCCGGGGAAAGACGCAGAGCGGCACGGCAGGGGTCTCGACCACACCGCGTGGGGAATCGACCGGACATCCGGCCGCCCCTGCCTGCTCACGACATGAGCAGGCGAGGCGGCAGTGGCCTGTTGACGGTGCAACGGCCTGGCGAGGGTCAGGTCTGCGGCGGCTGGTCCTGGCCGCGGTCCGAACCGAGCTGGCCCTTGAGCTTGTCCTGAGCGGTGTCGACCGGGCCGGTGTACTTGCCCTGGGTCCTGTCGTCGATGGTGTCACCCGCCTTGTCGATGCCCTTGCCCGCCTGGTCCTCGTGGCCCTTCAGCATGTGCTTGATCTTGTCCATCATGGACATGGGTCCTCCTCGGTGCGTTCACCCTGACACTTCCAGCGTCGCCACTTGTGCCGCACTTCGCATCCGCATGGGACCGCGCGCACGCCATGACGGCCGCCTGTACACATTTCGTGCCGCCCGGATGCGGCGCGAGCGTCCTCCCTGCACCGCCCGCCGGTGTGCCGTACGCCTTGACTCGCCGCACGCCGACGACGGCGCGCCCCGCGGGTCGACCGAGCCGGCATCCGGCGCAGTCGGGCAGGCTCCCCCCGGATCGGAGACCCTGAAGACCGTGCGGGGCGTCTCGCGGTGGACCCGTGCCGCGAGCTGCCGCAGTGCCGGGTGGGGCATCACGCGGGAATTCTCGTCCCCGATATCCCGCGGACGGCCGGTGCACCGGTGGCGTGGTGGACGTACTCGCGTACCAGGCGGAAGCCGGCGTTCCAGGCGAGCAGCCGGCTGGCCCTGTTGTGGCGGGAGCAGCTCCAGCTGGGGGTGTGGCCGCGTGCCGTGACGTCGGCGCAGAGTGCGGTGACACAACTGAGGGCGAGCTGCCGGCGGCGGTGGTCGGGGGTGGTGAAGACGGCGAGGTCCTCGTACGCGCTGCCGAGAAAGTACGTGCACGCCACGGCGAGGGCTTCGCCTTGACGGAAGGCGCCCCAGGCGTGCCCGGAGGCGGCGAGCCCGGCCGGGCCGCCCCAGCTGGCATGTATCCAGGCAGCACCCGGGCCGAGCGCGACGAGTGCGCCGGCATCGGCGGCGGTGATGCGGCGTACGGCCACACCCTTGGGGGTGCGCGCAAGGGAGGTCGGCTCCTCCTGCTGTATGTAGACCATGCGCTCCCACGGCATGATCCGGTCGAAGGAAGCACCGAGGACGGGAAGGAATCGGGCAGGTGCCTCGATGTAGCGCGAGCCGAGCGGTGCGAGTTCCGCGGGGACGAGTGCGCCGGGATCGCCACGCAGCAGTACATGGGCGGCGCAGTCGACGGCGATCGCACGCGGCTGGACGGCGTGGTCGGCACAGAAGCGGCCGATCCCGGTGGTCAGGACATGCTCGGCCAGGGCCGCCGGTCCCGGCGCTCCGGCAGGGAACCAGCGTGAGTGTGCGGGAAGTTGGTGCGGCAGGAGTTCGATCACGGCTGGTTCCTTCCGGGGCCGGGTGTACGGGAAAGGGGCGGCCTGTACGACGGGTTCAGGCCGCCCCTACGGGCGGTTCAGCCGCTAGTCGGCGGCTTTGATGCCGTGGTCGGCCTTCTTCTTGCGGCGGTCCTTCTTCCTGCGGCGTGCTTCGACATGCGCGGTGTTCCTTCAGGCTTCATGGCTGGTGAGCGCGGTGGCGAGCTTGTTGAGGCGCTGAACGGTGCGTTCCTCGGTGGCTGGCGGCGCCCTCGGCAGGGGATGCCCCGTGGTGGCCGTAGAGGGAAAGGAGTTCGGTCTCGCAGATCCCGGGGTGGAGGGAGACGGCAGTGACCCGCGGGTCGGCGGCGAAGACGGTGAGGGCCAGCTGGGACTGCGCATAGGCGGCGAGTCGCGAGTAGCGGCGGACCCGGTTCGGGTCGCTCCACTGGATGGAGCCGGTGCGGTGCAGCGACGATGACACGTTGACCACGCGGCCGCCCGGGTCGCTCGTGAGCGCGGGCTCGAGGAGGTGGGTGAGGAGGTAGTGGGCGAGGAAGTTCACCTGAAAGGCGATCTCGTTGCCGTCGGCGGTGACCGTGTGTCGCTCGGGCGCCGCCATGCCCGCGTTGTTGACCAGTACGTCCAGGTGCGGGTGGGTCCCGACGACCTGTCGGGCCATCGCCTCCACCTCGTCGAAGTGCGTGAAGTCGGCGGCGTAGGAGCAAAGTTGGGACTCACTGATCCCGGCGGTGGCGATGAGCCTGTCGGCCGCGGCCCGAGCCTCCTCGTCGGTGCGGCCGTGGACGAGCACGAGCGCGCCGCGCTCGGCGAGGATCCGGGCGGTTTCCCAGCCGATACCGGAAGTGGCCCCGGTGATCAGCACGGTCCGTCCGGACAGGGAAGCAGAAGGCATCGTGGATTCCTGTTGTCGTGGGTGGGGGCCCGGGGTCGGGCTGATGCGAGGGAACTCCCCCAGCCGCCTGCGAATTGAGATACAGGGATGCATGTGGCAAGGCGTGTACAGAGGATGGAGGAAAGAGAAATGGAGAAGCGGCCGCTTCATTGATCGGGCGGCCGCCGGCGAGCGGTGCGCAGGAGCACCATGTGCCGAAGCACGGGCGAATGCGTCAACGCATCCGGGGGTGAACAACGCGCATCACCGGCGGCACCGTATTCGGTGGCCGGTCGTCATGTCGCAGACCGCTGTTCACGTCACCTATCCCACTCCTTCGAGTGCCCCGTCTCAAGCGGGCCCACAAATCCCTGACGACCCTCTGATATGAGTCGGCCAGGCGGTGGCGGACGCGCAGCGGACGCTTCGCAGGGCGAGCGGGACCAGAGCCAGATGATTCAGGGTGCCGAAGATGATCGACGATGTGATGACCGGCGAGGGGCTGTGCAGGCCTCGACTGGTCAGCGCGCCGATCCCCGGATGCGCGGAGGCGAGCCCGGCCGGCATGATCGCGCCGTCGGGTCTCCTCGGCGGCGGGCCGCTGGGGCCGAACCGGTACGGGCCTGCTGGGGGTGGCGGGAAACTTTGCGGAAGACCTTGTGGCGGGCCGCCCGCAGCGCGAGCACCGGATGAGTCGGCCAGGAGCGACGCTGAGCCTTTCCGGTACCGGGGCCCCGGTACCGGAAAGGCCGTGCGCGGACGCGGTGCGGAGAATACGCCGCGCCGCCGAACGAGTTGCCTCGATGCATTGGCTGCGATCGGCATGGTTTCCCCCGATCGGCATGCAACGTTCCGCTGTTCTTTCCCCTCGGGTCGGCGGGGACACGACCACTTCATGGCGACCGTCCTCACGCGCACGGACGCAGCGCGTCAGTCCGCCAACTCCCGGGTGTCCAGCGGTATGTGCCAGGAAATCCGGCGGTGGACGGCGGCGATGTCGTCCTGCAACGGAGAGGGCGGTACAGCGAGCACGGGGCAGGTCGCGTGCGCGAGGCAGTACCGGGCGACCGAAGGACGCAGGGCCCTCCGCAGCCCCCCGCGCGCGCCGGCCCCGACGACCAGCAGGTCGTCGGGGCCGTTCGTTGCAGCGATCAGCGCGAGGCCCGGTGTGCCCCGTACGACCAGAGCCTCCATCGGCACCCCGGGCCCTGCCGGGCCGAAGGCGGTGTCCACCGCCCGGAGCAGCCGGTCGCCCGCCACCCGGCGGCACTCGGTCAGCAGCTCGGGCCACGGTTGATTGCGCTGCCCGAGCTCACCGCCGGGAGGTGACCAAGCCAGGATGGCCCGCAGTACGGCATCGGTGCGCCGGGCCTCGGCCGCGGCCCGGTGCAGCGCTGTCAGACTGCCCAGGGTGCCGCTCACACCGGCCACCACACACCGCTCGCCCGCTTGCTCCATTTCGTCACCACTCCTTGCCACACCTCAGGTCCTGACCTCATGGAAGGCCCAAGGGCTGCGGCGATCATGGTGTGTTGGCGAATCCCTGACGTCGGGGCAGCAGACCCTGACGGACTCATGACGGCGCTACGCGCAAGCGTCGGGCACTGTTTCGCCGTGCGGGGCCGGAACCGGTGTCGCGACGTCGCTGCCCGTCCCGAACTGGCGAGCCGCCCGGTCGAAGTACCGCAGCAGTTCTACCGGGAACGGCATGACCAGCGTGGAGTTCTTCTCGGCTGCCACCTCGACCACCGTCTGCAGCAGCCTCAGCTGCATCGCCTCCGGCGTGTCGGCCATGATTCGCGAAGCGTTGGCGAGCTGCTGTGCCGCCTGGAACTCACCGTCCGCGGTGATCACCCGGGCGCGCCGCTCCCGCTCGGCCTCGGCCTGCCGCGACATGGAACGCTTCAGAGACTCCGGCAGCTGTACGTCCTTGATCTCGACCCGGTCGATGTGCACACCCCAGCCGGCCGCCGGCTGTCGATCATCAAGGCCAGCCCTTCGTGCAGCCGTTCGCGGTCCGAGAGCAGATCGTCCAAGTCGACGACCTTGAAGTGGACGACGGCATCGACCTTCACCGACACGTGTCCCGGGTTATGCCCTCCTGCGTCGGCACGGGCAGCGTCACCACCTGTACGTTCACCTTCCGCGCCGGGCCCGTGGCCATTCGGTCTGCGCGACTCACCATGAGGGCGCTGAACCCGGGGAGATTTGACCGGACACGTGACGCGTAGGCGTCGGGACGGGGGCGGGAGTGCGTTCTCGCCGTGCTGGAATCGGCGGCATGCTGCCGACAGGGTGAGCGGGCCGCAGTATGTCGCCCGGAAAGCCCAACGGTGCGCCAGATATGCCCATTTTCCTGCGCTTTCACGGTCCATCAGATGTTGCATCGGCGCCTGAAACCTGTCGTTCGTACACCCGGTCGGCCCCTTCGTGTCACACCATGGGTATGTCCGATATGACAGCTAAAGGGACTATTAGTACGTTCATCACAGGTCGGCTTCCCGGCCGACGTCTCTGAGACAGGGAGAAGTGACATGACGACGCGTACCGTCGCTGTGACCGCCGCCGTAGTAGGCGCCGCGGTCCTCGCGACAACCGGCATTACTTATGCCTCGGCCGCCGGATCCGCTCCGGCCGCCCCATCCGTCCAACAGGCCGCCCCCGCCCCGGGCCCGGCTGCCGGCGACGGGAACGGAAACGGAAACGGAAACGGAAACGGAGGTCGTGGTGGTGGCGGCGGTGGCCGTGGCGGCGACAGCGGTGGCTACGGCGGTGGCGGCGGCGGCGGTGGCCGTGGCGGCGACAGCGGTGGCTACGGCGGTGGCGGCGGTGGCTACGGCGGTGGCGGCGGCGGTGGCCGTGGCGGCGACAGCGGTGGCTACGGCGGTGGCGGCGGCGGTGGCCGTGGCGGCGGCGGCGGTGGCTACGGCGGTGGCGGCGGCGGTGGCTACGGCGGCGGCGGCGGTGGCTACGGCGGTGACGACGGTGGCTACGGCGGTGACGACGGCTACGGCAAGGGGCGGATCCAGATCAACGAGCGGTCGTACTCCGCCCAGCCGGACGGCTGCATCACCGTGGTCAGCGGCCTGGGCTCGCGGAGCTTCAACGTCCGCAACGACAGCCGCAGGTCCGTAGAGCTCTTCCGCGGGGCGACCTGCGACAACGGTTCTCCGGTCGCCACTGTCGGCCCCTGGAGCACCAGCAACGGCGTCTTCACCCGCCAGGTCCACGGTGGCGTGAAGGTTCGCAATGGCGTCGTGGGCAGCTTCCGAGTGGTCAGGGACCACTACGGCAACAAGTGGTAACAGCTCCACCCGCATCACATGGAAACCCCGGCCCGTCGGAATCGGGCCGGGGTTTCCGGCATGGGGACGCCTCTCGACGCATGCCCGGCTCCGGGCGGACGCACGCGCGTGCGACACAGGCCCGGTGTCCCGTACACCTGCTGCGCCATACTAGGTGTTGGACGATGCGGTCGGCCGCGGACTTCGAAACCCCGGACAGCGGCGCCGACCGGCGCACCGTCAGGTTCGTCCGCCTTCGCGCGGCTGATGGCGGGTGGCTCGGACCGCAGAATCCCCGCGTGCTCACGTCGCGTAAGCCAGGATTTCGGGTACTGCTTCGCGCAGGCTCCCGAAATGGCGGTGCACGCCGTCCACCGCAACAGGAGCGTTGACTCCCCACACCGTCATGCCGGCACGCAACCCGGACTTCACACCGGACGGCGCGTCTTCAATGACCAGGCAGTCCTCCGGCCCGGCCCCGAGTAGCTCAGCAGCGAGCAGATAGGGCACCGGTGACGGCTTGCCCTCCGTGACGGCAGCGGCATCCACAAGCACGCCGGGAACCGGCAGACCGGTCCGGGTGAACCGCCCGCGCACCCGGTGCTCGTAGTTGGATGTCACCAGACCCCAGCGCCCCGAGGGCAGAGCCGACAGCAACTTCGTCGCACCTTCGAAGGCGGAGTAGACACCGGACCGTACGTCCTCGTCCTCCAGCTCATGCAATGCCGCCAGGCACTCCCGCGGATCCCGATCAGGAGCGACCGTCGCGAAGGTCTCCATCGGCCTCGTCCGCAGCGCCACCCTGTAGACCTCATCAGGGTCCAGTCCGTATTGAGCCGACCAAGTCCCCCACACCTGCCGTTGATTCTCCACTGCGTCGATCAACGTGCCGTCGACATCGAACAGGACATACTTCCCGGGAACAGATCGAGTGAGTTCACTGGTCACGCCTTGATCATGCCATCGGCGCACCGCGCAAGAACTTGTCGGACGACCTTGGGGCGTTGGGCCCGGGGCTGCGTAGGAACTGTCCTGAACATGGCTCCGGTCCACCTACGGTGGTCGGCCGGTGTCGTTGCCGTTGACGCGGACCTCCGGAGATCGACTCTCCTCGGCTCGCCGCGGTGCACGGTCAACGCATAGTCACGGAAGGTCAGTCGGTACGTGCGGCCGCCCGGACCGGGCCGAGCCGACAGCGTGCCGTCGGCTCGGTCATCCGGCCCGCACCCCTCCTGCCAGAAATCGAGCCGGGCCCGGACGGGTCCGGTCTGATCGCTGTGCCACTTCGCACGGTCCGCCGGGTTGTCGTGGCGTCCCCGGCCGGTCCGGTGCCGGGCGCGGCGTCACGGTTTCGGCGCCCCAGGGCGCCCCAGGCCTTCACGGACCCCGCCCGTCGCGGACAAGGGAGGCTTCCCGTACCGCACACTGACTTTCACCCGGCTCGTCGACCACCGCGATCCCTCGAAGAGGACCTTCGCCGGTGCCCCTGTTTCACCCGTCTGGGCGGGCTGGCGTGCCGACAGGTTTCCCTGTCCGCACTCTAGAGTCCATCAGAGGCGCAGGGCAGTGGTCCACGCCGGACCGCCGGTACCTGCAAGGCCTGCGTCACGACCGGAATGCCCGCCGTCCTGCCTGGCGGACGTCCGAGGGCACGGTGTTCGGGGGCGTCCTGCACTTCACAGGAGAGAGGCACGGCATGTCGCACGGCTGCGGCAGGACGCGGTGGAAGCGTTTCGCCCTTGTCCTGGTTCCGAGCACGGTGGCTGCCGCGGCGCTGGGTATCGGCATGGCGCAAGGTGCACTGGCCGCGTCGTTCTTCATCTCCGGCGACCGGTTCCAGTTTGCCGCAGACACACTGACCACTCGCGGTACGAGTATCTACGGCGTGGTGGACGTGACCAGAGAGGGCCGCCGTGTGCCCGTCGTGGTCACGGGTGCCAGGCAGGCGACGATCAAGAGACTGTGCGAGTCCGTAGCGGTCGAGATCCCGGTTCTGGGCCTGTACACACTGCGGCTCACCGGCGGCGACCAGGCCGAGGCGCGGGACATCTTCATCGACGCGACGTCCCTGACGGCTGGTCGGGCGATCTTGAACGACCTGGACATCGGTGTCGCCGCGGGCTCGGTCACCAAGGGTCCGATCGACCCGGGCGACCGGAACTCGGGGCTCTTCGATCCCAACGGCTTTGCACAGCAGGCGGTGTCGACCA
Source organism: Streptomyces sp. NPDC002206 (assembly GCF_053593595.1). Classification (NCBI taxonomy): domain Bacteria; kingdom Bacillati; phylum Actinomycetota; class Actinomycetes; order Kitasatosporales; family Streptomycetaceae; genus Streptomyces; species Streptomyces sp. NPDC002206. Next base: position 145,972 of record NZ_JBSFCW010000002.1, read on the forward strand.
CCCTCACCGACGTGCGCATCAACGCGGTTGCGATCTCGGCTGCCACCCTCAGCGTCCCTGACCTCGAAGTGAGTCTCAAGCAGGGCAACCACCGCTGCTTCTGACTCCATGCACACCGCTATGGCCCCGGACACCGTGCCGACGCGGTCATGGACCGACCCATCCGTACTCGTTCAGCCGAGCACCAGCCCGCGCCGACTCCACGTACCGCGTTATCGCAGGCGGATACCCACCCCTTCACCCTGGAAGCCGCACGTGATCAACGAGCCTTTCGGCACCCTCCCAGGACTACGCGACAGGATCGACGGCACACGACGCAGATTCAGAATCTGGCGTGGTGGGCGTCCGTTCTGGGCCGGCCTGTTCCTGCTCCTGGCGGGGGCGCCCATCATCTACTTCCCTTACGTCCACATCACGCTGAAGGGCGTCGCTGTCGCGCTGTCCACCACGGCCGGCGCCGCATCACTGATCATCGGGATCCTGCTCATGACCCTGGGCATCACGCTCTGGTTCCATCAGCAGGTGCGCGTCTTCGCCGGGATCGCGGGCCTGTTGCTCACCCTCGTCTCCTTCCCCCTCGCCAACTTCGGGGGACTGCTTTTCGGACTCTTCTTCGGCCTTGTGGGCGGTTCCCTGGCCTGTGCCTGGGACCCCTGCCCGCCGGAGGCCGAGCCGCAGCACACGGCAGCCTTGCCACCTGTGACCGTTCCTGGGAGCGATGGCCCACAGGGCAACTGACAACCTGACGGGTCAAGTCGGGTGCGGCCCGGATGCCGGATCTTGTCGCCGGGGCGAGAACGCGCCCGATGCTCGCGGCGCACCGTGAGCGCTCACCGTGCTGCGGGCTGTCATTCGTCCGGACCGCGGCGCCGACTTGGCCGAAGGAGGCGTCCGCACTCTTTACACGTGACCCATGCGTCGCTAGCTTCACTGGCTGGTGACAACGATGTCAACTCCGCATCCGAGGAGGAGTGATCGTCCATGGTGTCACGAAGAGACTTCTTGCTGACCAACGGAACGATCCTGGCGGCAGCCGGACTGGGCTTCGGCCTCCCCGGTCGGGCCGCCGCCGCCGAACGCGACAGCCACACCCTCTGCTGCCGTCCTTCGGCCACGCCACCACGCTCGACGTCGCCGACGTGAGCAGCCTCCACGGGGACGATCAGCTGCTGCTGACCACCCTGCAGGGGGTCGTCAACCGGCGCCGCCCTCGTCTCTACTTCAACTACGACGCCGGCGGCGTCGACCTGCGCTGGCTGGCCGGCACCGGCGCCGATGTCACCCGCCACGACAACGCCCTCGACCTGATCGGCCGCTATCGCGGCGAGGTCCGCGGCGCCGTCCTGCACGACCCCGAGGTCCCCGACTCGGTCAACGTCGCCACCACCCTCGCCGGTCTGGAGAACGCCGTCGCGGCCACCGCCGAACAAGCGAGCCGGTACGGCCTGAAGGTCGTCGCCGATCTGCGGGGCCGTTTCGCCGACGACCCGCAGGCGGTCTACCGCTGGCAACTGGACAACCTTTTCCCCCGCTGCGCCCACACACTGCTGGCCGGGCTGCCGCCCACCAGGACAGGCCTGATCCGGTGCGACAGCTCCGGGCCCGGAGCTGTTCGGATGAGCGCACCGTCACCGCCGTGTCCCATCAGCCTGAGCGGCGCCGTCCAGGTGCAGCGAGTGGCAGCCACGGCGGGGCCGGTAGAGGATGAGAGCGCTGCTCCCGCGCCGTGCCGCTAAGGAGGCCCGGACATGCGTTGGTGGTCGTTGCTGATCACGATCGGCCGGGACGGGCTGCGCATTCAACGGGCGTTCGCCGCCCCCTCGGCGATCGCACGGGCCGTACTGGGCGTGCTGCTCGCCACGGTCCTCGGCCTGCTGCTGGACGACCCGGTGGCCGGGGCCATGGCCAGCGTCGGTGCGTTCATCTGTGGCATCGGTACGCTGCTGAGCCCGCTGCGACACCCTGTGGTGAACGCGATCGGGATGGCGGCCGCCTTCAGCGCAATGGCGGTGCTGGGGGCTTTGGTGCACGGCACCACCTGGCTGTTCCTGCTGCTGCTCGCGGTCGCGGCGTTCGCCACCGGGCTGTGGCGGACGATGGGCGTCGCGCCCGGCATCCGGGGCTGCCTCGCGGTCATCGGGCTGATGATCACGGCTGATCTCGCTCCCGACGTACGGGGCGGCCTGGTGATGGCCGGGTGGATCGCGGTCGGGACCGGACTCGTCGTGATGGTGCGACTGCTCCCGCCGTACGGTCCGCGCTTCGCCGCCCAGCGCCGTGCCCTTGCAGCCCTGTACAAGTCGCTGGCCGAAGCTTCGGTCGCGGCGGACTCCGCCGCCCTGGGCGGGCCAGCTCCGTTCACCGCGGCCCGGCAGGCACTGGACCTGCTGCCGCAGTTCAGCCGGCCGGCGGCGGCGGCGATGTTCGGACTGCTGGGAGAGGCCGAGCGCATCCGCCGCGCGCTGCACACGGTGCGGCTGACGGTCCCGGCGGACGGGAACCAGGAGGCGTCGGCCGCCGCGGCGCAGGTGCTGGGCAACATCTCCCGTACGGTGGCCTCCGGTCGCGCGCACCGCACCCCCGAGGAAGTCTGGTCCCTCCTGGAGTCGTGGGCGGCCGCCTCGCCCGTGCGCGGCCCGCGCGACCTGGCCGCCCGACTGCGGTCGGCCGATCAGCTGGCCCGGCGCTCGACCGACGACCGCCTGGGCGATGTACTGGAACCCCACACCGAGGTGCCGGGCCTGTACGCGGGCACCCCCTCCGTAGCACGCACCGCCCGGCGGATCCGGGCACAGCTGCAGCCCCAGTCGCCGATCTTCCGCCATGCGGTGCGGCTCGCAGTGGGCGTGGTGGTGGCCGAGGTCATCGGCCGGTCGATCGGCGGTTGGGGCGGGCTGGGCATCTCCGCGCACGGCTTCTGGGTGGCCCTGACCACCATGCTGGTGCTCTTCCCCGAGTACGGACACACCATGGCCCGCGGCTGGGGACGGGCGGCCGGGGCCGTCCTGGGCGGCCTCTTCGCCTGGGTGCTGTCCCTGCCGCACTGGTCGCCCGCCGGCCTCGCGGTCGTGGCGGTGGTGCTGGCCGCGGCATCGTTCGTGACCCTGCGGACCGGGCAGCTGATGCTCAACCTGTGGCTGACCACCTGGATCGTCTTCCTGATCCACCACGTCGGCGGGCTGCCCGGGCCCACGGCGTGGGCGCGCGCCGCCGACACCGTGGTCGGCGCAGCGCTCGCCGTGTTCATCTTCCTGGTCTGGCCGACCTGGTCCACCCGGCGGGTGCCGGGCCTGCTCGCGGAGTGGCTGCGGGTGCAGGACCGGCTGCTGCCCGAGCTGCTGACCGGCTACGCCGACGTCGGGGCGACCGACCCGGCAGCCGTCGACGCACTGCGGGCGCGGTCACGGCAGGTCAGGGAGCACCTGGAGGCGGCGGTGGAGCAGTCGTACGCCGAGCCGGCCGAGCACCGCGGCCCCTGGTCGAGTGTGCAGCTGGAGCAGATCCGGACGCAGGTGTCCATGGTCGCCGGATGCGCCACCCTGCTGGGCGAACACCTGCCGCGTACCCCGCAGGACACCGTGCCGGAGCTGACCGAACTGGTCGATCCGCTGCACGAACACCTCACCGCCCTGGCCCGCGCCGCCGCCGGAGCCGAGACCGTGGCCCCGGGGGCACTGCGGTCGGTCTTCGACTCCTTCACCGCCCGCTCCGGCCTGCCGGCCGAGACGTCCGAAGGTTCCAGCAGCGCCACGACCAGCCGCGCCGTCGCCCTGAGCACCGCAACGGTCGACGCCGTCGAGGCCCTGACCGCCACCATCGCCTCCCGCTAGCGCCCTCGCCGCCACGCGGCAGCCTGAAACGCCGCAGCGTCGCCGTCCGCCCTGACTATGAGGTCTCCGTGCACCGGGGTGGTGACGGGCCGGAGCCGGGTAGGCCCTGGTGATCGACGCCAGAACGGATGGTGCGCTCACCTGCGGATGACGTGGTCCGACGGATATGGGGTGGTCGGCGTGACGGGTGGACCTCCGGCCGCCGCCATCGGTTGCGCGTAGAGAAACGGAGCAGGAACCGCAGAGGTGGGAGGGAAGCCCGGCCTGGCGGCGTCGAGGTGGTCATCCAGGCTCAGCGCGGCGGTGACGAGGGCGAGGTGGGTCAATGCCTGGGGGAAGTTGCCGAGTTGTTCGCCGGTCAGCCCGATCTCCTCGGAGTACAGGCCGAGATGGTTGGCGTAGGTGAGCATCTTCTCGAAGACGAGTCGACCCTCACGCAGATGACCGGCGCGAGCCAGCGCTTCGACGTACCAGAAAGTACACGCCGAGAAGGTGCCCTCGGAACCGAGAAGCCCGTCGGGAGAGGCAGAGGGGTCGTACCGGTATACGAGGCCGTCGGACACGAGATCTTTCCTGATCGCGTCCAAGGTCGAGAGCCACCGCGGATCCTGCGGCGGGATGAACCCTACCGCGGGCATCCGGAGAAGCGCGGAGTCCAGGACGTCGCTGCCCAGGTACTGCGTGAACGCGGCACGCCCCGGACTCCACCCTCGCTGCAGGATCTGCCAGTAGATGGCGTCGCGTTCCTTCGTCCAGCGCTGCACCTCGGCGGGGCGACCGCTCCGGGTGGCCATGCGGATGGCCCTGTCCAGCGCGATCCAGCTCATGAGCCGTCCATAGGTGAAGTCCTTGTCACCGCCCCGCGTTTCCCAAATACCGGCTTCGGGACGGTCCCAGTTCTCGCACACCCAGTCCACCGTGTCGATCAGCGTCTGCCAGATGCGGCAGGTTGTCGGCAGACCCTGCTGGTCGGCGAAATGGAGGCACTCCAGTGCCGATCCGTAGGTGTCGAGCTGCAACTGGTCAGCGGCACCGTTGCCGACCCGCACCGGAGCGGAGCGTCGGTAGCCTTCCCAGTGACCCAGGGTCTGCTCCGCCAGGTCGGAGGAGCCGTCGACGCGATACATGACCTTCAGAGGGTGCTCGCCCGGCCCGGTGTATTCCTGGACGCGGTCGCCCAGCCACTCGGTGAACGCCATGGCTTCCTCGGTGAACCCCAGCCCGAGCAGCGCGTGAAGGGACAAGGAGGCATCGCGTACCCACGCGTAGCGGTAGTCCCAGTTGCGTTCGCCTCCGACCTGTTCCGGGAGGCTGGTGGTAGGAGCCGCAACCATGGCCCCGGACGGGGCGTACGTCATGAGTTTGAGGGTCATGGCGGAGCGGTTGACCATCTCCCGCCACCGTCCGGTGTAACGGGAACGCGCCAGCCAGTGGTGCCAGAAAGTGATGGTGTCCTCGAGGAGTCGATCGCATTCCCCCGGCGGAACGATACGTGGCGGACCGTCGGCGAACGTCTCCAGCACCAGGCCACGGACCATACCGGCGCGCAGCCCCACAGTCATGCAAACGTCACCGCCGCGAATCCTCCGGTCGCGCATGCACTCGTCGCCGAGTGCGTCCACCATATGTAGCGTCAGATCTGTGTCCCGGCTGACAAAATGCCAGCCGCCCATGCTCGCGGTGACCTCATGTGGTTGCTGCCCGTAGTCGAAGCGAGGGGCGATCTCGATGTCGAACGAGATCTCGCCGCGCGTGCACCGCAGCATACGGACCAGCCGGTGATTGCTCGTCGGATTGCGTGGTGAGGCGGGCGGCATGAAATCCACGACCGATCCGACGCCTTGATCGGTCATGAATCTGGTGAGCAGCGCGCAGGTGTCCGGGTAGTAGAGCTGCTTGGTCGCGTACGTCGGCGTCTGGGGAGCAATCGTCCAGTGACCGCCGTTCTCACCGTCGAGCAGTGCTCCGAAGATACTCGGCGAGTCGAATCGTGGGCTGCAGAACCAGTCGACCGTTCCCTCGGTGGAGACCAGTGCGGCCGTCTGCAGATCACCGATGAGTCCGTGGTCCTCGATCAGCGGATGTTCGTTCATGGGATCTCTTCCCGTCTTGCCCGGCGTCAGCGGTGACGTCGCTGCTGCCGGCCGCCGCTTGCGGACACCATGTGCCCCCACCCCCAGACTGCGCGGCATGCCCCGGGTTCGCATCACTCCCGGAGCCACCCGTCGGGGCATGGGCAGGCCGCTGCCGTTGCCACCTTCCGAAGCGACTCGGGACGGACGTCCGGTGGGCCGCCGACTGCACGGCTCTCGCGTTGCGAGGCCCTCTTGCCGAGCTGATCCTGAAGAGGAGGCACGTCAACCATTCGAGTGAACCGGACGCATGGGGGCTACGGGGCCTGCGGTCGTCGTGGCCCGAGCAAGGAGCGGGTTCCAGATGAGGCTTGTCGTCGATCTCAACCAGTGTCAGGGATTCGCGCAGTGCGCCTTTCTGGCCCCGGACGTCTTCGCTCTGCACGGCGGGGAGGCCCTGCTCTTCACCTCCCGCTTCGACGAGGCACTGCGCGAACAGGTGGAGCAGGCCGCGGCCGCTTGTCCGGTCCAGGCCATTCTCGTCGACTTCTCCGACGAACCGACGAAGGGGGTGGACGGCAGTGTCGGCTGACACCGGTGTCGAGGCCCTCCGGCGGGAGGGCCGCATCGTTGTCGTAGGTGCCTCGCTGGCCGGACTGCGGGCGGCGGAGACCCTGCGCGACAAGGGCTTCACCGGGACGCTCACCCTGATCGGGGACGAGCCCTACGAGCCGTACGACCGGCCCCCGCTGTCCAAGCAGGTGCTGCTGGGGCTGGAGCACGCCGAGGCGACCGCGCTGCCGCGCAGACGTGACATCGACGCCGAATGGCGTCTGGGCGTGGCCGCCGCGGGCCTGGACCGAGCCGCCAGGCACGTGATCCTGGCGGACGGCGACACCGTTCCCTACGACCGCCTGCTGATCACCACCGGTACGAAGGCCCGACCCTGGTTCCATCCGGAACAGGCGGCGCTGGACGGGGTCTTCGTGCTGCGCACCCGCGACGACTCCGCACGGCTGTCCCGGAAACTCGCCGCCGGCCCCCACCGGGTCCTGGTGATCGGCGCCGGTTTCACAGGATCCGAGATCGCCTCCGTCTGTCGTGAGCGGGGCCTGGAGGTGACGGTCGCCGAACGCGGCCCGGCGCCGTTGGTCGGTGCCCTCGGCGGGGTGCTCGCGGCTGTGGCGGCCCGGCTCCAGCGCGATCACGGGGTGGATCTGCGCTGTGGTATCAGCATTACCGCACTGGAGGGCGATCAGGCCGGACGGCTCCGGCGCGCCCACCTGTCCGACGGATCGGCGATCGACGTGGACGTGGCGGTGGTCTGTCTCGGCGCCATCCGGAACACCGAATGGCTCGCCGGCTCCGGAGTGGCCGCCGGCCCCAGGGGAATCGCCTGCGACGCGGGATGCCGGGTGTTCGACGTCAACGGCATCGTCACCGACGACATCTATGCCGCCGGCGACGTCGCCCGCAGCCCTCATCCGCTGTTCGGGTACCAGTTCCTCTCGCTGGAGCACTGGGGCAACGCGGTCGAACAGGCCCGGATCGCCGCCCACAACATGATCAGTGCAGGTCCCGACCGCCGCCCGCACCTGTGGGTACCGATGTTCTGGTCGGTCCAGTTCGGCGTCAACATCAAGTCGGTGGGTGTGCCCACGCTGGGCGATCAGTTGGTCGTGGCCCAGGGTGCACTCGCCGAGGAGCGGTTCGTCGCGGTGTACGGGTATCGCGGCCGGGTCATCGCCGCGGCTTCCTTCGACGCGGGGAAGTGGCTGGGGTACTACCAGCAGCAGATCGAGACCGGAGCGTCGTTTCCGCCGGACCACCCCGTGGTGGACAGCCGCGCCGACGCTCTGCAGCCCGTCGATCCGGCGTTCCCCGACCCTCACCTGCCCTCCCACGGGCCGACCGTCACCCTGACCGGCCACTCACCGACCGAGCAGAGTGTCCAGTTCCTCCCGGCGCGCGCCTGACCAACGCCTCCGACCGTCTGCCCCTCAGGAGACACCATGACTCTGGGCACCATGTTCGAGCAGATCACCGACTATGCGAATCGCGCCGATCCGTACCCGCTCTACGCCGCACTGCGCAAGTCGCCGGTCACCCGTCAGGACGACGGATCGTACCTGGTCAGCACCTATTACGAGGTGCGGAGTCTGGCCAACGACCCGCGGCTCAGCAACGACCCGCGCAACTGCACCCCCGGCGCCGACGGCCCCGATGTCGCCGAGGAGGACACGAATCTGCCGCCCAGCTTCCTGTTGCAGGACCCGCCGGGACACGACCGGCTGCGCAATGCGGCGATGCGGCCGTTCGGACCCCCGCACAGCCCCAGATTTCTCCACGACATGCGCGGAGAGCTGGCCAAGGTCGTCGCCGACCTGCTCGACGCGCTCGAAGGCAAGGACGAGATCGACGTCGTCGACGACTTCGCCTACCCCCTTCCCGTCACAGCCATCTGCAAGGTCCTGGGCGTGCCGCGCGAGGACGAACCACGCTTCCACGGCTGGGCCGACACCGTGGCGTCCGGGCTCGATCCCAGCGGCGGGGAAAGCGGCCAGGAAAAGGCCCAGAAGGCGCGCCGCGAGCTGGGTACCTACCTGTCCGGCCTGATCGACACCAAGCGCCGCCACCCCGGAAGCGGGATCCTCGGCCCCCTCGCCCGCGAGACGGGCCCCGGCGGCAGCATGTCGGCCACGGAGGTGGTGACCACCGCGATACTGCTCCTGATCGCAGGCCATGAGACAACCGTCAACCTGATCAGCAACGCGACGCTCACACTGCTGCGCCACCCGGACGTCCTCGAGCGGTTCCGGAAGGAACCGGATCTGGTCGTTCCGCTCATTGAGGAGGTGCTGCGATACGAGCCGCCGGTCCAGTTCATACCGTTCACCGCCGCGCTGGCCGACATAGACATCGCCGGCACCACCATCCCCAAGGGTTCGTCGGTCCGGCTGATGCTGGCGTCGGCCAACCGCGACCCGAAGCGCTTCGAGGGCCCCGACCGGTTCGATCCCGACCGTGAGGACAACCAGCACCTCGGGTTCTACACCGGCATCCACTACTGCTTCGGCGCCCCGTTGGCCCGGATGGAGGCGCAGCTCGCCCTGCCCGAGCTCTTCCGCCGGATCAGAAACCCACGGCTACTGGCGGACCCGCCGCCCTACCGCGCCAACCCCGTCCTGCGCGGTCCCCGCCACCTTCCCGTGGTGATCGACGGCCTCGCCACCTGACGCCACTGCGGTGACACCTCGGCAGCCGGACGCCTTGGGCCCTTCGGACTCCACGACCTGGTGCTGCGCATCCTCGCCGCAGCGACCCGGCTCCAGTGACGCCGCCGACCGGGGTGCGGCTGCCGACTGCGTGCCAGTCACGCCCAACTCGCCACTGCGGCGGCGCACTGCGTAGACGCGTCGCTCAAGGTGACCTCCATCTCGCTCCGGACACCGTCGAACGACCCTCGAGCCGGTACGGGCCACCGGCCACCCGGCGCTGTTGATGACGATGCCGAAAGGGCCGGCGGCAAGCGCGGCTGCGGCGACCCGCTCCTCGTCGTAGCCGCAGCCCGGCGAGCCCCGGACAACGGCTGATCCGTCCACGCGACAGCCACAGTGACAAGGATCTCGGTGCGATCGGGAGCACGGTTCCGTAGCCTGGCTCCGCCTGCCGGCCGTGGCCGTGGAGCGGAAGGCCCATCAGGCCCTCCGCGTCTGTCTGGCACGGCGTCAGAGAGCTCAGTGATCAGTCAGTGTCTATGCGGGACAACAGCCCGGAATCCAGCCGGAAATCCGGCCGTTGTAGAGTCAAGGAAACGCCCTTGACCTGCAAGACCAGGCAGGGAGCCGAATTCTGGGAGCGCTCAATGCTTCGTACCATGTTCAAGTCGAAGATCTAGCGTTTGGTCATCTGTGCACGTCAGAAGCGCGATGGAGCCGCTGGGGTCAGCAAGTGCTCAGCATGGGACGCGGAGGCGTCCCGGCTTGCTGGCCAGGTACGGCGTGCCGCCGCGGAGGTGGCCAGGGTGCTGCGGCTGCCGTACGCGAGTGGACATCTAGCCTTTACCCGGTCAACGGCCGGGTCGCCGGACACATGGGGAAGCACTCCGAGTGCCTGCTGGAGCCGATGGCCCTGACCGGTGACGCCATCCCGGACGGCAACGAGGGATGGCGAACGCGGAGCCACACACCGCGGTCGGCGCCGACGGCTCGTGGAGGCTCGGCATCGCCCGCAGCCGCCATGCCAAGCGGACCGCCGAGTACCTGGGGGCGGAGGTCCGTGCGGGATCCACCGCCGGGCGCTCGCGGAATTCGAACCGTGGGCTGGACGAAGTGCAGGGTGAGGTGGCGGAGCACTGGTTCGGTCTCGCGGTCTCAGCGAACGCCGTGACCAGGTCGGCGACCCTCAGCGCCGACCACATTCGGCACTTGGGCTGACGGATGCGTAGGCCCGTACGGCCGCGGCCGAGCACGCGGCCGAATCCCTCGGCGGACAGGCGCCCACGGCTGCCCGCGGGCACCGCAGGCGCGGACCTGAGGGGTCGCCACCCGGCGTGAGACCGAGGCGCCTGCGAGTGCCCGGGAGCTCCCTGCGGAGGGCCCGGCCGCACCCGAGACGGACCCGCCTGGTCCTGGTCGATCTCGGGCAGAGGACGCAGCGGCTGCGTCGACGGGTGAGCGTGCCGATCAGGTGCGGACCGGCCGACGGTCGAGGAACGGTGACTACAACTCGATGGTGCGGGTGGACCTCGCCACGTCCCACTGGACGGACGCGGGCACGGCTGGGAGGAGGAGCCGGGCAGGGCGGGCCGCACCCCGGAGCGTGGACGTCCTTACTGCGAACGGGAGGTGAGGTGTTGCTGCGTTCATTGGGGCACGGTGACGGGCGTGAGGTGCTCAGTGCCAGCAGCTCGCTGCGTACGCAGTGTCACCGTGCGGACGGGTTCCGTCGGTGGTACGGCGCCGTTCCGTCCAGCTGCGTGCCGTCGCTGGTCGTCCCGCGTACGTCCAGGAGGAGGGTGCCCCAAGCGGCCGCTCCGGCGGAACGGGAACGTGAGCAGCCGCTGTTGATCCGCCGTGGATCAGGATCCCGGAACGTCGAACTTCGGTGGCTGCGAGTCGGACGGGGAGTACGATTCGACCTTCGGCCTCTTCTTCGCGCTGCGGCTGCGGCTGCGTGTGGCCCGTGTACGGGGCGTCTCCTCGCTCGTCTCGAACCCCAGCATGACGCTGTACCCCTCGCGGGCACGCTGCAGCCCGAAGTCCCGCAACTGCTCGACACTGGTTCCCACTGTTCCGACCAGGCCGTGCTTCACCAACTCCGCGAACTCTGAGCCGACGAGGTAGCGGCCCACCCTTTCGTAGCTGAAGATGCGCCCACCCCTACTTCCGAGCGTGCAGTCGTCGTTCAGGAGAACGCGGGCGTACGAGAGCGGGATGTACATGCCGTGGGCCAGCTCGGAGGTGGGAGCTGCTGCGTCCCGCCAGTGTGCGAACTTCAGGAAGCACGAGTCCTGCGAGAGGCGCCACTCGTGGGAGCGTGCAGGCTTCACACTGAGCTCTGCAACCTGCTCCAAGCGGTCCATCTGGTCCAGGAGTTGCTTGTTCACCCGGTATTCCTTGTTCCGGGAGCCCAGTCGTTTGTACTGGACGAGGACGAAGCTGTGGGTGGGGTGGTGGTAGTAGATCATGTCCGTGCCCAGTCGGCTCTCGACCGGAGTGGCATTGACGTTGACGACCTCGAGGCGGCGTCCGGTGGAGTCCTCCAGCACGTGAATGTCACATCGCACGTCACTGAGGCGTCGCCAGTCGTCGAAAAGGGGCGCCTCGCTGCCCAGGCCGGCCCGTACGTCGTGGTCGATCAGGCTGTTCTCCACAGGGTCCGGGATGAGCCCCGCGAGGTACGGCGCGTCCCGTGAGGCAGGGCGTCCCCAGGCCGACAGCGCGGAGTGAGGGAAATCGGTCACCCGAGTGAGGGACTGAGCCGCGTCCCTCTGTTCCTGCCACGCACGGTCCGCCGCGTCCTCGACGTCGAAGCGGACCGGGTTGAGATTGGCGAGCAGCCACTCGATGTACCGGGCCAACTCGGGGTGACTCCTCAGGAGCGCTTCCTGGAGAGCCTGCCAGGTTGTCATGCCGCAGTGTCCCGCGCTTCCGGAGAGGGCCTGCTCCACGTGTGCTCGGTGCGTCGAGGAAAGGGAGGCCAAGATCCCGTCGGGGCCGTCCAGAGGCACCGGCCTCGGACATCTGCGCATGGGCTCGATGGTGATGCTGCTGTCGACCGGCCCCACGGTGTTGAAGCGCTGAACCGATCCGACCCAGGTGATGAAGCGGCCGTGTTCGGAGAATTCCTTACGGCTGTTGTTCGCGGGATGCGTCCGGTTGTCGCACACCAGAAACGCTAACCGGGTACCGGTGTCTGTCGTGTCGAGCCCTGTGGGCAGCCCTTTCGTGAAGCGTTCCGTGATGAGCCAGTCGGATTCGTTCTCTGCCATATGGACCGAGGTGAGGGTCACTATGTACGTCACGAGCGGACCCTATCGACACCGCCAGGACAGCAAGCGCCCACCCGATCCGGCAGGCGCTGCGCGAGCACGCGGGCCTGAGCCGGGTCCAGTTCGGGGGCGGGACGGCTGGGCCGAGTTCGCGGCCGAGGTCTGATCCGTACGGGTACCGGCGGCGGTGTTGTTGGGCTTGTCGTCAGGCGTAGTGTGTCCGCTCGGACACGGTTCGTATAATAGGGAGGGGACCCGTGAAGCTCACCTACTTCTGCTTCGAGGGCACGCCGCAGGAACTCGAAGCGTCCGAGGTGGTCCGCGAACTCGTCCAGCAGCAGCCCGGCACGGTCGACACCGCGCGCCGGACGCCCCGAGTGGTCGCCGACCCCGACAGCGATGACATCGCGGACTTCGGATGGCGCGTCGAGGGTGACGTCCCGGGTGTTGCGGACGAGGGGCAGGAGACGGTGAAGGCGCAGCTCGCCTTCAACCCCGCTGCGCAGCAGTTCATCGACTTCATGGCGGAAGCCGGCTCCTGGGAGAGCGTCGGAGTGCACGGCATCAAGCGCAAGACGTGGCAGGAGGGCGATCCCCTCGACTATTCCGGGTACCTCCGCCTCCGACGCAAGGGCAGCCAGTACGGCGGTTTCGCCTATGCCTTCGCGTCCACGGGCTTGATCAACTTTCGCCTGAAGCACAGCGATGAGATCGCGGAGCTGGCACCGGACGTCTATCCGCTCACCACCGGCCATCGCCAATACAGGGTGAGCATCCAGATCCGCGATGAAAAGACCCTGAAGCAGGCGCTCGCCTTGGCTGAACTCGCCTACAGCGCGACGTAACGGATGGTTTGCCCGTACATGTCGTTGACCAGGCGGCTCTTGTCGCCCGCATCGACGGGAGGCGGAACGAGCCATTTCTTTCGTATGGGTCGAATGTCCTATAGTCCCGTCCTTCACGGACTCTTCCCATGTACCAAGCAACCACTAGGATCTGCAACAGGCTCGACCTAGGGGAACGGCGGGCCTGAGAGGAACGGAACGAGTGGGGTCAGGCATGCGGGAAGGCCGGTGGGTCACGGTCACCGAGTCCGAGTTCGATCACGAACACCGCGGCCTGGAGGCGATCCGGGAGAAGCTGCCGGACTCCGACCCCTGGCGGGCCTGGTCGAACTTCACGTTCACCGCGAACACCGGGCATGTCCGTGAGGTCGACCTGCTGGTCGTCGCGCCCGGCGGAATGTACATGATCGAGCTGAAGGACTGGCACGGCTCGGTCACGTCCGAGAACGGCACCTGGGTGCAGACCACCCCCGGCGGTCGTCGGCGGACCCACGGCAACCCCCTGCACCTGGTCAACAAGAAGGCCAAGGAGCTGGCGGGCCTGCTCGGCCAGGGCCACGGCGCCCGCCGGGTGTGGGTCGGCGAGGCCGTCTGCTTCACCGATGACGCCCTGCGCGTACGCCTGCCCGCCCATGACCAGAACGGCGTCTACACCGTCGCCGAGCTGATCGACATGCTCAAACAGCCCCCGCGCGACGAACGGCGCCGCATCACCGCAATCGACTCGCGCGCGATCAAGACCGCGCTGGACCGCATCGGCATCCGTCGCAGCGAGGCTCAGTACAAGGTCGGCCCCTACGAGCTGGAGCGCACCCCCTTCGACTCCGGCCAGACCTGGGCCGACTACAAGGCCACCCACACCGATTTGCCCGAGCGGGCCCGCGTCCGCGTCTACCTCAGCGAGCGCGGCTCGGACGCCTCGCTGCGGCAGTCCGTGGAGAACGCCGCCCGCCGCGAGGCGGCCGTCCTGCAGCGCTTCCGGCACCCCGGGGCCGTTTCCTACCGGCAGTACTTCCCGACCGGCCACCCTTCCGGCCCCGCCCTCGTCTTCGACTACGACGACCGCACCATGAAGCTGGATGAGTACCTGGTCCAGTACGGGGAGAAGCTCGACATCCTCGGACGGACGGCCCTGGTTCGCCAGCTCGCCGAGACCATGCGCTCCGCGCACGCCCGCCGTATCCACCACCGTGCCCTGGCCGCCCGCTCCATCCACGTCCTGCCCCGCCCCGATGGCGGTCCCGGCAAGGCTGTCGGCGAGGAGGCCGCCTGGCTCAGCCCCCGGCTGAAGATCTCCGACTGGCAGATCGCCACCCAACGCACCGGGGACTCCTCTCAAGGGCAGGGTGCGACGCGACTCGCGCCGACCGCCCTGTCCGCGATGCACCTCGCCGACGACGAGGACCCTTATCTTGCCCCCGAGCTGACCGCGCTGCGCCCCGACCCGGTCTCCCTCGACGTCTACGGCCTCGGCGTCCTCACCTACCTGCTGGCCACGGGCAAGGCCCCGGCCGCCAGCCAGGCCGAGCTGCGCGCCCGCCTGGAGGCGGGGGAGGGGCTGCGCCCCAGCTCCCTGGTGGACGGCTTGTCGGAGGACGTCGACGAGCTGGTGCAGGCGGCCACCGCGTACAACCCGGACCAGCGCCTGCACAGCGTCGACGACTTCCTGGAGATGCTGGAGGTCGTAGAGGACTCCCTCACCGCCCCGGCCGCCGAGACCGCCGCCGAGGCGGCCGACGCCCCGGAGAAGGACCCGCTGGACGCCGTCCCCGGCGACGTGCTCGCCGGCCGCTGGGAGGTCCGCCGCCGCCTCGGCACCGGCTCCACCAGCCGCGCCTTCCTCGTCCGTGACCTGGAAGCGGAGGCACGCAGGACGCGCCCGCTGGCCGTGCTGAAGATCGCCCTGTCCGACAACCGGGGCGACATCCTCATCCGCGAGGCCGACGTGATGGGCCGCCTGCGCCCCCACTCGGGCATCATCCGCCTCGCCGAACCGGAACCGCTGAGCATCGCGGGCCGTACCGTCCTCGCACTGGAGTACGTCGGTGACGAGCGCGACGACAGCGCGGACGCGGCGGGCGAGCGGAAGGCCCCGCGCCGCCGCGAGGAGACGGTGGCCCGCCAGCTCCGCGACGACGGCCGGCTCCCGGTCGACCAGCTGGAGGCGTACGGCGACTACCTCTTCGGCGCCGTCGACTTCCTGGAGGGCGAGGGCGTCTGGCACCGCGACATCAAGCCGGACAACATCGCCATCCGCATCCGCCCCAACCGCACACGCGAACTGGTCCTGATCGACTTCTCGCTCGCCGGCTACCCCGCCAAGCACACCGACGCGGGCACCGAGGGCTACCTCGACCCGTTCGTCGACGTCATCACCCGCGGCTCTTACGACTCCCACGCCGAGCGGTACGCCGTCGCCGTCACCCTGCACCAGATGGCCAGCCGCGAGCTGCCCAAGTGGGGCGACGGCAGCGTGCTGCCTCGGATGACGGACTCGAAGGAGTGGCCGTACCCGACGATCGCCGCCGAGGCGTTCGACCCGGCCGTACGGGACGGGCTCGTCGCCTTCTTCCAGAAGGCACTGCACCGCGACGCAAGCAAGCGGTTCCCCGAGCTGAAGCCCATGCGGGACGCCTGGCGCAAGATCTTCCTCGACGCCTCAGAGACCGTCCCCTCCAGCCACCGCACGCGCCATACGGCGACGTCCTCCGAGGCGGGGGCCGACGGCGAGGCGGTGCAGCGCGGGGCCATCGCGGACGCCGAACCGGAGACCGCTGAGCAGCAGCGTGACCGCCTGGCCGCCGAGGTTGCCCTCGACACCCCGTTGAGCGTCTCCGGCCTTACGGGCGCCGCTCAGTCCTTCCTCTACGGCCTCGGCATCACCACGGTCGGCGGGCTCCTGGACTACAGCCGCCGCAAGCTCGTCAACGCCCCAGGCCTGGGCGCCAAGACCCGCAACGAGGTGCAGAAGCGCCAGCGGGAGTGGGGCGAGAAGCTGCGCGAGACGCCCGCCTCGCCACTCACACCCGAGGGCCGGGCCGAGGCCCAGGAGGAGCTGAACCAGCTCACCGCCGCCGAGTCGGCCCTCGCCGACACCCTGGCGACGAGCGACACGGCCGGCGGCCTGTCCGCGCGAGCCCTGCGCTCCATCAGCCTCGACGCCCTCGCCACGATCTTCGTCCCGGTCGTCAACAACAACGGCTCCAACCGCAACAAGGCCGAGATGGTCCGGCTGCTGCTGCGCCTGCCCGACGAGCACGGACTGCTGCCGGAGATCGGTGTCTGGCCCAAGCAGAAGGACGCCGCCGCGGCGCTGAACCTGAGCGCGGGCCGCATTCCGCAGATGCTCAAGGAGGAGCGCAAGCGCTGGAAGGCCGACCGGGTGGTCCAGGCCCTGCGCTCCGAGATCCTCGAACTGCTCGCGGGCATGGGCCGGGTTGCGTCCGCTGTCGAGATAGCGGATGCTCTCGCCGTCCGGCGCGGCAGCCAGCTCGCGGGGCGTGAGCAGCGCCGGGCGCTGGCGCTGGCCGCAGTACGGGCCGTGGTCGAGGTCGAGCAACTCGTCCCGGACGAGGCCGAGTTCCAGCATCAGCCCAACCGCAAGGCGACGGAGGAGTCGCTGGGAGCAGGCCTGCTGGCCCTGGACGTCCGCGAGGACGACGCCCCGGACACCCCGACCGCGCCGGGCCTGCTGGACTACGCGAGCCGTCTGGGCCGTACGGCGGACCGCCTGGCCCGGCTGGACACCCTGCCGACGGCCGCTACCGTACTGGCGGAGCTGGGCGCGCTGGAGATGCCGCCCGGCACCGTCGACTGGGACGAGCGCCGCATGGTCGAACTGGCCGCCGCGGCCTCGGTGAACGCGGCGGCGACCCCGCGCCTGGAGATCTACCCGCGCGACCTGTCGCTAGTACGAGCACTGCGGCTCACCCAGGCCGGTCTGGTGCGCTGGATCCCGGGCGTTCCGGAGGGCCGCCAGCCGGGCCTGACCGGCGAGGACGTGCACGAGCGGTTGCGGGCGCGCTTCCCCGAGCTGGCGGTGCCCGACGGTCGCGGCGGGCTGACCCACGACCTGCCGACCGCCGGCCCGCTGACCAAGGCGCTGCGCGAGGCCGGCTTCGAGCTGTCGCTCGGCACGCGCGAGGACACGAAGACGCTCCGCTACCTGCCGACCCGGGTGGACGACGCTTCCAGCTACCTCACGACGGGTGCCTGGCGGCAGTCCACGCGCACGGGCGCGGTGACGCGGTACGCCGACGACCCGCTGCTCGCGAGCGCGGTGCGCACGGAGGAGCGGCTGGCCACGTCCGCGCGGCGAGACGGCTACCGGGTGCTGACCGTGAGCCAGCGGCTCGTGCGGGACGCCATACGGGAACTTGGCGCCGAACGGCTGGGCGCCGAGGCCGTCTCGGTGACCGAGCTGTTCATCGAGGCCCTGCACGCCCAGGTCAC
The DNA here is from genome assembly GCF_053593595.1 of Streptomyces sp. NPDC002206. Classification (NCBI taxonomy): domain Bacteria; kingdom Bacillati; phylum Actinomycetota; class Actinomycetes; order Kitasatosporales; family Streptomycetaceae; genus Streptomyces; species Streptomyces sp. NPDC002206. The sequence goes on from NZ_JBSFCW010000002.1 coordinate 163,664, forward strand.
GCCGGGCACCAAACCGACGTGGGAGACGCTGCTCAAGGCGGACGTCGCCAAGCCGGGCTCGACGGGTGCCCTGCGGTTCGCTGACTACGCGCAGACGGCGTGGGGCGCGGTCGCGCCGCGCATCGAGGAACGACTTGGCGCCGGAAGCGGCCCGGTACTGCTGACGGAGGCCGGGGTGTTCGCCCGGTACGACGCGATGGGCGTCCTGCACCGGCTTGCTTCGGCTGCTCGTCGGGGCGGCCGCGGACTGTGGTTGCTCGTTCCCCAGAGTGACCCCGCGCGCGAGCCGAGGCTCGGGCAGGTGGCCGTGCCGTACCAGGCCGGCCTGGGGGAGTGGATTCAGCTTCCGGACACGTGGGTGGACAACGTCCACCGTGGGTCCGGCAAGGTAGTGGTGCGTAGTGTCGAGGGAGACGCGAAGTGATCGACCGCAAGGCTCTGTTGGACGACCTGAAGCAGCAGGTCAAGGCGGTCGAGACCGACCTCGGCAAGCAGGTGAAGGCGCTAGTGGGTGTCGGGGCGCGGCTCCGTGCTGAGTACGACCAGGCGCGCAAGCTGGGGCGTACGGCGGCGACGTGGACCTCGTGGCTCGATGAGCGCGTCACCCAGGTTGCGGTGGCGTGGGTGCTGGGCACGGTGTTCGTCCGCTTCTGCGAGGACAACCGGCTGATCCCGGAGTCCTACCTGACGGGTGCGGATGGTGACCGGCGGGAACTGGCTGGGGCGCGGTACGACGCGTACGTGGAGGCGGAGGAGGACCCGACCTACCGTGGGTGGCTGGAGAAGGCGTTCGATGAACTGGGCGCGGGCCAGGCGGGTCGGCTGTTGTTCGACAAGCGGCACAATCCGCTGTACCAGATTCCGCTGTCGCATGACGGTGCACGGGAGTTGGTGGAGTTCTGGCGGCACAGGGACGAGGCGGGCGTCCTCGTCCACGACTTCACGGACCCGCTCAACGAGGACGGTACAGAGGGCTGGGACACGCGGTTCCTGGGTGACCTGTACCAGGACTTGAGCGAGGCCGCGCGGAAGACGTATGCGCTGCTCCAGACGCCGGAGTTCGTGGAGGAGTTCATCCTCGACCGGACGATGAACCCGGCGGTGCGGGAGTTCGGCTACGAGGGTCTGAAGATGATCGACCCTACGTGTGGGTCGGGGCACTTCGTGCTGGGCGCGTTCCGGCGGCTGGTTCGGCTGTGGGCGGAGGGACAGCCGGGGCGCGATGTGTACGAGCGAGTGCGGGAAGCGCTGGACTCGGTGCACGGCGTGGACATCAACCCGTTCGCGGTGGCTATCGCGCGGTTTCGGCTGCTGGTCGCGGCCATGGCGGCCAGCGGGGTGCGGACGCTGGGGGAGGCGGCTAAGTATGAGTGGCCGATCCATCTGGCGGTGGGGGACTCACTCATCAAGGCTCGGCAGTTGGAGCTGACACTAAGTGAGGAGGAGGCGGATGATCCGCTGGCCTCATTCTCTTATGCCACGGAGGACGTGCACGAGCACCCGGGAATTCTGCAACAGGGGCGCTATCACGTGGTGGTTGGAAACCCTCCATACATTCAGGTCACCGACAAAGTGCTTAACGAAGTCTACCGGGATCTGTATAGTAGCTGTTTCGGACTTTACAGCTTCTCGGTGCCATTCGCTCAACGGTTCTTCGAGCTTGCCATTCGGGGGAATCCTGACCGCAGAGGCTGGGGATTCGTTGGGCAGATCACTGCCAGCTCATTCATGAAGCGGAAGTTCGGTAAGCGTCTGATCGAGTCGTTCTTTGCCAATGGGGTCGAACTGACAGAAGTGATCGACACTTCGGGTGCATATATTCCGGGCCATGGAACTCCTACGGTCATTCTCGTTGGTCGTCCTCGAGGTGGAGCGAGTCGCTCGCCGTCGATTCGTGCGGTCCTCGGCGTCCAGGGGGAGCCGTCCACTCCACGCAACCCCGCACAGGGTTTGGTTTGGCGTGCGATCAAGAGCCAGATCGACCTTCCGGGTACGGATTCGCAGTGGGTCAGCTGCCAGGACGTGCCTCGGGGAGACTTCGCGTCGCATCCCTGGAGCCTCACCGGAGGCGGGGCGACCGAAGTGCGGAAGGTGTTGGAAAGTGCTTCTGGCGCGACCCTTCGGAGTGCTGTCCTGCGCATCGGGTTCGATGGTGACACCCACGCGGACGAGGCTTTCACCTTTCCCTCTGCGGGGCCCCTGGCGGCACATGCCGCGGGACTCCATGCCGTGAGCAGTCATCGAGGTGACCACGCACGGGAGTGGACGTTCATCGACCATGAGTACATGGTCATGCCGTATGACTCGCGTCGGAAATTGCTTCCGGTTGACAAGTTGAATTCGACATTTCTGTCGCACTTTTGGCCGATGCGAACGTTCTTGTGGCGTCGTACGGCCGGGGCTGGTGGCACATATCTCAATTCGAACCGGATGTGGTGGGAATGGCATCAGCTCCCCAAGGACGAGGGTTCGCACGAATGGGCGATCCCGTACGCCTTCGTTGCCACGCATAATCACTTCGTTCTCGACCGTTCCGGAAAGGTGTTCAATCGCTCTGCGCCGATCGTGAAGTTGCATTCCGGTGCCAGTGAGGAAGATCACCTGGCGCTGCTTGGAGTGCTGAACAGTTCAACTGCGTGCTTCTGGCTGAAGCAGGTTAGTCATAATGCTGGCAGTACGGTGGACATGCAGGGAGCCCGCCAGAGTACAGTGCCTTTCGAAGATTTCTATCAGTTCAATGGTGGTAACGTCGAGAGAATGCCGTTGCCTTCGGCCTACCCGACCTCCATCGCCGCTGAACTCGACAAGTATGCTCAGCTATTGTCGGCGGTGGGTCCATCCGCAGAAGCGGCGAGTATCACGCCTCATGCTGCCGCTTTCCGCGCAGCAGAGCAGACCTGGCGTTCAAGCCGCGCCCGAATGATCGCCCTTCAAGAGGAACTGGACTGGCAGGTTTACTCCCTCTACAACCTTCACCCTGAAGACCTTCGCGTCTCCGAGGACCCCGACGACCCCAACATCCCCGAACTCGCCCTTGGCGAGCGCGCCTTCGAGATCGTCCTCGCACGCCGCGTAGCCGCAGGCGAGGCCAGTGGCGAGTGGTTCAAGCGGCACAACTCCAAGCCCATCACAGATATCCCCGCCCACTGGCCCGCCCTCTACCGCGAGGTTGTCCAGAAACGGATCGACGCGATCGAGTCGAACCGGGCCATCGGCATGATCGAGCGGCCCGAGTGCAAGCGACGTTGGGCCACCGAGGGCTGGGACGCGCTTCAGGAGAAGGCCCTGCGCTCCTGGCTGCTCGACCGCATGGAGAACCGCGAACTCTGGTTCGACGAGAACGGTCAGCCGACCATCCTCACGCTCTCCCGCCTCACCGACGCCCTCTCCCGTGACGAAGACTTTGTCTCCGTGGCCAAGCTCTACGCGCCCCGCAAGGACCTCCCCAAGGTCGTCGCGGAGTTGATCACCGACGAGCACGTGCCGTTCCTTTCCGCCCTGCGCTACAAGCTCGCTGGGCTGAAGAAGCGCGCGGACTGGGAGGAGGTGTGGGACCTCCAGCGCAAGGAGGACGCCGCTCCCGACGAGCCAGCCAAGCGGAAGATCCGGGACTCCATCCCCGTACCGCCGAAGTACACCTCGGCCGACTTCCTCCGCGCCTCCTACTGGAAGGCTCGCGGCAAGCTGGACGTACCCAAGGAGCGGTTCATCTCCTACGGGCAGACCAACGCCGCCACTCCCGAGCTGTACGGCTGGGCCGGCTGGGACCACCGCGAGCAGGCTCAGGCCCTGGCTACGTACTTCACCAACACGGCGCTTACCACCGAGGAGATCACGCCGTTCCTCGCCGGCCTGCTGGAACTGCAGCCGTGGCTGTACCAGTGGCACAGCGAGTTCGACATGCTCTACAGCGGTTCTCCGGCGGCCTTCTTCGCCGGTTACCGCCAGACCCAGCAGGGCGAGCACGGTCTCACCGACGACGACCTGCGTGCCTGGCGTCCCCCGGCCGCCACCCGAGGCCGCCGCGCCGCCCCGAAGAAGTAGTCGAGGAGGAGGCGGCCACCGATCCTCGGTCGCCGCCTCTCACCACCCGCCCATCCGCAGTCCCGTCCCGCGCCGCACCCGTAAGGAGAGCGAGACACACCATGGCCCAGCAGCCGCTCCTCCGCGATGTCATCGACATCAAGGAGTCCATTTCCACCTCGGACTTCGTGCTGTCCCTCGCAGAGGCCACGACTCCCGAGGGCGCTGAACACGCCCTCAAGGACTACGTCGTCACGGAGCGGCTGCTGGAGAACTTCGACGAGGCCCTCGACCTCATCAAGGCCGCTCTGGACGGGGACCGTTCGAAGGCCGCCTACCTGCACGGTTCCTTCGGTTCCGGTAAGTCGCACTTCATGGCCGTGCTGTACGCGTTGCTCAGCGGCAACCCGGCCGCCCGTGCTCGTACCGAGTTCGACTCCGTACTCACCAAGCACGAGTGGCTCGGCACGGACGGCAAGAAGTTCCTGCTCGTGCCGTACCATATGCTCGGTGCCAAGGCCCTCGAACAGCGCGTGCTCGGCGGCTACGTACGTCACGTCAAGCGGCTGCACCCCGAGGCGTCCACTCCGCAGGTGTACCGGACGGACGGCCTGTTCGACGACATCCGGGCCGACCGCGCCAGCTACAGCGATGCGGCCGTCATCCACCGCCTCAGCTCTGGAGACTCCGACGACGGTGATGAGGACGAGTGGGGCGAAAGCTTCACTTGGACCCCGGACCTCCTCGACACGGCGTTGGCCGCAGAGGAGGTGCACGAGGCCGGTGAGGTACTCAACCTGGTCAACCCCTCCACTCCCTCCGAACTGCGAGCCCGCCTCGTTCAGGATGCGATCACGCGCCTCTCGCCCAGCTTCGCCAAGAACGCCGCCGAGGACGAGCACGGGTTCATCTCCCTTGACGCCGGTCTCTCCGTCATTGCCGAGCACGCCAAGTCGCTCGGCTACGACGGCCTGATCCTCTTCATGGACGAGCTGATCCTGTGGCTCGCCACCCTCATCCACGACGAGAAGTTCGTGGCCCGCGAGGCCAGCAAGATCACGAACTTCGTGGAGGGCGGCGACGCCCGCCGCGCCATCCCGGTCGTGTCGTTCATCGCCCGTCAGCGCGACCTGCGCGAGTTGGTCGGCGAGGAGGTGTCCGGCGCGGCCGAGTCGTCCATCCAGGACACCCTCAACCTGGCCTCCGGTCGGTTCGACAAGATCACCCTTGAGGACCGCAACCTCCCGCAGATCGCCCACGCCCGTCTCCTCAAGCCGAAGAGCGATGAGGCGGACCGGCTCATCGACGCGGCCTTCGAGCAGACCAAGCGGGTCGGCACCCAGGTGTGGGACACGCTCCTCGGCTCCGACAAGGGCACGACCGGTGCGGACGCGGAGTCGTTCCGGCTGACGTACCCGTTCTCGCCGGCCTTCATGGACACCCTCGTCCACATCTCGTCCGCGCTGCAGCGCTCCCGTACCGGTCTGAAGCTGATGGGTCAGCTCCTCGCCGACCACCGCGACGAGATCCGGCTCGGCCAGCTCATCCCGGTCGGCGACCTGTACCCGGTGATCGCGGAGGGCGGCGACAAGCCGTTCACCGACAGCCTCAAGGTGGTCTTCGAGGCCGCCGACAAGCTGTACAAGACGAAGCTCCGGCCGTACCTGCTCAGCTCGTACGACATCACCGAGGACGACGTCGAGCAGTACGTGAACCGGCCCGACACCCTGGGCGACCCGCAACTGACCAACCGCTGCCGCCTGTTCGTAGGCGATAACCGGCTCGTGTGCACTCTGCTGCTGTCCGCGCTCGCCCCCAGCGTGCCCGCCCTGTCCGAGCTGACGATCCGCCGGCTCGGCGCGCTGAACCACGGGTCGGTCATGGCGCCGATCCCAGGCAGCGAGGTCGGCATCATCAAGAACAAGGTCGCTGAGTGGGCGGCCCGGTTCCCCGAGATCAAGGAGACCGGCACCGACACCAACCCCGGTGTCAGGCTGGAGCTGTCCGGCGTCGACGTCGACTCCGTCATCGCCAACGCACAGGTCAACGACAACCCCGGCAACCGCGTCGCCCTCGCCCGACGACTGCTGTCGGAGGAACTCGGCGTCGAACACGGTCACTTCGCCGACGAGCTGAGCTTCGTCTGGCGCGGTACCGCCCGTACCGCCGAGGTCGTCTTCGGCAACGTCGCCGACGAGGACGAGCTGCCCGACCACGACTTGATGCCGCAGCAGGACGGCTGCTGGCGGATCGCCATAGACCTCCCCTTCGACGAGGGCGAGTGGGGGCCCGTCGAGGACGCTAACCGTATGCAGCGGCTGCGTGAACGCCAGCAGGGCGAGCGGTCCCGCAGCATCGCCTGGCTGCCCGCGCACCTGTCCGCGCAACGCCTCGCCGACTTCCGGCGGCTCGTCGTCATCGACAAGGCCCTCGCCGACGAACACCGCTTCGACACCCAGTACGCCGGCCACCTCAACGCCGACAACCGCAGCCGCGCCAAGGGCCTGTTGGAGACCCAGCGGGACGCCCTGCTCAAGCAGGTCAAGGGCGCGTTCAAGCAGGCGTACGGTCTCGCGCAGAAGCAGGCTGCCGACGTGGTGGTCGACTTCGACGACCACCTGGTGGCCCTGCCCGACGTCGACGACCTCACCCTGTCCTTCGGGCAGTCCCTGCACGACGGCATCCGGCACGTGGCGGGGAAGCTGCTCGCCCACCAGTACCCGGCCCACCCCAACCTCGACCCCGACGCGACCGGCACCGCCGTCAAGCCCATCGACTCACGCAAGGTGTTCACCCACGTACGGGCCGCCGCCGAGGCGCGCGACGGACGTGTCGAAATCCCGGCGGGCGACCGCAAGCTGATGCAGCGCGTCGCCGGGCCGCTGCGTCTCGGACAGCAGAAGGAGGCGTACTTCGAACTGTCCCGCTACTGGGCCGACCACTTCCGGCAGCTCGCCAGCGCCCAGGGCGCCACCGGCGACCTCACGCTGATCACGCTCACCGACTGGACCGACCAGCCCGAACCGCGCGGCCTGCCCGACTTCCTCGCCCGGCTCGTCGTCGCCTCGTTCGCCGAGATGGACGACCGGGTGTGGGTGCGCGGCGGCACCGTCCTCGATCCCGCGCCCGAACTCTCCGCGATCAAGGACCACGACGCGCTGCGCAGCCAGCCCCTGCCCAGCGAGGACGACTGGACCACCGCACGGCAGCGCTACGAGACGATCTTCGGGCAGAAGGCGCCTACCCTGCGCCGAGGGCGCATGGTCAACCAGTTCGCCCGCCAGATCGTCGAGTCCGCCCGCTCCCTCAAGGAGGACGCCGCCGAACTCGTCCGACGGCTGGAGGAGCACGCCACCTTCCTGGGCCTCGACGAGACCGACGACACCGGACGCCTCGCCCTCGCCCGGCGCTCCCTCCAGTTCCTGGAGACGCTCACCGGCGGCGCGGCGCAGGGCGGAGCCGGGGCCAAGAAGACCGTGGAGGCCCTCGCCGCCTTCGATCTGGGTGAGGTCAGCGCCGACCGGTACGGCACCTCCGTCAAGCAGGCCGGCAGCGTTGCGCGGGCCGTGACCGAGGCGTCCTGGCACACTCTGGAACTCGGCATCGGGCTCGGAGCGGAGGGCGCGGCCTTGCTCGACTCGCTGCGCAACGTGGCCCGCGGCGACCAGCGCACCGCCGACCTGCGCGAGGCACTGAAGCGCACCGAGCGGGAAATCCTCGCCCTGATCAAGCGCAACCAGGCGGCAGCCACTCCGCCGCCCGCCCCCGTCACGCCTCCCGCGGCCACGGACTCGGTCAAGCCCGACGACCTGTCCCTGAACACGCCGACGAGCGACCCGCGCATCCCCTTTACCCAGGAGCCCACCGCCACCCAGGGCGCTGGCACAGCAGGGCAGTCCGGGGGCCGCCGCACCACCACTGCCCGTCAGGCGGTCAAGGCGCTGGAGTCGGAGCTGACCGAGCTGGCGAAGAGCAACCCGGAAGCCACCATCGAGATCACCTGGCGGGTCGTCGACTGATGACCACCACCACTCCCGCCTCCGACTCCGCCGCCGTACCGGGCGCGGTCCGGCTGAACACCGCGACCGTCACCCAGTACCTCTCCTCCCAGCCGCAGCTCGCCGCCTCCCTCCGGCCGGGCGGCGAGGAGCGGCGCAGGGTCGTTTTGCTGCGCTCCGCACCCCAGTGGGACGGATCCGCCGAGCCCGCCTGGGCCGAGGGCCGCACCGCGCGCGTCACAGCCGCGCTGTCCCCGCTCGCCGTCCACGAACTGGTCCTCGACCACCTCGCGGGCCGCACCCTCGGCCCCGCCGTCCTCGTCGTCCTCACCGACCGGGAACAGCACGAACTCGACCCGGCGATCCTCGCTCGCGTCCACAAGAAGGCCATCGACACCGTCGACAGCTGGGACGTGGTCCGGGAGGCCTTCGGCGCCCGGCAGATCGACCCGCGCCTGAAGGATGCCAACTGGGCCGCCGAGGCCGTGCTCGACGCCACCCCGCCCGGTGGCTGGCCGCCTGTCTCCGGCGGGTGGCTGTCCCGGCAGTACGCCCTCACCGCCCTCGCCCAGCGCCGTCTGCGCCTCGGCCGCTACGACACCGACAGCGCGGTTGCCACTGTCCAGCGGCCTGGTGACGAACGGCTCGACGCACAGGCCCTGCTGGACTGGTCCACGCGCGCGGGCGGCCCCGAACGGCTTCTCGGGTTGCGTGGCCCCGAACGGACCGGGCTCGCCGCCTTCCTCGCCGAGGACGACCAGGCCGGACTCGCCGGGCGGGCCCTGCTCGCCCTCGTAGACGCCGAACGCGGAGCTGACGCGGTCGCCTTCGGCCTGGTGTGCGCGGCGCTGTGGGAGCACGCCGAGCCCGCCCCTGAGACGTATCAGGCCCGCGGCCGGGCCGAGCGCTATTTCGGAGACCGGCCTCCGGCCACCGGTGACCAGCTCGACACGCTGGTGTCCGTCTTCGGCCGGGCCGCCGAGAAGTACGTCGTCGCCCTGCTCTCCACCGGCCACCGGACCGCCGGCACGACGGACCCGGACCGGGCGCGCGAGGCCCGCCGCCTGACCGGCATCGTCCTCGACCGGGCGGCGGCCCTGGCCCGGCAGTTCGGCGCGGAGAAGGCCGTCGAGTCCAGCCCGGTGATGACCGGTGGGCTGGAGGCACGGTTCACTGCCGTGGGACATGCCCTCGCCGTTGCCACTGACACAGGCGCGGTGGCGGACGCCGTGCGGCACCTGGCGGAGCACGAACTCGCCGGTGACCCGGAGGAGTACGCCCGCATCGAACGGGCCCGGATGGGCCAGCGGCTCGCCCGCTGGCTGGCCACCGAGTCGTCCGCCGAGTCACCCACCGTGGGCGACGCCATAAAGCGGCACGTCACCGAGACCGGCTGGGTCGACCTGGCCCTCGAACACATCGAGGCCGGCGGCGACCCCGACCCGGTGCTCAAGGCCGCGTACGACGCTCTTGGCACGCGGGTCCGTGAGCGGCGCCGCGCGATCGACGCCTCTTTCGCCCGTGCACTCGCCGTCTGGACCGAGTCCGGTACCCAGCCCGGCTCGATGCTGGCCGTGGAGACCTTCCTCGACCAGGTCGTGAAGCCCGTCGTCCACCACGGTGAGGGACGGCGCGTGCTGCTCCTCGTCCTCGACGGCATGAGTGCCGCCATCGCCAACGAACTCGGTGAGGAACTGCGCCGGACCTGGGCCGAGTTCGACCCGCTGCCCCATGGCGGGCCGCAGCGTCGCGCAATGGCTGCCGCACTGCCCACCCTGACCGCCGTGTCCCGCACCTCCCTGTTCGCGGGTCGGCTGATGAAGGGCACCCAGGCCGACGAGAAGCGGTTGTTCCCGACGCACAAGCTGTGGGGCGGCGCTCCGGCCGCCGTCTTCCACAAGGACGACCTGCGCGCCGAGCAGGCCGGGGACACCTTCGGCCCCGCCCTCACCGAAGCGCTCACGGACGGCAAGACGCACGTCGCGGTCGTCCTCAACACCATCGACGACCGGCTCGCCAAGGAGCAGAAGCTCGGCAACGGCGCCTGGCACGTCGATCATGTCGCCGGGCTGCGCGACTTGTTGCGGGTGGCTGCCGCCCAGGGTATGGCGGTCGTCCTCACCAGCGACCACGGGCACGTCGTCGACCGGCATGGTGTGAGGGTGGACGTGGCGGAACCGCCGTCCGCCCGACATCGCCTCCCCGGTGACGGCCCGCTCGCCGAGCAGGAGATCACGCTGTCCGGTCCCCGAGTCGTATGGCCCGAGCCCGGCGCGACCATCGTCGCCCTATGGGACGCCGACTCCCGCTACATCGCCCTCAAGGCTGGCTACCACGGCGGCGCTTCGCTCGCCGAGTTCACCATTCCGGTGCTCGCGTTCCTGCCCTTCGGCGCGGAACCGCCGCAGGGATGGCGGGAGTTGGGGGAGCAGCGGCCGGAGTGGTGGCCCATCGGCACGCGGACCGCCGATCCTGTCGCGGCCCGTCCAGTGGCCCCGGCCGCGGTCCCGGCGAAGAGGACGGCGGCCAAGCCGAAGAAGGAACAGGCCGAACTCGCCAAGACCCATGACGCCCTCTTCGACGTGGCCGTCACTGCGGGGGGCGACGATATGCTCGTCACCCCCACGCTGGTGTCCCCGGACGAGACCTTGGTCAACGGCCTTCTCGCCTCGGAGACCTACCAGGCCCAGCTCGGTCTCCTGGCCCGCAAGCCGCCGCAGGAACAGATCAGGAAGGCGCTCGCGACCCTCGTCGACGCGGGCACCCTCCCGGTCACCGCCCTCGCCCAGCGAGTCGGCCTGCCGCCCACACGGGGCGACGGCTTCGCGGCCGTCCTGCGGCAGCTCCTCAACTACGACGGGGTCCAGGTCCTGGAGACCCTCCCCGACGGCCGCACGCTTCGGCTGCATACAGCCCTGCTGAGGGACCAGTTCGAGCTGCGGTAGAGGTGAGGCGGTCCGCTTGCTTATGCCTGCCCGGCGTAGGTGGCGAACGCGCTCCACTGCTCTGCGGAGAAGGTGAGTGAGCCCGCCAAGGGACTCTTCGAGTCCCGGACGTGAACGGTGGCGGGTGTGGTGGCGACCTCTACGCAGTCTCCGCCACTCGTTCCGCTGTGGCTGCTCTTGAACCAAGCGAGTTCACCGAACTGGTTGGCGTGCGGATCAGTGCTCATAGCTCCCCTACCATGCGCTCGATAAGGCGTGAGGACTCCTCGGTGCTGAGGGCCTGCGTCCGCAGCATTCCATATCGCAGCCAGAACTCGCTCACCTCGTGGCGGTCTGACCTGACGCCGACAATGTCCTGGGTCTCGACATAGACGTACTGCTTGCGGTCGGCGGACTCCAGCAGGACCATCCCGCCGTTCAACCCACTGTGGGCGCCCCGAGCCGTGGGCATGAGCTGCAGTTCGACGTTGCGCATGGCCGAGCACTGCAACAGGTGCTCCAACTGTCCGCGCATTACTTCGACGCTGCGCACCATGCGTCGTACCGCAGTCTCTTCCACAACGAACACGAAGACGATGGGAGGGTTCTTGCGCGTCAGCAGCCCCTGCCGGGACAAGCGGGCTGCTACTCGCTGCTCAATGGTCTCTTCGTCCAGCGGCGGGAAATGTGCTTCGAGCAGCGCCTCCGCATACTGCTGCGTCTGAAGCAAGCCGGGAATCAGCAGAGGATCGTAGGAGAAGCGGCTGACGGCCTCGGACTCCAGAAGCGCGAAGTCTTGGAAGAACAGGGGGAGCTTTGCTCGGTCCACGTCATCTTGGAGAACTCGGAGAGCGCCACCCGCTTCCAACACCCGTTCCGAAGCCTCGGTGAAGGAGACCTTCGCAGGCCGCCGCCCCTGCTCCACCGAAGCCACCTGCTCCACCGAGTACCCGATCGCGTCCGCGAGCCCCTGCTGCGTCAGCCCTGCCCGTTCGCGGAACAGGCGCAGCAGCTTGCCGTAGGCGCTCCACACGACCGGCCGTTCCTTGTCCGGCTTGCGTCCGCCCATCGTCTGGCACGTGCGCTCCGCTGCCCTGCCCATGTCGCCCCCTGATCTGCCACAATGCTGATGCGACCTGCTCAACGACGCCTCGGTTCAACCGATGCGCGGTGCAGACCCGTACAACGGCCGTACAAACCCGTGCCGGAGCCGTACCCGTGATCGGCTACCACCCTCCGACCTGGCAAGGACGGTGGCTGTGACGAGACGGTCACCGCATGAAACTGGCCGACACCGCCCCCGAACGCTCCGTCTCCGCCAAGCAGTTCACCGTCCGCCTCAGCAGCACCAGACGCGGTGCTCGACTCGCCCGCCGCCTCACCGCCGAGCGGCTCGCCGCCTGGGGAATCCCGTACGACTCGGAGGCCTCGCACGCCGCCGTGGCCGTCACGGCGGAGCTGGCGGCGAACGCGATCACGCACGGCCGGCTGCCCGGCCGGGACTTCCTGCTGTTGCTGGCACGACTCCCGGGCGGCATCCGTATCGAGGTCGCGGACACCCGCCCGGAACGCCTCCCGAAGGCGGCAGCCACGCCCACCGACCCCGACGCGCCGGAAGCGGAGACGGGCCGGGGCCTGCTCCTCGTCGCCGCGTACGCCGACAACTGGGGCTGCCAGACGCGAGACGCCCACACGAAAACCGTGTGGGCGGAGATCACGCACCCGTCGTGAGCCGGACGGGTTGGCCGGGACTGTGTGATCAGGAGACAAACGCCCTCAGCAGCGCGGCGAAGGCGGTCAACTCCTCGATCATCTGCGTCGGGAGCGGCTTCTCGTCGAAGTGGGCGATCCGGTTACGGATGTCCTTTACCCGCTTCAGGCGGCCGATGAACTGCTCCCGGGGCATGTTCGGCCACTTCAGGGCCTCCCAGTTGAGATCGGCGCGCTCGGCCAACGACTGCTTCGTCTGGTCGCCGTCCAGGAGCCTCAGGTAGTCGCCGAACATCAGGTCTGACACCTGGCCGGTGCGGTGTTCGGGCTTCTTGTTCGTCTGGACGGCTTTGACGGACTCCTCGTCCAGAGCCGCGCCCAGACAGCGGCGCAGCAGGGATTCGATCTCCCCGACGATGAAGAAGGGCCGCGCCGACCCCTCGAAGCGCTCCGTGACGTCCGCGGCGGTGACGATGCCCGACAGGCAGCCGTCGTCGCCGCGCACGAGCAGGTAACCGTGCTCCTTGACCACCGAGAGGGCCGCGAAGAGCTCCTGTCGCGCGTCCGCGACCGGCAGGGAGTCCTTCTCCATGGCGTTCTCCAGCGAGGCGGCCTTGCCAGCCTCGTACATCCTGGCCACCGAACCCCAGGTGACCACGCCGTGGATCTGCGCCATACCGGTGGTCACCGGCACCTGGGAGAAACTCTCGGTACGCATCAGGAAGGTAGCGTGTGCCAGGGAGTTGCCAAGGGTGACGCCGCGCACGCCCCGCTTGGCCGATGAAATGTCACCGAGCAGCAGCCGCTGGGGGAGTGAGGGGAGGGCCCCGTCCGCCTCCTCCCCGGCGTCGCTCTCGACAGGCCCGGCCTGCGCGGGGACGGAGGCGATGGGGACCACGTCGACACTGCTGCGCAGTCCGCAGACCGCGAAGTCCGGCAGCGTCGTCAGCCCCGAGTCCGCCAGTGCCTGTGAGATCAGGTGCACCGTGCGGTGGTCGCGGACCCGTACCTGGAACAGGTCGAGGATTCCCTGCACGGGCACGGTGCTGCCCTTGAGCGCTGCGAGATCCTTCTCGCTGGGCGTGGTGGTCATCGCGCTTCGCCCTCCGAGGGGTCACGGAGCATGGTGCGCTTGCCCATGGCGGACTGCACCAGGTCCTGCAACTGCCGGGAACGGTCGGTGTAGAAGCGCTTGTAGTCGCTCTCGCGCAGCGACTCCGGATCGATCAGGTGGGTGGCGACCACGTCGTCAAACCACTCGGGGCGCATGTCGGAGGCGGCGATCAGGGTGGAGATGTAGGACGAGGGCGCTCCCAACATGTCCATCGTGGCACGGTAGGACAGCGGGGTCTTGTTCACGATCGAGTTCGTCGGCAGACCCTGGCTGTTGCCCCGGCGGAACCAGGCCTTGGGGAAGATCTGCCGGACGTCCACGCTGTACTCGTCGAGCCGGCCTGGGCTGAGTGGGGCGTCCGTGTAGTGCCAGTCGACTGCACCCTGCTTGATCAGCAGTGCGTAGATTCCCTTGTAGGCAGCGCTGTTGCGGGTGGTGAGGCTGTCGAGCCGCTCGGCGAAGAAGAAGGCCTCCGCGACCGTGTCGGGAGAGCGGTCCTCCCGCCGGATCCAGTCGACGAGCTGCTCGACGTCCCGGGTGAAGCGCGTCTCGGTCGAGCCGCCGTACATCTCACCCAGTACCCCGCACCAGTACCACTGCTCGATCTTCTCCTCCGGGCCCAGGCCCTCCGTTTCGTCGCCGAGAATGGCGCGGGCGGCCGCGAGCGGGACGAGCTGCGTTTTGTACGGAAGGTCGTTGTGCCGGACGATGCACTGCCGCTCCAGGAAATCGCCCACCCAGGCGAAGGCTTCGGCCAGTTCGGGCGCCAGGCGGACGAAGTCCGCCAGCGGGAGGTCCAGCAGGTCGCGCCGCTTGCAGGACACCGCAGCCCCGACGCCCGCTTTCTTGCGCTCCCAGGTGCGTACCAGCGCGATGGCCTGAAGGAAGTCGATGCTGCTCAGGCCGTTCTCCAGGCCGCTGTCCAGCCGGCCGAAGACCGGGTACTTCGACGCCAGCGACTGCTTGATCTCCCGCCACACCTCGGGAAGCTGGTAGTAGTCGCCGGTCCGTTCCACGTACTCGGGCTCGCCGGCGTAGGTGGCGGTGAGCAGCTCGAAGACGTTCAGGGGCACGCCGCCCGTGTTGACGCGCTCGAACACCGCGCAGACGGCGTCCATGGAGGTGGAGGCGCCCAGCCGGATCATCGGGACCTGGAAGGCGCGGGCCTGCTGGAGGACCAGGTCGTCGAACTGGCCCCAGCGGTCCCAGTTCCGTTCCTCGTCCGCCTTGATGTAGCCCTTCTTCCACTGGTTGACGCGCTGGGCGTCGAAGACGAGGTGCAGCGGGAAGAGCCCCGCCGTGCACTCGGCCTCCTGAGTCCTCAGGTCCAGTACCACCGTGCGGTTGAAGTCGGTGCGGAGGACCTTGTCCGCCGGGACGGACAGGATCGCCTCGTCGCGGTCGGCGGACGGTCCGACGGCCTTCTCGATGTCGACGTAGTACCAGCGCTCGATGGGCTTGCCGCGGGAGTCGGACGTCTCCACCGGGGCGTCCAACCACAGTGCCTGGAAGAGGGAGGTGAGGCGCTGCTGTCCGTCCAGCAGCAGGAGGTCTGCCTTCGGATCGCCCTCGGGGCGGGCCCCGGTGAGTGTGCGGGAGCGGAAGCGGGTGGCACCGCCTGTCTGCAGCGTCATCACCACGCCGAGCGGGTAGTCCAGCGTCACTGTCGCGATGATGGCCCTGATCCGGTCGTCGTCCCACTTCCAGTTCCTTTGGAAGTCGGGCAGTTGTAACGCCCCGGACGCGACATCCGCGAGTACGTCCTTGAGCTTCACGTTGTCCAGTGCCGCCATGTGTCTCTCTTCTCACCCGCCGGGTGTACGCAGAGTGATTCCAGCAGTGATCTCCGGTTACCGTCAACAGGTTCGCCGAAGAACGAGATCACCGAGAGCAACATCCAGCTGAGGTTGCAGGCCCACGGCTTCAAAAGAGAGCGACAACAGGTTCGCCGCAGCC
Source organism: Streptomyces sp. NPDC002206 (assembly GCF_053593595.1). Classification (NCBI taxonomy): domain Bacteria; kingdom Bacillati; phylum Actinomycetota; class Actinomycetes; order Kitasatosporales; family Streptomycetaceae; genus Streptomyces; species Streptomyces sp. NPDC002206. The sequence goes on from NZ_JBSFCW010000002.1 coordinate 179,389, forward strand.
TGTGGCGCATGCTGCAGACAGGGGCGGCCCGCTTTCCAGCGGGCTGCCCCTGAAGGCGCTACATGTTGCGCTTCACGTGATTGAGCACGTTCATCCCCGCGCTGAGGACGGCGATGAACGCACCACCGCTGCTCGTGAGAGTCGCCAACGGGCTGACATCGAACGCCATCGTCGTGACGGCAGTGCCGAGAGAGACCACACCGGAGACCAGAGTGACGATGGTGATGTCACGCGCCGGGTGGTGGCACGCCTGATGGGTCGAGTTGGTCGACACCGTTCCTCCACTGACTTGTTGGCTCGCTTGCGGGAAGAGGGCACGACTCACCGAGGCGAGTGGTTCTTCCCAGCGATGCGCGTACGAGCTCTAGGGAGCCCGCAACCAGCAGGTTGCTGATAGGCATGCGCATGAAGAGCGAGTCATGAGTCCCCCAGGAACGCGGTGTCGGTCTGCGGAGCCATTGTGCCGCCCCCAGTGTTACTGCGCGGACAGTCCAAGAGGCATGGCCGAATATCACCGCTGAGTTGTCCGACTGCGACCTTCGCCTGAGCGGTACTCAGACGCAAGGTGGCAGTTTCTGGCGCGGGCAGCGTCGGCCAGCTCCACCCGCTTTGCCGCGTCGTCCGAGTGGACATACTCCCGGCGTATGTGGCCATACCGCTGCGCGCTGCGCCCAAGTTCGTAGAGCATGCGGATGAGTGCATGGTGGCCGGTCTTTCTCGAAGGAAATGTTGCTTCTCAGCAACCCGCAGGTGGTCGGTGCAGTCGACTTCGGACGTCGCCCCCGCACTGCGGCTTCACCCACGTGTCGGCTGGTAGGCATCGTGGACCCGCGAGCACAGTCGAATGGAGAACCTCAATGAGCACTTACGCCGACCCGCTCGTCGACCGTGCAACCCCGATGAGCGCGTACGAGGGGCAGGTATGGGACACGCTCAACGAGCACTGGCAGCGCCGCAACAACCGCCGTGGTCTGCCGAACTGGGCGAGCGCCGCCCTCGGTCGCACCGGTGAGGTCGCGGGAAACGCCGTGAGACGGGCTACGGACGCTGTGCCAGAGGCGGTCGCGGAACCGATCCGTCGCGCAGGCGACGCGGTCGCCGACAAGGCCATGCGACCGGCGCTCGGCGCCGCGGCCGCGTTGCTCGAGTTGGTCAACGACTGGGCCATGGAGCTCAACGACCCGAAGAACGTCGAGAAGCTCGCCCGCAAGCAAGGTTTCGCACTCAACAGTTTCACCGAACTACGGCAGCAGGACCTCAAGGTCTGCGACCGGCTGCTGTCCCGCAACACCCTCAGGTGGCGCACCGCCGGCGCGTTCGAAGGTGGCGCCATGGGCCTGCTGGCCATGGTCCCCGTCGCCGGTATCCCCGTCGCGATGACAGCGGACATCCTCGTCATCCAGGTCCTGAGCACGTCGATCGCATCGCGCATCGCATATTCCTACGGCTACGACGCCAAAGACCCCAATGAGCAGATCTTCATCCAACGCCTGGTACAACGGTCCTTCATGGCACAGGCGGCCAAAGTCAAGCCGTTGCATGAGGCCGCACGGGCGGCGGATGCGGTCAAGGGACGCATACGGTGGTCGAACAAGCTTCGCCAGGACCACCGCCTCCTGGCCGCTCTTGAAAAGTTGATGCAGCAATTGGGCCCGGCTGGCTCCAGGGTGCCAGTCAAAAACGTCGCCAAGGTCGTGCCGTTCGTGGGCGTCCTCATCGGTGCCGGCATGAATTCCGCGGTCCTCGGCAGGGTGGCCGCCGACGCCCAGCGGTACTGCCAGACCCGATTTCTGTGCGAAAAGTACGGGCTGCCGCTGCCGGCCGCATTGGCGACCGACCGGGACGACGACTCCCAGACCGGCGCCACGTAAGTGATGGCCGCTGGGTTCACGACGCAGCCTCTGCGGGTCCCCCTTGCAGGCGAGCACCCGCGCCTCGTGAGGTCGTGCTTCGCCGTCCCGGAGGTCGACAGGTACCCGCTTGTGGGGGCGCCCTGCGGCAGGAATCCCTCGGGGGTGTGCTTGTAGACGCTTCTCGCACTGCTTGGCAGCCCGACACGGCTGCGACGTCGACCTGCACGTGATCGTTTCGAACGATGAGGGTGGCGGCGTGTACAGTGACGCACTCGAACTCATATGCCCGCAAAGCGGACATCGCGATCCCTCGCCGAGGTCCTGGTGCACAGGGAGATGGAACACTGGCCCCCGTGAGTACCACCGGATCAAGGCGCCCCGCCCAGGTCAGCGCCGCCCGCCGCCGTACGGTCATCGATGCGCTGCGCCGCGGGGCCGTGCCTGAGAGCGGCCTCGACCTGCTCGCCACCGGACTCGACCGTTTTGAGACGGCTCTGGACGCGGAGCTGGACGCCGTGGCGTCCGGGGGGTCCGTGTTCAAGGCGGTGCGCGGTGAGTACGGGTCCGGCAAGACGTTCTTCACCCGGTGGCTGGGGGAGCGGGCCAAGCGGCGCAACTTCGCCGTGGCCGAGATCCAGATCTCGGAGACCGAGACCCCGCTGCACAAGCTGGAGACCGTCTACCGGCGGCTCACCGAACGGCTCACCACGCCCAGCTTCCCGCCCAGCGCGCTGCGGCCGGTCGTGGACGCCTGGTTCTACGCGTTGGAGGAGGACTCCCTCGCCGCCGGCGCGACCGAGGAGGAGCTGCCAGGAGAGGTCGAGAAGCTCCTCGTCGCCCGGCTCGCCGAGGTGTCCCGGCACGCGCCGTCCTTCGCCACCGCGCTGCGCGGCTACCGGACGGCGCTCGCCGAGGGAGACGAGGCAACCGCGGCCGCCGTGCTCGCCTGGCTGGGCGGCCAGCCGCACGTGGCCGCCGCCGCACGCCGGTCCGCCGGTGTACGCGGTGACCTCGACCACTTCGGCGCGCTCGGCTTCCTGCAGGGCCTGCTCACCGTGCTCCGCGACTCCGGGCACACCGGCCTCTTCGTCGTCCTCGACGAGGTGGAGACCCTGCAGCGGGTCCGGTCCGACGCGCGCGACAAGGCGCTCAACGCGCTGCGGCAGCTCATCGACGAGGTCCACTCAGGGCGCTTCCCCGGCCTGTACCTGGTAATCACCGGCACGCCGGCCTTCTACGACGGTCAGCAGGGCGTGCAGCGCCTCGCCCCGCTCGCCCAGCGGCTCGCCACCGACTTCACCACCGACCCGCGCTTCGACAACCCCCGCGCCGTGCAGATCCGGCTGCCCGGCTTCAGTCAGGAGTCCCTGGTCGGCCTCGGCGTCACCATCCGTGACCTGTACGCGGACGCCGCCGAGGCGCCCGAACGCGTGAAGACGGTCGTCGACGACTCCTACGTCGCCGACCTCGCGCGGGCCGTCGGCGGGGCGCTGGGCGGGAAAGTCGGTGTGGCACCCCGGCTGTTCCTGAAGAAGCTCGTGGGTGATGTCCTGGACCGGGTGGACCAGTTCGACGACTTCGATCCCCGGCAGCACTACCGGCTGACGGTCGCGAGCAGCGAACTCACCGACGTCGAGAGGAACCTGGCCGCCTCGGTCTCCGGCGGACCTGCCTCGGCCGACGACTTCGACCTGGAGCTGTGATGGCGGAGGACGGCGCCCCGGTCGGCGACACCGCGAACGGCGACGGTCCGGCCGACATACTGGACCGGCTCGACCCCGTCGTCCTGCACCACATCGTCAACACCCTCGGCTGGCCCGACCTGCGTCCTCTCCAGCGGGCGGCGATCACGCCCCTCATGGGCGGCGAGGACGCCGTACTGCTCGCGCCCACGGCGGGCGGCAAGACCGAGGCGGCCTGCTTCCCCCTGCTGTCGGCCATGACCGAGCAGAAGTGGACCGGCACCTCGGTGCTGTACCTGTGCCCGCTCAAGGCGCTGCTCAACAACCTCGTCGGCCGCGTCGACACGTATGCCCAGTGGCTGGGCCGCCGTGCCGCGCTCTGGCACGGCGACACCAAGGAGTCCCAGCGGCAGCGCATCCGCACCGAGGCGCCGGACATCCTGCTCACCACGCCCGAGTCGCTCGAGGCGATGCTGATCGGCGTCAAGACGGATCACGCCCGGCTGCTGGGCGGCGTACGGACCGTCGTCGTCGACGAGGTGCACGCCTTCGCGGGCGACGACCGGGGCTGGCACCTGCTCGCCGTACTCGAACGACTGGAGCGGGTCACCGGCCGCCCTATCCAGCGGATCGGACTCTCGGCAACCGTCGGCAACCCCGACCAGTTGCTGCACTGGTTGCAGGGCGCAGGCGCCGGAAGTCGTACCGGACAGGTCGTCGCCCCCGGAGTACAACTGCCGCCCGCGCCCACCGTAGCTGGGCACGACGGGCAGGCTCCGACCGACCAACTCCCCAGGCCTGCAGGCGAGGTGGAGCTCGACTACGTGGGTTCCCTGGACAACGCCGCCAAACTCATCGAGGCTTTGCACCGGGGAGAGAAACGGCTCGTCTTCTGCGACTCGCGGGCCCAGGTCGAGCAACTGGGGGCCGCGCTCCGGGCCCGCGAGGTGACCGTCTTCCTGTCGCACGCCTCCCTATCCGTCGACGAACGTACCCGCTCCGAGCAGGCCTTCGCCGAGGCCCGCGACTGCGTCATCGTCTCCACCTCCACCCTCGAACTCGGCATCGACGTCGGTGACCTGGACCGCGTCATCCAGATCGACTCACCGGCCTCCGTCGCCTCGTTCCTGCAACGCATCGGCCGCACCGGCCGACGTTCCGGCACCGTGCGCAACTGCCTGTTCCTCACTACCCGCAAGGACACACTGCTGCAGGCGGCAGGACTCCTGCTGCTGTGGTCGCGCGGCTGGGTCGAACCGGTCCTCCCCCCGCCCGAGCCGCGCCACCTCGTCGCCCAGCAACTCCTCGCCGTCACCCTTCAACAGCACAAGCTCGGCGACCAGTTGTGGGACCGGCAGTGGAACGGGCTCGCCCCCTTCGACCGTTCCGCCTCCCCCATCCTGCGCCACCTCACCGAAGAGGGCTTCCTCGACGACGACGGCGGCCTGCTGTTCGTCGGGCCCGAGGCCGAACGTCGCTTCGGCAGGCGGCACTTCATCGAGCTCACCGCGTCCTTCACCGCGCCGCCCCAGTTCACCGTGCTGTCCGGACGCACGGAGATCGGCCGCACCGACCCGAGTGTTCTCACCGAGGAACGCCCGGGGCCCCGGCGCCTGCTGCTCGGCGGACGCAGCTGGCAGGTCACCTACATCGACTGGCTGCGCAAACGGGTCTTCGTCGAACCCGCCGACGGCGGCGGCATCGCCAAGTGGATGAACGGCGGCATCGCTGGACTGTCCTACGCCCTCACACGCGCCATGCGGGAGGTGCTGCTCGGTGCGGACCCGCCCGTGTCGCTCACTCGCCGCGCCGAGGCGTGCCTGGCCGAACAGCGCGAGAGCGACGCCCCCGACACCGTGCACCCGGGCGGCACACTGATCACGCGCGTCGGCAGCGACGTGCGCTGGTGGACCTGGGCCGGCTACCGCGCCAATGCCACCCTCGGGGCAACTCTGCAGTCGGTCACGGACCCTCTGCAACGCCCCACCGACTGCTGGATGCGCCTGCGCGAAGACCTCACCCCGGCCGACTGGCGTGCGGCTCGCGAGAGCGTCGGCGAGAGGCTGGTCCTACCCGATGTGGACCACCGGGCCGTACGCGGCCTGAAGTTCTCCGCCGCCCTCCCGGAACGCCTCGCAGTCGCCACGGTCGCGGCCCGTCTGGCCGACTTCGAGAGCGCCCGCGTGGTGCTGGGTGAAGCGGTGCGCTTCCAGCACGGCACCTGACCAGTCCGCTTCCAGAGGCGGTCGTCTCGGAGCCGGTGTGGGTGACAGCTGCCGTTCGCGCCTTGGTCGGACACCGTGCTGCGGCACCTCGGTGTCGATGACGTCACCCTGCGCGCCGCCCGTACCGTCACCAGCAAGGTCCAGCTGGAGGTGTTCGGCTCGCTGATGCCGGAGGACCAGTTCGAGGTGCTATGGCTGCTCGCCGACGGTCTCGACCCCGACGACATCTACCGCGAGTTGATCGCCGTACGGCAGAAAGGAGCCAGCCGACGCCACCGCCGCGGACGACCTGGCCGCCGCCGTCACCCGCGCCAGAAGCCGGATCGCCTTCGTCACCGGGGACGACGAACTCGCCGGCATCCTGGCCAAGCCCTTCGCGGCCTGGCGTATCTTCCTGCATCCCACACAGCGGCGCATCGCCTATCGGCCCGCATACGCCGGACCGGCCCAGATCACCGGCGGACCGGGCACCGGCAAGACCGTCGTGGCCCTGCACCGGGTCAAGCACCTGCTGCACCGCGCCCCGGACACGTGTGTTCTCCTCACCACCTACACCGGCGCCCTGGCCCGCTCCCTGCACAGCAGCCTCGCCCCGCTGCTGACCACGACGAAGGCCTGCTGGCCCGCGTCGACGTCAGGACCGTGGACGCGGTCGCCCATCGCACCGTACGGCAGCTGCGCGGCAACCCCGGCAGCGCGCTCGGAGACAAGGACGAGCGCGCCCGCTGGCAGCGCCTGTTCCGCCGTCTCGACCTGCCCTGGAATGAGGCGTTCCTGTTGCACGAGTACCGGCACTTGGTGCTCGCCCAGAACCTGCGGAGCGAGGAGGAGGACCTCGTGTGCGAGCGGCGCGGACGGGACAGCGCGCTCGGGCAGGCCCAGCGGCGGCGGGGCTGGCAGGCCATCAGCCTGTTCAAGGACGACCCGGCACGCACCCGCACGCACACCTGGCTTCAGGTGTGCACCGAGGCGGCCGGCTGCTGCGGGTCAAGCCCGGCACGGGACCGTCGTACGACCACGTCGTCGTCGACGAGGCACAGGACCTGCACCCGGCGCAGTGGCGGCTGCTGCGCGCGCTGGGCCCGGAAGGTCCCGACGACCTGTTCGTCACCGGCGACCCGCACCAGCGGATCTGCGACGCCCAGGTCTTCCTGCGCTCGCATCGCCGTCGCGGGCCGCAGCGGACGGCTGCGCGTCGACTACCGCTCCACCGAGGAGATCCTGCGCTGGGCCCGCTCACTGCTCGACAGCGAACCGGTCGCCGACCTGACCGGCGACGGCCACGACACCCTCACCGGCTACCGCTCCCTGCAGCACGGCGCCAGCCCGTGTGCGAGGGCCACTGCTCGGAGAACGAGGAGGCCCACGCCGTCGTCCGGCAGGTGCGCGGCTGGATGGACGCCGGAGTCGCCCCCTCGGACATCGCGGTCTGCGCCCGCTTCAACACCCTGACGGGGAATCTCGCCGATCGGATCGCCGCGGCCGGCGTCCCCGTGGTCCGCGTACGGGACGGCGAACCGGACGGCGCGGTCGGGGTGCGGGTGTCGACCCTGCACAGCATGAAGGGACTGGAGTGCCGGTGCGTGGCCGTCGCCGGTGCCACGGCGAAGGCCTTCCCCTTCCCTCCGGCCGTCACCCCGGCCGACGTGGACGGCATCCAGCACGCCACTGGCCTCACGGCCGAACGCTGCCTGCTGTTCGTCGCCTGCACCCGGGCCCCGGAAGCGCTGTATGTGTCGTACGGTCGGCGGCCCAGTGCGTTCCTCGACGGGGCGAGCTGACACCGCGAAGCAACGGCTCCGCCTCAGCTCTTCGCGCTGCCGGTCTTGCCACCGCGGCCGATGTGCTCTCGGGGCGCGGTGGTGAGCTGGTGGCCGTCGTGGATGACCCGGAGCAGTTCCTCCTCCAAAAGCACCACGACTGTCCCCCCTCGCAGACCGGCGCCGACGCTGATCGCCCGGCCCTCGACCGTGATGTGCCCGGAGGAGTCCACGCGGTGTCGCTCGCTTCCGGTCTTGCCACCGCGGCCGATGTGCTCTCGGGGCGCGGTGGTGAGCTGGTGGCCGTCGTGGATGACCCGGAGCAGTTCCTCCTCCAAAAGCACCACGACTGTCCCCCCTCGCAGACCGGCGCCGACGCTGATCGCCCGGCCCTCGACCATGATGTGCCCGGAGGAGTCCACGCGGTGTCGCTCCCTGGTGAACGCTGCGGGGACGGTGAACTCGCAAGAGGCTGCGGCATCGGGAGGGGCAGTGGACTTCGACGCTGTGGGCACGACCTTCGCCCCTGCGGGGCGAGGGCGGACGCGGCGAGGCTCGGCCGGACGACTCGGGAGAACGGAGCCGGACATCTTGTAGGCGACGACCAGGTCGCGCAGCACCTCGGCGGCCAGCTTCTCGATCTGACGCACTCGTTCCCGGGTGACCCCGAGTTGTCGGCCGATGGCATCAAGGGTCAGGCCGGGGCCACCATCGTCCAGACCATGGCGCAGTATGAGCACTCGGGCCTCGCGCGTGGACAGGTGGTCCAGCAGGCGACCCACCTCGTCCGGTCCCAAGCCCATGTAGTCCGGTTCGTCGTCGAGGCTCTCCGGCCGCTGCGCCGTGCGGTCGAACTCCTCGTGCAGTGCGTCGTCGCCGATCGCTTCGGCCAGTTTTTCCAGCGGGAGTGTGGTGCGCACTCGCGACAGCAGGGCGCGTGCCTCGTCCACCGGTGTCCCCACGCGGGCGGCGACTGCGAGCAGGTCGTCGTGGGGCGAGTGCAGCGCCAGATTGCCGGCGGCTCGCCAGAGTGCGGTCACGGTGTCGTGGGCGTGGACCGGGAGCCGGATCGTACGGCTCTGATCGGCTATCGCGCGTGTGATCGCCTGGCGGATCCACTGAACTGCGTACGTCGAGAACTTGAAGCCCTTGCGATGGTCGAACATCTCGATCGCGTGCACCATGCCGGCGTTGCCCTCCTGGATCAGGTCCATGAGGTCCAGCCCGCGCCCGGTGTATCTGACGGCGACGCTCACCACCAACCGTAGGTTCGAGTGGGCGAACTCCGTGAAGGCGTGTTCGCCGAGCAGGGCTACCTGTTCAAGCTCGCGGCGGAGCTTGGGGGCGGTCTTTCGGTCGGCGTCGTCCAGCTTCTCGCGAGCCAGCAGTCCCGCCTCGATGGCCTGGGCCAGTTCCGCCTCCTGCTGCCGGGAGAGCAGCGGGTACCTGCCGATCACCTTGCGGTAGTACTTCAGGGAGTCGAACACGGGCCCGGCTGCGGAGGACTCCTCGAAAGCCGCGTCAGCAGCATCGGAGGCAGTGCTCGCCGGGGGCTTCGGCACCGATGCGGACGGGGGCGAGGCCGGGCGCAGCGTACGTATTGTCAGCGCGGTCAGGTCCAGTCGGCTGTCCGGGCCCACCTCGATGGTGAAGCGCGGGCCGGGCGCTTTCTGGGTCGGTATGGCGGGGAGTTGGGTGGTGACGGGCGCCTCGTTCGGAGTCCGTGCGGGCGTAGGACGGTCAGGATTGGACGACGCCACAGGGGCGCCGGTCGGCACGCCGAACGAGGCTGCCACGTTGGGGGGGAGCGTGACGCCCTCCCGCACGACCCGGCTGAGCGCTTCGACGAGCACGGCCTTGTCCACGCCGACCAGTAGGCGTCGCAAGGCCACCAGAGTCAGCCTGCGCTCCGGACCTGCCGCCGCCAGAAGGTCCGTGTGCAATGCGGCCGGCGTTCCGGCCTCGACATCCGTTGTCATCGACGTGCCCCCCATGTGCTGAACAGCAGTGCAACCAGCCCGCTCGTATTCGACCACCTGCCACTGACAACGCGTCACGCCCGCTGGCTGCATCCCCTTTAGTCTGCGGAGTCCCTGTGGTCCCGGCGTGAAGGAATGGTAAAAAGGTAAACATCAGCCGGTCTGTACTGCAAGGAAGTACGGTCCGGACGGGGAGGGAAAACATGCTGGTGGATCCCGCGCAGCTGCTGAACGACTGCGAGCGGGCGTGGCGCGAGGCGGGGGAGCTGACGGAGTCCGTCGTTTGGCGGACCACTCTCGTCACGGAGGCGCTGGTGGCCTACGCGCTGCTTGCCGACCGGTCAGGTATGCCGCAGGACACCGTGTTCGCACGCTGGCCGGCCTGCACGGTTCATGCCGTGGCCCTCGGCGAGCAGGGTGATTCGCCTGGTCTCGTACAACTACTGTCGGAGGCACAGGCGCGGGTCGTCGCGGCCCGCCCCGAACTCGGCCTTCCCGGTGTCGTCCCGACTGCACCGACGACCGACGCGCGTTGGATTGCGGCCGCACAAGAGGCGGCTCGCTCACTGGGCTGGACTTGGCGTCCGTCAACCGCTGCGGATCTGGTGCAGACTCCTCCGCGCGGTCCCGAACCCTGGGCCGCGACAACTCCTCCGGAGCTCCGCCTCGGGCCCGGCGCGGGCAGCGTCCTGCTGACCCTGCCCGGCCGCCGGGACGCGTCCGCCTGGCAACTGGCCGCCGATGGCGAGTCGTTCATCGCGTCGCCGCCGCACTGGGCCCTGCCCGGCCCCGTTCGGCGCATCGAGGCCACCGACCCGGCGGGAACCACCCACGTGTCGGTTGTCGTCGATCCGCACACCGTCCTGCTGGCCTTTGCCGCCGACGGCCACCGGCTCCCCCTGGACGAGCCGCTGCCCGTTGCCGAGATCCACCTGCTGCACGTGGGCACCCTGGATACAGGGGGCGCGCAGGTCGCGGCCGTCGAACTGCCCACCCCGTACGGTTGGAGCGGCTGGACCCTGAGCAAGGTGTCCCTGGCCGGCGTGACGCGCCTCCGTACCTCCCAAGCGGCACCGGACAGCTGGCTGGATGTGGCTGTCGGACGATCGTTCGGCTGGGAAGGCGGCGCGACGCTGCCATGGCTCACCGGTGAGGACGGAGCACCGGTGTGGTACCGCCCGCCCAAGCTCCGGCTGCGACGCCGGCCGGGTGAACCGGAGCCAGGGCACTGGCAGGTCGAGGTGCGCCGTCCCGGCCACGAGGAAACCCTTGCCTGCCTCACCGGTGCCCCCGGCGCCCTTCTCGACCCCTGGCAGAACGTGCCCGGCCCGCTTCTCGGCACGTACGAGCTCCTCGTCCACCGCCCTGGCCGACAGCGGGGCCGGCGCCGGCTCACCGCCTTCCTCGCCCAGGGTGTCGAGGCCACGCCCTCTGCCGCATGGCGCCTGCTCGCCCCGCACGGCGGACTCGCGCCCGCGCGGCTCGACCTCCGCACCGGCCGACCGGTCACCGCTTCCGAAGGCACGGTCCGGTTCGCCCCGTACGAGATCGCCAAAGAGCTCGTACTTAGCGACGGAACAAGCGCGTTCCAGGTCCAGGCGCTCGTCCCGCACTCCGAAGTCCGCCTGGAGCTCGACGGCCGGCCCCTCTCCTGGTCCGTCCGGCCGCTCGACATCGACGCGGCCGACCTGGCGAGGGACGGCGCCCTGACCGTGCGCCTGCCGGAACAGGCGGTGGCCGTGACCCCCGAATTGGCGCTGGTCGTCGAGGGCGCGACCCTGCACACCCTGCGGCCGGAACGCCGCATACGGACCCGCAAGGGCGATCTGCGCTATGCCCTGGCCGCGTTGACGGACACCGTCCGCGATTGTGCCAAGGCCGAGATACGGCTGCTGGTCGCGGGGCAGAGCATCCATGTCGGAACCGTCCGCACGCAGCCCATCGCGGAAGACGTCGTACCGGACGGCACCGGACTGCTACTGCGAGGGCTGCGTCACCCCGGGGAACTGACCGCCCAGCTCCACACGGTCCTCGCCCCGTGGCAGCAGCCGCTGACCGCGCCCGTGGACGACAGCGGTCGTATCCTGCTGCCCGCCGCCTGGCGGTCGGCCGGCCCGCTCGTCGTGACCCTGCGCGCGGGAACCCCCATGTCCGGCACCCCATCCTCCTGGCCCCGCCTGCGTGACCGCGACACCCTGGTGCTGCGCCGCTCCCCCTGGACATCCACGGTTGTCGAGGCCACTGCCGCGGCCAGGACCACGGAGTACCTGGGAGGCGGCGGAACGCTGCCCCGAGGCACCGAGGCCATCCCCTACCAGTGGATCGTGGCTGCCCGCGGCCGGGACCTGCAGGCGTGCGGAGCAAGGGAGGCCGCACCGGCCGAGTGCCTGCACGCCCTGGGGGACGCTGGACCCGATGCCCTCGTGGGAGCGGCCGACTCCGCTCTGCGCTCCGGCGAGCTCGCCGCCGTGCTGGTGGGCAGCGGCCTGGCCGCCCTGCGCATCCGGGAGGTCACCGACCCGGCCGCCGTACGCCCCGTCTGGAGGCGGGCTCCGCTGTGCGCACTGCTGCTCACGGCACCACTGCTGCCGTACCTGTCCGACGACCCAGCTTACGAAATCGACGAGTTGTACCCGGAGGAAGCGGAACTCCTCCACGAGGTGGGGCAGTTCCTGGGTGATGCCGGTCCGGCACTCCTGGTCGGCCACGAGGACCCGAGCCGCAGCGTCGGCCGGTTCGACGCCCATGCCCGGGTCCTGAATGAACTCCCCGAGATTCAGCAGCAGGCCGTGTGGCGCACTGCACGGGTGGTACCGCGCGGCCTCCTGGACACCGACGCCCGGGCCGAAGCCGCTTGGCAGGCGTTCCGCGACCGGCGCACCCTCCAGTACTACGCCGTGCGGGAGGAATGTGGCGACTGGCTGGACGCGGTCGCGATCTTCCTCGACGACGGACACCATCTCCTGGCGCGGGCGTTCCGCGACCGCGGACCCGGCCCGTTGCATGGCCCCGAAGAGGCCTGGATGCGGGTGCCCCAGTTCTCCCTCGGGTGTGCGCTGATCGCACGGCTGGCCGCTGCGGGAGACGCGCGGGCCGCCAAACTGGAGCGGGGATTGCGGCCGTTGTGGACGTCCGTCGCCGCCCACGCGCCCGACCTCACCGCCGTCGACCTCGCCCTCGCGGAATGCCTGGTCACCGCCGAGGCCGTGCAGGCCACCGGCTGAGCCCGGCCGGAGCTGCCGTCCTGGCCGACGCGGACCAAGCCGCATTGGCCTTCGGCCGTCGTTCCACACCGCCACACCCGCCCAGCCCGCCGCCGACCCGGAGTCAGCCCGTGCACAGCCTTGACCCGCTCGCCACGTCCGCACTGATCAGCGACACCTACCGCCGCTATCTGCGCTCCCTGCTGCCCCTGCGTGAACCCCGGCTGGCCGAGGCCCTCGCCCACGCCATCGACACCAGCCCGCTGCTCACCAAGGGCCCTCTGCTGGAAGCCACTCCCGCCTACGCGCCGGGCGCCACCCTGAACGAGCTCATCGGCGAGGGCGTACTGGACCCCGCGTTCCGGCACCTGACGGGCCCCGCCCTGCCCGCCGACCGTCCCCTGTACCGGCACCAGGAGCAGGCACTGCGCAAGGCCGCAGCCGGACGCAACCTGGTCGTCGCCACCGGCACGGGCTCGGGCAAGACGGAAAGCTTCTTGCTGCCCATCCTCAACGCGCTCGCCGCCGAACACGCCCGCGGCACCCTCGGCCCCGGCATCCGCGCCCTGCTGCTATACCCCATGAACGCGCTGGCCAACGACCAGATGAAGCGCCTGCGCCGGCTGCTCGCCGAGGCGCCCCACATCACCTTCGGCCGCTACACCGGCGACACCAAGGACGACCCGCGCCGAGCCGCCGACACCTTCGAACAGCTCAACCCCGGCGAACCACGCCTGCCCAACGAACTGCTCAGCCGCCGCGAGATGCGCGCCACGCCGCCCCACATCCTGCTCACTAACTACGCCATGCTGGAATACCTGCTGCTCCGCCCCCAGGACATGGACCTCTTCGAAGGGGATCACGCGGGCGGCTGGAAGTTCATCGTCGTCGACGAGGCCCACGTCTACGACGGAGCACGCGGCGCTGAACTGGCCATGCTGCTGCGCCGGCTGAAGGACCGGGTGAGCCAAGGACGCGACATCCAGGCCATCGCCACCAGCGCCACCGTCGGCGCGGAGGAGAACCCGGCCGCCGTCACCGCCTTCGCCCAGGCCCTCTTCGACGTCCCCTTCGACTGGGACGCCGACGACCTGGCCGGACAGGACCTCGTCACGGCGACCCGGGTGGGCACACCCGACGGCCCGCACTGGGGGCCACTGCCGACCACCGAGTACCTGCGCCTGGCCGCCACGGCCGACCCCGGCCCCGAGATCGTATCGGCCGCGCGCATGCACGGACTGGCCGCCACCACCCCGGCGACGGCCCTCGCCGCCGAAGCCGGAACCGCCGCCCTGCGCCGAGCCCTCGCCGAAGGGCCCCGGCCCGTGAGCGAGATCGCGCACACCGTCTTCCCGGACGACCCGGTGGGACCGGCCGCCGTCACCGCGCTCATCCAGCTCGCCAGTCAGCTGACCGACACCGACGGCGCCCCTGTGCTCTCCGCCCGCTACCACCTCTTCGCGCGCGCCACCGAAGGTGCCTTCACCTGCCTCGACCCGGCCGGACCCCACCTCGACCTGGCCCGCCATGAGAGCTGCCCGCACTGCGCACGCCCCTCCTTCGAACTGGGCGCCTGCCGTCGCTGCGGTGCCGTTCACCTGCACGGCAGCCTTGACGGGCCGGGGGGACGACCCCGTCTCGTGCACCGTAAGTCCCCCGACAAACCCCACACCTGGCTGCTCCTGGACGGGGACGACTCGGGCGCGGGCGTCGACGAGGACGACGAAACCCTCGGCGAGAGGGCCAAGGGCGGTCTCAGCGAGCGCCGACTGTGCACCCGCTGCGCGGCCGTGCACCCCGCCGGAACGGCGGCCTGCACGGCGGACGAATGCCAGGGCACCGAACTGCGCCGCGTCCACCAGCTCGACACCCACGAGGGAACCCCCGCTTCCTGCCTTGCCTGCGGCGCCCGCGGCCACGGGATGATACGCCTCTTCGAGACGGGCAACGAGGCCGCGGCCTCGGTCCTCGGCACCGCCCTCTACCAGGCGCTGCCCCCGGCCACCGAAGGCCCCGCCGCCGCGCTGCCCGGTCAGGGCCGCAAACTCCTGTTCTTCAGCGACAGCCGGCAGGCCGCCGCGTACTTCGCCCCCTACCTTGAGGACTCCTACACCCGCATCCAGCACCGGCGCCTGATGACGCAGGCCGCTCTGAAGGGCTGCCCCGACCCCGACGAGCCTCTGCACATCGACGATCTCGTGGCCCACACGGTCCGCGCCGCCGACCGTGCCGGAGTCTTCCGCCGCAACGACTCCAGGCAGGCCAAGCAGCGCGAGGTCGCCCTGTGGGTCATGCAGGAAGTACTCAGCCTCGACGACCGCCAGTCACTCGAAGGCCTCGGCCTGCTCCGTGTCGACCTCGACCGCGAGCCCTTCTGGCAGCCACCCTCCGCCCTGACCTCCCTCGGCCTGACGGACGTCGAAGCCTGGCGGCTGGTGCAGGAACTGGTGCGCACCGTGCGCAACCAGGGCGCCCTCACCATGCCCGAGGACGTGGACGCGGGCGACGAGGCGTTCGCCCCGCGCCGCGGACCCGTCTGGGTCCGCTCCAAGGGGTCCGACGCTGCGCGGAAGGTGATCAGCTGGCTGCCCAGCGCGGCGGGCGTCTCCAACCGCCGCGTCGACTACCTGGAGCGGGTGCTCGACGCACTCGGCCACCCGGGCGACCGGCGGGCCGCCGCGCTGGAGATACTGAGCCGCCTGTGGACCGACCTCACCACCGGGCACCTTGCCGACTGGCTGCGAGGGGAGAGCCAGCCCGGAATCGGCGCGGTCCGTCGGCTCGATCACGCCTGGCTGCGACTGCGGCCCGTCACCGCGGACAGCGAACCGCTCCACGCCTGCGATCGCTGCCGCCGCGTCGTCGCCGTGTCCGTCCGGGGAGTCTGCCCCACACTGCGCTGCACCGGCCGCCTCGAGGAGTACAAGCCCACCAACGAGTCGGACGGCCACCTCCGCCGCCTCTACCTCACCTTCGGCCCCGTCCCGCTGCGAGCCCAGGAACACACCGCGCAGTGGACCGGTGAGAAGGCCGCGGAGATCCAGGGCGAGTTCGTCCGCGGGCAGGTCAACGCCCTGTCCTGTTCCACCACTTTCGAGCTTGGGGTCGACGTCGGCGAGCTGCAGGCCGTCGTGCTGCGCAACATGCCACCCACCACTGCCAACTACGTGCAGCGAGCCGGACGTGCCGGGCGGCGCGCGGACTCCGCCGCCCTCGTTCTCACCTACGCCCAGCGACGCCCCCACGACCTCGCGCGGTATGCGGAACCCCAGCGGATGATCGCCGGGGAGGTCCGGGCCCCGATCGTCCCCGTCGACAACGTCCGGATCGACCGCCGCCACGCCCACTCCATCGCCCTCGCTGCCTTCTTTCGCGCCATGAAGGAGGAACGGGGCCGCATCTGGCGCACGGCGGGCGAGTTCTTCCTGCCCGACGACACCACTGGTGAGGTCGCCGCCCATGCTGTGCGGGACTGGCTGACGCCCGTTTCAGAAAGCGTCACCGCTTCTCTGCGCCGCGTTCTTCCTCGAAATGTCCAGGACGAGATCGGCGTGGAATCGGACGCCTGGGTAGGCGAAATGGACCGTCTCCTACGGGTCGCGCAGCAGATCCTCGCCCAGGACGTCACCGCCTACAGCGAACGCCGTGACCAGGCGGCGGCAACTCGCAAGTACCGGCTGGCGGAGATGTACCAGAAGGTCATCCACACTCTGACGAAACGTGACCTGCTCGGTGTCCTCGCCAACCGCAACGTGCTGCCCAAGTACGGATTCCCCGTGGACACCGTCGAACTGCGCATCCCGCAGGACGGCGGCGCCGTCTCCAGCCAGCTCGAACTCACCCGCGATCTGAGTGCCGCCGTCCATGAGTACGCGCCAGGCGCCGAGATCGTGGCGGGCGGCCGGCTGTGGTCGTCCGCCGGCGTCTACCGCCTGCCCGACCGCGAACTGGTGAGCCGCCACTACACCGTATGCGGCGCTTGCGGGCGCTACGGCGAGGCAACCGAGCCCGTGGATCCCACCTGCACCGCCTGCGGCGCGGTGTCCACCACCGCGCCGCGCCGGTACATCGAGCCCGTCTACGGCTTCGTCGCCGCACGCGGGCCCCAGCGGCGGCCGGGGCAGACCCCGCCGCGCCGGTCCTGGTACGGCGACGTCCACATGTCCACCGACACCGCCGACGTGCGGGACGGGGTGACAGCTTTCACCTCCGGTCACACCACGGCCTGGTCGGCGGGAGCACGGGGCGAGATGGTCGTTGTCTCGGAAGGGCCGGGCGGCGCCGGCTACGAGATCTGCGACTGGTGCGGCTGGGGCCGTCCGCACGCTCGGGCGGGGAACCGGCGGGCGGGCCATCCGCACCTGCTGAAGGACGCCCAATGCACCGGCCCGCTGCGGGTCGTCTCCCTCGCGCACCGCTACCAGACCGACTTCCTCCAGGTTCACCTCGACCCGTTCACTGCCCTCTCCGCACCGCAAGAACGCCTTCGCTCCGGCGTCTACGCCCTGCTGGAAGGCGCCGCCACTCACCTGGAGATCAGCCGAGACGACATCGACGGCACGGTCCACACGGGAACCGACGGGATGCCTTCGCTGCTGCTCTTCGACACCACGCCGGGTGGCGCGGGAAACGTGATCCGGATCGGAGACCGCCTCGAACCGGTTGTCGAGGCCGCGCTTGCCCGTGTGGGCGCTTGCGAGTGCGGCCCGGAGAGCAGCTGCTACGCATGCCTGCGGACATTCCGCAACGAGCGTTTCCATGAGCTGTTGAGTCGCCGTGAGGCCGTCGCGCTACTCGATGCCTTGGCGGGCAGGATCGCTGGCTGATTGGTAGGGAGTGGTTCGCGAAAAGACACGTCATCGGGCAGCCGACCTGCCGCACGGGGTGGTCTCCGTTGAAGCGCCACGACTACTTGAGTAGTTGAAATGTCGGCCGCGCCAGGCGAGTCCGCGGCCCAGGAGTAGGGGAGACCTGGGGAGCCGTAGACCAACGGGTCCGTGCTGGCTCGCCTCGCGCCGGCTTGACCTCCAGCACGGGTCCACCGCAAATGGAATTCAATGTGCAGCAGGCGTCGCCCCCGCGCCTTCGGCACGTCATGCTCACGTGACCGTGACGGGGCTCTCAGTGCGTCCCGGAGTGCCGCTTCCGTACCATGGTTCCGCCTGTCGACCTCGAGGGCAGAGCGGATGCCCCGGGACGCCTCCGCGTCCGCCTGGCACTGGATCAGGAAACTCAGTAATCGGTCAGCGTCGATACCTGAACAGCAGGCGGGAAACCAGTGCGAAGCCAGCCGTCGTAGAGTGAGAAACGCCCTTGACCTGCACAAGCAGGCAGGGAGCCGAACAGCAGGAGCGCCCAAATGCTACGTACTCTATTCAAGTCGAAGATCCATCGGGCCACCGTGACCCAAGCCGATCTGCACTACGTCGGCTCCGTTACTGTCGATGCCGAGCTGATGGAAGCGGCCGATCTGCTGCCCGGTGAGCTCGTGCACATCGTCGACATAGACAACGGCGCCCGGCTGGAGACGTACGTCATCGAGGGCGAGCGCGGCTCCGGTGTCATCGGCATCAATGGCGCAGCAGCCCACCTCGTGCACCCCGGCGATCTGGTCATCCTGATCAGCTACGCCCAGGTCGACGATACCGAGGCCCGCGCTCTGACCCCGCGCATCGTCCATGTCGACGCCGACAACCGGATCGTCGAGCTCGGAACCGATGCCTCGGCACCCGTGCCCGGCACCGCTACCGAACGCAGCCCGTACGCCCTTCCCGCAGCCAACTGACCGTTCCGTTCACGAGGGAGACCCCGCCATGGCTGAGAACACCGCGCTCGAATTCTTCGACGATCGGGAGAACGGCAACCTGCTGGCACGGGTGGACGGCCGGACCGCCGGAGTCATCGCGTACTTCGTGATGGACGGCACCCCCGCCGCGCTCGTCGCCGTGCACACCGTCGTCGAACCCGAGCACAGGGGCAAGGGCTTCGCCGGAGCCCTGGTCCAGGAGTTCTACGCCATGGCGGACCGCGAGGGAGTGCCCGTCGTCCCGCTCTGCACGTACGCCGCGAAGTGGGCCCTGGGCCACCCCGACCAGGCTCCGGTGGCGCCCACCGAGCTGGTGGAGCAGGCAAAGCAGCAGCTCAAGTCCCACCCCGAGCTGTAGCGATCCGATCCCGTCCCGTCCGAACAGGATCCGAGTCCGCCGATGACACTTGCGCTCCTGCACACCTCCCCGGTCCACGTCCCGGTCTTCGAGGCGCTCCGCGACGCCGACCACCCCGGTCTCGCCCTGCGGCATCTCGTGCACGAGGACCTGCTCGCCCGTGCCCGGGACGCAGGTCCGGACGCGGTGCGGGGTGAGATCGAGGCGCTGCTCGCGGGAGCGGTCGCCGAGGGTGCGACCGCGGTGCTCTGCACCTGTTCGACGATCGGCGGGGTCGCCGAGTCCGTCGCGGAGTCGCTCGGCGTCCCCGTCCTGCGCGTCGACCGCCCGATGGCGGCCGCCGCCGTCACGTGGGACCGGGTGGTGATCCTCGCGGCGATCGACGACACCCTGCCGCCGACGCTCGCCCTGCTCGCCGAGGAGGCCGGCAATCGGTGCGTGGACATTCGCACGGTGCTGGTGGACGGCGCATGGGCGCGGTTCCGGGCCGGTGACCGTGACGGCTACCTCGATCTGGTGGCGGCGGCTGCCGACCGGGTGACGGACGCCGATGTGATCGTGCTGGCCCAGGCGTCCATGGCCGATGCCGCCACCCGCACAGCCACCCGGATTCCGGTCCTCTCCAGCCCCCGACCCGGGCTCTCCGCCGCGGCCGCCGCGGCGGGTTGAGCCGCCGTACGGGTTCTCGTCCGACGGTACGGAACTCATACGTATGGACTCGGCAGGCGAGGGCAGCCGCTCCGGGAGACGGTGGACTCGAGATCTGCCCGAACCTTCGGAGGCCCGAGATGACCAACCCGTATCCCGACCCCGTTCCACCCGCGCCGACCCCCGGCCCCATGCCGGGACCGCCGTCGCCGCTGCCCGAGCCGACGCCCGCGCCCCCCGTTCCCGGCCCTGTGCCGCCCGGTCCGTCGCCCCACCCGATTCCGCAGCCGCCGCGGCCCGAGCCGGTGCCGGAACCGGAGCCGTCGCCCCAGCCGCCCGGATGACGGGCCCGGTCCGTACCGCCGCGACCTGCTACCGGTCGCGCCGCGGTCCGAGCCCGAGGAGCGAATCGGCGTGGCCGGCGCCGCTCTCCTCGGCGATCGAGTCCAGCGACTGCGCATCACGCACCGGCGCGAAGCGCACCGTGTCCCCGTCCGAGCCGTCGTCCCCGCCGTCGCCGACCGTGCTGAAGCCGTACACGGCGGGGCGCGGCAGGCTGTTGTACGACCACGGTGTGGAGAAGTAGTACGCGCCCGTGTCGTACAGCACCACGAAGTCGCCCTCCCGCAGCTCCGGCAGCTCCCGGGCGTGCGCGACGACATCACCTGCGAAGCAGCACGGCCCCGCGATGTCCTGGACCAGCGGCGGACCGTCCTTGGGTCGCCCCTCGGCGTCGAAGGCCCCCGCCCGCAGGGGCCAGGCGTCAGGCATGAAGACGGTACGGGTGGCGATCTGCGCCCCCGCGTGGGTGAGCGCGATACGGCGGCCCCCCGCATCCTTCGTGTACTCGACGAGCGCCCCGATGAACCCGTTCTTGGCGAGCAACGACCGGCCGAACTCGGTGACCAGCCCGTAGCGGCCGTCGAAGAGACCCGGCACCGCCGCCCGCAGCGCCGCCGCATAGGCGGCGAAGGTGGGCCGTACGGAGTCGTCGTCGAAGTTGACGGGAAGGCCGCCGCCGATGTCGATGCTGGTGACCTGCCGGGTGCCGAGCGTCTTGTTGATCTCCTCGGCGAGCTGGTACATCTCCGCGACACCGGCCGCGATCAGCTCCAGCGAGCAGCCCTGGGAACCGACATGGGCATGCAGCTGGGTCAGCCAGGAGTGCTCGGCGAAGGCCTGTACGACATGCTCGCGCGCGCCGGGATCGAGCAGCGCCACGCCGAACTTGGAGGTCGCCGTGGCGGTGCTCATCGCCCCGATGGAGCCACCGCCCACCTGCGGGTTGACGCGTATCCCGATGACGGAGACCGAGCTGCTGGGCCGCAGCGAGGCGATCCGGCGCACCTCGTCGAGGCTGTCGGCGTTGAGCGCCACGCCGAGCGCGAGCGCCTGACGGATCTCGTCACGGGTCTTGGCGGGGGAGTCGAGCACGATGGCCGAGGGCGCGAAACCGGCGTCGAGGGCGATCCTCAGCTCGCCCGGGCTGGCGACCTCGCACCCCATGCCGCAGTCGGCGAGCAGCCGCAACACAGGGACCAGGGACGCGGCCTTGGCGGCGAACGTGTGCAGCACGCCGGGGCTCCCGGCGAACGCGTCCTGGAGGGCGGCGACCGAGTCGCGCACCCCGTCGGTGTCGATGAACCCGGCGACGGGCCGGGACTCGCCGAGCAGCCCGGCGCCGACGGCGTGGCGGACCGCGGCGGCGACACGCGCGGAGGACGGAGGGCCGGGAGCGGGCGAGGTGAGAGGCATATGGCGAGAGTCGGTGATGGGAGCCCCGCAGGTCTCTGTCGGACGGGACAGGATCGGTGTCGGTCCTTGGCCGTGGGGCCAACGGTTTCAGCAATACAGGACAAATCTATCCGCTGAGGCGGACGGCGGAAGTGATGAGCAGCCGGGTGTCGGGGTCGTCGAGATCGACGACGAACCGGTCCCGGGCGCGGTGCAGCCGGTACCTCAGGGTTACGAGGTCGGCGGGCGCACCGGCGCCGGACCCAGCGTCGTGCTGCCGGGCGCCGCCCGGTGGCCGAGGCCGGTCCGGTACGCGTCCATCGCGGCCTCGGTACGGCCGGCCCGCCGCAGCAGATCCCCGAGAAGCCGGCAGATGTCCGCGAGGTCACCGGCGGCGCCCGCCCGCTCCAGCAGGCCGAGCGCGGTGACGTAATGCTCCTCGGCGCGGTCGAGGTCGCTCCGCTCCTCGGCGATCAGGCCGAGCAGCCGGTGCACGCCGCCCGCATGGACCGAGCCCCGGTCCGCCTGCAGTTCGCCCAGCAGCCGCAGCAGCAGGGTCTCCGCCTCCTGCCGCTTGCCGAGTCGGCGTAGGACATCTGCGAGCTCCACCTCGACCTGCGCCGTGTAGAGCGCGGCCCGCTTCGACGCCAGCATGTCGCGGGCGGCCCGCAGTTCGGTCTCGGCGCCGGACAGATCGCCGTCCTGCGCATGGACGTAGCCGCGCATCCAGTGGCAGTGCGCCATCTCCGTACGGATCTGGAGCTGTTGGTAGATCTCGGCTGCCTTGGCGAGCGAGGCGTCGGCCTCCTGTGTGCGGCCGGCCGCGATGAGCGTGCGGGCGACGCCTCGGTGCAGCCCGGCGACCAGCTCCGGGTCGGACACCTGGGGAGCCAGGGCCAGGGCCAGTTCGCCGGCCTGCGCGGCGCGGGCGTGGGCGCCCATGTCCATGTAGGGGGCGATCGCGGCCGTGTACAGCAGCAGGAGCGCACCGGGGTCCTGCAGACCGGAGGCGTTCAGTTCGTCGATCGCGCTCTCCAGCAGATAGCAGGCGTACCGGAGTTCACCCGTCAGGAGGTGCGCGACGGCCCGGCCGCGCACGGCCGGGGCGCGCTGCGGGAGCGGGGCGTTCGCAAGCAGCTTTTCCGCGGCCTCGAAGCGCTCGCGGGCCACCGGCAGCTCGCCCGTCTCCAGCGCGCACTGCCCGAGCCCCAGCAGAGCCGTGGCGCGTTCGCCGTCGAGGCCGAGCTGTTCCGCCTCGGCGAGCAGCCTGGTGTAGTCGGCCACGGCGTCCTCGGCGGCGCCGGTGGCCAGGGTCCGCTGGGCTTCGACAAGTTTCAGCCGCAGGTCGGTGGCGAGATGGGCGGGACGTCCCGTCTCCAGCTCCTCGTACGTCACCCCCAGACGCTCCGCGAGATGGCGTATGGCAGCCTCCGAGGGGCGGACCCGGCCCGCCTCCAGGGTGGAGATGTACGCCGGGGTGTAGGCGGGTTCGGCCAGCTGGCGCTGGGTGAGGTCGCGCTCCGTACGCAGTCGGTGCACGCGTCGTCCGACAGCGCCCGGGTCGTCGGACGGCCCACGCCGGGTCTCGCCCCCGTCGCTCGGCTTCTGCCCGGTGTCCGTCCCTGCGGTGTGCTTCGCGGCCACTGAGTCGCCCTCCTGCATCTCACATCTCACCCTGCGCCCCATGAAGGGCAGTTGCCCGGCGATGAACACCAACCATGCGCCGTCCGGGCCTTGTTCCGCGTCCGACGCACCTCTAGGTCAAGCCTCGCGCTAAGTCGATTTAACTCGCAAGTCAATCAACGGTTGCGCCGACTCGCGTCCGCCCGGAGTCCGAGGCTCTCAAGGAGTTCTACATGCGCATACGCCCAGGCACGCGCCGAACGGCAGGATCGGTGGCGGGACTCGCCCTCGCCGGCCTGCCGGCGGCGACCGCCGCCGGCACCGCCCTCGCGGCGACCGCCGCCGGCACCGCCCTCGCGGCGACCGCCGCCGGCACCGCCCTCGCGGCGACCGCCGCCGGCACCGCCCTCGCGGCGGCCGCGCGACCGGGAACGGCGGAGGGGGAAGGCGCCGGGTCGAATAGTTCCCGCAGCCCGGCGGCGCCGGGAGGACCGTTGAGGTCCCGGCCACCGCACCGCGGCCGAGGCGCCCGCCGCCGACCTCGTCGTCATCGCCAACTCCACGAAGTACGGCGGTGCCGGCTACTCCGGTCTGCAGGCCGAGGGCTACCCGTTCGACCGCTGACACCACACCCGGCGTCCCAGATCGCACCGAGAACGTTGCGCACACCCCGCCGGCCATGCCCACAGACTCGCTCGGCGTCCGTGCCGACGGCCGCAGTCACCAGGTGACGGCCGAGGCCGTGGACCGTACGGACGCCATCCGGGACCCCGCCGTCCGCGCCCTGGCCACCGGCACGCTCACCTGGAGCGTCCAGGCCACCGGTCACCGGAAGTAGCGGGGCTGTTCCGGGCCCTCCCGCCTCAGGCGACGATCGGGATCACGGCCTCCGGCGTCAGCATCCGGAACGTGAACGACTGGTGGAAGTAGAGCCGGATGTGGGTCGCGTCGTGGTCCTGATAGCCGATGGACAGA
Source organism: Streptomyces sp. NPDC002206 (assembly GCF_053593595.1). Taxonomy (NCBI): domain Bacteria; kingdom Bacillati; phylum Actinomycetota; class Actinomycetes; order Kitasatosporales; family Streptomycetaceae; genus Streptomyces; species Streptomyces sp. NPDC002206. The sequence goes on from NZ_JBSFCW010000002.1 coordinate 203,235, forward strand.
TCCTGGCCCAGCCGCAGTTCGAAGTCGCCGCCACGGGTGGACAGCAGCACCCCGCCCTTGACGGCGGGCGCCCACAGGATCTGGTCGTCCAGCAGGCGCGCGAGATGCGTGGCCACCGGATAGCCGTGGTCGGACGTCTCGGTCGCCTCGGTGAACGCGTCGGCGCCGAGCAGCAGCCGGTACGGCCCGTCGACACCGGCCAGCCGCAGCTGGGTGAGCGCCTGGCTCACGGTGGTCGGGTAGTCGCGGGCATCGGCCGGCAGCGGCAGCGCAGGGTGCGAGGAGCCGTCCCGAAGACCGGTGATCCCGGCGGAGGCGTACCCGTCGATGATGGCCATGTCCTCGGCGAACGCACAGGTCCGGGCGGCGTCCTTGACGGGCTGCCAGTCGCTGTCGTCGGAGCCGCGCTCGACGTCGTCCACGGCCGCCCGGGTCACTGTGAACGGCACCCGCCACTCGATGACCGGCTTCGACGTACGGGCCCGGGCGATGACGTCCGGTGTCGGCGGATCGATGTCACGCAGATGCCCGTCACCGACCGCCGCGAGCGCGGGCCCCTCCGGGTCCGTCACATCGACGACGCGGCGGCCCGCCAGATGGCGGCTGAAGGTGCGCCGGGCCTCTTCTTCGATCTGGTCCCAGGCGGCTTCCGTGACGGGGGCGAGCTCGCGGTGGAGGTTGTTCATCACTGGGCGCTTTCTTGCAGGCTGCCGATGTGCAGCGAACCGTCGCCCGCACCCGTCGGAGCCGGGGCCTGGGCCACCGGCGCGGACGCCGGCTGCGGCAGGGACTCGGTCCCGGACAGGACGGGAGACGGCGGCGGGGCGTCGAAGAAGTCGGCGCAGGGGGCGTAGAAGAGCGTGCCGGTGACCGCGGTCGAGAAGTCGAGAATGCGGTCGTACGTACCGGGCGGACTGCCGAGGAACATGTTGCGGAGCATCTGCTCGGTCACGTCCGGGTCGGCGGCGTAACCGATGAAGTACGTGCCGAACTCGCCCTGCTCGAAGCTGCCGAACGGCATATTGGCGCGCACGATCTCGCGCGCCGACCCGTCCGGCGCGGTAAGGGTGTTCAGTGCGACATGGGAGTTGGCGGGCTTGACGGCATCGGACATTTCGACGTCGTCGGCCTTGGTGCGGCCGATGACCCGCTCCTGCTCCTCCGTGCTCAGCGAGTTCCAGCCGGCCAGGTCGTGGAGATACTTCTGCACGATGACATAGCTGCCGCCGGCGAAGTCCGGGTCGGCGGAGCCCACGAGGGCCGCAGCCCGCGCATCGGCACCCACCGGGTTCTCCGTCCCGTCGACGAAGCCGAGCAGATCCCGGTGGTCCTGATAGCGGAACCCCTGGGTCTCGTCGACGACCTTCACCGCCCCACCGAGTCTGCCGATCAGCCGGGCGGCCCACTCGTAGCACACGTCCATCCGCTCGCCCCGGATGTGGAACAGCAGATCGCCGGGGGTGGCGGGCGCGTGGTGGCGGGCGCCGTGCAGCTCCTGGAACGGATGGAGTCCGGCCGGCCGCGTCCCCGCGAACAGCCGGTCCCAGGCATCCGAGCCGAACCCGGTCACACACGCCAGATCGGTGCCCGGGAACCGGAAGTCGATGGACCGGGCGAATGCCCTGAGGTCCGGCAGTACTTCGCGTACGGCGGCCTCACCACCGGGCTCGATCGTGACGACCAGGATCAGGGCGGCGGTGGTCAGCGGCGAGACGACGGGCTGGGCGGCGGCCGGGTCCGGGACGGCGTCGGGCATGCGGCGGCTCCGAGGAGTGGTGGCGACAGCGCGCTCGTGGCGGCGGTGCAGGAGTACGGCGGGACTCGCTGCTACTTACGCATACGTACGGTCCCGCCGCACCCCGGATGACCCGGCCGGACGAACAGCTGCCCGAGGCCCGTCAGCCGGTGGCGGTCTCCGACCGGTCGCCGCCCCAGAGCGTGTGGAAGGAGCCAGGACGGTCCGTACGCCGGTAGGTGTGCGCCCCGAAGAAGTCCCGCTGCCCCTGAGTGAGCGCCGCCGGGAGCCGGTCGGCGCGCAGACCGTCGTAGTACGAGAGCGCGGCAGCGAATCCGGGGGTCGGCACTCCCTGGCGTACCGCCTCGGCGACCACCGTCCGCCAGTCGTCCTGCGCCGCACCGATCTCCTCGGCGAACTGCTGGTCGGAGAGGAGACTCACCAGCTCCGGCCGTGCGTCGTACGCCGCCCGGATCCGGTCCAGGAATGCCGCCCGGATGATGCAGCCGGCCCGCCAGATCGCGGCCACCGCGCCGAGATCGATCTTCCAGTCGTACGTCTCGCTGCCCGCGCGGATCTGATGGAAGCCCTGCGTGTACGAGACGATCTTGGAGGCGTACAGCGCCTGCTCCACCCGGTCGGCGAACGCCGCGGCCTCGGCTCCGGCCAGTGGAGTGGCCGATGGGCCCGGCAGCTCCCGTGCGGCCTCCCGCAGATCCGCGTGGCCCGAGAGCGAACGGGCGAAGACGGCCTCCGCGATACCGGAGACCGGCACGCCCAGATCGAGTGCGATCTGCACCGTCCAGCGGCCGGTGCCCTTCTGCTCGGCCCGGTCCTGCACGATGTCGACGAACGGCTTCCCCGTCTCCGGATCCGTGTGGGAGAGGACTTCCGCCGTGATCTCGATCAGATACGAGTCGAGCCGGCCGGTGTTCCAGCTGCGGAACGTCTCGGCGATCTTCGCGGGGGAGTAGCCGGCCACCCTCCGCAGCAGGTCGTACGCCTCCGCGATCAGCTGCATGTCCGCGTACTCGATGCCGTTGTGGACCATCTTCACGAAGTGCCCGGCACCGTCGGGGCCGATGTGCGTGGTGCAGGGAGTGCCGTCCTTCGCCTTCGCGGCGATTTTCTCCAGCAGCGGTCCCAGCGATTCGTACGACCGGGTGGAACCGCCGGGCATGATGCTCGGCCCGTTCAGCGCGCCCTCCTCGCCGCCCGAGATACCGACACCCACGAAATGGATGCCGCGCTCGCGCAGCTCCTTCTCGCGACGGCGGGTGTCCTCGAAGTGCGCGTTGCCGCCGTCGATGATGACGTCGCCCTCGTCGAGCAGCGGGGCGAACTCCTCGATCACTGCGTCCGTCGGATCGCCTGCCTTCACCATGATGACCAGCCTGCGCGGGCGTTCCAGCGCCGCCACGAACTCCTCGGGCGTGCGCGCGGCGACGAATGTGCCTTCGTCGCCGAACTCCTTGACCAGGGCATCGGTCTTCGCGGTCGTACGGTTGTGCACCGCGACGGTGAAGCCGTTACGTGCGAAGTTCCGGGCGAGATTGCGGCCCATCACCGCAAGTCCAGTGACGCCGATCTGCGCAGTGCCGCTCATCTGTGTGCTCCTGCAATCTGTCGAGGATGCCGGGATGACCAGTATGGATACGGGGCGCGGGGACGGCCTGTTCAAGCCGCCGCACGCCGGTCACGCCGCCGCCGCAAAACGTCCGTACGGTCGAGTGCGAGCCGACCGGACCGGCCGGTGGAACGAGAGCTCCGGCGGCGGGGCCGGCGGGATGACCGTGCTCGGGCTCCTGGGGGCGCCCGGTTCGGGTCGGCCGGTTGCGTCGGCGGGGGCGAGCCGGGGCGGTGTGCGGCTGTCGCGGTGCCACGCTCGCGTGTCGCCTGTCAGAGGGCGGAGGCCGCCTTCACCTGCTCCGACCGGGTGGGCAGCATGGTGGCGCGAGCAATGTTGCGGGCCATCCCGCCGAAGACGACGGCGTGGAACGGGGCGACACTCCACCAATAGGCATGACCCAGCAGCCCTCGGGGATGGAACAGCGCGCGCTGCCGGTAGTGCGCGCCTCCGGTCCTGTTCCGCTCGGCGTACAGCTCCAGCCAGGCCAGGCCGGGCAGCCGCATCTCCGCGCGCAGCCGAAGCAGATGGCCCGGCACGATCTCCTCGACCCGCCAGAAGTCCAACGAGTCGCCCGCCCTGAGCCGTGTGGCGTCCCGGCGGCCTCGGCTCAGTCCGACACCGCCGATCGCACGGTCGAGCCAGCCGCGGACGGCCCATGCCAGGGGGAAGGAGTACCAGCCGTTGTCGCCCCCGATGCTTTCGATGACCCGCCACAGGGCCTCCGGGGCGGCGTCGATGTCGAGTTCCCGCTCGTCGGTGTAGAGACTGCCGCCTGCCCAGCCGGGGTCCGTGGGCAGTGGGTCGCTCGGCGCACCGGGCACCGAGGCCGACGACCACCGGGTTGTCACGTTCGCCTCGCGCACGCGCTGCAGTGCGAGCGCGAGCGCTCTGCGGAACGTGAACGGCTGCCCCGGCCCGTCGGGGACGTAGCGTGTGATGTCGTGCTCGCGGCACACGACCTCGTACTTCAGTGATTCGGCGAGCGGGCGTGCGATGGAGGGAGGGACGGGTGTGACCAGCCCGATCCAGTGGCTCGACAGTCCGGGCGTCAGCATCGGGACGGGCAGGATCAGCCGATGCGGCAAGCGGGCGACGGCCGCGTAATCCTGCATCATCTCCCGGTACGTGACGACGTCCGGGCCGCCGATGTCGAAGGTGCGACTCACCTCGGCAGGCATGGTTGCACTGCCCACGAGATATCGCAGTACGTCACGGACGGCGACCGGCTGGATCCTGGTCGACACCCAGCTCGGCGTGACCATGACCGGTAGACGTTCGGTGAGGTATCGCAATATCTCGAAGGAGGCCGAACCGGAGCCGATGATCACGGCTGCGCGCAGCGCCGTGGTCGGCACGCCCGACTCCAGCAGGATCCTGCCGACCTCGGCACGTGAGCGCAGATGGGGCGACAGTTCGTGCTCGGGGACGCCGGCGGGGGTGAGTCCGCCCAGGTAGACGATGCGTGACACACCTGCGGCACGCGCCTGCTCGCCGAATGTCCTGGCCGCCCTCCGGTCCGTGGCCTCGAAGTCCGAGCCGCTGCCGAGCGCGTGCACCAGGTAGTAGGCGACGTCCACTCCCTGCATGGCCGGCCCCAGCGACTCCGGGTCCATGACATCACCGCGGACGACCTCGGCCCGGCCGGCCCAGGGGTGGTCCCGCAGCTTCTCTGGCGTACGTGCGAGACAGCGCACGCTGTGCCCGGCATCGAGCAGTTCGGGGACCAGCCGTCCCCCGATGTAGCCCGTCGCACCGGTGACGAGGCAGCGCAGTACCGGTGCGCCGTCTTCGTGATTCATGGCGCCTCCACATGTCTCGATGTCCGACTCTTCCACCGTGCCTGCGCGCCGCCCTTTCCGCTGCGCGACGGTCGGTGGATCACCGAGTGGCAGAAAGTCGCCGAGCGGGTGGTCCGTCGCTGCCGCCGTCCGTTCAGGGGGGCGGTAAGGCCACCGCAGTCACCGTCAGGAACTCCGGGGGCTCCCTCGCCGGACGTCCGTCGGCGCGAGCGCTGGTCGGCGTGGTGCCGGAGGCGACGGTACGGAAGATCCACAGCACAGTTCGCCTGGTGGGGGCGGCTAAAACCTGAAGCGCGTTGCCCATAGAGTGGTTGCGAAGCACTGACAACTGGTCCCGACCTCACAAGGGTTGCGGACGGGGCGTGCGGCAGCCGTCCGCGGCATGCCGCGACGAAGCGGGGGCGGCGTGACAGAAGCAGAGGTCGGAGCGCGCAATTCGAGCGACGCAGAGGGCGAACCCCCTGCCGAGCAGCGCGCCCGGAAGAATGAACGACGGTCGTTCTGGGTCGAGTTGCCCCTGCTCATCGGAATTGCGCTGGTGCTGTCGCTGCTCATCAAGACGTTCTTGGCTCAGGCCTTCTCGATCCCCTCGGACTCCATGCAGAACACCCTGCAGCCCGGGGACCGTGTGCTGGTCGACAAGCTCACACCCTGGTTCGGCGCACAGCCCCGGCGCGGGGAGGTCGTGGTCTTCCACGACCCGGGCAACTGGCTTCCTTCCGACCCGGTTTCGCCCGCCAACCCGGTGCAGGAAGTGCTGTCCTTCATCGGCCTGATGCCGTCGGCGGACGAGAAGGACCTGATCAAGCGCGTGATCGGGGTGGGAGGAGACACCGTCGAGTGCAAGGGCACCGGCCAGGTCAAGGTGAACGGCAAGGCCCTCGACGAGCCCTATGTGTTCCCCGGGAACACCCCCTGCAGCTCGGATGCCGAATTCAAGATCACTGTTCCGCAAGGACATATCTGGGTGATGGGCGACCACCGCCAGGCATCGGCGGACTCGCGCTACCACCGGGGGCAGCCGGGTGGCGGTGCGGTACCCGTCGACGACGTGGTCGGACGAGCTTTCACCGTCGTCTGGCCGGTCGACCGATGGGACTGGCTGTCCGTCCCGGACACCTTCGAGCAGTAGACAGCCGGTGAGCGTCGGCGCCTGCGTATGACCGGAGTCTCCAGGGGCTCTAGGTAGTAGCCTAGGGCTCCTTGCTCCGGTGGAGGTGGCGGATGGTTCGCGCTGGTCTGACGACCGATCGCGTGGTGGAGGCGGCGGCCGATCTGGCCGACTCCATCGGCCTCGACAAGGTCACCGTGTCCGCGCTGGCGCGTGGTTTCGGGGTGAAGGACGCCAGCCTGTACTCCCACGTCAGGAGCGTGCAGGACCTGCGCAACCGGGTCGCCCTGCTGGCCGCGGGGGAGTTCGCCGACCGGCTCGGCACGGCGGTCGCCGGACGGGCCGGAAAAGATGCACTCGTCGCGTTCGCCGACGCCTACCGCGCCTTCGCGCTCGAACGGCCGGGCCGGTACGCGGCGACCCAGATCCGGCTCGATCCCGCCGTCGTCGCCGGGTCCACCGCATACCACCGCACCATCGAGATCATCTACGCGATGCTGCGCGCCTACGACCTGTCCGAACCCGACTTCACGGACGCCGTACGGCTGCTGCGCAGTACCTTCCACGGCTACAGCGCCCTGGAGGCCAACGGCGGTTTCGGTGCCCCCCGCGACGTGCAGGCGTCCTGGCAGCAGTGCGTCGAGGCGCTGCACCTCGTACTGGAGCGTTGGCCGTCCGCACAGCGGAGCGGGGAGGGGGAGGGCGATGGATGAGCGGCCTCGAACCGCACCGGCCGTCCGGAAGTGCCCGGAGCGATCCTCCACCACAAGGTGAGCGACGCCCGGTCCGTGCCGCGCGGCATCGGCCGACGGGGCGGCCGCACCCGTTCCGCGCCCGGCCGACGGGCTTGATTCCGTGAAGGGAAGGAAAACATGGCCGGGCGTGCCGGACGGACCGTGCGCGACCTGCGGCGGGGCAACCGGGCGAGAGTACTGCAACGGCTGTATTTCGACGGGCCGTTGAGTCGCCAGGAGCTCGGCCCCGCCACCGGGCTGAGCGCAGGATCCATCAGCAACGTCGTTGCGGAGCTTGCCGCGGAGGGGGTCCTGGAGGAGGCCGGCATCGTCGGCTCCGACGGCGGCCGCCCGCGCACGCTGCTGCGTGTGGCGCCCGGTGGGGGTCTTCTCATCGGCATCGACATCGGCGAGACCCGGGTCCGTGTCGAGCTCTTCGACCTGTCGCTTACCGAACTCGCGCGCACGGAACGGCTGCTGGCCCAGGACGGCTACGACGTCGAGTGCATCGTCGGCCACGTCGGCAGCGGCGTGGCGGACGTGCTGAGGGAAGCGGGAGCGGATGCGGATGCCAGTACGCGACGGCTGCTCGGCATCGGTATCGGGGTGCCGGGCATCGTCGAACGGGACAGCCGCGAGAGGGCCGTTGGTGAGGCGCCGCGCGCACCGGGCGAAGTCGGCGCCGTCGTGCACGGTCAGACGATCGGCTGGCGCGATGTCCCCTTCGAACGGCTGCTGCGCGACGCGGTCGACGTGCTCGTCGACGTCCCGCTGTTCATCGACAACGGTGCGAAGACGCTGGGTCAGGCCGAGATGTGGTTCGGCGGCGGACGCGGCGCGGATGCCGCCGTGATCGCTCTGATCGGATCGGGTGTCAGTGCCTGCGTCAACCGCGGCGACATCCTCGACGAGGACCGCAGCAGCATGGCACTGGAATGGGGCCACACGACGGTGCAGCTTCGCGGCCGCCGCTGCCGCTGTGGGGCCATCGGCTGCCTGGAGGCGTACGCGGGCGCGCAGGCCATGCGCGAGCGCTGGCACGAGGCGGGCGGCCCGCTGCCCCGCGACGCCGACGACGAAACCGCGCTGGCGGCGCTCCTGGCCGCCGCGTACCCCGATGGCGACGTCCCGGATCCCGACCCGGTCGCGCTCGCCGTCCTCGACGAGACCGCCGCATGCCTGGGCGCGGCCCTGGCCGACCTCGTCAACCTGTTCCTGCCCGAACGCATCCTGCTGGGCGGCTGGGCGGGGTTGCTGATCGGACCGCATCTGATTCCGGACATCCGCCGGTACGCGCAGGAGTATGCGCTCAGCCACCCGGCGGCCCGCACCACGATCGAGATGGGCCGGCTGGGCCCGGACGCGGTCACCCTCGGCGCGGCGACGCTCCCGCTGGCCGAATTCCTGGCACGCGGCGGAAGCCGCCGTACGGCGGACGCGCCACCGAACGTGCCCGCGGCCCGGCTCCTCGCGGCAGCCGACGTCGTACGCGACCGCCACCGCACCCCGGCACCATGAAGCCCGTCGTGCGCTCGCCGATCCGCCCACGACCGGCAGGTCTCGGCCACTGCCTTGTCATCACCCGTTGTCTGCCCATAAGTTGACCGCTTGCGACGTGTCCTACAGCCAGTGGGGGAGCCAAGTCATGGCCGCGAACGGACGACACCGCAGATACCAGCCGAGCCGCATCAACCGCGCCTCGCTCACGGTCACGGCGGGCGGCGCGGGCATCGCGCTCCCCCTCGTCACCGCCGCCTCGGCGGGCGCCGCATCGGCCGATGTCTGGGACAAGGTCGCCGCCTGCGAGTCCACTGGCAACTGGCACATCAACTCGGGCAACGGCTACTTCGGCGGGCTGCAGTTCACCCGGTCGACCTGGGCGGCATACGGGGGCACGGTCCATGCCCCGCGTGCCGATCTGGCCACCAGGGAACAGCAGATAACCGTCGCGGAGAAGGTGCTGAAGGGACAGGGACCGGGTGCCTGGCCGACTTGCTCCGTAAGGGCGGGCCTGACGCGGGGCGGCGCCCCCGACATCACGCCGCGGTCGGAACGGACCGGCGGTCCCGTCGATGCCTCGTCGGCAACGACCTCCACGCCCAAGAAGGCGAACCCGAAGACGAAGAAGACGGTCGCGCCCGCCACCCCGACCACGGTGCCCGGCAAGCGTGAGTCGTACACCGTCGCGCGCGGCGACTCCCTCTCCGGGATCGCGGCGACCGGGCATGTGCAGGGCGGCTGGCAGCGCCTTTACACGGCGAACCGGGAGGTCGTCGGCGACAACCCCGATCTGATCTTCCCGGGCCAGCGGCTCACCCTGGATGTGGCCGACACCCCGCAGGCCGGCCCGAAGAGCGGAACCAGGCCCGCCGCGAAGCCGAGCCGGTCGGCCGAGCCGAAGCAGAAGACCCATCCGCACCAGCCCGCGAAGCCGAGTCACCGGCCGACGAGTCCGCACCAGGTCACGAAGGCGCAGCCGAAGAAGACCGAGCGGGCCGAGAAGGACTCCGGGCTCGTCGCACCGGTGTCGGCGACCCGGGTCGGCACCGCGTACCACCAGGCCGGTTCCTGGGCGAGCGGCTACCACACGGGCGTCGACTTCCCCGTCCCCACCGGCACCTCGGTCGAGGCGGTGGCCTCCGGCACGGTCGTTTCGGCAGGCTGGGCGGGGGCGTACGGCTACGAGATCGTCATCCGGCACAGCGACGGCAAGTACAGCCAGTACGCCCACCTGTCCGCACTGCTGGTGCGCGAGGGCCAGCACGTCGGCGGCGGCCGGCGCATCGCCCGATCAGGTTCCACGGGCAATGCGACCGGACCGCACCTGCACTTCGAGATCCGTACGGGGCCCGGCTACGGATCCGACGTCGATCCGCTGTCCTACCTCCGGGCGGGCGGCGTCAACGTCTGAACGGTCCTGTGCAGCGCCGTGGGATCGCCGGCCCCACCGTCCTCGGCGGATAGCGCACCTTGCCGTCCCGAACCGGTGCGCGGCTGCCGTGCGGAGCCGAAGTCGACCTGCCCCACCCGTCGCCGCTCCAGCGGCATCGTGACAGCCAGCGGGAGTGGCGCCGGAAGCGTTTCGACGGCAGCGCTGGGCGGGGCTGCCCCGACGGCCACGGCCGTGGCCCGTCCGGGCTCCGGAGAAACGATCAGTGCGGGCTCGCCCTCCGCGGCAGCCGCGGGGACATCCGGACCGACCGGGAGCACCTGCTGTCCCTCGCGCTGCTCCGTGCCCAGCCGTTCCGTCATCAGCATGATCAGGCCGCCCGCGGCAACCACACCGCAGGCAAGTGCCAGGAACGCGCCGGCCGTGCCGTGCTGGAACTGCTCACCGAACAATGTGATGCCGACTGCCGAGGCGATCACCGGGTTCACCACGGTCACCGTCGCCAGCGGTGCGGTCAGGCCGGCGCCCCGGTACGCGGCCTGCGACAGCAGCAGCCCGGCCGACGCCAGAGCCGCTATGACCACAAGCGAGGGCAGCCCCGCGCCGACCGAACCGGAGGCCCACTGCATCGCGACCGTCTTCGTGAACACCGAGGCGATACCGAAGGCGACACCGGCGGCCCCGGCCAGGACCACACTCCGTACCACCGGTGGCCGCATGCCCTTCGCGATCAGCACGAGCAGCGCCACGCCACCGAACGTCACGGTCGCGAGCATCAGCTGCTCCGGGCCGCCCAGCGTGTGCGACTCCTTGTTGCCGGTCAGGGCGAGCAGACCCGCCAGACCGACGGTCGCCATGATCGCGCCACGCCAGGCGGTCGCCCTGGCCCGGCGGCGCGCGAAGAGCGCCGCCATCGGCAGGGCGAAGACGATCGTCAGCGCGCCGAGCGGCTGCACCAGGCTGAGCGGGCCGTACGCCAGCGCCACCACGTGCAGCACCGCACCCACACCGTTCAACGCCACCGCCACCCACCAGACGCGGTTGCGCAGAGGGGCGAACGAACGGCCGTCTCCGGCCGTGGCGACGCGCTCCTGGACGATCGCCCCGGCCGCGTAGGCGACCGCGGAGATCAGGGACAGCAGCACGGACAGTGCAAGGAAGCTCATGTACACCACGATGGCCCTTCAAAGCCGCCGAGTCGTCGTCCCTGAGACGGCGTTCCGACGTACTGCTTTGGTAGTAGGGGAGTGGTTTTTGTGTCCTCCTCCCGACGGTAGTCCTCTCCCTGCCGAGCCTCAGGACGATCATCCCCACGGATACGGTGAACGGTGAGACTCGGCCCGAGGGGCGGCCGGGTCGTCACTACGAGTGACCGGGGGAGCCCGTGAAGGAGCAGTGCATGGAGCAGGCCGGGGCGGCGTCGATGGGCGATTTCTTCGCCCTGCGCGGAACACCGGTGCCCGGCGGCGCGCACCGTCCGCTCGCCCACCTGTACGCGGGGGAGACGGCACCGCTCACGGCCCGCATCGACACCGTTGCCGCCCGGCTCCGTACCCCCGAGCGCAGGGTCGCCGCGTCCGTCGCGCACCTGGGGCTGGCCGCCCGCCTCTGGTCGACCGCCCTGGGACCGGCCGTCCTCTCCGGTCGCTTCCCGGATCTCTCCCCGGCCGCACTCCGGTGGGATCCGCAGCTCCCCGCGCCGGACGACCTGTGGCTGGACTCCGCGGACACGCTGCCGGGCACCGCGGACCGCATCCGCGAGTGCGTCCAGTACGGCCACCTCGTACCGCTCGCGGAGGCGATCCAACGGGACGGACACATCGCACCCCGGCTGCTGTGGGGAAATGCGGGCTCGGCCCTGGCCGGAGCGCTGCGCGAGCTGATCACCTGGGCCCGCGTCCACCAGCGCCCCGACGCAGCGCACCGGGCCCGCACCCTGGCCGCCGAACTCTTCGACCACCCGGACCTGCGGACCACCGGAACCCCGCACACCCCGGCATTCCGCAGGAACAGCTGTTGCCTCTACTACCGATGCCCGGGCGCCGGTCTCTGCGGGGACTGCGTCTTCGACCGCCGGCCGGGCGCTTCCGCTCCGTCGCTCTCTCCATGACAGCGTCGGCCGTCGGCGAGATCCCGCTCGGCGGCGTCGGCCGCGACGCTGACTGGAGCGGACGGGACCGCGCGGGCGGTTGCGCCGGCCCGGCGTGCGACGAGGTGATGGCGGCCAGGAATGCGCAGGCCAGCACGCGGCGCGGCCGTCTTGCCGGCCGGTCCGTCGCTGGCGTTCTGAGGCTTCCCTCCGGCCCTCTCCTTCGGGTTGTCATGCACCTGGACAGCGGAACGGGAGTCGTGCTTTCATGTCAACTGTCATTCCTTCCAACGTTGTACATCCTGTTGCAACGAGCCGCCACCCTTCCTCACCAAGGAGGATCCGTGCGCATCAGAAAGAAAGTCGCCCGCACGGGTCGTTGACGGTGAGCGCGCCCGGGACGTCGGAAGCCGACCGCTACATCCAGTCGGCGAGCATCGACGGCGCGGCGCAGTCGCGCACGTACCTCACCACCGAGGACATCCGCTCGGCGCGGTCGCTCGCCTTCATGGTGGGCAGCAGCCCGTCGGCATGGGGCACCTCGCCCGAGGACGCCCCACCCGCTCTCGGCTGAGCCCCGCTCCGCCGAAAACCCGGACGCCCGCCCCCTCGGCTCACCAGGGGGCGGGCGTCCGCCGTTGCCGGGGTCAGGCCGGCGACGGCGGGTCGATGGCCTCCGCCACGGTGGCGAAGACCGGCACCGCGCTGTCCAGTCCGAGCACGCGGATGAGCCGCTCCATGAACGGCGACGGCGCGGCCAGCCGCATCCGGGGGCCCAGCAGGGCCTGCCCGTGGAGCAGCATGTTCACCGTCGTGGAGTCCGCGAACGACACGGCGGAGAGCTCGACGACGACCGGGGCCAGCCCCTCCCGCGCCGCGTTCTCCAGCGCAGTGCCGAGAAGGCCGACATTGTCGATGTCGAGCTCACCCGTCAGGGCGAGTATCAGCGCTCCCCGCTCCTGGCGTGGGACGATTCGCATGGCCTTGTCTTCGCTGGGCGGTGGAAGCACGGAAGGCACCTCAGATGCACTGGGTGGACGGGAACGGCCGTCGCGGGCGGACGGCTCGGTCGCGATCCGTCCCGGCTCGCGGCGTGGGTACCTGCCGAACCTTAGAAGGAACAGTTGTCGCTTGACAACATTCTCCGTGGGTAACAATCTATTTCCAGTTGATCAACAACGACCGCACCCACGTCGGGTCCGGCTCGCTTACGCGCAGGACAGGGGCCGGATGAAGCTAGGCGCTCTCCGCGACATCGTCGCGCAACCGGGTCCCCGGACCGTCGTCCGCCCCGATCCGCTCGGCAGCGGCCGTGTTGAATGCGGTCAGCCCTTCCGCGAGGGCCGCCACCGCGGCCTGCGGCATGCGCCCCAGCACCGCGGCGAACTCCCGGGTGCGGATCGCCCGGTACTCCTCCAGCAGGGTGCGGCCCCGCTGGGTCAGCCGGAGCTCGACCTCCCGGCGGCTGGTGGCACTGGGCTCGCGCCGGACCATGCCCATGGCCTCCAAGCGGTCGCAGAGCCGGCTCACCGAGGGCGCGCGCGAACCGAGCGCCTCACCGAGCGACCGGAGATTGCTGCCCTCCTGCTGCTCGATCACGAGCAGCGCCCGCAGCTGGGAGGGCGAGAACGCGATCGGGGTCGCGGCCTCCTGCCCCCGCGACCACAACACCTCCAGCAGCTCGGAGGCGGAACAGACATCCGCGGACACCTGCTCAATGGGGCGCGGGTGACCGGTGGTACGGGGCATCCCTCCACTCTTTCACTCCGCACACCCGTCTGTCAGCCCGGAACCGGCCCCGTCGCCGCCCGAAGAAAGCCCGGGAGACCGTGAACGCCCGTCAGGAGATCGAGAGAGCGGTGCGGGCGGCGGCGCCGTACGCCCTGGTGGAGACGGTCCGCGAGGCACTGCGCAGGGAGTACGGCGCGCTCCGCGTCCAGCTCCTGCTGGCGGACTACGGCATGACCGTACTCAAGCCCGTCGACCCCGCCGACGGCCCCGGCGACCCCCTGTCGATGCACAACAGCCCGGAGGGCCGGGCCTTCGGCAGCCAGGAACCGCGCGAACAGCTCCTCAGGCACGACGACGCACTGGACCATCACCTTCCGGTGACGGTGCGCGGGGAACGGCTCGGCATTCTCACCGTGCGCCTGCCCGCCGAGAGTTCCACCCCCGGCATGGTGGACGAGCTGACCCACGTGGCCGACCTCCTCGGCCACGAGATCCTGGTCGCGGAACGGGACACCGACCTCTACCAGCGGGCGCGCCGGGTCAGCAGGCTCACGCTCGCCGCCGAAATGCAGTGGCAGCTCCTTCCCGCGCGGGCCTGCACCGCGGCGGAGTACGCCATCGGCGCCCAGCTGGAACCCGCCTACGCGATCCACGGCGACAACTTCGACTGGTCCGCCGACGCCGGCGAGCTGACGGTCGCCGTCACCAACGGCATGGGCGAGGGCATCCAGGCGTCCCTGCTCACCAACCTCGCCGTGAACGCGCTGCGCAACGCCAGACGTGCCGGGATCGGTATCGCGGACCAGGCGTCCCTCGCGGACCAGGCGATCTACGGGCTGCACCGCGGCAGTGCCCACGTCTCCACCCTGCTGCTCCACTTCGACCTGGACACCGGCCGGGTGGGCGCCGTCGACGCCGGCTCTCCCCAGCTGTGGCGGCTGCGCGGCAGGATGGTCGCCCGCATCGGCTTGGAGGCGGAGCTTCCGCTCGGCATGTTCGAGGAGTCCCAGTACTCCGTCCAGGAGTTCCAGGTAGTGCCCGGGGACCGGCTGCTGCTGGTCAGCGACGGTGTCTACGAGGCGGTGTCGCCACTGGGGGAGGCGTACGGGGCACGGGCCCTGGCCCGTGCGATCCTGGCGACCAGGATGCTGCCGGCCGCCACCGTGCCCCGCGCCGTACTGCGTGAGCTGGCCGATTACCGGGGCTCGGAGACACTCGACGACGCTCTCGTCATGTGCATCGACTGGTTCGGCAGGCAGTAGGGACTCTTCCCCGGGACATGGCCCGAAGGGTCTCCGCAGGACCGGGGCCGGCTGCCACCACGTCAGCTGCTGAGCTCGAACTCGGCCCGGATCCGCTTGCCCACGGGTACGCGTTCGGCGGTCAGGCGGTCGCAGAGGGCGACGACGATCTCCATGCCATGACCGCCGAGGCGGCTCGGGTCGGGGGAGAAGAGGACGGGAAGCGCCGTGCTGCTGTCGTAGACCGTGACGCTGATCCGCCGCGCGGTGCCCTCAAGCTCCAGCAGGTAGGGGCCGTGGCTGTAGCGGTCGGCGTTGGTGACCATCTCGCTCACGGCCAGCATCAGGTCGTCACGGGTGTGCTCGCCGAGCACCGCCAGCCATTCGCTGGTGAGCCGCATCAGGAAATGATCGGCCAGTGCGCGTGCCTGCGCGATGCAACCCG
Organism: Streptomyces sp. NPDC002206; assembly: GCF_053593595.1. Taxonomy (NCBI): domain Bacteria; kingdom Bacillati; phylum Actinomycetota; class Actinomycetes; order Kitasatosporales; family Streptomycetaceae; genus Streptomyces; species Streptomyces sp. NPDC002206. The sequence goes on from NZ_JBSFCW010000002.1 coordinate 218,640, forward strand.
GCTCACCACCGAACACTTCGGCGATGTGGAGTGCCTCAGTGAGCCAGTGACCCGGGTGCGGGTCGTCCGGCCGGGAGAGGGCGTGTTGGTTCATGAGCTCCAACCAGGGCGCAGCGGGGGAGGTCGGTGACCTTTTCTACGCGGTTCATCTACCCGTGTCATGAGATCCCACTCCTGGGTAGGGCGACGGGGATCAGGAGCGGCCCGGCAGCCGTACCACCGTCACGAAGAACTCGTCGATCTGGCGCACGGCCGAGATGAACTGATCCAGGTCGACCGGCTTGGTGACATACGCGTTGGCATGCAGTTCGTAGCTGCGCAGGATGTCCTCCTCGGCGGAGGACGTGGTGAGCACGACCACCGGAATGAGCGCCAGTTCCGGGTCGCTCTTGATCTTTTCGAGAACCTGCCGGCCGTCGTACCGGGGCAGGTTCAGGTCGAGCAGGATCAGTTCGGGGCGGGGAGCGTCGATGTGGTCGCCCCGGCGGTAGAGGAAGTCCAGCGCCTCCTGGCCGTCCCTCGCCACATGGAGAGTGTTGCGGATCTTGTTGTCCTCGAAAGCCTCCCGGGTCATGAGCTCGTCGCCGGGGTCGTCCTCCACGAGAAGGACTTCGATGGGCTGTACCGGGGTGTTCACTTTGCGTCTCCGGAGGGATCGGGATCAGGAGCGGGGGCGGTGGGCTCCGCGGCCGTGGGGTGCGCCCTGTCGGGGCTGACCGGCAGCGAGAAATGGATGCGAGCGCCTTCGCGGTACTCGGAGTCCAGCCAGATCCGGCCGCCGTGGAATTCGATGATCTTGCGGCAGAGCGCGAGTCCGATACCCGTGCCGTCGTAGTCCTCGCGGGAGTGCAGGCGCTGGAAGATGACGAACACCTTCTCCGAAAACTCCGGGGGGATGCCGATGCCGTTGTCCTGCACGGTGAAACGCCATTCGTCCTCCTCCCGGACACAGCTGACCGTGATCACGCACGGGACCTCGGGCCTGCGGAACTTCACCGCGTTCCCGATCAGGTTCTGCCAGATCATCGTGAGCGTCGTGGGGTCACCGATCACCTGCGGCAGCGAGTTCTCCCGGACGAGGGTGGTGCCGGTCTCCTCGATGGACAGTGCGAGATTGGCCGCGGCACGGTCCATCGAGCGGTCGAGGTCCACGGCGTTCCAGCTGTCGTGGACCCGGCCCACCCGCGAGAAGGTGAGCAAATCGTTGATGAGCACCTGCATCCGCTTGGCCCCGTCGACCGCGAAGTCGATGTACTGCTTGCCCCGCGGGTCCAGCTCCTCGCCGTACCGTTTCTCCAGGAGCTGGCAGAACGATGCCACCTTGCGCAGCGGCTCCTGGAGGTCGTGCGAGGCGACGTAGGCGAACTGCTCCAGTTCGGAGTTGGAGCGCCGGAGCTCGTCGGTCTGCTGGGCCAGCAGCGATTCACGCTCCTGGGCCTCTTCGAGCTCCAACACCAGACGGCTGCGCATGTCCTCGACGGCTGCCGCCACCGCCCGCACGTCGGACGGCCCGTGCACCTCTATACGGTGCCGGAAAGCACCGGCTCGCACCTTGCCCGAGCCGATGGCGAGGACGCTCAGCGGGCGGGCTACCACACGGTTGAACAAGATGCTGAGCGAGACCACGGACAGCACGAAGACGAGCACCAGGGCGATCATCGCCCGGTCGCGTATGACCCGGGCGTCATTGAGCTCGGCGCGGGCCCGGTCCCGGGCGGCATCGAGATGCCGCTGCTGCGTGCCGTACAGCGAGCGCAGGATGTCGAATTCCTGCTTGCTCTCCAGGATCCTGGTGGCGGAGTCTGCCGTCGGACCCTGCCGGGCCGCGGCGATCAACGGCTCCGCGTGCAGGGTGCGCCAGCGCGCGGAAGCCCTGGCGATCCGGTCCAGATCATCGCTGAACGGTTGTTCGTCACCGAGTACCGCTCGCACCCGGTCGATCCCCTGTTGTTCGTCCCGCTTGCCGGCCTCGTACGGTTCGAGCAAGGTCTTGTCGCCGCTGAGGGCGTACCCGCGGACCCCGGTCTCCTGATCGAGCAGGGCATTCTGCAGCTGGAAGGCGGAGGAGCGGGCCGGCTGGATGCGGTCCACCAGCTCTGTGGTCCCGTCGGATATTCGGGTCAGCACGAGCCCTCCCACCACCAGGCACCCGCAGACGACCAGCACGAATCCGGCCAGGATCAGATGCACCCAGTTCTGGACCGACAGGCGTGAGAACCACCGCTTGCGCGAGGCCGGTCCGGTGGCTGTGTCACTCATGGGGGGTCTTTCTCCAGCCGAGATGCAGTACGGCGACGTCGTCGGCGAGGCCGCCGTAGGGCGAGGCGCCCTCGGTGGCGCCGGCGACCAGCGCGTCGATGAAGGGGCGGGCGGCAAGATCTCCGGCGCTCCGCGCCATGGCGAGCAGCCCCTCTTCGCCGAGCCGGGAGTCAGGACCCGTGCGCCCCTCGAAGAGCCCGTCGGTGAAGAGCACCACCCCGCCGTCGCGGGGGAGGACGAGTTCCGTCGTCGACCACTGGCCGGCTCCGGGAAGCAGCCCCAACGCCATGCCGCCCTCGGGCTCCGCCCACTCGACCTCCGTGCCGCGCCGCAGCAGGAGCCCGGGGTGTCCGGCCCGCACCACCCTGACGTGCCCGGTGTCCGGCGGAAAGACGAGCGAGGTCACCGTCGCGAAGACATGCGGGTCGGAACGCTCGGCGACCAGAATCGCTTCCAGGAGCCCTATCTGTTCCAGCGGGTCGGTGTCGCACAGCACGGCCGTACGCCATGCCACACGCAGACACACACCGAGAGCGGCCTCCGCCGCGCCGTGCCCCGACACATCGCCGATCACGGCGTGCACGGTGCCGTCGGGGGTCTGCACCACGTCGTAGAAGTCGCCGCTCAGCAGACCGTGCGCGCGGCCCGGCTCGTAGCGGGCGACAGCATCGAAACTCTCGTCGCGCAGCAGCGGCACGGGCAGCAGCCCGCGTTCCAGGCGCGCGTTCTCCTGCGCCATCAGCCGGTTGGCACGCAGCGCGGCGGCGGCCCGTTCGACCTGCTTGCGCTGGAGGGCGTAGCGAACGGCGCGGGACAGCGCCTGAGGGTCGAGCCGTCCCTTGACGAGGTAGTCCTGCGCTCCGGTGGCCACGGCTGCGAGGCCCGCCTCGGCTTCGGCAAGTCCGGTCAGTACGACGATCGCGGCGTCCGGATTCCTCTCCACGATCTGGGTGACCGCCTGCAGCCCGTGCACATCGGGCAGATGCAGATCGAGCAGCACGCAGACCGGGGTGCTGAGGGCCCGCAGGAACTCCAGGGCCTCGGTCAGTGACTTGCGCCAGATGAGTCCGGAGTCCAGTTCGCTGTCGGCGAGCATCTCCTCGACGAGGAGGACGTCACCGGGGTCGTCCTCGACCAGCAGGATCGTGGCATCGACATTCCATACCGAACGCCCTGGGCCGTGCTGCACCGGGAGGGCGGCGAGGGCCGCGGGATGTACCCAGGCGCTTGCGCGAGGCTCGGACACTCTCCACCCCCTTGTACGGTCGGCGCAGGTAGTTCCCGGGCGTCCCGCAGCATATGCGAAGGAGCGCTGTCGACGTGCCGCGGCGCGTGGACGGAACGCCTCGGTACGGTCCGCCGCGCGACGGGAATGCCCGAGGCGGGCGGGCACGGCGTGCCGGGGACCGCGCCACCGGAACGGGCGGCATCGCGCCACGGCAGCCTCGGCGGCTCAGCCCGGTGGGATGTCGCCCTTCGTTGTCTCCATCCGCGGCAGATGGTGCGGAACGGGCCCGGCGAGTTCCGCCACCGTCCCGGCCGCCGCTCCCGCGCGGACGGCCGGTACCGCTGCCGGCTCCATGTCCGCGCGGGCGGCGTCTCCGCCTGCCCCGGCATCACGCAGGCGATGCGTGGTCTGTTCGAGCGGGGAGAGACCGATGGCGGTACGTTTTCGCGTTCCGTACCGCGGTCACGCCTCCACGGACATCCCCGCGCGCAGCTGCTGGACGATCCGTGCCAGCAGACGCGAGACGTGCATCTGCGAGACCCCGAGCTCGGCACCGATCTGGGACTGCGTCATCTCCTGCCCGAACCGCATCTGCACGATCCGCCGCTCGCGGTCGTCCAGCTGCTCCAGCAGCGGAGCCAGCGTGTGGAGATTCTCGACCGCCTCCATGCCGGGGTCGGTCTCACCGAGGAGTTCGGCGTACGACCGCTGGTCCTTGTTCGACTCCGTGTCGGCCGAGGGGGTGTCCAGGGAACCGGCGGAGTAACCGTTGGCGGCGACGAGCCCCTCGATGACCTCCTCCTCCGGAAGGTCGAGATGGGCGGCCAGCTCCTTGACGGTGGGGTCGCGGTCCAGCTCGGCCGCGAGCTGCTCCTTCGCCTTCGCGAGGTCGACACGCAGCTCCTGGAGCCGGCGCGGCACATGCACCGACCAGGTGGTGTCACGGAAGAAGCGCTTGATCTCGCCGACGATGTACGGCACGGCGAAGGTGGCGAACTCCACCTCACGGGAGAGGTCGAACCGGTCGATCGCCTTGATCAGGCCGATCGTGCCGACCTGAATGATGTCCTCGGTGTCGTCACCGGCCCGGTTGCGGAACCGCGACGCGGCGAAGCGCACCAGCGAGAGATTCATCTCGATGAGGGTGTTGCGCGCGTACTGGTAGTCGTGCGTGCCCTCTTCGAGCACCTGGAGCTTGTCGAGGAACAGCTTGGAAAGCTGGCGCGCGTCCTTCGGGGCGACCTTTCCGGTGTCCTCGATCCAGGGGAGTTGAACATCCCCGGCGTCGGTGAGTGCACCGGTCTGCTGGTGCAGTGTTCCTGCTCCGCCGATCTGCTCCGACGCGGTCACCATCTCGTCGCCCTCCCTGTTCGTTGGATGCATCGAGCCGCGTCTGCCCCGCTTCCCGTGAGTGATGCGCGAAGGTCCGGATTTTTTTCGCCGGGCCGGTCACGGCGCGCACTGTGCCCCGTTATGTGTGCTTCATCTCTTCCGGTGATGCCCTTCGGACCGGTTCTGACGGGCGCCGACGGACGAGACCCTGTCCGCGCAGGGTCCCAGTGGCTTCACCGGTCGCCCCGGTCCTGGCGCCCCTCGCGCCTCCCGCCGTTCCAGTCCGCGTACCCGGATGGAGCAGCGCGGCGGACATGGCAGACTTGAGCGGGGCACTCGGCCCGAAGTGCGGCGGCTTCGCGCAAGCCCGCAGCCGGGCCTCAACACCGTGGATGCCAGTCCTCGTGAGCCCACGGCGGCAGTGCGCCCGGGGCCGCCGAGAGATCCCGGCGGCATGACTGACAGAGGAACGGCAATGACGGTGACAGAGGACAGCCAAGAACTCGCTCCCGGTATCGAGGAGTTCGGTCCCGGTATCGACCCGGAGCGGCTGGCCGTCTGCCTGAGCGTGCTCGACGAACTCGACACCATCGAGGTCGACCACCCGGACGCCATCGCCGTGCGCCGCGCCACCGCCGGTGTCTACCGGACCGTGAAGCAGCGCCGCCGCCAGGAGCGCCGGGCCGCCAAGACCGCGCACGACAAGGCCGTCACCGAAGCCACAGCCACCGGTTCGGCCGAACGTATCGACGACGAGACCCAGGGCGTCCTGCCGTCCTCCTCGGCCGGTGCCGAGATCGCCGGGATACTTCAGCGGCCCCGGTCCTGCTACATCTGCAAGACCCGGTACGTCGAGGTCGACGCGTTCTACCACCAGCTCTGCCCGCAGTGCGCCAAGGAGAACCGGTCCCGCCGCGACGCGCGCACCGACCTCACCGGGCGCCGGGCGCTCCTCACCGGCGGCCGCGCCAAGATCGGCATGTACATCGCGCTGCGGCTGCTGCGCGACGGCGCGCACACCACGATCACCACCCGCTTCCCCAACGACGCGATCCGCCGCTTCAAGGCGATGCCGGACAGCGCCGAGTGGATCCACCGGCTGAAGATCGTCGGCATCGATCTGCGTGACCCCGCCCAGGTCGTCGCGCTCGCCGACTCGGTCGCCGCCGAAGGGCCGCTGGACATCCTGATCAACAACGCCGCCCAGACGGTGCGCCGCTCCCCGCAGGCGTACAGCGAACTGGTGAGTGCCGAATCCGCTCCGCTGCCTGCGGGCGAGCTCCCTGCCGCCGAGGTCATCGGCACCTTCGGCAGCGGTTCGGTCGACCGCGTCGCGGCCCTGCCCGCCGCCCGCAAGGAGGGCCTGACCGCGCAGGACGTCACCGAGCTCGCCCTGGTCACCGGCTCCGCGTCCCTGGAACGGATCGCCGCAGGCACCGCGATCGACGCGGGCGGTCTCGTACCCGACCTGCATCACACCAACAGCTGGATCCAGACGGTCGAAGAGGTCGAGCCGATCGAGCTGCTCGAGGTCCAGCTCTGCAACTCCACCGCACCGTTCATCCTGATCAGCCGGCTCCGCCCGGCGATGGCCGCGACGGCCGCCAAGCGGGCCTATGTGGTCAACGTCTCGGCGATGGAGGGTGTGTTCAGCCGGGGCTACAAGGGCGCGGGCCACCCGCACACCAACATGGCGAAGGCCGCGCTGAACATGCTCACCCGCACCAGCGCCCAGGAGATGTTCGAGAGGGACGGCATCCTGATGACCGCCGTCGACACCGGCTGGATCACCGACGAGCGTCCGCACCCCGACAAGATCCGCCTGGCCGAGGAGGGCTTCCACGCCCCGCTCGACCTGGTGGACGGCGCAGCCCGGGTCTACGACCCGATCGTGCGGGGCGAAGAGGGCGAAGATCTGTTCGGCTGCTTCCTCAAGGACTACGCGCCCGCAGGCTGGTAGATCACCCGGTTGTCCGAAAGTGAGTCACTGCACGCATTCCATCGAGCGCGGACGCGCTCATTTGGTTAGTCTGATGTGCACGGACGCCACCAAGGGATCCACGAAACCTCCTCGGCCGTCCTGGGACAGGTCTGTAACCAGGCCGTCGTCCCCGACCCACACCCGGCGCCACCGCGACCGAACTGTTCCTTCCCCTGCCCCTTACGGGCAGTCGATTTCCGGTTACTGAGGCCGGAGGCTCGGCGCCGCCCGGGGTGACGTGACACAAAGGAGTGCGCGGTGACACCAGAAGTGACGAAGCACGAGAAGCGACCGGCGGAGCGACACGGAGAGCAGGCCAAGCGGCCCGAGAAGCTCCGGAACATCGAAGTCTGGGCCAGGTCCGCACCGATCCGGCTGGCCGGCTACGAGGACGACCTCGCCGAGCCGCACATCCTGCCGGGCATCGACTGATCCTCCGGCCCGACCCGCGCGGCCCGATCACTCGCCCCGGTCCGTCAGCTCGGAAGCCCCGGCCCTCCGCCACCATGGAGAGCCGGGGCTTCGGCATGTGGTCCAGCAGTTCGGCAGGGCCGGCGGACCGCAGATGCATCCAGTCATCCGATGGTTGTGGGGAAGAAGTTTCGTTCTGTCTGGAAAATTTCATTGACAGGTTCCCGCCACGCTTCAATCATCGGACGTCATGACCGAACTTCCCAGACGCCATGTACTCGGAATGACGGCAGGGGCGGCAGTCGGCGCCGCCCTGCTCACCCCCGCCACCGCCGATGCGGCCCCGCGAACCGGAGCCGCACTCCCGGGGCCGGACGCCCACGGCAGCGACTGGGGCACTGTCCCCGCCGCTGTCCCCGTGCCCCTGGACAGCTGGTTCGACAACGACGGCATAGATACCGCCGAGGCCCGTGGCGGCAACTTCGACGGCTCCGGCTACACCTTCCCCGGTGAGGAGCTCCCCGCCGGAGAAACAGAGATCGACGGCACCACGTTCCTCTTCCCGGCCTCCGACGCCGGAGCCAAGAACAACATCGTCGCCCTCGGCCAGCGCATCGATCTGCCGCCCGGCCGCTACCTCTCCGGGCTCTTCCTGACCGCATGCAGCTACGGCGCCGCCTCCGGTCAGGCCACCGTCCACTACGCGGACGGGACCACATCGACCCCCGCCCTCGGCGGCCCCGACTGGTATTCCGGCAGTGGCGCGCTCACCGTCGCGTACCGCTACCGCCCCAACGGCGACAAGGACGCGCACCAGGTCTCCATCGCCGTCGCCGAGATCGCGCTCGACCCGACCAGGGAAGCCGTCGCGCTGACCCTGCCCACCACCCGGCCCGCCGAGGCCAACAGCTCATCCCTGCACATCTTCGCGCTCTCGCTCCAGCCGGCCGCCGAGGGGCGGGCACTGTCCCTGCGCGACGCGCACTCCACCACCTCGCTGCTGGACTCCGGCGCGCAGAGCGTCGAGGCCACCGTCGTCAACGCGGGCACCGTCGCCGTCCTGGCCGCTGACGGTCTCAGTCTCTCCGTGGACGTCCCCGGAGCCCGTACCGTCGAACCCGCCCGGATCACCCGGCTCGCCCCCGGTGACCAGGCCCGCGTCCGGATCGGCATCCGCAGCAGGCCGGGCACCGCACCCGGCACCGCCCAGGACGGCAACGTTGTCGCGCGCGGCCGCGGACAGCAGGCGGCCACCGTCCGCCGGTCGCTCACCCTCGGCGTCCCCGACTACCGGCCCACCGACACCTCCCTCTCCATCCATCAGGCGCCGTACTGGTTCCAGGAGGCGAAGTTCGGCATCTTCATCCACTGGGGGGTCTACTCGGTGCCCGCCTGGGCGCCGGTCGGCACGCAGTACGCCGAGTGGTACTGGAATCAGATGCAGGACCCCAACAACCCGACGTACGCCCACCACCGCGACACGTACGGCGAGTCCTTCAACTACGACGACTTCATCCCTCAGTTCCGCGCAGAACGTTTCGACCCCCGGTCCTGGGTGGAGCTGTTCCGGGACGCAGGCGCGCAGTACCACGTCCTCACCTCCAAGCACCACGAGGGCTTCGCGCTCTGGGACACCAAGCTCTCCGACCGCAACGCGGTGAAGATGGGGCCGAGGCGCGACCTGGTCAAGGAGCTCTTCGACGCCTCGCGCCGCTACACCCCGGAACTGCACCGAGGGCTGTACTTCTCGATGCCCGAATGGTTCAATCCCGACCACCCATGGATGGGCCACGCCCCGCGCAACCCGTACACCCTGGAACCCGTCCCGTACACCGGATACACGGCGGGCAAGGACTACGTCACCGAGTTCCAGGGCCCACAGATGCTGGAGCTGGTCCACGGGTACGACCCCGAGATCCTCTGGTGCGACATCGGCGGGGACAACGACAGTCACCGGGTGCTGTCCGAGTACTTCAACCACGCCAAGAACCGGGCCCGGCCCATCGACGTCACCGTCAACAACCGCTCCGGGATCGGGCCGCACGACTTCACGACGCCCGAATACACGACGTACGACCAGATCGTCACGGCGAAATGGGAGTCCAGCCGGGGCCTCGACCCGTTCTCGTACGGCTACAACGCCCAGACACCCGACGAGAAGTACATGACGACCGAGGAGGTCGTGCACTCGCTCGTCGACATCGTCTCCAAGAACGGCAATTTCCTGCTCGACATCGGGCCGAAGGCCGACGGCACGATCCCCGACATCATGCAGCGCCGGCTGCGCGAGACGGGGGAGTGGCTCAAGACCAACGGCGAAGCCATCCACGGGACCACGTACTGGTCACGGATGCCGCAGCTCGGCGAGGATCTGCGGTTCACCGTCCGGCCGGACAAGGCCTTCTACATCCACTCGCTGGCACAGCCCGGCGCCACCCTCACCGTCGAGGCCCCGGTGCCGATCCGCAGCGGCGACCGGGTCACCCTGCTCGGGTACGACCGGCCGCTCCACTGGCGCACCACGGGCGGTTCGCTGGTGATCGACGTACCGGCGGGCGCCCGGAGGACCGGGAAGCACGCCTGGGTCTTCAAGGTCGCCTGGTCGGGCTGAGGAACGAGGGTCCGAGCGAGACGGGCCGGATGAAGTCCCGTACATAGGTGCGGTGCCACCAGCGTCCGGTGGCCCGCAGTTCGCGCCAGGTCGTGTACCGGTAGTGGTACACCCTGGCGCGAATGTGCGTGGGCGGGGCGTCGGGGAACGGGTTGTGGCGCAGCAGCCGCAGAGTGTCCCGGTCGTTCTCCAGCAGCCGCTCCACGAACGGGCCGAACCAGGACTGTGCGTACACGGGGGACAGTGCCGCGAACCACATCAGCCAGTCGAGCCGCAGATGGTACGGGGCGAACTGGTGCGGCAATCGGCGCGGATCGCCCGGTTTGCCGTGGAAGCCGTACTCCTTCCAGGCCGTGCCCGGGTGGAGCAGCTGCTCGTCGGTGCCCTCGACCACGATCTCGAGACGGACCCGGCTGATGCTGCCGAACGCACCGTACGTATTGACGAGATGCAGCGGGTCGAAGGAGCGGTTCATCACCTGGCGGCGGGAGATCAGGTTGCGCGCCGGACGGTAGCTGAGCACCACGACCAGCGCGGTGACGGCGATGACCACCACCTCGTACCAGAGCGGCGGGGCGGACTGTGCGGGCGGCGTGGCCACCAGGGACCAGTCGACGGCGGACAGGGCGAGGGTGATGGTCACCCAGTTCAGCCAGGCGAAGTTCCCGGACAGCACCAGCCACAGCTGGGTGGCGATCATCAGCCCGGCGGCCGCGCTCGACACCGGCTGCGGGGCGAACAGCAGCACCGGGACCAGGAGCTGGGTGACATGGTTGGCCGCCACCTCGACCCGGTGGAGGGGTTTCGGCAGCCGGTGGAAGAACCAGCTCAGCGGGCCCGGCATCGGCTGGGTCTCATGGTGGAAGTCCAGACAGGTCAGCCTGCGCCAGCACTCGTCGCCCCGGATCTTGATCAGTCCGGCGCCGAACTCGACCCGGAACAGCACCCAGCGCAGCAGCCAGAGCACCAGGACCGGCGGAGCCGTAGCGGCGTTGCCGAGAAAGACGGCGAGGAAGCCGGTCTCCAGGAGCAGCGACTCCCAGCCGAAGCTGTACCAGACCTGGCCGACCTGGACGATCGACAGATACAGCGCCCAGGGCAGCAGCCACAGCAGCATCGCCGCCCACAGCGGAACGTACGAGTCCACCCCCGCGATCAGCGCGACCGCGACGGCGCAGCCCGTCCAGCAGACGGCGGCGAAGAAGCGGTCGGAGTAGTGGAGGCGGAAGAGACCGGGGGCGTCCCGCCACTCCGTACGCCGCAGGAACTCCGGCACCGGGAGCATGCCGCGTTCGCCGATCAGCGCCCGGAACTGGAGCGCGGCGGCGAGAAAGGCGACCAGATAGATGCCGGCGAGAGCCCGCTGGAAGATCAGCCGGCTGAGCCAGTAGCCATCTGCGGTGAACCACTCCATCACGTCCAGTATCGGCGCTGCGGAGCGACTGAGCCGGTTCAGCTCGCCGATACGATCCGGCGCAGTGCGGTCCCGAGCCGCTGCGCGTACATTCGCTGGGCCACCGGCACGAGCGGCCCGGCGAGCCGCGTGTACCAGCCGGCCGGACGGGAGAACGCCAGCACGGTGAACCACACGGTCCCGTCGTCCGCCAGGTCCACCACGAAGCACTCCTCACCGCACTCGGGGTGGTGCGGACGTGTGCCGTAGGCGAAGCCGATGCGCTCCTTCTCGTACGCGGTCCAGACCACCTCGCACGGCGCGGTGAACCGGAACGGGCCGACCCCGATCGATACCCGCACGGTGGCCCCGGCCTCGGCGCGTGCCGTCGAGGCCCGCACCCGGGCGCCGGAGGTGCGATGCATGCGCCAGTCGGTGACGGCGGCGCCCGCAGCCTCGAAGTCGGCGCGGCCGCGGCCCACCGCGACCCGGTGGTGGAGATGGTGGTATCCGTCGGGGAGCGGGCCGAGCCGAGTGGCGCCGACCTCCGGATAGGTGAGGGTGCTCATGACGTCCTGCCTTTGAGGTCGGTGAGGTCGGGGCCGGCGAGGGGCGGGCCGGTGCGGACCGAGGTGGTGAGGGCCGAGGTGGTGAGGGCCGGGTCGGCAGGGGGCCGCTCGGTACGAGGACGGTCAGGTGGGGCCTGCTCGGGTGGGGCCTGTTCGGGACGGTCCTGGAGCCGTCCCCAGGCGAGCACCGAGCAGAGCGCGAAGCCCAGTGCGTTGCCGAGACCGTGGGTCGCGGCCATCCAGGTCAACGTGGGGTGGGGCAGCCCGGTCGCCTCGCCGAGCGCCCAGCTCAGCGCGAGCACCATGGTCGCCACGAGCACGGCGGACGAGACGCCGAACAGCGCGCGGGTGGTCCGGTCCCGGCCGCTGCCGCGGATCGTGCGCCAGGTCAGCAGGGCGACGGTCCACATCCCGGCCGTCAGCACGACTGCGCCGGCCAGCTCGGCCCAGTCGCCGATGAAGTATCCGATGAGCACGAGCAGGGTGCCCAACGGCACGCTCGACGCGGCGAACCGGCCGGCCGGGCCGTCCGCGACCCGGCAGACGAGTCCGGCGATCAGTGCGGCGGCGAACCCGGCGAAATGGAAGTGCGGCACGGTCAGCGCGAGGATTCCGGGACCGAAGCCGAAGAGGGCATGCCCGGAGCGTTCGGCGACCAGCGCGGTGGCGGCGACCGACGGGGTGACCAGGGCGGTGAACACTGCGAGCTCGGCGGTGCGGTGAGCGGCGGAAGCCCGGACCGGGCGGAGCAGACGGGGCGGCGCATGCAGGGCGAGGAGTACGGCCCCGAGCGCGTAGCAGCCGGCGAGCACCGTGGCGGGTCCGCCGCGTGGCAGCCAGAGGGCTACGGCTCCGGGGACGGCGAAGAGCGGCCAGAGACGCCGGATCCGGTCGAGCTCAGGTGCCCCGGTCAGCCGCAGCCCGGCCGGTACGACGACCAGCATGCCCAGCATCACGATCAGGTCGACCAGTACGGACACGGCACATCCCCCGTCTTGAACGCGTTCAAGTGGTTGCCTGCGCCGACTCTAGAGCCTTTCTTGAACGTGTTCAAGATGGAGTACCGGGGATGTGCGCACGCTTCAACGGGGGATGGTGGAACGGCGGGTCGGGTGCGAACGTGCGCGGCGCGTCAGATATCCGCGAGGTCCTGGCCGATGTCCGATTCATGGGCTGTACCCGCCGGGTTGCCGGACTGTGGACCGTACAGTGCGAGCAGCCGGGTCCGGGTCCCGCGCAGCCGTGCCGCCACGGTCTCCGCGACGTATTTGTACAACGCGCGGCCCAGCTCGGCGTCGTCGTCGCACAGCGCGCAGACGGCCGCGGCATCGAACTCCACGGCTTCCACCGGGCGGACCGCGGCGGCGCCGAGATGCCAAATGCGTGGCGGGAACAGCCAGGACCAGCCCAGCAGTTCGTCTCGGCCGAGCGTTTCGATCACCGCGGCACGACGGCCTGGCACATGGAGGTCGAGTTCGACCTGGCCGGAACGGATGATCCAGAAGCGGTCGGCCTTTCGGCCCTCTTCGAAGATCCGGGTACCGACGGGCAATGACACCTCGCGGGCCGCCTGGTCGAGCAGTCGCGCGCGCCCTTCGGGTGGGAGCGCGTCCAGCAGATTCCTGGCCGTTGACATTCCGTCCTCCGTCCACCACGGATTCCGGGGTGCTGTGCACGCGGACTGCAGCCGCACCGGCGCACCACCTCTAGTGAACGATATGCGCTCTTCCGCGCCGCCGCTCGGGCGCGGCACGGGCCGTGCCGCGCCTTGCTCGTGGAGCCTCCCGCGCCGAGCGGCCCGCTCGGCGCCCTCGCCCGTCGTCGGTCCAGGCATACGTCACCGGGGGCAGCGTGGCGTACGGCTCCATCTGGGGCGACAAACAGGTCCCGGGGCTGCCGGCGCAGCCCGGCGCCGGCAGCGGCTACATGGTGCCCGACCCGGTCTCACAGGCCTGGAACACCTACGGCGGCGGGCTGAAGGGCCTGATGGACTGGTCGCTCAACCGGGACGGCTCGAAGCAGTGGACGTTCGGGGACAACGTCAAGGCGCTCCAGGGTCGCTGAAATCGGCGAGGCAGCGTTGCGGCGCAGGGCGCCCGGCGATCGGGATCATTCGAAGAATCGGACAATTGATGGCAGAGTGACCCGCATGGATGATCGGGTTGCGGGTGCCCTGTCACTCCCGGACGACTGGCCCGCCCACCCGGATCTCAGCCTCGCCCTGAACCGTATGGGCAGCTTCGACTGGGACCTCGACAGCGGTCTCATGCATATGGACCGGCCCGCACTCGACGTGTTCGACCTGCGCGTCGACGAATACGACGGCCGGCCGGAGAGCCTCGGTCCTCGGGTACCGACCGACGAGGCCGCACGACTCGATGCCATGGTGTCCGAGGCCCTCAAGCGCGGGCAGGTCAACTACGGGGCGTACTTCCGCATACTCCGGCGCGACGGCACGCTGCGCTGGACCCACACCCAGGGCTTCATCCGTCGCGACGAGGCCGGCCGCCCCCACCGCATCATCGGCATCGTCCGGGACGCCACCGAGGAACTGGCCGACTCCACCGCCCGCCGGGAGCTGGACGAGGAGCGGCGTCGCCGAACCAGCCTGGTCGAGACCACCACGGCCGCCCTGGCCCATGCCCGTACCGTCCAGGACGTCATCGAGGTCCTGAAGAACTCGCAAGGCCTGGCCCACCTCGGTGCGACCAGTCTCGTCGTGGGGCTCCTCGAAGCCGGGCGCATCCATCTCGTCGCGGACGGTCCTGCGGGGTCCTTCGTGCCGGGCACCCGTTTCACCCGTACGGACGAGCCGTACCCGATGAGCGAAGTGATCCGTACACTCAGGCCCCGTTTCATCGTGTCCGCCGAGGACTTCGCCACCTCGTACCCGATCCTGTGGCCGCGCATCACGGGTCTCGGTATCACCTCCGCCGCCTATCTGCCGCTGATCGCCCAGGCCCGGCCCATCGGTGCACTCGGACTCCTCTACAGCGACAAGGACGGCTTCGAGGGCGACGAACGCAATCTGCTGGTCGCACTCGGCAGCTCCATCGCCCAGAGCCTCCAGCGGGCCATGCTGTACGAGCAGGAGCACGATCTCGCCGAGGGGCTCCAGCAGGCCATGCTGCCCCGCCGGATCCCCGAGGTGCCCGGCGCGCAGATCGCCGTCCGGTACCGCTCGGCCCGGCAGGGGCAGGACATCGGGGGCGACTGGTACGACGTCATTCCGCTTCCCGGCGGCCGCGTCGGCGCCGTCATCGGGGACGTACAGGGCCACGACACGCACGCGGCGGCCGTCATGGGACAGCTGCGCATCGTGCTCCGCGCGTACGCGGCGGAAGGGCACAGCCCGGCCACGGTCATGGCGCGGGCCTCCGCGTTCCTCCACGAACTCGACACCGACCGCTTCGCGACCTGTACGTACGCCGAGCTCGACCTGACCACCGGAGTCATACAGCTGGTCCGCGCCGGTCATATCGACCCGCTGGTCCGGGATGTCGACGGGAGTTGTCGCCGGATGCCCGTCGAGGGCGGGCTGCCGCTGGGCCTTTCGGCCGAGTTCGGAGGGCTCGAGTACCCGGTCAGCACCATGGAGCTGGACCCGGGTCAGACGATCGTGCTGTACACCGACGGCCTGGTCGAGCTGCCCGGCGTCGATCTCGACGACGGGATGCAGCTGCTGGCTGCCATGATCCGCAACGGTCCGCAGGACCTTCAGCAACTGGCCGACCAGCTCTGCGAGGAGGTCGAGGAGTGCGGCGGTGAGGACGACGTGGCGCTGCTGCTGCTGCGCCGCAAGGCCGCGCACGCGCCCCAGCCGGGCGGCCGGCTCCAGCAGAATGTGGCTCAGAACGACCCGGAGGCGCTGAGCTCGTCCCGGCACATGATCCGGGCCGCGGTACGGGCCTGGGGCGCGAAGGAACGGGTGGACGAGGTCGAGCTGGCCGCCGACGAGCTCATCACCAATGCGCTGATGCACACCGACGGCGGGGCGATCGTCACCGTTCGGGTGCTCACCGGGCCCGGGCGGCGGCTGCGGGTCGATGTCGAGGACCGGTCGAGCGCCCTGCCGCGACGCCGGGACGCGGGCGAGACCGGGGTGTCCGGACGGGGCCTGATGCTGGTGGACCGGCTGGCTGACGCCTGGGGTGTGGAGTCCCGCGGCACCGGCAAGTGCGTCTGGTGTGAATTCATCATTCCGGAGCGCGAATGACGGGTCGGGCGGAGGGGCTGGGCCGGTGGAGGGGGCGTGCGACACTACCGAACAGTAACAGAACGTAACATGTCTGTACTTGACCGTAACCGATCGAGGGGGATTGACTGCGACTGCGGCAGTCGTTGACTCCGGCAATCTTTGTCTTCGATGACATGAGGATCCGTTGGGCACTGAGCTACTGGCACCTCTCGATCTGGCCTTCTGGCACCTCGAAACCGATGCGCACCCGATGCACCTCGGCGCGCTCGCCGTCTTCTCGCCGCCCCCTGTCTCCGCGCCGGGCGTCGATGCGGAGGCGGTCCTGCAGCTGCTCGGCACCCGTGCGGCCGCGATCCCCCGGCTGCGGATGCGCGTACGGGACGTCCTGCTGCCGGTCGGCGGCGCCGCCTGGTCCGTCGACAAGGAGTTCGACGTGTACCGGCACGTCAAGCGGGTGCGACTGCCCCGGAGCGAGGTGGATCCGGCGGGCGGCGGGTTCATGGCAGGGGCCACCCGGCTCGCCGGTGAGCTGATGGAGCAGTCCCTCGAACGCGGGCTGCCGCCCTGGCAGATGTACGTCATCAGCGGCGCGGACGACGGCCCCTTCGCCGTGCTCGTGAAGCTGCATCACGCGCTCGCCGACGGTATGCGCGCGGTCGCCATCGGCGCCGGGATCTTCGACGAGATCGCCTCCGTCGGGGCACGCTCCCGCGGCGGCGCGAGCACCCGCCTGGCGCGCCCGGTCCCGCCCCGCTCCTGGATGCCCGGGCCACGCCAGGTGGCCGGCTTCGCGCTGGGCCGGATCGAGGATCTGGGCCGGGCGTTCGGTGTCGGCGCTTCCGTCGTGCGGGCCAGTCGCCTCGATCTGCGCGGCGCCCCCGCACTCACCGCGACCTCCAGCGGTACCCGGCGACTGGCCACCACCGACCTGGACGCGGAGGCCGTCCGCCGGATCCGCCGGATCGTGGGCGGCACCACCAATGACGTCCTGCTCGGCGTCGTCGCCGGGGCGCTCCGCCGCTGGATGCTGGAGCGCGGCGACCAGCTGCCCGACGCCGACCCGCGCGCCCTCGTCCCGGTCTCCCGGCGCAGGCCCGGTGCCACCGCCGCCACCGGGAACCGGCTCTCCGCCTATCTGCTGGGCCTCCCCGTCTCCGAGGCCGACCCGTGGAACCGGCTGCGCGCCGTCCGTACGGCCATGGACCGCAACAAGGCCGCCGGACCGCTGCGGGGTGCGGGTGCGGTCGCCGTACTCGCCGACCAACTGCCTTCGCTGGCGCACCGCTTCGGTGCCCCGCTGGCGGGTAGCGCGGCCCGGATGCTCTTCGACGTGCTGGTCACCAGTGTGCCCCTGCCGCGCTCGGCGCTCTCGCTCGGCGGCTGTCCGCTGCAGGCCGTCTATCCGATGGCGCCGCTGGCCCGCGGCCAGTCCCTGGCCGTCGCCCTGTCCACGTACAGCGGCCGGGTGCACCTCGGTCTGGTTGCCGACGGCAAGGCGGTCCCGGACCTGGAGCGGCTGGCCCGCTGCGCCGAGGACGAGCTGCGCGAGCTGCTCGCCCTGATGCCGGCGGACCAGGGCGCCCGACTGTCGGAAGGCATCCGGCTATAGGTCGGACAGATTTACTCGCACGAGCGGTACGCGGTGGCGTTCAGAGAGTTGACGTGCCCAAGTGATCCGATGAATATTCGTTGTGCAGAAACAACGATCATCGGGGAGGGCGGCAACGGCATGCGGCGAAACAGGGTGGGAAGCAGTGCGGTCGAAGTGACCGAGCTGTCCTTCGGGGCGGCCGGCATCGGCAATCTCTTCCACGAGGTGGATCCCGCGCAGGCCGCCGCCGCCGTGGACGCCGCCTGGGACGAGGGCGTTCGCTACTTCGACACGGCACCGCACTACGGGCTCGGCCTCTCCGAACGCAGGCTCGGCGAGGCCCTGCGCCACCGGCCCCGCGACGCGTACGTGGTGTCCACCAAGGTCGGACGGGTGCTCGACCCTCTGCCGGCCGACGCGCCGGCCCCGGACGACGGTCTCTCCGAAGGCTTCGCCGTACGGGCGACCCACCGCCGCCGCTGGGACTTCAGCGCCGACGGCGTACGCCGCAGCATCGAGGACAGCCTCGAACGGCTCGGCGTCGACCGGATCGACATCGCCTATCTGCACGACCCGGACGACCACGCCGAGGCAGCCTTCCGCACGGCCTACCCGGCCCTGGAGAAGCTGCGCGCGGAAGGTGTTGTCGGCGCCATCGGCGCGGGCATGAACCAGACCGCGATGCTCACCCGCTTCCTGCGTGACACCGACGTCGACACCGTGCTCTGCGCCGGTCGCTACACCCTCCTCGACCAGTCCGCGCTGGCCGAGCTGCTGCCCGAAGCAGCCGCCCGCGGCCGCTCCGTCGTCATCGGCGGGGTGTTCAACTCCGGGCTGCTCGCCGACCCGCGCCCCGGCGCGACCTACGACTACGCTGCCGCCCCGATGCCCCTGCTCGACCGGGCCCTGCGCATCAAAGCCGTCACCGAGGCGCACGGCGTACCGCTGCGCGCCGCCGCACTGCGCTACCCGCTCGCCCACCCGGCCGTCGCCTCGGTGCTCGTCGGCACCCGCTCGCCGGACGAGATGCACGACGCCGCCGACCTGCTCTCCCGCGAGATCCCGGACGCCGTCTGGGACGACCTGCGCGCCGAGGGCCTGCTCACCGAGGACCCGCTCCACGAGGACGGACGCTGATCATGAGGATCGCCCTGCACACCAAGGTCCGTGCCGACCGCATCGAGGAGTACGAGGCAGCGCACCGCGAAGTCCCCGCGGAACTCACCACCGCGATCCGCGCGGCGGGCGCCACCTCGTGGACGATCTGGCGCAGCGGCACCGACCTCTTCCACGTCATCGACTGCGCGGACTACGCCCGGCTCCTCGCGGAGCTGGAGCAGCTCCCCGTCAACGTAGCCTGGCAGGCCCGGATGGACGAGCTCCTCGATGTCGCGCACGACTACTCGTCGGACGGCGCCGCAGCCGGTCTCCCCGTCGCCTGGGAGCTGTGACATGACCGGCCGGGAACGAATCGTCGACGCCCACCACCACGTATGGGACCTGGCGGTACGCGACCAGGAGTGGATCACCGGGGACGAACTGGCCCCGCTCGCCCGCACGTTCACCCTCGCCGACCTGGAGCCCGAGGCCCGCGCCGCCGGGGTGTACGCCACCGTCCTCGTCCAGACCGTCACCGTCCCCGAGGAGACCCCCGAGTTCCTCGCCCTCGCCGACGGCAACGACCTCGTCGCGGGTGTCGTCGGCTGGACCGACCTCACCGCGCCCGACATCGCCGACACGCTTGCTGCGCTGCGCGAACTCCCCGGCGGCGACCGGCTCGTCGCCATCCGCCACCAGGTCCAGGGCGAATCCGACCCCGAGTGGCTGCTGCGCCCCGACGTCCGTCGCGGGCTGTCCGCCGTGGCCGCCGCCGGACTCGTCTACGACCTGGTGGTCCAGTCCCATCAGCTGCCCGCCACCGTCTCGGCCGCCGCCCTGCTGCCCGAACTCACCTTCGTACTCGACCATGCCGGCAAGCCGCCCATCGCCACCCGGAGCCTGCACCCCTGGGCGGCCGACCTCAAGGCCCTGGCCGACCGCCCCAACACCGTATGCAAGCTCTCCGGCCTGGTCACCGAGGCCGACCTGCGCTCCTGGACGGTCGACGACCTCCGCCCGTACGCCGACACCGTTCTCGAGGCGTTCGGGCCCGACCGGCTGATGTTCGGCTCCGACTGGCCGGTCTGCCGGCTCGCGGCGAGTTACGCGGAAGTCGTCGACGTGGCCCGCACCCTCACCGACGACCTTGCCGAGAACGAGCGGTCGGCGGTCTTCGCGACCACCGCCGAGCGGGTGTACGGACTTCGATAGGCACGGGCCCGTCAGGTGCGGCACCCTGGGAACCATGCCCGAACTACCGGAGGTCGAGGCCCTGCGGGTCTTTCTCGACGAAAACCTGGTCGGCAGGGAGATCGCCCGCGTCCTGCCGCTCGCTGTCAGCGTGCTCAAGACCTACGACCCACCGCTCACCGCCCTGGAAGGCCTCACCGTCACCGGCGTCGCTCGGCACGGCAAGTTCCTGGACATCGGCGCCGGCTCGCTGCATCTGGTCACCCATCTCGCCCGGGCCGGCTGGCTGCACTGGAAGGACAGCTTCCCCGCCACCCTGCCGCGCCCCGGCAAGGGCCCCCTGGCGCTGCGCACCGTACTCACCGGTGGCGACGGCTTCGACCTCACCGAGGCGGGCACCACCAAACGCCTCGCCGTGTATCTGGTGCGCGACCCGGCCGAGGTGCCCGGCATCGTCCGCCTGGGGCCCGATCCGCTCGACGACGCCTTCGACCGTGACGCGTTCGCCGCGCTGCTTGCCGGGGAACGCCGTCGGATCAAGGGCGCTCTGCGCGACCAATCGCTGATCGCGGGCATCGGCAACGCCTACAGCGACGAGATCCTGCACGCCGCGAAGATGTCACCGTTCAAACTGACCGCGAGCCTCACCGACGACGAGACCACCCGGCTGCACGCCGCGCTGCGCACCACCCTCCAGGACGCAGTGGCACGCTCCAGCGGCGTGGCGGCCGGAAGGCTGAAGGCGGAGAAGAAGAGCGGGCTCCGCGTCCATGGCCGCGCCGGCGAGCCCTGCTCGGTCTGCGGGGACACCATCCGGGAGGTCTCGTTCAGCGACTCGTCGCTGCAGTACTGCCCGACCTGCCAGACGGGCGGCAAACCACTGGCCGACCGCCGGCTCTCGAAGCTGCTCAAATAGCGTGCCGCCGCGCTCACTGCCGGCTCTCAGCGGGTGAGTTGCAGCAGCCGTCGTCCGTCCGCCGCGCGGATCTCGAAACGGTCGATGGCGGCCGGGTGCAACGCAGCCCCGCCCTGCATCGACAGCGGCTTCTCGTCCGGACCGGCCACCGACCAGGTGGTGACGGTCTCCTCGCTGCCGTCCCGCCCCACCGCGACCAGAGCGCACACCCCCGCCAACGGCACGCGCGACACCTCCAGGCCGACATCCGTGCCCCACTCCTTCGCCCCGGTCGTCACCACGGCAGCCACCCCCGTGGACCGGTCGGCCGCCGCCCACCGCTGCAGCTGCGTCTGCCCCGGCGGCCCGGCCGATCCGGCCGATTCACCGACCACCACGAGCGGCCCGCCCACCGCGAGGACCACCGCCGCCGCCACCAGCGCCAGCCGTCGCCTGCGGCTCCTGTGCCGCGCGGCCACCACCGCACCCACCGCACGCCGCATCAGCTCCGGGCCCGCCCGCACCACCGGATCCACACCCGGCGGCGTCCGCCGGGCATGCTCCGCGAGCACCGCGGTCACCGCGCCGAACTCCGCCGCCCGGATCTCGCACAGCGGACACTGGGTCAGATGCTCCTCGAAGCGGAAGGCATCGGCAGCGCCGAGCACGCCCAATGCATAGGCGCCGACATTGCGATGAGGTTCCGGGGTGCGCATGCCGTCTGGTACGGAACCGGCCCGCGAATCACTCAAGCCAACTCCACCGGACACGCTCTACACTCCGGCCTCATGCTGCGCGTACTGGCCGTCGACGACGAAGCACCCGCCCTGGAGGAGCTGCTCTACCTCCTTCGCGCCGATCCGCGCATCCGCAGCGCCGAGGGCGCCACCGGGGCCACCGAGGCGCTGCGCCGGATCGGCAGCGCCGTCGACGCGGGACCTGACGACCCGTCCGCCATCGATGTCGTCTTCCTCGACATCCACATGGCGGGGCTCACCGGACTCGATGTCGCCCAATTGCTGGCCGGGTTCGCCGCGCCCCCGCTCATTGTCTTCGTCACCGCCCACGAAGGCTTTGCCGTCCACGCCTTCGACCTCAAAGCCGTCGACTACGTCCTCAAGCCCGTGCGCCGCGAACGGCTCTCCGAAGCCGTCCGCCGCGTCGCGGAACAGCTCGGCGACCGCTCCGCACCCGTGTACTCCACGCCTGTCCATTCCGCGTCCGTCCACGACACCGCAGCCGACCAGATACCCGTCGAACTCGGCGGAGTCATCCGGTTCATCCCGGTCGACGACATCGCGTACGCCGAAGCGCAGGGCGACTACGCGCGGCTGTACACCGCCACCGGCAGCCACCTCCTCCGTATTCCCCTCACCACCCTTGAGGAGCGCTGGCGCTCGCGCGGCTTCGTACGCATCCACCGCCGCCATCTCGTCTCCCTCGCCCGCATCGACGAACTGCGGCTCGATGCGGGCACCATGAGCGTCCGCATCGGCACCGCGGAGCTCGCCGTGAGCCGACGCCACACCCGCGCGCTGCGCGATCTGCTGATGCGGCGGACCGGCCGCTGACCAGGGCCTACCCGGGTTCGAACCCTTCCCAGAGCGTCCCCGGCTGCGTACACTCCGGGCCCATGTCCGCAGAGTCGACGCCCCGGCGTGAAGTGGTGACGGGGGAGCCCCGGCGGGTGCGCCCGCTGCCGCGCTACCGCACCCAGTCGGAGATCGACGAGCAGACCGCCCTCGGTGGCGCCTATGTCCGTTCGCTGATGCGCAGTCAGCTGCGCGCCGGACTCACCGCCTTCGGCGTCCTCGCCGTGGTCGTCGGTACGCTCCCGCTGGTCTTCGAGGCCCTGCACAGCGTCGCCGTCGTATGGGCGGTCCTCGGCTTCGCCGCCTATCCGCCGCTGACCCTGATCGCCTGGTGGTACGTGCGGCGGGCCGAGCGCAACGAGCGCGACTTCGCGCGGCTCGTGGAAGGCCGCCCCGCACAGTGAGCCGGAGCTACGCGGTGGCGGCCGTGGCCGCCGTCGTCCTCACCACCCTCCTCGTCGGCGGTTTCGGGCTGCGCATCTCCCGCACCACCTCGGACTTCTACGTCGCCTCCCGCACCGTCCGACCCCGGCTCAACGCCGCCGCGATCAGCGGCGAATACCTCTCCGCCGCCTCCTTCCTCGGCATCGCGGGCCTGGTACTCGTGCACGGCCCCGACATGCTCTGGTACCCGGTCGGCTACACCGCCGGCTATCTGCTGCTGCTGGTGTTCGTCGCCGCGCCGCTGCGCCGCTCCGGGGCGTACACCCTGCCCGACTTCGCCGAGGGAAGGCTCGAGTCGCGGCAGGTCCGCAGGCTGGTGAGCGTCCTCGTCGTCGGAGCGGGCTGGCTCTATCTCGTACCGCAGCTCCAGGGCGCCGGGCTCACCCTGAAAATCCTGACCGGGGCGCCCGGCTGGCTCGGCGATGTGCTCGTCGCGTCGGTTGTCGTGACGGCCGTCGCCGCGGGCGGCATGCGGTCCATCACCTTCGTGCAGGTCTTCCAGTACTGGCTGAAGCTGACCGCGCTCCTGGTCCCCGCGATCTTCCTGGTGCTGGCCTGGCACGGCAGCGGGCATCCCCGGGGCACCTTCGACGAGCCGCTGTCCGTCTTCCGCGCCGACCATCCGCTGTACGCCACGTACGGGCTGATCATCGCGACGTTCCTCGGCACCATGGGGCTGCCGCACGTCGTCGTCCGCTTCTACACCAGCCCCAACGGCCGTGACGCCCGCCGCACCACCGTCGTCGTGCTCGCCCTCATCGGCGTGTTCTATCTGCTGCCGCCCGTCTACGGAGCGCTCGGCAGGGTGTACGCCCCCGAGCTGATCCACGGCGGGGACGCGGACGCGGCTGTGCTGCTGCTGCCCGAGCGGGTCATCGGCGGGCTCGGCGGGGATCTGCTCGGCGCGCTCATCGCGGGCGGCGCGTTCGCCGCGTTCCTGTCGACCGCCTCCGGACTGACCATGGCCGTCGCCGGAGTCATCACCCAGGACGTCCTGCCGTCGCGCGGGGTGCGGCACTTCCGGCTGGCCACCGTGCTCGCCATGTGTGTCCCGCTGGCCGGTTCGCTGATGGTCAGCCGGGTGCCGGTGGCCGACTCGGTGGGGATGGCGTTCGCCGTATCGGCGTCGTCGTTCTGCCCACTGCTGGTCCTCGGCATCTGGTGGCGGCGGCTCACCCCGCCCGGCGCGATCGCCGGACTGCTGCTCGGTGGCGGCTCGGCGTTCCTGTCCGTCGCCGTCACCGTCAGCGGTGCGGTACGTCCGCCGGGATGGCCGCACACGCTGCTCGCCTGGCCCGCCGTCTGGTCGGTGCCGGTCGGCTTCCTCGCGATGGTTCTGGTGTCGCTGGCCACGCCCGGCCGTATCCCGCCCGGGACGAACGCCGCGATGACACGCTTCCACCTGCCGGAAGCGCTGATGCCCGGCAGACACCGATGACCGGGGCCGCGATGACTGAGGAACGCGATGCGCCGGGGGCCGCGACGCATGGGGGACAGCCATGACCGGGGCCGGATACGCCGTACTCGTCCTGCTCGTACTCCTGCTGTTCGGCGGCGGCTTTCTGCTCGGCCGCCGTACCGCCCGCCCCGTGCGCACCAGCGACGTCGGCACCCCCGTCGAGCACGCCACCTTCGAGACCCTGCACACCGCCTCGCTCGCCGCGCCCCCGCTGCGCGCCGGACTCACCGAGGAGAGCGCCCGCAAGTCCGCCCGCAGGCTGCGCTCCCTGCTCGGCACCGACGCACTCTGCCTCACCGACCGGGACCGGGTGCTCGTCTGGGACGGCGAGGGCGACCACCACGGCAAGCACGTCATGGACCAGGTGCGAGGCCTCCTCGTCAGCGGCCGCGACACCGCCTTCCACAGCGACTGCGACGACCTCGACTGCCCGCTGCGCTGGGCCGTCGCCGTGCCCCTGACCGTCGACCACCGGGTCCTCGGCACCCTGATCGCCTACGCCCCACGCGAGTCCGCAGTGCTGGCCAGGGCGGCCGGAGAGGTCGCCCGCTGGGTCTGCGTACAGCTGGAACTCGCCGAACTCGACCGGTCCCGGACCCAGCTCATCGAGGCCGAGATCAGGGCCCTGCGCGCCCAGATATCCCCGCACTTCATCTTCAACTCCCTCGCTGCCATCGCGTCGTTCGTCCGCACCGACCCCGAGCAGGCCCGCGAGCTGCTGCTGGAGTTCGCCGACTTCACCCGCTACTCGTTCCGCAGCCACGGCGACTTCACAACCCTCGCCGACGAGTTGCACTCCATCGATCAGTATCTGGCGCTCGTACGGGCCCGCTTCGGCAAGCGGCTCTCGGTCAGGCTCCAGGTCGCCCCCGAAGTGCTGCCCGTCGCCCTGCCGTTCCTCTGTCTCCAGCCGCTCGTCGAGAACGCGGTCAAGCACGGCCTCGAAGGCGCCGTCACCCTTCCCCGACCTCTCAACCCTGTTCGAGCAGGGGAGACCCCGATCCGCATCACCATCAGCGCCCTGGACGCGGGATCCGAGGCGGTGGTCGTCATCGAGGACGACGGCACCGGCATGGACCCCGAACGGCTCCGGCAGATCCTGCGCGGCGAGGGCGGCACCTCCACCGGCATCGGGCTGCTCAACGTCGACGAGCGGCTGCGTCAGGTGTACGGCGACGACTACGGGCTCGTCATCGAGACGGGGACCGGCGCAGGGATGAAGATCACGGTGCGGCTGCCGAAGTACCGCGCCGGGGTGCACGGTTCGTGACCGCCGCCACGAGCGACACCCGCCGGGCGGACAGCGGTCAGTACAGGTGGATCGCCAGATGCCCCAGCGGCAGTCCCAGCTGCCAGGCCGGCGTCCACACCTGGGCCGTGTCCTGCGGCCACTCCAGATCTTCCTCGACGTCGACCGGCTCCCACGGCACCGGACCGATCGCATCGAGGTCGGCCGCGAGCAGCTCGGTCTCCTCCAGCCACCGCCACGCGACGCGGGCCAGCGCCAGATCGGGGTCCGGTCCGTCCCGCTCACCGTCCGGCGCCGGAGCCGCCGCCAGTGCGTCGAGCCGCTCGCAGACCCACATGCGCCAGGCCGTCCCGTACGCGGTCAGCAGCCGCAGCTCGTCCATCCGGGTCGCGGGCAGGACGTCGGCCACGCCTCCGTCGGAGAGAAAGATGGTCAGGGCGAGCGCATCGCGCCCCGCGCGGTACTCAAGCGTCGACGGCTCCATCAGATCGCCGGTCCGCAGCAGTTCATCGGCGATGTACTCGGCGTACATCCAGGCCATCGGGACCAGCAGCCCGCCCCCACTGGTTCCATCCGTACGTTCCGGACGCATCCCGTCTCGCCTCTTTCTCTTCTCGGCACCGGGCTACACGCAGCATTGAACCGGGGGAGCGCGCCCCGCGTGGCCAGAAGGACAGGATCCGTCGGACCGGATCCGTCACAGAACAGACATGAGGTTGCGATGACCGCCGATCCCGGGGAGGGCCCGCATGTGCGGCAGCTGCTCGGCGCCTATGTTCTCGACGCGCTCACGCCCGGGGAGACCCGCCGCGTCTGCCACCATCTGCGGGAGTGCGACCGCTGCGCCGCCGACTATGTGGAGGTCGCGGAGGCCGCGGCCCTGCTCGGCCTGGTCAGCGAGGAGGACCTGCTCGGGGAGTAGCCGGGCAGATTACGGGAGAGCAGGCGCAGCGCGTAGTACGAGCGGGACTTGACCGTGCCCGCCGGAATGCCGAGCACCTGCGCCGTCTCGCCCACGCTCAGCCCGCGGAAATATATCTGCACCAGCACCGCACGGTGCTCGGGACTGAGCGTGCGCACCGCCTCGCGTACATCGAGCGCGGCGACGGTGGACTCCGTGGAGTCCTCCCGGTCCGGGGCGCTCTCCAGCGCGATGTCACCGACCTCGGTCGGCCGGGCCTGCCGGGACCTGCGCGCGTCGATCGCGAGGCGCCGCGCGACGGTGAAGAGCCAGGGCCGCATCGAGTCGTACGGACCGTCGAACGCCTCCGGGTGCTGCCAGGCCCGTACCAGCGTCTCCTGGAGGAGGTCCTCGGCCCGCTGCCGGTCGCCGAAGGTCAGACCGAGCAGGAAGTGCAGAAGCG
This sequence comes from Streptomyces sp. NPDC002206, assembly GCF_053593595.1. Taxonomy (NCBI): domain Bacteria; kingdom Bacillati; phylum Actinomycetota; class Actinomycetes; order Kitasatosporales; family Streptomycetaceae; genus Streptomyces; species Streptomyces sp. NPDC002206. The sequence goes on from NZ_JBSFCW010000002.1 coordinate 245,505, forward strand.
CGGGACCGTGTTCGCGCTGCACCTTCGCGAGGGCCTGCTCGTCGGTCGTCGTCGTGGTCATCGTGCACGCCCTTTCCCGCGGAGGCCCCTGCCGCCGCGCCGCTGCCTGCGCCGTATACGAACGCATTCGCGCCGAGACGAACAGCAGATGCACCGAGGCGTGCGACGAGCGGTCGCACAGAGCGGCGAATGGTGCGGTGAACGGTCGGAGGGACGCCGAGCGGGCTCAGGGCGCTCTTCGGCAGACCCCGGGCTCGTCCTCGGCCGCCGCGGCCGAGGACGGGCCGGTCAGCAGGGCACCGGAGCCGGCCGTACGGACAGCAGCCAGCCGCGTCCCGGCGCCACCGGCACCCGCTCACCCGCCACGAAGGAGCGTTCCGGCTGGAAGCCCTCGATCGCGGGCGCATACGCCGCCACCGGGCCATCGGCATCCGTCAGGACACACCCCACCGGTTCCGCCGCCCATGACGCGACCGCGGTCACCGTCCCACCGGGTCCCTCCCAGCTGGAGGCGAGGACATCGTCCCGGCCCGTGGCCATGGGAGGTTCGTCCGCCCACCAGCCGGTGAACTCGAATTCAATGAGGCGAAGTTCGTCGAAGACCCGCCACATCGGCCGCACATCGGTCATCGGGGCACGCGCCGTCATCCCGAAGACCAGTCCCCGCCACGGGTTGCCGCCGCCCTCCAGCATCTCGCCCATCAGCCCGAACGGGATGCCTGACAACTCCACCAGCCAGTACGTGGGATCGCTCCCCTCGTAGTCGAACAGCTCGCCCAGCCATAGCCGGTCGGTGTACGGCATCAATTCCGCGTACAGATTGGCGCTGGACGTACAGATTGGCGCTGGACGCGAAGCCGTCCGGCTCCCGGCACTGGGTGCAGGAGTGCAGATCGATCAGGGGTGCCGTGTCGCCGGAGCGGGCCAGGATCCTGCGTACGCGCTTCATGGTGGTCCGGTCGTACGCCACCACTACCACCTGGGCACGATCGGCTGCACCGCCATCAAGAAGGGCAGCGAGGAGCGGGTACGGATGCTGCTCGGCCTGCTGGACCACTTCGCTGCGCCGTTCGGCAGCAAGGAGCGCGAGCTCCTGGAGTTCGGCACCGAGGGAGCCGACTTCACGTACGACGAGCAGGGCTTCCCGCAGCGCACCAAGAAGGGGAAGCAGCAGGTCGAGGGGTTCTACAGCGGACTGGCGACCGCGACGACCGCACCGTTCGCGCTGCTGCCGTCGGCCTTCCCCGGCACCCACGGCCCCGAGGACGTGAAGGCGATGTACGCCGTCGAGCAGAAGCTCATCGAGACCGCCATCGCCAACCCGACGGTGGGCCACTACTCCGACGCGTACACCGAGCACTACGGGCGCATGTCGACCGAGGCCACGGACCTGGTCAACGACATCTCAGCGACCGCAAGAAGATCGGCGAGTGGAAGCCGTTCTGGACCGAGTGGCGCTCCGAGGGCTGGACCGGATGGCCCGGGAGTTCCAGAAGTCCATCGAGAGGAACGCCTGACGGCGCGGAAGGCGGCGGCCGCCCCGACACCGTCGGCCGGTTACGGAACGACGGTGACGGGCCAGCGCCCCGCCTTCACCAGCCGGATCGCCACCGAACCGATGAACCGGTGCCCCGCCGACTCCGACGCGCCCACCACGACGGCGTCCGCCTTCAGTTCGTTGGCCGCGGTGACCAGCCCGTTGTACGGATCACCGCGGAAGGTGTGGAACTCCCAGCGCACATCCCATATGTCCTTCAGCCGCTCGGTCGCCGCACGGATCTCGCTCACCAGACCCTCCGCGACCTCGCCGGTCGTGTCGGCGACCGGCGCGCCGAGCGCGGCACCCGCAGGCATCACGGGCTGCACATAGACGAGGGCGAGCAAGGCGTGTTGCCGACGGGCCAGCCCGGCGGCGTACGCGGCGGCGCGCATCGAGGAATCGGACCCGTCGAGGCCCGCGACGATCACCCTCGGACCGTCTGTGCCACGTTCGAACTGGTGGGGCTGCTGGTCTGTCACGGCAGTGAGGTTAGCCGCTCCCGCCGCCACCCCCGACCCGGGCTGCCCCGCTGCTGGGTCCGGAGCCGCCGATTACCACAGATGCGCTCCCTCCATTGGGTGCAAAGCGCTCCGGAGCGCAGGACGCCGCCCCCGACGACGGCCACCGGATCACGGTGTCGCACCGCGGCTGAGCGCGCGGCGGCGGCTGCTCGGCCCTGGATCAGAGGGTCGCGACCAGGCGGGCGAAGACGACGACACTGCCGTCGTGGCCATCGGCTGTCGTGCAGCCGCCGTGGGTGATGAGCCGCAGCTCCGCCCTGCCGGTGTCGCGGTACACCCGGTCGCCGGGGAAGTCGGTCGTGGAGAGCACCTCGAGCCCGTAGACCTCGAACACCGCGACCCGGTCGTCGTGGCGTGGCACCTCGATCCGGTTGCCCTTCTTCAGCGAACCGAGACCGTGGAAGACGGCGGGTCCCGCCATGGTGTCGACATGGCCGACGAGGACCGAAGTGCCCAGCTGGCCCGGGGCGACACCGTTGCGGTACCACCCGGCAAGCTGGGGATCCTCCGGAGGGGGCGTCCCGATCGAGCCGTCCGGCTCCAGGTACACATCGGTGAGCCGCGCATCGACCCGGATCGCAGGGATGACCACACGCGAGGCGGGGGCGTACGCCAGTGGCTGCACCGTGACGTCCGCCCGAGGCGCACCGGGGGCGTCCTGATGGTGTTCGGCCGAGGCGGCGGCGACCGGCTGGGGCGGGCCCGGCGAGTGGTCCGGACCGTTCCGCACCAGGGCAAGGCCGGTGAGCAGTACCAGGGCGAGCGCGCCCCAGGGCGAGTATCCGGTCCGCTCGACGCGCCAGTGGTCCCGGCCCATCCCTGATCTTGGGTGGGAATCCCGGCCTTCAGGCCTGGCGGGAAACACATCCTGAGATTCGGAGCCGCGAAGCGGCACAGTACGCTGCGATCCTGCTTCGGCAGCGGTCAGGGCTTGGCCGTCATGTGACCCCGTGGGGTCAGGTGAGAAGCCGCCTCGTTTACGAGGAGGAGGAGTCACGGTTCTCCCTTCGTCGCGACGCTAGGAACGCTAGGCGCGCGGCGGCCGAGCGGCGATCAGGGAAGGGCGAATGGGTGGCCGGCCGAGAGCTCCTCTTCATGGGAGCCGGGACCGGATGACGATTCTGTCCGTCCATTACATGTGGCCCCGTCAGATCAGCGGATCCCGACGGGATGTGTCGGATCATCGGTCCGATGTGCGCGTCGCCCCGGGTCCTGGATCAGGACCCGGGGCGACGGGCGTTCCACCGTCGGCTCGCGCCGTTCAGTGGTGACGACTCTCCTTCCGCCGGCGCACCACGAAGACGGCGCCGGTGGTGGCGACCACTGCCAGTGCGGTAGCGCCGACGGCCTCCGCGGAACTCATCCGGCCGATGCCGCCGAGGCCACCCCGCACGCTGTGCGGCGCGATCGTCGTGGAGCCGGTGGGTGTGGGAGTGCCGGCGGAGATCGTGAGGCGGACCTTCGTCGTGGAGGTCGGGGACGTATTGCAGATGAACGTCACTTCATGGGTAGCGCCAGGTTTGGCATCCCAGTCGACCGTGGCCGCGGCGGTGCCCCCGCTGGGAATGGTGATGCTGTCGAAGACGCCCGAACTGGCCGTCGCTGCTTTTGAGCACCCCCGGGCGGTCAGGGTGACCTGGCCGCCCGGCGCGACCACCGACGGGGCGACGATGGGTCCGGTCGCGCTGGGCGCCTCCCCCGACATCGCGGCATGCACGGTCGCGGCCGGAGCGGTCAGAGTGAGAGCGGCGGCGCCCAGCAGGGCGACGGGTGCGACACCTATGGGGCGCATGGTGATTCCTCCGAGTCCCGAGGAGCAGCTGCGGAACGGTTTCCCACAAAGCGTCAGATATGCACCTCGATGGGAGAAACGCTAGGAGTGCCGCATATCATGCGCGATCGGGGTCCGGCGAATGGGGCACGGGTGTCCCTCGGGCGGCGCACCGCCATGCCGTCAGGACAACGGGTCACCGGTCGCGTTGGGGAACAGATCCAGGAACGGTGCCGCGGTCGCGGAGATGCCGCGGCCGAACGGGGAGTCGAAGTCCCAGATCAGGAAGAGCAGGAAGGCGATGAGCACGCTGAACAGTCCGGCCAGCAGCAGCTCCCGGAACGTTCTGCGGATCTGCAGGGTGAAGATCAGTCCGACGGTCACCAGCGCCCCGGTGATCAGACCGAACCAGACGACGCCCGGCATGGTGGCGCCGGCGCTCTGCCCGCGGGCGCTGCGTGCGTCGTCGGCCGCGGCAACCTGGTCGACCAGTGGCTGATAGGCCTGCCCCTCGTGGTCGGTCTTCGGCCGGTATTCGGTGACATCGGCACGCACCCGGCCGAGGAGTTCCGCGCCCCGGTCGGTGAGGTCTCCGTGCTCGCTCATCGCCTGCCACTCGTCGTGGACGACATAGCTGACGTACGCGTCGACGTTGGCGCGGATCCGGGCACGCACCTCGGCCGGGTAGACCGAGGAGCGGACGTTCACCTCGTGCAGGGCCTGGGCCTCCTGGCGTACGTACTCCTGGGCGGCGCTGCGGCCCTCCCAGACGCCCGCGATGGCGAGGCCGAGCACGATCGCGTACACCACGCCGATCATCATCGTCATGTACTCGATGACGTCAGGGGTCTCTGACGGGTCGTCGTCCTCCGCGATCCGGCGGTTGTTGAGTACGGCGATGGTCAGCACGACGGCGCTGGCCGCGGCCATGGCGAGGGTGAGAACAAGCCATTCCGACATGGGCTTCTCCGTGGGTCATCGGGAGCGGGGACGTAGCACGGCGACCGCGAACACCGCGGGGGCGGTGATCAGCAGGGTGAGGGTGACCAGGGAGGGGCCGCGCTGCGGGGCCTTGCGCGGCGGCCTGCGGTAGGCGGGTAGCGCCACCGGCCTGGGCGGGGGCGGCGTGGGGCGTGCGGAGGGCGGGGGCGGCGGAGGTGGCGGCACGGGCTCCGGTTCCGGTGCGGGCGGTGGCGGTGGCGGTGGCGGTGGCGGTGGTGGGGGAGGCGGGGGAGGCGGTGGTGGGGGTGGTGGCTCGGGCCGGGGAGTCGGCTTGGGCGCTGGGCCCGCCTGGCAGTGCCCGTCGCCCGTCGTGGCGACCGCCGCGTTCCCGCCGCCGTCCCCGATTGAGGCGTACGAACAGTTGTCGGCCGTCGCGGGTACCGGGGCGGCCAGGAGCCAGATGAGGGCGAGGGCAGCGGTGAGCCGCCCTACGAGTGATCCGTACACGACGGTGAGCATGTTCCGGCTGGTCGGACCACACGCGGACCGCGGCCAAGGTTCCCCTGATGGAGGGGACCTGGGGCGCTGGACGTTTGCGGCTCCGGAAAATTCTGCGGACGCGTTGAACAAAGAAGCACCCGCCGCCCGTACCTAGGGCCATGAACGACGCGGACTTGCGTCGTAACTGGCGGAAGAATTACGGGAGTTGACATGAACACCTGGCGGAACGCCTCGCTCGCGGTGACCGCGGCGGCCCTGTTGGCGCTGACGACGGCGTGCGGTCAGGACAAGGGCACCGAGTCCCCCAACGGGCAGAACGTGGGCAATGCGAGCCCGGCCGGGCAGGTGGGCAGCGGCTACGACACGGACAGCGGGTACGGCTCCGACACCGGCTACGGCTCCGGTTCCGGTTCCGAGGCGCAGTCCGCCAAGTCGAAGCAGGCCGGACAGCTCGCGGTGTGGGACAGCAAGAAGCTCGGCAAGGTGCTGACGGACAGCGAGGGGTTCACGCTCTATCGCTTCGACAAGGACACCGCGAGTCCGCCGAAGTCGAATTGCGAAGGTGACTGCGCGAAGATCTGGCCGGTCGTTCCGGCAGGCAATGTCACGGCCGCCGCCGGTACCGATGCGGCACTGATCGGCAAGGTCACCCGCGCGGACGGCACCCAGCAACTCACCATTGCGGGGTGGCCGATGTACCGGTACGCGAAGGACGCCAAGCCCGGCGACGCCAATGGGCAGGGTGTGGGAGGCACCTGGTTCGCCTCCGCTCCCGACGGCAAGAAGGCTGCGGTGAACGCCGACGGGCCGGCCGGTGGCGAGCAGGCCGATCTCGCGGGACTTTCGGTGCGCAAGGACCCGAAACTCGGAAACATCGTTGTCGACAAGCGGGGCATGACGGTCTACCGGTTCAAAAAGGACTCCGCCTGGCCGATGAAGTCGGCCTGCACCGGGGCCTGCCTCTCGAAGTGGCCGGTTGTCGCCCCGTTGGCCAAGAATGATGTTTCGGGTGTTACCACCAAGGGATTTGTCACCTTCAATCGGCCCGACGGACTCAAGCAGCAGTCCATCGGCTGCTGGCCCATCTATACGTTCTCCGGTGACACGAAGCCCGGTGACACCAACGGCCAAGGTGTCGGGGGCACATGGTACGCGGTGTCGCCCGATGCAAAGCTCGTGGGCGCTCCCAAGTAACCCCACAACTGCCGCTCCGGACCGGCCCGTCGCTGAATGTCACACTTAGCGACGGGCCGGTTGCACATGCCACTGGTGTGTGACCAATAACGGACCGCTAATTTCCGTTTCCGCTCGCTCTCCTGGCGGTCGATCAGTAGCCTCTGGTCCACACTGACCATGAACATGGCCGGATCGCCGTGGCGACTTGTTGGAGACATCGATGGAGCGTCCCGCCTGGGCACCGCAGGGCATTGACATTTCGGTGCCGAGCGTGTCACGCATGTATGACTTCTATCTGGGCGGATCGCACAATTTCGAGGTGGACCGGGAAGCGGCCCGCAAGGCCATGGAGTTCATGCCGGGACTTCCCAAGATCATGCAAGCCAATCGCGCCTTTATGCGCAGGGCTGTGCGTCACGCGGTGAGTGAGGGCATCACTCAGTTCCTGGACATAGGCTCCGGCATACCGACCTTCGGCAATGTCCACGAAATCGCCCAGGCGGCCGACCCCGAGGCGCGAGTCGCTTACGTCGACCATGACCCCGTTGCGGTCGCGCACAGCCAGGCCGTACTCGAGGGCAACGACCGGGCGGTGATCGTCACCGCCGATCTGCGGCGCCCGCAGGAGATCCTGAAGAGCCGTGAGATCACCGAACTCCTCGATATGGACCGCCCGGTGGCGCTGCTGCTCGTAGCCGTCCTCCACTTCATCGAGGACGCCGACGACCCGCAGACGGCCGTCGCAGAACTGCGCGAGGGGCTCGCACCCGGCAGCCTCGTCATCATCACCCACGCCTCGTACGAGGGCATTCCGCTCACCCAGGAGGAGGCGGGGGGTGCGGTCGGCGTCTACCGGAACATCCGTAACCCGCTGATCATGCGGTCGCGCGACGAGGTCGCCAGGTTCTTCGACGGGTACGAGATGGTCCAGCCCGGTCTCGTGGCGATGCCGGAGTGGCGTCCCGACACCTCCGTGGCGCAGGAACAGGAAGACCCGTATGCGTTCTCGGGCTTCGCCGGAGTGGGACGCAAGGCGTGAGCATTCCCGCCCAGGCGTCCGACGCACCGGACGCGGAGCCCGACGGTCCCGAGGACCGGCTCCGAAGATTCGCGACGATCTGGAGCCGGGCCACCTTCCCGTCGACGGCCACCTCCATGACCCGTCCGGAGTTCGAGCAGCATCTGCTGCCGCTGGCCCGCAGACTGAGTGACATCCTGCACGCCCGGCCCTTCGACGCGGCGCCCGCGAACAAGGTGGGGGCCGCGCTCGTCGACGCGCACTGCACGGACCCGGAGGCGCTCAGCTCCACGCTCGGCGTCGTCGACTCGTACCTGGTGCTCTACTGCGGCGGCAATGGCCCGGTGGCGCTGTCGACCGAGGACAGCCGGGCCCGCTGCGCCCGGATGCAGCACGCCCTCGCGGGCGGCTTCACCCAGGCGCTGCGCGAACGGACCCTTGCCGAGCAGGAGGCCATCGCCCGCTCGGCGCTGACCGCCCGCTCCAACGCCGAACAGGCCCTGCACGCCACGGAGGCGCGCTTCCGTGCCGTCTTCAAGGACGCCGCCATCGGCATCGGGATCGCGGACCTGGAAGGCAATGTGCTGGAGGTCAACGACACCCTGACCCGGATGTTCGGCGGGCTCGACCACCATGTCCGCAGCCACAAGGTCAACGAGTGGGTCCACCCCGAGGACTCGCCGTACGTGTGGAAGTACTACGACGAGCTGGTACGCGGCGACCGCGAGCACTACCGGGTGGAGAAGCCGTTCTACCGCAACGACGGCACCGTGCTGTGGACCAACCTCACGGTGTCGCTGCTCCGCGACTCCGAGGGGCGGCCGGAGTACCAGCTCGCGTTGATGGAGGACACCACGGAGCGCCGGCTGCTCAATCTGCGGCTGCGCTACGAGGCCACCCACGACGCGCTCACCGGGCTGCCCAACCGGACTCTGTTCTTCGAGCGGCTGGAGAAGGCGCTGTCCGCCGACGACGGCAGCCGCTTCGGGCTCTGCTACCTCGACCTCGACGGTTTCAAGGCGATCAACGACAGCTTGGGCCACGCGGCGGGGGACCGGCTGCTCGTCGAGGTCGCCGACCGGCTGCAGAGCTGTGCGACCGCGCCCGGCGAAATGGTGGCGCGGCTCGGCGGCGACGAGTTCGTGGCACTGACCACCGGGCCCAGCACCGAGGAGGAGGTCGACGAACTGGCCAGCCGGATCCTCGGCGTAATCGCCACCCCGATCCGGCTCGACGGCCGCGAACTGACGGTGCGTGGCTCCATCGGCGTCGTCGAGGGACCGGCGGGCGAACGCACCGCCGCCGAAGTGCTGCGCAGCGCCGACATCACGATGTACCGGGCCAAGTCGGCGGGCGGTAACCGTTTCGAACTCGCCGACGCCGAGGCGGACGCCCGCGCCATCACCCGGCACGGGCTGACCACCGCACTGCCCGCCGCCCTGGAACGCGGCGAGTTCTTCATCGAGTACCAGCCGCTCGTGCATCTCGGCGACGGTACGGTGCACGGTGCGGAGGCCCTGGTGCGCTGGTGCCACCCGCAGCACGGGGTGCTCGGCCCGGACCGGTTCATCCCGCTCGCCGAGCGCACCGGGCTGATCGTGCCGCTCGGGCGCTGGGTGCTGGAGGAGTCCGTACGACAGGCCAACCTCTGGCAGGAGCGGCACAGCGACGGCGGCCCGCTGCGGATCAACGTCAACCTGTCGCCGACCCAGCTGCACCACCCGCAGCTGGTCGCCGAGACGGTCGATGTCCTGGAGCGTTCGGGGCTGGAGCCGAGGGCGCTCTGCATGGAGGTCACCGAGTCCGCGCTCATCGGTGCGGACGACGATCTGTTGAAGCCGCTGCGCCAACTGGCCGAAATGGGCGTCGACATAGCGCTCGACGACTTCGGCACGGGGTACTCGAACCTGGCGAATCTGCGCCGGCTGCCGGTGAGCGTGCTCAAGCTGGATCGTTCCTTCACCCGGGGCATGCAGCAGCATCCGGCGGACCCGGTCGACCTGAAGATCGTCGAGGGGATCGTGTCGCTGGCGCACAGCCTGGACCTGGCAGTGACGGTGGAGGGCGTGGAGACGGGCGCCCAGGCGGAGCAGCTGCGGAAGCTGGGCTGCGACACGGCGCAGGGGTGGTACTACGCGCGGCCCGGTGCGCCGGACCGGATCCATTCGTTGCTACTGGCCGACGCGGTCTGAACGGGGAGACGGGGCAACGGTTCCGTCCTCACTCGCCGGACGGGCTCGATCACCCCGTCCGGCACCCGCGGGCGAAGGCCGAAACCAAGCCCGTCGGGGCGCCCGCAGACAATCGTGGTCCGGGGGAAAAACAAGCCCGTCCGGTGAGCTAATCCTGCTCCGGCCGACTGGCCAGCAGTACCTTCTGCAGCTCCCGCGCCGCCCGTGGCGGCGCCACGTCACTGCGGTGCGCCAGCGCGATGGTGCGCCGCAACCCCGGCGGGGCCAACGGCGTCGTCCGCAGATCGTGCCCCGCCCGCATCGCCACCATGCTCGGCACCACCGCCACCCCGAGCCCCGCCCGTACGAACCCGAGCACCGCGTCCATCTCGCCGCCCTCCACCGTGAACGACGGCTCGAAGCCCTCCGCCCGGCAGGCAGCCACCGTCAGTTCCCGCAGGTCGTAGCCGTGCCGGAACATCACCAGCGGCTCGCCCTCCAGATGCGCGATCCGTACGCTCCCGCCCTTGCCGGGCCGCGGAGCCTCCGCCGCCGACACCACCACCAGGTCCTCCTGGAGCAGCTCCACCGTCGTCAGCGCCGGAGACGGGGCAGGCAGCGGCAGCACCACAAGTGCGAGATCGAGTGCGCCGCGCGCCAGCTCCCGTACGAGGTCGTGGGAGCCGCCCTCCTCCAGCAGCAGCTGGATCCCCGGATGCCGGTCGTGGAAGGCGCGCAGCACGTCGGGCAGCAGTCCTGTGCACAGGCTCGGAGTCGCGCCGAGCCTGACCCGGCCGCGGCGCAGCTGGGCCAGCTCCTGCACCTCGTGGCGGGCGGTGTCGGCGTCCTCCAGGATCCGGCGGGCGAGCGGCAGCAGCGCCTCGCCCGCGTCGGTGAGCGTGATGTTGCCGCGGGCCCGGCTGAACAGTTCCGCCCCCAGCTCGTTCTCCAGGGCCCTGATCTGCTGGGAGAGCGACGGCTGGGAGACATGCACCTCTTCCGCGGCGCGGGTGAAATGCCGCGCCTCGGCGACGGCCACGAAATACGTGAGCTGCTGGAATTGCATACACGCAGCTTAACCCCACGATAGCCTCAGCCTATGGATATGAGCCAGACCATGTCTTGGACTGATGAGGCCCTTCCGCCCTAGCGTCGTGTCCATGGCATTGGCAACACGGACGGACCGACGGCCGTCCATGACGCGCACGCTCTGGGACTCGTCCGTCGGCAAGAAGGCGATCATGGCCGTGAGCGGCCTGATCATGCTCCTCTACTTGGTCGTTCACATGGTGGGCAACCTGAAGATCTTCTTCGGGTCCGGCGAGTTCAACCACTACGCCCACTGGCTGCGGACCATTGGCGAGCCCTTCCTGCACTACGAGTGGGCCCTGTGGATCGTCCGGGTGGTGCTCGTCGCGGCTGTCGTGCTGCACGCCACCTCCGCGTACCAGCTGAGCCGTCGCGACACCAGGGCGCGCCCCAGCAAGTACGTCCACAAGCGGCCCCGCGCGAGCTATGCCACCCGCACCATGCGCTGGGGCGGGATCATCCTCGCCCTGTTCATCGTCTGGCACATCCTCGACCTGACCACGGGCACCGTGCACTCCGGCGGCTTCCAGTCCGGGCATCCGTACCAGAACGTCATCGACACCTTCTCCACCTGGTACGGCAACGTCATCTACATCGTCGCCATGCTCGCCCTCGGACTCCACGTCCAGCACGGCTTCTGGAGCGCCGCACAGACCCTCGGCGCAGGCAGAGCGACCCGCGACCGTGTTCTCAAGACCATCGCCAACGTCCTCGCACTGGTGCTGACGGTGGGCTTCATCTCCGTACCCGTCGCCGTCATGACCGGAGTCGTGAGCTGACATGACCGACTACTCGCACTACGAGACCGGTGCACCCGTCGTCGACACCAAGGCCCCCAAGGGCCCCGTCGCCGAACGCTGGGACACCCGCCGCTTCGAGGCCAAGCTCGTCAACCCGGCCAACCGGCGCAAGCACACCGTCATCGTCGTCGGCACCGGCCTGGCCGGCGGCTCGGCCGGGGCGACGCTGGCCGAACAGGGCTACCACGTCATCCAGTTCTGCTTCCAGGACTCCCCCCGCCGCGCCCACTCCGTCGCCGCCCAGGGCGGTATCAACGCCGCGAAGAACTACCGCAACGACGGCGACTCGATCCACCGGCTCTTCTACGACACGGTCAAGGGCGGCGACTTCCGCGCCCGCGAGTCCAACGTCCACCGGCTCGCCCAGATCTCCGTCGAGATCATCGACCAGTGCGTCGCCCAGGGCGTTCCCTTCGCCCGCGAGTACGGCGGTCTGCTCGACAACCGCTCCTTCGGCGGCGTCCAGGTCTCCCGTACGTTCTACGCCCGCGGCCAGACCGGGCAGCAGCTCCTCCTCGGTGCCTACCAGGCGCTGTCGCGGCAGATCGCCGCGGGCAATGTCGAGCTGCACGCACGGACCGAGATGCTCGACCTGATCATCGTCGACGGCAAGGCCCGTGGCATCGTCGCCCGCGACCTGGTCACCGGGAAGATCGACACGTACTTCGCCGACGCGGTCGTGCTGGCCAGCGGCGGTTACGGCAACGTCTTCTACCTGTCGACGAACGCCATGAACTCCAACGCCACCGCCATCTGGCGCGCTCACCGGCGCGGCGCGTACTTCGCCAACCCGTGCTTCACCCAGATCCACCCCACCTGCATTCCGCGCACCGGCGACCACCAGTCCAAGCTGACGCTGATGAGCGAGTCGCTGCGAAACGACGGCCGGATCTGGGTCCCGAAGGCCAAGGGCGACAACCGGCCGGCCAACGAGATCCCCGAGGACGAGCGCGACTACTACCTGGAGCGCATCTACCCGGCCTTCGGCAACCTGGTACCGCGTGACATCGCCTCGCGCGCCGCGAAGAACGTCTGCGACGAGGGCCGCGGCGTCGGCCCCGGCGGACAGGGCGTCTACCTCGACTTCGCGGAGGCCATCGAGCGGATGGGCAAGGCCGGGGTGGAGGAGAAGTACGGCAACCTCTTCGACATGTACGCGCGGATCACCGCGGAGAATCCGTACGAGACCCCGATGCGGATCTACCCCGCCGTGCACTACACGATGGGCGGACTCTGGGTCGACTACGACCTCCAGACCACGATCCCCGGCCTGTTCGCGATCGGCGAGGCCAACTTCTCCGACCACGGGGCCAACCGGCTCGGCGCCTCGGCGCTGATGCAGGGGCTCGCCGACGGCTACTTCGTCCTGCCGTCGACCATCAACGACTACCTGGCCCGCAACCCGCACCACGACGAGGTCGACGCCTCGCACCCGGCCGTGGAAGAGGCCCTCGTGGAGACCGAGGACCGGCTGAACCTGCTGCTCGCCGTCGACGGCGACCGCACTCCCGACTCCTTCCACCGGGAGATCGGCGAACTCATGTGGGAGTACTGCGGCATGGCCCGCACCGAGGCGGGGCTGCGCAAGGCACTCGACCGGATCCCGGAGATCCGCGAGGAGTTCTGGCGTCGCATCAAGGTCCCCGGCACCGGTGACGAGTTCAACCAGTCCCTGGAGAAGGCCAACCGCATCGTCGACTACCTGGAGCTCGCCGAGCTCATGTGCCTCGACGCCCTGCACCGCGCCGAGTCCTGCGGAGGCCACTTCCGCGAGGAGTCGCAGACCCCGGACGGCGAAGCCGCCCGCCGGGACGAGGAGTTCTCGTACGCCGCCGCGTGGGAGTTCAGCGCCACCGGCGAAGCACCCGTCCTGCACAAGGAAGACCTCGTCTTCGAGTACGTCCACCCCACTCAGCGGAGCTACGCATGAAGCTCACCCTGCGCGTCTGGCGCCAGAAGAACGCCGACGCCCCCGGCGCCATGTCCACCTACCAGGTGGACGGCATCTCGCAGGACATGTCGTTCCTGGAAATGCTCGACACCCTCAACGAGGAGCTCATCCTCACCGGAGACGATCCCGTCGCCTTCGACCACGACTGCCGTGAAGGCATCTGCGGCGCCTGCAGTCTTGTCATCAACGGTGACGCCCACGGCCCGGAACGCACGACCACCTGCCAGCTCCACATGCGGTCCTTCCAGGACGGCGACACGATCGACATCGAACCGTGGCGCGCCTCGGCCTTCCCGGTCGTCAAGGACCTGGTCGTGGACCGCTCGGCCTTCGACCGGATCATCCAGGCGGGCGGCTACATCTCTGCCCCGACCGGCACAGCACCCGACGCCCACGCCACCCCGGTGCCCAAGCTCGATGCCGACTTCGCGTTCGAGCACGCCGAGTGCATCGGCTGCGGCGCCTGCGTGGCGGCCTGCCCCAACGGCTCGGCGATGCTCTTCACGTCGGCGAAGATCAACCACCTCAACGTCCTGCCGCAGGGCGCCCCCGAGCGCGAGACGCGGGTGCTCGACATGGTCGACCAGATGGACAGCGAGGGGTTCGGCGGCTGCACGCTGACCGGGGAGTGCGCCACGGCCTGCCCGAAGGGCATCCCGCTGCCGTCCATCTCGGCCATGAACAAGGAGTGGCTGCGAGCGACCCGCAAGGTACACCGCTAGAGCGTCGCCGTCGTTCCGCTCCCGGGAGCCGCCCGCTCCCGGGACCGGAGGGCCAAGGCTCAGTCCAGTCCTAGCGCCGCCGACAGGTACGGCGCCGTCCGGCTGTCCGTCGCACGCGCCACCTCCGCCGGCTGTCCCGCGGCGACGATCCGGCCGCCCCGGTCCCCGCCGCCCGGACCGAGGTCGATCACCCAGTCGGCGCCCGCGACGACCGCCATGTCGTGCTCCACGACCACCACCGTGCTGCCCCCGTCGACCAGCCCGTGCAACTGCCGCATCAGCACCTCGACATCGGCCGGATGCAGACCCGTGGTCGGCTCGTCGAGCAGATACAGGGTGTGGCCGCGGCGGGTGCGCTGCAGCTCGGTGGCCAGCTTGATCCGCTGCGCCTCACCACCGGACAGCTCCGTCGCCGGCTGCCCCAGCCGCAGATAGCCGAGCCCGACATCGAGCAGTGTCCGCAGACTGCGCTCGGCGGCGGGCGTCCCCGCGAAGAAGCCGGCCGCCGACTCCACCGTCAGGTCCAGCACCTGCGCAATGTTCAGCCCGCGCAGAGTCACCTCCAGTGTCTGCGGGTTGTACCGCGCGCCGTGACAGTCCGGGCAGGGCGCATACGTACTCGGCAGGAAGAGCAGCTCGACAGAGACGAACCCCTCGCCCTGGCATGTCTCGCACCGCCCGCCCGCCACATTGAACGAGAACCGCCCCGCCCGGTAGCCGCGCTCGCGCGCCACGTCGGTCGCGGTGAAGAGCTTCCGTACGACATCGAAAAGCCCGGTGTACGTGGCCAGGTTGGAGCGCGGCGTACGGCCGATCGGCCGCTGGTCGACCTGGACGAGACGGTCCACCGCCTCCAGCCCCAGCGCCGATGCGCACCCCGGCACGGGTCGCTCGGCGCGGAGATCGGCGGTGGTGGAAGCCTGCCGGTCGGCGAGGGCCCCGGCGAGCACCTGGCCGACCAGGGTCGATTTGCCCGAACCGGAGACACCGGTGACCGCCGTGAACACCCCGAGCGGGAACGTGGCGTCGACTCCGCGCACATTGTGCCGGTCGACACCGATCAGCTCCAGCCACCCGGAGGGCGTACGCGGCTCCCGTACCGGCACCGGACCCCCGTCGAAGAGGAACCGTCGCGTCGCCGACTCCTGCACGTCCGCGAGCCCGGCCGGGGGCCCGCTGTGCAGCACCCTGCCCCCGTGCTCGCCGGCCAGCGGCCCCACATCGACCAGCCAGTCCGCCTGCCGCACCACATCCATCTGGTGCTCCACGACGAAGACCGAGTTCCCGGCCTCCTTCAGTCGCCCGAGGACCGCGAGCAGCGACTCGGTGTCCGCCGGGTGCAGACCGGCCGACGGCTCGTCCAGCACATAGACGACCCCGAACAGCCCCGCCCGCAGCTGGGTGGCGAGCCGCAGTCGCTGCAGCTCGCCGGAGGACAGCGTCGGAGCCGTACGGTCGAGGCCGAGATAGCCGAGACCGAGCTCGGTCACCGTCTCGATCCGGGCCAGCAGATCCGCCGTCAGCACCCGCGCGGTGTCGTCGCCGCCCGCGGTCGACAGCACCTCGGCGAGATCCGCGAGGGGAAGTGCGGCCAGCTCGGCGATCGTACGGCCCGCAAAGGTGACGGCCATCGCCTCCGGGCGCAGCCGGCTGCCGCCGCAGACCGGGCAGGCGACACCGGTCAGGAAGCGCTCGGCCTTGGCCCGCAGGGTGCGGCTCCTGGAGTCCGCGAAGGTGTGCATCACATAGCGCCGCGCGCTCATGTACGTGCCCTGGTAGGGGCGCTGGATCCGGCCCGCGTCACGCACCGGATGGACCGTCACCACCGGCTGCTCGTCGGTGAAGAGGATCCAATCCCGGTCCTTCGTGTCCAGATCGCGCCACGGCCGGCCGATGTCGTACCCCAGCGCGTCCAGCACATCGCGCAGGTTCTTGCCCTGCCAGGCGCCCGGCCAGGCCGCGATCGCACCGTCGCGGATCGACAGCGACGGGTCGGGGACGAGCAGCTCCTCCGTGGTGCGGTGGATCAGGCCCAGGCCGTGACACTCGGGGCAGGCCCCGGCGGGGGTGTTCGGCGAGAACGCGTCGGAGTCCAGCCGCTGGGCGCCCGCAGGATACTCCCCGGCGCGCGAGAGCAGCATCCGCAGCGAGTTGGACAGCGTGGTGACCGTGCCCACGGAGGACCGGGCGCCGGGCGCGGACCGGCGCTGCTCCAGGGAGACCGCGGGCGGCAGCCCGGTGATCTCGCCGACCTTGGGCGCGCCGACCTGGTGGATCAGCCGGCGGGCGTACGGGGCGACGGACTCGAAGTAGCGGCGCTGAGCCTCGGCGTAGATCGTCCCGAAGGCGAGCGAGGACTTCCCCGAGCCGGAGACGCCCGTGAAGACGGTGAGGGTGTCGCGCGGGATGTCGACCCGGACGTCCTGAAGATTGTTCTCGCGGGCGCCGCGCACCCGGACGTACCGATCGTGGGGGGTGGGCATGCGCGCGGGACTCCGTACGGATCGGGACAGGGATGGCACCTGAGGGCAAACAGCACGATCCTAGGCGTCGATGGTGGCCGGGCCCGGGAAGAGGCCTGCCGCAGGCCGTGCGAAGCGACCTGGGGAGTCCGGAGGTGTGGACGCGTTGTTTGTCGCCCAGGACACTGGGGGCGTGATGGACGACGCCCGGCCGCTGGCCGTATTCGACCTGGACGGCACGCTCGCGGACAGCGGCCACCGGCAGCATTTCCTGGAAGGAGTCCGGCGTGACTGGGGCGGCTTCTTCGCCGCCGCCGTCGACGATCCGCCGCTCGACGAGGGCGTACGGCTGGTGCTGAGCAGCGCCGAGGAGTGCGAGATCAGATATCTCACCGGACGGCCCGAGCGCTGCCGCCGCGACACCGTGGCCTGGCTGGAGGAACAGGGCCTGCCCGAGGGGCGGGTGTACATGCGCCGCAACGACGACCGCCGGCCGGCCCGCCACACCAAGCTGGAGATCCTGAAGCGGCTGGGCCGGGAGCGTGACGTGCGGATGCTGGTCGATGACGACGAGCTGGTCTGTGATGCGGTCGAGCAGGCCGGGTTCGCCGTCGTGCGGGCCCGCTGGGCGGTGACCTCGCCTTCGATGCGGGACGCGCAGGAACGCAAAGGGCGTACGTGACGTCGTCGGGCCGGCTCGGTCGTCACGTCGGACCGGCTCGGCTGTGCACGTTGCGTCGGCTCAGCTGGTCTCGTCGAGCCGGAAGCCCACCTTCAGGCCTACCTGGTAGTGCTCGATTCGACCGTCCACGATCTGCCCGCGCACCTGGGTGATCTCGAACCAGTCGAGGTTGTGCAACGTTTCCGAGGCCCTTGCGACGCCCCTGCGAATGGCGTCATCGACCCCTTCGTGGGAGGTTCCTACGATTTCGGTGACCCGATAGGTGTGGCTTGACATCGCGTGTCTCCTTTCGTCCTTACCACGGTGCCCCATCCGGCCCTGGTACGCGAGGGGTCGGGGTGGGGAACGTGTCGTGAACTGGTCTTGACCAAATTGAATGGTCCATACCAAAATCCAGCCACGCCCGTGCGAGCACCGCCCGCAGTCCCCCCACATCGGGTCCTGTACCAGTCGTGCTGTTTCGCAGAAGGTGACCCCTGTGAAGAACCGCGTACTCATCGGCGCCGTCGCGCTCGTGTCCACCGTTGTGCTGGGTGGCTGCGGCTATCTCCCGGGCTCGGGTGGGTCCGGCGACCAGAAGGTCACGATCTGGCTGATGAAGGACAGTGTTTCGGCCGACTTCCTGGACCGCTTCACGAAGTCGTACGAGGATGAACACCCCACCATCGAGCTGGAGTTCAAGATTCAGAGATGGAGTGGAATCGGGCCCAAGGTCACCGCGGCCCTCAAGGGTGAGGACACCCCGGACGTCATCGAAGTCGGAAACACCCAGATCGCCCAGTACGCGGAGAGCGGCGGTCTGCGCGACCTCACTCTCGAATCGATGCGTGACCTCGGCAGCGAGGACTGGCTGCCCGGCCTCGCCGACCCGGGCAGCATCGAGGGCATTCAGTACGGCATCCCCTGGTACGCGGCCAACCGTGTGGTGATCTACAACAAGGACCTCTTCGAGCAGGCAGGCATCAAGAACCCGCCGAAGACCCGGCAGGAGTGGATCGAGGACAGCCGGGTGCTCAACCGGAAGGGCAACCAGGGCATGTATCTCGCGGGCCAGAACTGGTACGTACTCGCCGGGTTCATCTGGGACGAGGGCGGCGAGCTGGCCGACGACAACGGTGGCGAATGGGAAGGCGCCCTGGACACTCCCGCCGCACTCAAAGGCATGGCCTTCTACAAGGAACTCCAGTCGTACGGCAAAGGCCCCAAGGACGCCGACGAGGAAAAGCCCCCACAGACCGACGTGTTCGCCGAGGGCGATGTCGCGCAGATCATTTCCGTGCCGGGCAGCGCAAAGCTCATCGAGCAGAAGAACCCCGAACTCAAGGGGAAACTCGGATACTTCCCGATCCCCGGCAAGACCGCGAAGAACCCCGGCTCCGTATTCACCGGCGGCTCCGATCTGATCGTTCCGGAGAAGGCGGCCGAGCGCAGCGCCGGTATAGACGTGATCACGGCGCTCGCAGGCGAGAAGTGGCAGGAGGACCTCGCCAGGACCATGAGTTACGTGCCGAACAAGGCGACCCTCGCCCATGTCATCGAGGGCCAGGAGGGCACCGTCGCCATGGCCGAGGGCGCCCGGCGTGGGCGTGCCACACCCAGCTCGCCCCAGTGGGCGGCGGTCGAGGCCGCCAACCCCATCAAGCCGTACATGACGGCTGTCCTGCAGGGCGGCGACCCGCTGAAAGAGGCCAAGTCCGCTTCGGAACGGATCACCGCCCAGCTCGCGGGCAGCTGAGGGACAGCTTGATCGGTGTTCGGCAGGGCGCCCGGTCCGCCGCCCGACACCTCGGGATTCAGCCGTCGCACATCCAGGCTCTCCACAGCGGTCATGTCGAATCCAGCCGGTCACGGAAGAAGTAAGGGGCCGGGCCGTCGCAGCAGTGCGGCAGCCCGGCAGCCGCCCTTGCCGATCCGTCCCCGGAGACTGTCATGAACGCGCCGCCCACTCCACCACTCGTCGCCGGACCGCTCACCTCCGTACCGCAGCAGTCCGCGCCGGTGCAGTCCGCGCCGGTGCAGTCCGCGCCGGTGCAGTCCGCCCCGGCACTGTCCGAAGCCCCGGCCCCGTCCGACCGTCCGGCCCCGCCGCTCTACCGGGTCTCCCTCGCCGTCAGCCAGGAAGACGTGCGCGCCGCACAGCGGCTGCGCCACCAGGTCTTCGCCGGTGAACTCGGCGCCCGGCTCGACGGCCCCGAACCCGGCCTGGACAGCGACGCCTTCGACTCGTACTGCGACCACCTTCTGGTACGGGAGGTGGCGAGCGGCGACGTCATCGCCACGTACCGACTCCTGCCGCCCGAGCGGGCCCGGATCGCCGGCCGTCTCTACGCGGAGAGCGAATTCGATCTCGTCCGCCTCGGCCCGATCCGCCACGACCTGATCGAGGTCGGCCGCTCCTGCGTCCACCCGGCCCACCGGGACGGCGCCGTCATCGCCCTCATCTGGGCGGGCCTCGCCCGCTACATGGAGCGCAGCGGGCACAACTGGCTGGCCGGCTGCTGCTCGATCTCCCTGGCCGACGGCGGCATGCTGGCCGCCGACTCCTGGGACACGGTGAGGACGAAGTACCTGGCCCCCGAGGAGTACTGGGTCACCCCGCACCGTCTCTGGCAGCCCACCGCCGCCACCCGCCCCACCGGAGCCGTGGGCGCCCCCGGGCAGACCACCGCGCGCACCGGGCTCGCCGCCCTCCCGCCGCTGCTCCGCGGCTACCTGCGGCTCGGTGCGTGGGTCTGCGGTGCGCCCGCGCACGACCCGGACTTCAACGTCGCCGACCTCTACGTACTGCTGTCGCTGCGCCGCACCGACCCGCGCTATCTGCGCCACTTCCTGTCACTCGCTCCGCTGACATGAGCGTCTGGCTGCCCACGGCACCCTGCACCCCGCACACCTGCGCCGGTCACACCGGCCCCGTGCGCGGCCGGCTCCCGGCCTCGGCCCTGCTGGTCGCGGGGTGCATCGTCGTCCTCGTCGGCGTGGTGAGCGTCCCGGCCGTGCTGCTGCTCGGCCGGGCACCTCGGGACCGGTTGATCCGTTGGTGGGCATACGGGGTGGTGCGGGCGTTCGGCGTACGGGTACGGGTGATCGGCCGACCTCAGCAGCCGGCCGGAGAGGCGCACGTCGGCGCGCTCGTTGTCGCGAACCACATCTCGTGGCTGGACATACCGCTCGTCGCCGCCGTGCTCCCCGGCCGCATGCTCGCCAAGAGCGAGATCGGGCGCTGGCCGGTGCTCGGCGCGCTCGCCGCCCTCGGCGGCACTCTGTTCGTCGAACGCGACCGGCTGCGGGCGCTGCCCACGACGGTGCGCGACATCGCTGGGGCGCTGCGCGGCGGGTCCCGGGTGGTGGTGTTCCCCGAAGGCAGCACCTGGTGCGGGCGCGGAACCGGCGGCCGGTTCCGGCCCGCCGCGTTCCAGGCCGCGCTCGACGCGCACGTCGATGTCCGCCCGGTACGCATCACCTACCGCACCGCCCGGCCGGACGAGCCGGCAGCCGGCGCCGCCGCCTTCGTCGGGGACGATCCGCTCACCGCCTCACTGTGGCGCGTGGTCACGGCGGCCGGGCTGACCGCAGAGATCCGCGTCCTGCCGCCGATCCCCGCGGGCACGCTGCCCGGCCGCCGTGCGCTTGCCCGTGCCGCTCAGACCGCCGTGGCCAGCGACAGGGCGAAGCGGTCCGCGGAGTCCGTCCACCACTGAGTCAACCTCAGCCCGGCGGTGGCGAGCTCGGCCCGGATCCCCTCCTTGCGGAACTTCGCCGACACCTCCGTGCGCAGGTCCTCGCCGGCCTCGAACGGAACCACCAGATCCAGCCCGGGGATCTTCACCGTCAGCGCTCTGCGGGCCCGCAGGCGCATCTCGATCCACTCCTGCCGCCGGTCCCACCGCGCCACATGGTCGAAGTCGGCCGGGTCGAAGTCCGCGCCCAGCTCCCGGTCGACGACGGTCAGTACGTTCTTGTTGAACGCCGCCGTCACTCCGGCCGCATCGTCGTACGCCGCGACCAGTACCTCCTCGTCCTTCACCAGATCCGTGCCGAGCAGCAGCGCGTCGCCCGGCGAGAGCAGCGACCGTACGGACTTCAGGAACACCGCCCGCTCGTCCGGCAGCAGGTTGCCGATCGTGCCGCCCAGGAACGCGACCAGTCGCGGTCCCGGCGTGTCGGGCAGCGCGAGCTCGCCCGTGAAGTCGGCGATCAGGGCGTGGACCGAGAGATCCGGCCGTTCCACGAGCAGCGCCTCGGCCGCGCCTCGCAGCGCGCTCTCGCTCACATCCACCGGCACGTAGCTGTGCAGTCCGGGCAGCGCGTCCAGCAGATGCCGGGTCTTCTCCGACGAGCCGGAACCCAGCTCGATCAGGGTCTTCGCCCCGGACGCTGCGGCGATCTCGGGCGCGCGGGCGACCAGGATCTCCCGCTCCGCGCGGGTCGGGTAGTACTCGGGGAGTCTGGTGATCTCCTCGAACAGCTCGCTGCCGTGCGCGTCGTAGAACCACTTGGGCGGCAGCGTCTTCGGGTGCCGGGTCAGGCCGTGCAGCACATCGGCGCGCAGCGCCGCGTCCGTCGCGTCCACCGGCAGGGTGCGGGTCAGCAGAAAGGGACTCACTCGGTGGGCTCCTTGAGCGGGGTGAGCAGAACATCGGCGCGGGTCGCGGCCAGCAGAGTGCGGTCGGGGACCTCGCGCCAGTGCGGATCGTCGTCGTAGGGTTCCGAGGCCACGACCGTTCGGTGGCCCGGCTCGGCCAGATACCACAGGGTGTCGCCCCAGGCCGTCGCCACGATCGTCGTACCGTCGGTGAGCAGCAGATTCAGCCGTGAACCGGGCGCCGCCTCCGCGACCTCGCGCACCGTGTCGGCGACCGCCTGGGGTACGTCGTCGCCATCCGCGACCCGGTGCTGCACCAGCGCCCAGATCAGGGCCGAGTCGCAGCGGGCCGCAAGGGCGAGGAGCTCGGCCGGGGGCAGTGTGGCGGCGAGCGGCGCCAGCGATCCGGGCCAGCCCTTCACCGCGCCGTTATGGCTGAACAGCAGCCGCCCCGCGGCGAACGGCGCAGCGGCAGCCTCACCGTCCGCGTCCCTCTCGGTGGCGTCCCGGACGGCGGCGAGCAGCGCCGTGCTGTGTACGACTCTGGCCAGATCGTCGAACGACTGGTCGGCCCAGATGGGTCCCTGGCGCCGGTAGCGTCCCGGGACCGGGTCGCCGTCCGCATACCAGCCCACGCCGAAGCCGTCCGCGTTGACCGTTCCGTACTTCTGCCGGCGTGGCTCCCAGGACTGGCGGACCAACGCGTGTGGCGGCCGGGTCAGCAGCTCACCGAGCGCCACGGGCGGCCCCAGATAGGCAATATGGCGGCACATCAGAGATCCCTCGCGGTACGGAATCCGGAGAAGATCTGGCGCCGCACCGGAAGGTCCCAGTTCCGGAACGTGCCCCGGCAGGCCACCGTGTCCACGGCGAACGAGCCGCCGCGCAGCACCTTGTGGGCGGGCCCGAAGAAGACCTCCGAGTACTCGCGGTAGGGGAATGCCGAGAAGCCCGGATAGGCGAGGAAGTCGCTCGACGTCCACTCCCACACATCGCCGATCAACTGCCGTACTCCGAGCGGTGACCGACCCGCCGCATACGCCCCGGCCGGTGCGGGCCGCAGATGGCGCTGGCCCAGGTTGGCCCGCTCGGGGGACGGGTCCTCGTCGCCCCACGGATAGCGCCGCGAACGCCCTGACGCCGGGTCGTGCCGCGCCGCCTTCTCCCACTCGGCCTCGGTGGGCAGCCTGCGCCCCGACCAGCGAGCGTACGCGTCCGCCTCGTACCAGCTGACATGGAGCACCGGCTCGTCGGCGGGCACCGGCTCGGTCACACCGAAACGGCGGCGCAGCCACTGGCCTCCGTCCCGGTGCCAGAACAGCGGGGCGGTCAGCCGGTGCTCACGGACCATCGCCCAGCCCTCGGGTGCCCACCAGCGCTGATCGGTGTAGCCGCCGTCCTCGATGAAGCGTTCGTACGCGCCGCAGGTGACCGGAGCCGTGTCGATGAAAAACCCCGGCACCTCACGCACGTGGGCGGGGCGTTCGTTGTCGAGTGCCCATGGTTCGGTCGACGTGCCCATGGTGAACGGGCCGCCGGGAACCATGACTTCGGCGGGCAGCGAGCCCGCGTCGGTGGGCCGCGGCGGCTCCGGTGCGGTGAGCACGGCCGGACCGGATCGCAACTGATGGGTGATCAGCATGGTTTCGTCGTGCTGCTGCTCGTGCTGGGCGATCATTCCGAAGGCGAAGCCGGCCTCCACGAGGGGACGATCACCGATCAGTGCGGTGCTCTCCAGGACGTCCAGGGCCCTGCCGCGCACCTCCGCGGCGTACGAGCGGGCCTCGGCGGGCGGCAGCAGCGGAAGAGAGGGGCGGCTGGCCCGCGGATGCTCGAAGGCGTCGTACAGCCCGTCGATCTCGGGGCGCATCGCCTCCCGCCCGGCGACTCCGCGCAGCAGCCACAACTCCTCCTGATTGCCGATGTGCGCGAGGTCCCAGACCAGGGGCGACATCAACGGTGAGTGCTGGGACGTCAGTTCACGGTCGTCGACGCTGTCGGTGAGGAGCGTGGTGCGTTCCCGGGCGGTGAGCAGCGCCGCGAGAGCGCGCTGCCGGAGCGCCTCCGTATCGAGATCGGGCGTCGGGGTTGCGGGGGATTCAGTCATGAGCGGGCTTTCCTTCCCTCATCCGGACGGAGCGCCGGGGGCGCCGCATGCACCGAGGGCATCGCGAGCAGTTCGGGCAGATCGTCGGCCGGACATCGGCCCCGGGTGACGAAACGGTCGTGGAAGTCCGCCACAGCCTGCTGAACGGCCTCGGACGCGCCCAGTCGGGGCAGAGCCTCCAGCGCCACTTCGAAGCAGGTCGCGGCTGTCCCTCGCAGTTCCGGGTCGGTCAGGCCGTCACGGGCGGCGGCGACCCAGAGCGGATTGCGCGGAGCGGACCGCGCGCCTGCTATCTCGGCCAGAGGTTTGACGGTTCGGTACACGGTCTCGGCAGCTTCCGGGTCGTCGAACAGGGCGGTGGTGACGGCGAGCGGCACAAGCCATCCGTCGTCACCGAACTGTGCGTCGATCATGCGCAGTTCGAGATGTCCGCGCGGGCGAGCCGGCGGAAACAGCGTGGTCATGTGGTACTCGAGATCGGCGCGCGTCGGCGGCCGCGGCGCACCCGTACGGATCCAGTCCCGGAAGGTCAGACCGACCGGCACGGCCCACGGCGCCTCGTCGCTCCGGATGCACATCACCGGGGCGTCGAGCACATGCGTGGCCCAGTCGTCGCGCGGGGCGAGACGGCCCGGCGGTGCCAGGCTCCGTACCGGATCGAGGTCGGCCCACAGCGACTGGCGAGTGGACCGCCATCCCGTCGGCCGGCCCTCCCGGTACGGCGAGTTGGCGAACGCCGCCACCAGCACCGCACCCAACAGATGCACCAGCTGCCAGCGCCGCCCGTAGCCGAGCGGCCCCGGCTCCTCCTCGCCGGCGTCCAGACAGACCTGGACGGACGCGGTGGAGCACATCATGGCGCGACCCGCCGGTCCCGACCGGTCCAGCGAGGCCTCCAAGGCGTCGTAGCGGGGCTCGTGCAGCAGACGGCGTGGGGGATGCCACGGATCGACGCCGAGACCGACCGGTACGAGGTCCAGCCGGCCGAGCGCGGCACGTACGGCGGCCAGGTCGGTGGCCATGGCATCGATACAGGTCATCAGGGAGTCCGCCGGCTGCGAGCTGAGCTCCAGCTGTCCGCCGGGTTCGAACGTGAGCGCCGCACTCAGCGGCAGCGCGCCCACGGCGGCGACGGCCGCGTCGACACGGTCGTGGGCGACCGGGGTACGGGGCCGGTCACGGTCGTGAATGAGCCATTCGAGCTCGACACCGACCGTCCGGGGCGGGCCGGTCTTGAAGCAGATGCATCGCAGTAAATCCTCCGCTTCGCCCTCACCGAGGGGGCGGTCGTAATCGGTCGGACCGTGGCCGACGGGTGCGTCCGGTGACATGCCGGGGCCTCCTTTTTCGGTACGTCCGTACCACCCAAACCCTTGCAGGGAGATCGCACAAGGGTGCCCTTGCGCGGGCACATAATCCCGTTGCGCAAGGAGCGCAGGAGCGTCGATCATGCCCCGTATGCATCACACGGGGGAGTGCCGATGAGCGCACGGCTGCGCGCCATCGCGACAGAGACCGAGTCCATTGTCGAAGCCGGGCTCTACCGCACGCCCGAGGGGCGTGAGATCAGTATTGAGCGCACTGTGGCCGCCGCGCTCTCCGGGACCCGGCTGTACGGGCCCGACCCGGTGCCCGTCGCCGCACTCGACACCGACCGCACCGCGGTCATCGAGGTGACCGGCGAGAGCAGCCTGCAGGCGGCGCACCGGATGACCGGCGAAGGGCCCGGCAGGATCGCCGTCCTGAACTACGCCTCCGCCCGTAACCCCGGGGGTGGCTACCTCAACGGCGCGCAGGCCCAGGAGGAGGCCCTGTGCCGTGGTTCCGCCCTGTACGCCACCCTGCTGCGGGCCCCCGACTACTACGCCCACCACCGGGCCGAACGCAGCGCGTTCTACACCGATCGGGTGATCCACTCGCCCGGCGTGCCGGTGTTCCGTGACGACCGGGGGCGGCTGCTGGACACCCCGTACACCGTGGGCTTCCTCACCTCGCCGGCACCCAACGCCGGAGTGATCCGCAGCCGGACACCCGAGGACGCCCATCGCATCCCTGCGGCGCTCGCGTCCCGCGCCGAGCGGGTGCTGGAGGTCGCCGCCGTGCGCGGGTACCGCAGGCTCGTGCTCGGGGCGTGGGGCTGCGGCGTGTTCATGAACGATCCGGCGCAGGTGGCCGGCGCGTTCCGGGCGCTGCTCGCCGACGGGGGCCGGTTCGCCGGCCACTTCGAGCAGATCGTCTTCGGCATCCTCGACCGCAGCCGCACCGCGGCCACCCGGGACGCGTTCGCCCGGACGGTCGGCCATGAGCCGCAGACGTGACCCTGACGTTGGGCCGAAGGAGTGGAGGCCAACCGCAACGGTCACGTTGAGCCAGAGGAGTGTGCACCGACCGTGACGGCTGGCGTCCGACCGGGGGTGCGGGTACCGACTGCGAGGGGACGTCGGGCCGGAGGGACGGGTGCCAACCGTAACCGTCAGGTTGAGCTGGAGGGATGGGCGCCGGCCGGAACGGTGTCGAGCCGGAGAGATCGACGTCGGCCGCCACGGCCGGTGGGCCCGGCCCCCGTCGGTCAGCTCCAGCCGTAGCGCTCCCGCAGCCGCCCGACGACCAGATCGAACCGGTCCCGGTCCAGCGCGCACGCCTCGCGGCGCATCCCGTCCTCGTGCACCCGCAGCACCCGGTCCAGATCGACCCAGGACGGCCGGCCCGAGCTGTCCCACGGCCCGGCGCCGAGGGCCACCCACTCGCGTTCCCGGTCGTGCTGCTTGCTGGAGAGCTGCACGGCGAGCAGCGTGCCCGTCGCCTCCCGTGCCACCACGAGCACCGGGCGGTCCTTGCCCCGGCTGTCGTTCTCCTCGAACGGCACCCAGGTCCAGACGATCTCGCCGGGGTCGGGATCGCCGTCACGGTCGGGGGCGTACGAGGTGCGGACCTGGCCCACGTCGTGCGGGTCGGCCTCGGCGGTGGCGGTCGGACCGGAACGGCCGGGGAAGTCGGCCGAGCCGTCGGTGCTGATCATGCTGAATGTGCCGACTGAACGGTGAGGGATCGTCATCCGGACACCGTAGAACGTGCACGACCCATTCCGTGGAGTCGGGTCCGCCGAACACGCAGCGGACCGGGAAGGACGACGCGGATGCGCTGCGGCGTGCACCGGGCGCGCCGTGCCGCTCGATGGGACCTGGACGGGACAGCACATAGCTGTGGCCGGTACTCGTCCGTGGTTGACGGACAAGAACCGGGCCACAGCTGCCACGACCGGTCAGGAGGGCCTGCCGCCCTCCTGACCACCCGTCACCGGAATGTGCTCCTTGAGCGGCGCGGGCGGGGCGGCGGGTGCGACACCGTTGACCGGGGGCGCAGCCTCCGTCCCGCCGTTGCTCCGGCCATCGTTCCGGCCGTCGCCCTGGCTCATCGTGGACAGCAGCTGGCGGGCCAGGCCCAGCCCCGTACCACCCATCGTCAGCGCCTTCGCGAACATCTCCGACATGCCGTCGGCCCCGTTCAGCAGCACCATGTGATCGACGCTGCTGAAGGCGCCTGCGCCGGCCTCGACGATCTCCGGCCACTTCTCCGCCAACTGCTGTGCGACCACGGCCTCCTGATTCTCGGCCAGGGCTGCGGCCCGTGCCTTGATCGCCTCTGCCTCGGCCAGACCCTTCGCCCGGGTCGACTCCGCCAGCGCGAGCCCCTTGGCCTGGGCCGCTGCTGCCTCCGCCTCACCGGTCGCCCGGGTCGCCGACGCGGCGGCGGCGCCACGTGCCTTGGTCGCCTCGGCCTCGGCGATCGCCGCCGTCTTCACCCGGTTGGCCTCGGCGATCGCGGCGAGCTCCGTCTCTTTCGCATGCGCCTGGGCGGCCGAGATCCGGGCGTCGCGCTCGCCCTCCGCCAGCGTGCGCTTCTCGTACGCCTGGGCATCGGCGGGCTTCCGTACGTCGACCTGCAGCTGTTGCTCGCGCCGCTGGGCCTCCAGCTCGGCGACCCGGGTCTCCTGGACCACGACCTCCTGCCGGGCCGCTGCGTCGGCGAGCGGACCTGCCTGCCGCGACTTGGCCGCGGCCTTGTCCCGCTCGGCCTGGTAGCCGGCCTGCAGGATCTCGCTGTCGCGGGTCGCCTCCGACATCCGGGCGGCGGCCTGCTGCTCCGCCTCGGTCGCCCGCCGGTTGGCCTCGGCCTGCGCGATCCGGGCATCCCGCTGAACGGCGGCGGCATGCGGCATGGCGAGATTCTTGATGTACCCGGTCGGGTCCTCGATCTCATGGATCTGCAGCGAATCGACGATCAGCCCGAGCTTCTCCATCTCGCTGCCGCACGCCGCCCGGGTCTGACCGGTGAGCTTCTCCCGGTCCCGGATCATGTCCTCGACGGTCAACCCGCCCACGATGGACCGGAGATGACCGGCGAACACGTTGTGCACCCGCTCCGCCATCATCTTCTGCTGGTCGAGGAAGCGGCGGGCCGCATTGGCGATCGATACGAAGTCGTCGCCCACCTTGAAGATGACGACACCGCGCACCCGCAGGGGAATCCCCTGATGCGTGACACAATCGACGGACAGTTCCGTCTCGTTGAGGTCGAGAGACATCTTCCGTACCGCTTGCACACCGGGGAGGACGAGCGTGCCGTGCCCGGTGACGATACGGAACCCCATGCCCTGCCCAAGGCCTTCGGTCTTGTGCTTGGAGCCCGAGATGACCAGTGCTTCGTTCGGCTCGGCCACTCGCCACATCAGCTTGAACAGGCCGATCAACACAATGATGGCGGCGAGAACCAGCCCCGCCATGACGCCGATGACCATCGGCATGCGCCCCCTTATCGCAGTGCCCCGTCGGCACTGCTGAACAGACGGAGTCTTCTCCTGCGCGCGACGACGGAGAAGGGGTGTGCAAAACCTTGTCGCATTCTTGACTGGCGCGGACCCGACGCCTGTCTGTCACACACCTGAACTGTTCTGCGTGTACACCTCAACAGTCGTACGCGCGCGCCACATACACCGTGCGCGGGGGAAGATAGTCGATCACCGTCACCACTGTCCCCGGCTCCATGCGGTCCTTCGGTGAGGACGGGTACGCCAGGAAGTGCTCGGCGCCCCCACGGATCCGTACGATCACCTCGCCGACCAGCCCCGGCCCCACCGTCCCGGTCACCCGGCCGAGCAGTCCCACCATCGACGAGTCATCCATGCCCCGGAGCGTACCCACGCAGGACCGGTCTGGAAGACTGCCCGACGCCATGAGCCAGTTACCCGAGCAGCCCTCCGAAGGTCCGGTCCCGACGAGCGCCGACGTGGCGCGACTCGCAGGTGTCTCCCGGGCCACCGTGTCGTACGTACTCAACAACAACTCGACCGTACGGATCAGTGATCCGACCCGCCGTCGGGTCAGGGAAGCGGCCGGCGAACTCGGCTACGTGCCGCACGCGGCGGCCCGTAGTCTGCGCGCCGGACACACCCGGATGGTGCTGCTGCCCACCGGTGACCATCCGGCCGGATCGCTTCACCACCACTTCTTCCATGAGCTCGAGTCCGGCCTGCGCCGCCTCGACTACACCGTGGTCCGGCACGGCAGTCTGGGCCTGGACGCCGAGGAAGCCACCCGCGCCTGGGCCGAGCTCCGTCCCGTCGCCGTCGTCGCACCCGGCGGGATCGCCCTCACCCCGCAGGGCATCGCCGTGCTCCGGCGTTCCGGGGCCAAGGCGGTGATCACTCTCGGCCCGCAGCCGGTCGACGGCGCCCACGCCCTGGTCATGGACGAGCGGGAGGTGGGCAGTTGCGCCACCACGCATCTTCTGGAGCGCGGCCGCCGACGGATCGGAGTGGTCATGCCCGAGGAACGGGGCGTCGGCGTGTTCGCCGAACCCCGGCTGGCCGGAGCCCGGCGGGCCGCGGCCGGTGGCGGAGCCCGTATCGAGCCGCTGCCCCTGCGGTACGAGGAGGAGTCGGCCGCCGCCCTCGCCGCGAGATGGCGCACGCTCGGACTCGACGCCGTGTTCGCGTACAACGACGAGTACGCGATGCTTCTGATGCGGGCGCTCCAGGACGCGGGCATCGAGGTGCCTGGCGAGACCGCCGTGATCGGAGCCGGGGATCTGATGCTGGGCAGGCTGCTGCGGCCCCGGCTGAGCAGTGTGCGGATGGAACTGGCGGCGGCGCAGCCGCTGGCCGATCTCGTCGACCGGCTGGTGCAGAACCCGGTGAGCGAGCCCGAGCGTCACGACCTGCTGAGTGCACGGACGATTCCCCGCGAGTCGAGCTGAGGCGGCGGGGTGCGGTCGCCGGGCTCGCCGGCGGCAGCACCCGGGGTGGTTTGCCCGGCACTGCAACACGGCAGCGCGGCAACGTGCGCGCCGCGCGTCGCTTGCTTAGCGTCATGACCATGAGCTATCCGCAGAGTTACGAGATCCTGCTCGTTCCCGGGTTCACCGACACCACGGCCGAACCGGCCGAGGCCACCGAACGCCCAGAAGCCACCGACGACACCGAGCACACGGACACCACCGAGGCTTCCGACTCCGTCGCCGCCATCCGCTCGGCCGTCGTGGAGGCCACGGGCGAGACGGGGGCCTCGGGCTACCCCAGATACGCCGGGGAGGGCATGGTGGCGGATATCGATCCGGCGACCCGGACCGTGGAGGCCCTGCTGATCGACGGCGCCGAACTGGACTACGGCCTCTCGGTCAGGGTCTCGGAGCGGAAGACCGAAGGCTGAGCCGGGGCACAGACAACTTCCTTCTGTCAGCGGAGAGTTGGGAGGTGCCGTCGCTGTGTGAGGTCAGCACGGAATGTCGAGTGGAAAAGGGAGCAGCAGTTCGATCAATTCCCTTGTCGGTGGGTGCCGCGTGGCTACGATGTTGCACGTTCAACCGAGCGAGGACACGTTCGATCACCGGACGCAGCTCGCACGGTTGCGCCGGATCGCGTCGTCCCGCGAAGCCGCGCCCGCACCCCCGCGCCCCACCGCATGGGACCACCCCTCGAACCGATCGACTGGAGAGCCGTCATGTCCCTGCTCGACCCCAAAGCCTGGCAGTCCCGCACGCTTGCGGGAGGTGAGTCGGACGTCGTCGAGCCCGCCACCGGTGAGGTGCTCGGACGTGTCACCCTCGCCGCGCCCGAGGACATCGCCGCGGCTGCCCGGTCCGCGGCCGCCGCCCAGGCCGCCTGGTCCCGCACCCCGCACTTCGTCCGCGCCGCGGTCCTGCGCCGGGCCGGCGACCTGTTCACGGCGCACGCCGACGAACTGCGCGAATGGATCGTACGGGAGTCGGGCTCGATCCCCGGCAAGGCCGACTTCGAGCTCCACGTCGCCGCCCAGGAGTGCTACGAGGCCGCCGCGCTCGCATCCCGGCCGGCCGGTGAGGTCCTGCCCAGCGAGGACGAGCGTCTCTCCTACACCCGGCGCGTCCCGGTCGGCGTCGTCGGCGTGATCGCCCCGTTCAACGCGCCGCTGATCCTCTCCATCCGGTCCGTCGCCCCCGCACTCGCCCTGGGCAACGCGGTCCTCCTCAAGCCCGACCCGCGCACCGCCGTCTGCGGCGGGCTCGCGCTGGCGGCGGTCTTCGCCGAGGCCGGACTCGACGAACACCTGCTGCACGTCCTGCCCGGCGGCGCCGAGGCCGGACAGGCGCTGGTCGCGGAACCGCGCGTCCCGGTCATCTCCTTCACCGGCTCCACCGCGGCGGGCCGAGCCGTCGGCGAGGCTGCCGGACGGCTCCTCAAGCGCGCCCACCTGGAGCTCGGTGGCAACTCCGCCCTTGTCGTTCTGGAGGACGCCGACCTGGAGGGCGCGGTGGCCCAGGCCAGTTGGGGCTCGTTCTTCCACCAGGGCCAGATCTGCATGACCACCGGCCGACACCTCGTACACGCCTCGCTGCTCGACGAGTACGTCGAACGGCTCGTCGCCAAGGCGGACGCGCTGGCGGTCGGCGACCCGCACCGTGAGCAGGTCCACCTCGGCCCGATCATCGACCGCGGCCAGCTCGGCAAGATCCACCGGCTGGTCGAGTCGAGCACCGCAGGTGGCGCGAAGCTCGCGGCCGGCGGCACCCACCGCGATCTGTTCTACCGCCCCACCGTCCTCACCGACGTCGACGACCACACGCCTGCCTACACGGAGGAGGTCTTCGGCCCGGTGGCCCCCGTGCGGTCTTTCGAGACCCTGGACGAGGCCGCGGCACTGGCCGCCGACAGCCCGTACGGACTCTCCCTCGGCATCGTCACTCGTGACACCGCGCTCGGCCTGGAACTTGCGGACCGGATCCCGACAGGCATCGTCCACATCAACGACCAGACGGTGAACGACGAGGCGGTCGCGCCCTTCGGCGGCATCGCCGCGTCCGGCACCGGCGCACGGTTCGGCGGCGGGGCCAATCTGGAGGCCTTCACCGAGCTGCGCTGGACGACCGTGCGCCACGAACCGGCCGGCCACCCCTTCTAGGGCCTGTCCGCCTCCGTAGCGCCGAGAGGGCCCGGCCGATGGCCGGGCCCTCCTCCACCCACAGTTCCGGCGCGCGCAGGCTACTGCTGCTGTTCCTTCTGCTGGTTCTCGATGGACTTGCGCACCTCGTCCATGTCCAGCTTCCGGGCCTGCCCGATGACATCCTCCAGCGCCGCCTCCGGCAGCGCCCCGGGCTGGGCGAACACCGCCACATTGTCCCGGACGATCATCAGCGTCGGAATGGACTGGATCTCGAAGGCCGCCGCCAGCTCCTGCTGCGCCTCCGTATCGACCTTGGCGAAGACCAGGTCGTCGTGGCGCTCGGACGCCGCGTCGTAGACCGGCGCGAACTGCCGACACGGGCCGCACCAGGAAGCCCAGAAGTCGATCAGGACGAACTCGTTCTCGCTGACGACCTGATCGAAGTTTTCTTTGGTGAGCTCTACGGTGCTCATGCGTCTGTACCTCTTCCTGTGCCCGTTCGGACCTGTCCCCGGACAACGGTGGCTTTCTTTGCGCTATTCCGCCTGCCCATGTGGCCGCAGCCCACACCCACCACCAGACTGTCCCCATGACAGATGCTGATGCTGTGAAGAACGCCGTATACGACGTCGTGGTGATCGGCGCGGGGCCGGTGGGGGAGAACGTGGCGGACCGGACCCGCGCGGCCGGGCTGAGTACGGCGGTCGTCGAGGCGGAGCTGGTCGGCGGCGAATGCTCGTACTGGGCCTGTATTCCCAGCAAGGCCCTGCTGCGCCCGGTCGTCGCCCGTGCCGACGCGCGCAGGGTGCCCGGCCTCAGCGCAGCCGTGCAGGGCCCGCTGGACACGGCTGCGATCCTTGCCCATCGTGACTGGTACGTCTCGGACTGGCACGACGACGGACAGGTCGCCTGGTTGGAGGGCGTCGGTGCGGATCTCTACCGGGGCCAGGGCCGTCTGGCCGGTACGAAGCAGGTCTCCGTCACCACTCCCGACGGCACCGAACACCGGCTCACCGCGCGGCACGCCGTCGCCGTCTGCACCGGCAGCCGCGCCGTGGTTCCCGACCTGCCCGGAGTCGCCGATGCCCACCCCTGGACCAGCCGGGAGGCAACCGGCGCGAAGGAGGTTCCGGGCCGCCTGGTGATCGTCGGCGGTGGGGTCGTCGGCGTGGAGATGGCCACCGTCTATCAGGCGCTCGGCGCCGAGGTCACGATGCTGATCCGTGGCAACGGCCTGCTGCCGAAGATGGAGCCGTTCGCGGGTGAGCTGGTCGCCGAGGCGCTCACCGAGGCCGGAGCCGACATCCGTACCGGCGTCTCGGCCAGCTCCGTCAACCGCACAGCCCCGGACGGCCCCGTCACCGTCGAGCTGCACAACGGCGAGCGCATCGAGGCCGACGAGATCCTCTTCGCCACCGGCCGCGCCCCGCGCACCGACGACCTCGGGCTGGAGACGGTGGCCCTGAAGCCCGGATCCTGGCTCCCGGTCGACGACAGCTGCCGCGTAGAGGGCAGTAACTGGCTCTACGCCGTCGGCGACGTCAATCACCGGGCGCTCCTCACCCATCAGGGCAAGTACCAGGCCCGTATCGCGGGTGCCGCGATCGCCGCCCGCGCCCAGGGCACCCCGCAGGCGACCGGTCGTTGGGGCGCCCACACCGCGACCGCCGACCATGCGGCCGTCCCTCAGGTGGTCTTCACCGACCCGGAGGCCGCGTCCGTGGGTCTCACCCTCGCCGGGGCGGAGCGGGCCGGTCATCGCGTACGCGCCGTCGACTACGACCTCGCCGCGGTCTCGGGCTCCGGCCTCTACGCGAGCGGTTACCGGGGGCGCGCCCGCATGGTCGTCGACCTCGACCGGGAGATCCTGCTCGGCGTCACCTTCGTCGGGCCGGGCATCGGCGAGCTGTTGCATTCGGCGACCGTCGCGGTCGCGGGCGAGGTCCCCATCGACCGGCTCTGGCACGCGGTCCCTGCGTTCCCCACGATCAGCGAGGTCTGGCTGCGCCTGCTGGAGGCGTACCGCGGCTGAGCACGGACGATGTGCCGGCGCGTGGAGGGACGGATCCCGACATGACCGACCCCCCGGCAAGAGACGGGGTCGCTGCGTTGTCGGGATCCGTCGCCCCCGCGTACTCGCACGCTGTACCCGCGTCCCGAAGTGCGGACGAAGTGGCGGCGAGCTCGTCGGGCGAGACATGCATGCTTCTCCACGTGACCGACGGCTGCTGCGCTCACACTGTCGTCCGGGGCCGGGCCAGCGGCTTCAGATCGAGGTCGTCGTGCCGTTGCTCGTGGTCGCGCAGATCACCCTCTGCCGCCGTGCGGCTGTCACCGGCTTCGACAGCGCGCTCGTACTCGGGCCCGAAGCGTTCTTGCAGATGCCGCCGCCGAACAGGCCGTCGCCATGGCCGATGGTCACCCCCTTCGACCAGGCGCGATCCGGTCCGGCGAACCACTACACGACTCGCCTCTCCGGCGCCTGCTGCTCCTCTTCCTCGTCGGGCAGCTTCACGTCGGTCACCGTGATGTTGACCTCTACGACCTCCAGACCGGTCATCCGCTCGATGGCGGCGATCACCTCGGTCCGGACATCGCCCGCGAGCTCGACGATCGGGAAGCCGTATTCGACGATGATCGACAGGTCGACCGCGGTCTGGACCTCGCCGACCTCGACCTTGACACCGCCGGTGACGGACCGGCTTCCCGCTCCGGGCACTCGCTCCCACACGGTCCCCATACCGCGGATGAATCCTCCGCCCATGCCCTGGACTCCGGGCACGCCCCGGGCCGCCAGCCCGGCGATCTTCGCCACCACACCGTCGGCGATCGTGGTACGCCCCCGTGCCCCGGGTTCCGTTCGGCGGTTTTCGCCATGCGGTCCCGGTCCGTGCGTGGACTCGGACGCCGGGCGGGTGGTCTCGGGCCGGCTCAGCTGTGTTTGATCGGTCATGGTCGGTCGCCCTTCCGAAGAGGAGGTGGGCTCGATCGCCTTGGCCATTTTACGTACCATTTGTCGGCATTGCTTGGGCGGAAGGGTGGATGGCCGAGCCCGCCGCTGAGGGGAGTGGGTTGTTGTGGGGGAGTCCGGCCTCGGGTGCCCGCCCTCCGGTCCGGGACAGGGAGGCGAAGTCCGTCGCGACGCATGGTGAAGGCGACGTACGTGATTCCCGGTCCATCACGGAGGTGGCTCCCCCCGGCTACCGTCTGTGCACTGCGGTGGTCTCGTCGGTTCCGGTGCCCAGGGACCGCCCGCATCGCAGGTTCCAGCGCCCGGACCGCCCGCTGAGCTCGGTCAGCGTCAGCGGAGCGACGTCCAACCGCCAGAACGTCTGCGACGGAAGGCCCAGCGCATGCACGATCGCGGCCCGCACCACCGCGGGTTCGACCACGGCGAGCACGCTGCCGTCATCGGCACCCTCCCGATGCAGCGAATCCAGCCAGCCGCCCACCCGCGCATGCAGATCCAGCAGCGACTCACCGCCGTGCGGGGCCGCCGAGGGGCCGGACAGCCAGGTCGACACCGCCTCCGGCTCGTCCCGGCTCACCTCCGCCAGCCGTTGCCCGCTCCAGCGCCCCAAGTCCCAGCCACGAAGGGCAGGTTCGGGATCGGACCGCAGCCCCAACGCCTCGGCGGTCCCGGCGCACCGTTCGTCCGGGCCGTGCACCCGGCGATCGGCACCAGGCACCGCGGTCGCGGCCGCCCGCGCCCGCCGGACACCGGACGCGTCGAGCGGGGCGTCGCCGTCGAAGCGGGCCTCGCGCAGCGCTGCGTTGAGCGCCGGTGAGATCAACATCACCCGTACCGTCAACACCCGTGTCAACTCCCTGAACTGTGGCCTCTTCAGTAAGCACACCATGGCATCCAGGGCTGTGAGGTGGGCAGATGGTGCCATGGCGGCGGGGTGCTCCCAGACGGTATGGTCGCGACGAACATGACGACGGTGTGATGGAAGTCCGGTGAGAATCCGGCACGGTCGCGCCACTGTGAACCCGTATCCGTACGGGAAGTCAGACCCAGCACTGTCGTCTCAGGCACCACGATCGGGACGCGTGTTCCCCCAGGAGGTTCTGCCATGGCACAGACTGCTGCCCCCGCCGCCGTCGCATCACCCGCCATCACCCCCATCTCGCTGAAGGCCATCGCCCCATGGGCGGTCTTCTTCGGCATTCTCATGCTCGTCCTGCTGTACTTCGTCGGCGCCGAGCAGGGCGCCACTGCGGTCATCTCCGGCGAGGGTGTCCACGAATGGGTCCACGACGGTCGCCACCTGCTCGGTTTCCCCTGCCACTGACACACCGCGCAAGCCAGGGGAACCCCTCATGAACTCCATATCTGTCAGAGCCCTACTGGTCCGCGGCATGCTGGCCGGCCTTGTGGCGGGCGCGCTCGCACTTGCCGTCGCCTACTTCCTCGGGGAGTCGCGGGTCGACGCGGCGATCGCCCTCGAAGAGGCGCACAGCCACGACCACGGCGGCGGCGAGGAACTCGTCAGCCGCGCCATGCAGTCCACGGCCGGCCTCGCCACCGGTGTCCTCGTCTTCGGCGTGGCCATCGGCGGCATCGCCGCGCTCGTCTTCTGCTACGCCCTCGGCCGCATCGGCAGGTTCGGCCCGCGGGCCACCGCAGCACTGATCGCGTTCGGCGCCCTGCTGACCGTGTATGTCGTGCCGTTCCTCAAGTACCCGGCCAACCCGCCGGCCGTCGGCAACCCCGACACGATCGGCCAACGCACCGCCCTGTTCTTCCTCATGGTCGCTCTCAGCGTGCTGCTCGCCGTCGCGGCCGTCATCCTCGGCAAGCGGTTGGCTCCTCGGCTGGGCAACTGGAACGCGACGATCGCCGCGTCCGTCGGCTACGTCCTCGTCATCGGGCTCGCCTACGCCTTCCTGCCCTCGTTCAACGAGGTCGGCAAGGACTTCCCGGCCGGTCTGCTGTGGGAGTTCCGCCTCGCCACCCTCGCCGTTCAGGTCACGCTCTGGACCACTTTCGGTCTGTTCTTCGGCTATCTGACCGAACGGCTGCTGGTGCCGGGACCGGACACGGTCCCGGCGGGCGGCGGCACGGCATCCCGCACGGCCACCGCTGCCGACTGACCGGCCGGAACACCGCTACGACCGAACCCGCCTGGAGACGCCTGGCGGGTTCAGTCGTGGTCGGGGTCCGGCCGTCCGGCGTCACGACGGACGTCGAGCGGAGACCTGGAGAGAAGGCTCGGAACCGGCGGCTTCGTCCGTCGCAGTCGCTCCGCCCCCGGGTTCGGCCGCCGATCCGGCCGGCCAGTCGATCCGGTAATGCCTCAGCAGGTCGTCCTCCCTGACGAAGTGCATACCCGCCGCTGCCATGACGTGATGGGACGCGGTGTTGTCGACGTCGGCGTCGCCCTTCACCGACGCGACACCCGCGGCGCGGGCAAACTCCAGCAGCGCACGCAGGGCCTCGGAGGCGTACCCCTTGCCGCGCATCGCCGGTATCAGGCCGTAGCCGATCGTGACCTGCCCCCGGTCGTCCGGGACGCCATGGAAACCGACTCCACCGATGGCGTGCCCGTCCTCGCGGAGGCGGATCTCGTAGGCGCCGAACGGATGAGGATTGCCGGTATCCGCGCAGTGTTCCAGGAAGTGCCTCGCGCCCGCCCGGTCGCCGTCGTTGGGGTAGTCGGGTGCCCAGAGGGCGTCCGGTCCGGGACTGCCTTCCACTACGCACTCCGCCTCCGCGGGGGTCAGTGGGTGGAGCACGAGCCGCGTTGTCACAAGAGCTTCCATGACTCGCCGGACTATCACGGCGGCCAACCTCGACGCATCGGAATTTTGACCGACCGAAGAGTGGGTAGCGACGGGCGTAACGTTGCTACGCATAGAAGGTAGCGACGCTACCCAAATGGTGTTAGCGTTGTTCCATCGGGATGCGGACATCACCGCCCCCCTGAAGCGGGAGCAATGCCTTGACTGAGCAGACCACCACCACTGCACGCCGGGTCGCGGTCGTCACCGGAGGATCCAGGGGCATCGGCCGGGAGAGCGCCGAGCGCCTGGCTGCCGACGGATTCGCCGTCGTCATCAACTACGCGGGCAACCGGACCGAGGCCGAGGCCGCCGTCGCGGCGATTGCTGCCGCGGGTGGCGAGGCAATCGCCCACCGTGCGGACGTCGCCGACGAGGCCGCGGTAGCAGCGCTCTTCGATGCGGCGGAGGCGGCCTTCGGGGGAGTCGACGTCGTCGTCCACGCCGCGGGCGTCATGACGCTCGCACCACTCGTCGACATGGATCTGGACGCCCTGGACCGGATGCACCGGACCAACATCCGTGGCACCTTCGTCGTCGACCAGCAGGCGGCCCGTCGCCTGCGCGGCGGCGGAGCGATCATCAACTTCTCCAGCTCCGTGCTGTCGCTGGCCCTCCCCGGCTACACCGCCTACGCCGCCACCAAAGGCGCGGTCGAGGCCATGACCCTGATCCTGGCCCGCGAACTGCGCGGCAGGGACATCACGGTCAACGCCGTGGCCCCCGGGCCGACCGCCACCGCTCTCTTCCTGGACGGCAAGGACGAGGCGACCATCGACAAGCTTGCCGGCCAGGCGCCGCTGGAGCGTCTCGGGACTCCGCAGGACATCGCGGAGGTCGTCGCCTTCCTCGCCGGTCCCGCCCGCTGGGTCAACGGCCAGGTCGTGCGTGCCAACGGCGGCATCGTCTGACCGCGCCCGCTGCGGCCGCAGACCGCCGCTCTTCTTCCTCTCCTACCCCGACCGAAAGACCGAGGACTGAGTCATGAGCAAGACCATCGTCATCACCGGCGCGGGATCCGGCTTCGGCGCCCTGGCCGCCCGCGCCCTGGCCCGCGAGGGCCACACCGTCTACGCGGCCATACGCAACACCCGGACACGCAACGCCGCACGTGTGGCCGAGGCGGCGGCGTACGCCGCCGAACACCAGGTGGACCTGCGCACCGTCGAACTCGACGTGCTGTCCCAGGAGTCGGTGGACGCCGCCGTGGCCACCGTCCTCGCCGACGCCGGTCAGCTGGACGTGATCATCCACAACGCCGGACACATGGTCACCGGCCCCACCGAGGCGTTCACGCCCGAGGAGCTCGCGGCGGTCTACGACACAAATGTGCTCGGCACCCAACGCGTCAACCGGGCGGCCCTCCCGCACCTGCGCGCCCAGGAACAC
The DNA here is from genome assembly GCF_053593595.1 of Streptomyces sp. NPDC002206. Taxonomy (NCBI): domain Bacteria; kingdom Bacillati; phylum Actinomycetota; class Actinomycetes; order Kitasatosporales; family Streptomycetaceae; genus Streptomyces; species Streptomyces sp. NPDC002206. Next base: position 285,130 of record NZ_JBSFCW010000002.1, read on the forward strand.
GGGCTGGTCGTATGGGTGGGTTCCACGTCCACCAGGGGCGGCACCCCGCCCTATCTCGCCCCGTACTTCGCGGCCAAGTCCGCCATGGACGCGCTCGCCGTCTCGTACGCCGCCGAGCTCGCCCGCTTCAACATCGAGACCACCATCGTCGTGCCCGGCTCCTTCACCTCCGGCACCAACCACTTCGTCACCGGCGGCCACTCCGCCGACCTGACCGTCGTCCCGGCGTACGAAGAGCGCTACGCGGGGATGATGGACCAGGTCTCCCAACGCCTGGCCGCCCTCGCCCCCGCCGACGCCGACGTCTCCCAGGTCGCCGACGCCATCGTCCGGGTGGTCGGGACGGAGCATGGCAAGCGCCCCTTCAGGGTCCATATCGACCCCGTCGACGACGGCAGCGAAACGGTCAGCGCCGTCGCCGACCACATACGCTCCCAGTTCCTCACCCGCATCGGCCTCGACGACCTGTTGGCTCCCCATGCAGCGCGCTGACCCCCGCACGCTCCCCTTGATAGCGTCCGTTCGATGAGCACTCGAGCACGCATCCTGGAAGTGGCGGCCGACCTGGTCGCGAAGTCGCCGGACGGGGGCGTCTCCACCCGGGCCGTGTGCGAGGCCGCGCAGGTGGGGGCCCCGGCCCTCTACCGGTACTTCGGCGACAAGGAAGGACTGCTCTCGGCCGTCGTCGATCACGGCTTCGATGCGTACCTGGCGACGAAGCGGGAGCGCGGCGACACCGCGGACCCCGTCCAGGACCTGCGCGACGGCTGGGACAGCCATGTCGAGTTCGCCCTGCGCAATCCGAACCTGTACCGGTTGATGAATTCCCCCGCCATGCGCACCCCGCCGGCCGCCGCGCTCGAATCGCATCGGATCCTCACCAGGGACCTGGAACGGGCCGCGGCACAGGGAAAGCTGCGGATCGCGCCCGAGCCGGCCGCTCAGATGATCATGTCTGCCAATGTCGGCGTCGCGCTGATGCTGGTCGCCCGCCCGGCGACGTTCACCGACAACGGCATGTCGGTACGAGTACGCGATGCGGTGCACGCGGCCGTGTTCGTACCCGAAGCGAGCGGAGGCAAGTCGGAGGCCGCGGGTGAGGCGCAGATCCCCTCCGCCGCCAACCGGCTGAGGGCCCTGTTGCACGACTCTCCTCGCGCCGGACTCAGCAAGGCCGAATCGGCCCTGATGACCGAATGGCTGGACCGCGTATCGAACGCTGCGGGAAGCCGGGCCGCGGACGACGCGTAAACCGATCGCTCCGGCTGAGGCGCCACTTACCGGGGCATCGATCCCTGAGGCTCCGATGCCGATGGCCGGAAACCGGCCGGGGGCGCCGGGCCTCGGGACTGCGACCGGTCGACTCGTTCTTCAACACGGCCGCAGCCCGCCCGAAGGCGCTCCGCCTCAGAGGTCCGAGGCGCCCGCGTCGTCCCCGAAGTCCCCGGACATCGCCGCAGCCATCCGCAGATGCGGCGTCGCCTCGGCCTGCCGCCCCTGCCGCTCCAGCGTGCGACCGAGCATCAGCCGCGCGTAGTGCTCCACGGGGTCGCGCTCCAGCACGGCCCGCAGTTCCGTCTCGGCCTTGCCGAGCCGGGCCGAGTGGTAGTAGGCACGGGCCAGCAGCAGTCGCGGGGCGACCTGCTCCGGCGCTTCCTCGACCAGCCCACCCAGGATCCGGGCCGCGGTGAGATACTCCTTGGCCTCGAAAAACATCCGGGCGCGGTCCCAGCGGTCAGCTGCGGTACCGAACTCGAAGTAGCTGTCGTTCACTTGTCCTCCTCGGTTGCGGCCTTCCCGGATCCTGCCGGTCGGGCGTCCGGTCGTCCGCCCAGCCGTTCGTTCACCGTTGACAACACAGCATAATGGTTGAACATTCCACTAAAATCTCGGCGTGGGTATCGACCACCCATGCCCGCACGGGAATAGGTTGAGCGCCATGAGCAATCTCGATCGCCAGGCCGCACTCTCCGTCTGTGGAGGGCGGGGTTTCGTCGTCGCCGAGCCGGTACGTGAACTTCTCGCCCCGCGCCACGTCCAGCTCGGCGAGTCCACCGAGGTCCGCCGGCTGCTGCCCAATCTCGGCCGGCGCATGGTCGGCGCCTGGGCCTTCGTGGACCATTACGGCCCCGACGACATCGCCGACGAGCCCGGGATGCAGGTCCCGCCGCACCCCCACATGGGTCTGCAGACGGTGAGCTGGCTCCATGAGGGCGAGGTGCTGCACCGCGACAGCCTGGGCAGTCTGCAGACGGTCCGCCCGCGCGAACTGGGGCTGATGACCTCCGGCCGGGCGATCAGCCACTCCGAGGAGAGCCCGAAGCCGCACGCCCGTTTTCTGCACGGCGCCCAGCTCTGGGTGGCTCTGCCCGACGCGCACCGGCAGGTCGAGCCGCACTTCCAGCACCACACCGACCTGCCCACCGTCACCGCCCCCGGCCTCACCGCCACGGTGATCCTCGGCGAACTCGACGGTGCCACGTCACCGGGCACGGCTTATACCCCGATCGTCGGCGCAGACATCGCTCTGACGGACGGTGCCGAGGCGCGACTGCCGCTCGACCCCGACTTCGAGTACGCAGTGCTGTCGATGTCCGGCGAGGCGGAGGTCGACGGTGTGCCGCTGCAGCCCGGATCGATGCTCTACCTCGGCTGCGGCCGCACCGAACTCCCCCTCCGTGCCGCCTCCGACGCCGGCCTCATGCTTCTGGGCGGTGAGCCGTTCGAGGAAGAGATCGTCATGTGGTGGAACTTCATCGGCCGTTCTCACGAGGAGATCGAAGAGGCCCGGAGGGGCTGGATGGAAGGGTCCCGCTTCGGAGAGGTGAAGGGCTACGACGGCGGCCGGCTGGCCGCCCCCGAACTGCCGCCGGTGGCGCTGAAGCCGCGAGGACGGGTGCGCTGACCTGGGGTGATGTGCCTGTTACGAGTCGCCTCCGTGCGCCCTCCCTGCGTCCCTTCGCCGGTTCGGTGAGGGGACGCAGCTATGCCCGGGGCGTGGGCTGGCTCCTTGGGTAAACAACGCCGGAGTGATGGCCCCGCCGGAACTCACCCGCACGCCTGACGGCCGGGAAATGCAGTTCGCCGTCAACCACCTGGGCCACATCGCTCTCGCCGTCGGCCTCCACCCGGCACTCGCGGCCGCGGACGGCGCGCGGATCGTCTCGGTGAGTTCCATCGGTCACCTCTTCTCACCGGTCGTCTTCGACGACCTGGACCACCGCTTCCGCCCCTACGACCCATGGACCTCCTACGGGCAGTCGAAGACCGCCAACGCCCTGTTCGCCGTCGGTGCGGCCGAGCGATGGGCCGACGACGGCATCACCGCCAACGCTCTGATGCCGGGCAACATCGGCGAGACGAGCCTGGCCCGGCACATGGACCTGCAGCAGGTGGCCGACTTCATCGCCTCGGGCGAACTCGCACTGCCACCGCAGAAGACTGTGGAGCAGGGCGCCGCGACCTCGGTGCTGTTGGCCGCCTCGCCGACGGTGGAGGGCGTCACCGGCCGCCATTTCGAGGATTGTGCGCAGGCCGAGACGGTCACCGAACGAGCCGGTGCCGTCTCCGGCGTCGCGCCGTACGCCTTGGATCGGGAGAACGCGGCCCGGCTGTGGGCCGTGTCCGAGAGTCTCGTCCGCTGGCGTTCCGGGTTGCGGGCGGGACCTCGCGACACGAACCGTGGGACCGGCTGCGCAGCCAACTGTGGCAGCCCCCACGTGCCCATGGCGAGCAGCCGCGCAAGCGGGTGGTCGGCCCGCTCGAACTGTTCCACGACCTGGTCGTGGTCGTGCTGGTCGCCCAGGCCGCACACCACTTCGCCGGGTACCTGAGCTGGCGCGGGCCGGGCGAGTTCGCCGCAGTTTTCGCGCTGGTGTGGATCGCCTCGATCAACGGCAGCCTCCACCATGTGCTCTGCCGTCGCACGGGTCAAGGGCGCGATAGCCGACGCCCGCGCCGCCGGCGGCACCATCGGCTAAGTCCGCGACCCGCGGGCCGCCCCGGAGGATGCCGGCCGACCCTGCGCGAGTGCGGTCGTGAGAGCGGCCCGGTGCCCCTCGCCGCGGATCAGTGGCAAGGGGCACCGGCAGGTAGGAGCGGTCAGGGCTGTGCTGTGAGCGTGAAGCTCTGTGCGGAGGAGCCGTCGCAGGGTCGCTGGGTGAGCTGGACACCGTTCGTCGAGGAGCTCGCGGAACTAAGGCACTGGCCGCTGTGGCGGGCGGTGAAGTGGTATCGCCCGACGCTCTCCTTCACGGGCCGCCACTGCTGGTTCTGCCCGCCCGCGTAACTCCACAGCTGGAGTGGCGCGTTGGCGGCGGTCGAGCGGTCGGTCACATCGATGACCTGTTGCGGGTTCCCGCGGATGGTGATCCGTGTGTATCCGCTGTCCGTCGAGCGGAACTGGAACTGCTGTGCCAGGGTCCCGTTGCAGGAGTACTGCTGGATCGCGGTCCCGTTCGCCGTGGCGGCGGAACGGGCATCCACACACGTGCCGTTGGAGGCGCTCGTCAGCGAGTACCAGGCGGTCTCGGAGATCTGGTCCGCCGGTGGCACGGTGTCTCCGGCCCCGCCCAGCCACTTCAGCCCGTCGAGCAGGAACCGGTTCTGTGTCTCACTGGCGAACGTCGACGACAGCGCGGTGTTGGATGCGTAGTCCATCGCGTTGTGACCGAAGTTCGCGTACAGCATCCTGTACTTCGAGTTGGTCCACAGGATCGGGTAATAGCCGCTGTACCAGGTCTGGTTCGGGTCCGTTCCCAACGGCAAGCTGCTCGGGTCCACCGAGGCGAGGATCTTGATATCCGGATTCTGCCGCAGGTCGTTGGACCAGCTGTACCACTCGCTGACCGACGAGGTGAAGGTCGCGGGCAGGCTCTTGGTGGACGGGTGAGTGCGGTCCTCGACCTTCAGGACGGCTGTGGTCGGACCCCAGGTATTGGACCTGAAGGTGCCGCTGCCGAGGAACTGGTTGTGGTACCAGGGCCAGGACTGTGCGTCCGTCGTGAAGGCGGAGACGTGGAAGCCCATCCAGGCGCCGCCACCGCGCATGTACTGCTCGAAGCCGGACCGCTGGGCGGCAGTCTGCGGTAAGTCGTCGAGGAACAGGACGACTTGATAGGCGTTCACACCACCGTTGCTGAGCAGGTCCCAGTTGTTGCTGGCCGTGTAGGTGAAGCCGTTCTGCGTGGCCTGCTCGGGGAACCAGTCGTTGGCCTCGTGGACGAAGCTGATGTGCGCGGCGTCCCAGGTGCCGTTGTAGAGGGCGAGCACCTTGAACGGCGTTGCCGCCGTGCTCGCCCGGGCGTCGGGCGGTGCCGCCAGGCCGAGCAGTGTCGCCAGCAGGACGAGGACCCACAGAGTCGCGCGCGCCGGACCGGATCTGCTGATGTCCGTGCTGATGTCCATCGACGATCCTTCCTTGAGCATCAGGGGTAGCTGACGAGGTTGGCGACGTTGGTGGTGGAGTTGGACGGGCCACCCCGGTCGTTGACGACGTGCCGGATCGTCCCGGTGCCGCCCAGCGAGACCGTCACCATGTCCTTGAAACGCACATTCGCGTTGTTGGGCGCCTCGATGGCGTGCTCGGCGGTGACACTCGGATTGACGTTGAAGTAGCAGTAGCTGCCGAATCCGTACACCTGATGACTCGTTACGGAGTCCGCGACCTTGTAGGCCGCGTAGCCCTGCGTCGAACCGTTCATCCAGGAAGCCTGGTTGGGCGGGTCGTACGGCATCTCGTTCTGGTAGAAGTACGTGCGGCCGCCGTTGCCGTTCCAGATGGTCTGGTGCTTCTGGTAGTGCTCGACGAACAAGCCGTACATCGTCACGTCGTTGCCGTTGACGACGAGCCCCGTGGCGCCGGTGTTGCTGGTCCAGCCCACGCCGTTGCCATGGTCGGCGCGCCACAGCCACAGGTGGTCGCCGATGACACCGTTGCTGTTGATGGTCAGGCTGGTGGTGGCCTTGCCGACGCCCGCGCCGCCGATGCGGAAGAACACATCGTGCAGGGAACTGGGGTCGGCGCTGTGGTCGGCCGACGAGCCGCTCGGCCCCATCTCCAGGAGCTGGGACGAGTTCGTGGTGCCGGCGTCGATCAGCAACCCGGCCAGCTGGACACCGTTCACGTCGGCGACCGTCATGGCGGTGATCCCGTTGTCGGGAATGAGCGTGGCCAGGCCGAGGCCCAGGACCACGGTGCCGGCCCTGGTCACCTTGAGCGTCTGGTCGAGGTGGTAGACACCCGGCGTCACCAGCAGGTTCTTCCCCTGGGCGAGCGCGTCGTTCATCTGTGCGGCCGTCGCGCCCGGCTTGACGATGAAGAAGTCGGAGAGGGGCAGGGACGTGCCCGTGGGCGCGCCCGAACTCCACGAGGTGCCGGACGAGTTGGTGCGTACCCCGGGCACGAACACCTTGTAGACGCCCGTCGGGTCGACGTACAGGAAGGGCTTCTCACGCGACACGGGGGTTTGGTCGACCGTGGTGTACGGCGGGCTCGGGAAGCTGTTCGCGGGAGCGTTCTTGGCGCCGACGTAGACCATGTTCCAGTTGGAGCCGGTCCAGCTCGACCACTCCGTGTTGCGCGACAGCCACTGCTGCTGCGAACCCGAGTTGACCTGACCGTCGATCTTCGTGTCGGCCATGTAGCCGCCGCTGGACCAACCGCCGTCGTCCAGCCGGAGGTTGCCGCGCAGATGCATCCGGCGGTACGGGGCGGCTTGCGACACCGCCCAACGGTCCGTGCCGGAGGTCGGGGTCACGGACAGGTTCTCCGCCGACCGCCAGAAGTTCTGGGTGGCGTTGCCCTGGAACCAGTCCGCCTCGGCGTGTACCGCACCACGGATGGTGACGTCGTCGGGGGAGAGGCCGAGCCCCGCGACCTGGGTGTAGAAGCCGACATTGGCATCGGCGTCGTAGGTGCCCGGCTTGAAGAGGAAGGCCTTGCGGGCGGTGCCGAACTGGTTGGTCTCCTGCTGGGCGAAGGCCGCGTTCAGGCTGCTCTGGATGGTGGCAGCGGGTGTGGACGGGTCGAAAACGGTGACATTCGGGCCGAGGTCCGGTGTCCCGGGGGGCTGTTGGGGGTCCGCGGGGTTGACGTGGAAGGACTGGGCCGCGCTGCCGTTGCAGGCGTACTGCTGGAGCTGCACACTGTCCGCGGTCGAGGCGCTCGGCACGTCGAGGCACTTGCCGCTGTTGCGGTTCACGAAGTGGTACGCGCCGCTGGACTCCGCCACGGCTTGCCACTGCTGGTTGTTTCCGCCGCCGTACGTCCACAGCTGCACCAGCGCGCTGTCCGCCGTCGAGACGCCGGTGACGTCCCAGACCTTGGTGGCGTCGGTGCGATTGCCGACCTGTGCGTATCCGCCGGAAGTGACCGCGAACTGCCATTGCTGGGCCTGGCTGCCGTTGCAGGCGTACTGCTGGACGACGGTGCCGTTCGCCGTTCCCGCGGCGCGTGCGTCGACGCATTTGCCGCTGCCCACGTTGACCACGGTGGCCCAACTGGTCGGCAGTGCGGCGGTCTGCGCGGTCGCCGTGTCCTGCGAGGCGGCCGCGATACCGGTTCCGGCCGTGGCGACGAGGGCGATCGCGATGAGCAGCTTCGGTATCCGGCGACGGCCGGTTTCTCTCTTGGATCCGGGCACGGTGGGATCTCCTGTGGGGGTGGGGGTCGGGGGTGGGAGAGGCGGACGTGTCCGTCAGCCGGTGACTCCGGAGCAGCTGTCGGCGACGCCGCAGGCCCACAACTGGACCTTGGCTCCGGCGGCGGTCGAATTGCCGGTGACGTCGAGACGTTTGCCCGGGAGTCGGGTGATCGTGCCGGTGGCGGCCGCGGCGGGCGACACTCTGAGGGGACCGGCCGAGAGGGCGAGTACCGCTGAGAGGGTGCCGCGCAGCGTCGTGGAGGGCAGAGGGGGATGTCTGGCCATCGAGGGGGCACAGCCTTTCGTGCGTGGCCGACGGTGGGGGGTGGGAGCGTGGCGCGCAGGTGCAGGCATCGGGACGGAAGGTGCGTGACCCGTCCAGACATGTGAACGTCGAGTGCATTCATGGAACGGTGGTGATCGGTGAACCTAAAGGTCTGAACCAGGCACGTCAAGATGTGAAGCGAAGAGACCCCGTAATTGCCCTACATGTGCAAGGAGTTGAACGCATGGGGATGGCGGCGCCCTCGTATCGTCGACGGACGTGTGTGGTGCCGACGGCACTCGCGTTCGCGGTGGGAGCGCCGACCTGGCCACCGCGGGCCCGCGTGACTCCTGGAGGGAAGGCCGCCCGCGCCTCGGCCGGCAGGACCCCGTGTGCACCTTCCGTCCGGACACTTTCAGGCCAAAGCCGTCTGCCCGACCCTGGTCGCGTTCACCCACAAGCTCATGCACTGACTCCAACTCTTCGCCACCCTGCGCGCCCCACCGCGCAGCTGACGCCCCATCCGGCCCGCCCCAGTCCCAAGGGCCGCACCTGGCGTGCGTCCATGTCGGCAGGTTCGCCCATGGATTGTCGCGGCTGCGACTGGTCGTCGGCGCCGTGCCCGGCAGTTCGACCACCGGGTGAGCACTTACGGGTGGCCTGCACCCATATTCATGGAAATCCAGGGGAAAGTCATTCTCCGTAGCGATTCATGCAGAAGTCCATAGTTTTTGCATGGTGTACGAGATCGCGACGGCCCTGCTCCCCGTCTTCCCGCCTCGCACTCCGTGGTCATCGCCCTGCCGCCCCAGCATGTATGAGCCCAGGAACTGCGCAGCACCGGCATAGCGGCCGGGGCGGCAGGGCGCGGACGGGCCCGCCGCGGGGCGCGGCGGGCCCGAAACAGGGGGCGGGGCCGGTTACTTGCCGGGGCCGGGGTCGGCCGGCGCGTACAGCGCTTCGCGCAGAGTCGCGGTCGTCCGGGCGACGGCTTGCTTGGCGGCCTGGGTGTCGGCGAGTGCGTTGAGCATCATGAAGTCGTGGGTGACGCCGCTGTGGTGGGACGAGGTGACCGGGACGCCGGCCGCGCGGAGCTGGGTGGCATACGCGTTGGCCGCATCCAGCAGAACATCGGAGTCGATGATCATCAGGGCGGGCGGCCGGCCGCGCAGCTGGTCGACGGTGGCGTGCAGCGGGGAGGCCAGCGGATTGCTGCGGTCGGCCACGCGGGGCGCATAGGCGTCCCAGAACCACTTCATGGCCGGCCGCGTGAGCCAGCAGTTTTCGGCGAAGCGGTTGTAGGAGGCGGTGTCGAAGTCGGCGTCGGTGACGGGGTAGAGCATGACCTGCTGCTTGAAGCGAGGCTTGTTCAGCACTTCCCGGGCGTCCTTGTACGACTGCTCTTACAGCGGGGTGCCGCCGGCTGCCGCGAGCGTGTCGAGGAAGTCCTGGTCGATCTTTTCCAGCTTCGCCGGCGGCTTGCCGCAGGGCACGTACTCGGACTGGATCTGTCCGGCCCCGGCGACTACCGTTCCAGCCCCTTGACGACGGCGACGGTGACCAGCGCGTAGGCCACGTGCGGAACGATGTCGGCGACCCAGTCGGAGCGTGACCACGTGCGCGGGTCGGTCACGCGCAGGACGGTCATCGGGCCGTTGGTCCCGATCAGCGCCCCCGTGGTCGCCGTGGCGGCCAGGACCGCGTTGCCCGGCCGCCAGCCGCAGGAGAGAGCGAGGCCGAGCAGGGCACCCATCCCCACACCCGCTGCTGTACCGGTCAAGGGGCCCAGACCTTTGACGCGGTTCTCCCGTGCGTTCTCGTCGCCCGGGATCGGAACGTGCAGGGTCTCCGACAGCCGTTCCACGGTGACCTCGGGTGTCGTACTCGCTCCTCGGCCGCGGACCACCATGTCCAGGTACCCGACCGCGTCCAGGACCGTGGTCCCGGCAGCGCCCGCGGCGGCCCCGGCCAGGAGACCACGCAGGTGCCGGGCGGGACCGCTGATTGCTGTCATGGGCCGCTCATCCCTTCACGGAGTCCAGCAGCGCGGGGAGCGCACCATTGATGGCAGATGTCGGCCATCGCCATGTGCGCCCAGCTCCCGGTACGGATGGATGTCACTTCCGGCTCTGCTGAACTGCCTCGTGAGCTGCCGGCTCCGCACCGTCTCAGTAAATACACCGGACGGCTCACTCCGCCACCGGAGCCCCGGCATCGGGACCGGGCGGATCGGTGAGGGCAAGCGTCGGCAGCGAACCGGCTCTCGACCACCTGTACTGCGGTGGTGCGCCTGCCGCGAGTCGGTATCGCGTGCCCGTGCTGCCCCCCTCGGCTGCATCCGCAGAGGGGGACGGGTGCGCCTGGTTCGTAGGGCGGTCGCCCTGACGAAGGAGGGCGATTTCTTGACGCGAAGGGCCACCACAACCTGCCGGCGACCCCGGAGGTTGCCGGACGCCCCCGTGCGGGCTGCGCCGCGCACCGGACTTCGCCCACGCGTCAGGTCTGGTCGACCCCGCCCTCCAGATGCGGCAGGTGGTGGCCAAGGCGTTCTCGCTTGGTCCGCAGGTAGACGAGGTTCTCCTCACGAGGTTGTGTCAGCAGCGGAACCTGTTCGGTAACCTTGATGCCGTGCTGCAGCAGCGCCTCGCGCTTGCGTGGGTTGTTCGACAGCAGTCGCACGGATCGGACACCGAGGTCGTGCAGAATCTCCGCCGCCACCTGGTAGTCGCGGGCGTCGACCGGGAGCCCGAGCGCGATATTCGCCTCGACCGTGTCAAGTCCCTCCGCCTGGAGCTGCATCGCCCGCAGCTTGGCCAACAGGCCGATTCCCCGGCCTTCGTGACCCCGCAGGTAGATGAGTACGCCGCGTCCTTCGCCCACGATGGCGCGTAGTGCCGCGGACAGTTGGTCCCCACACTCGCAATGGTTGGATCCAAAGGTATCTCCGGTCAGACACTCCGAATGTACCCGGGTGAGCGCATCGTCTCCCTCGATGTCGCCGTATACCAGCGCTATTTGTTCATCCCTGCGATTGTGGTCCAAGTAGCCGACAGCACGGAAAACGCCGTGCTCGGTTGACAGCTGGACAGTTGTCGCTCGTTCAGCGCCCGTTGAACGCGCGCTGTCGCGGTGTGCGCCATCGCTCTCTATCATGGCCCGATCATATCGGGTAGCCTTGGCGGGTGGGCCGGAAGTCGACGACAGGAAGACAACTTGTCTTCCTGCTCATCGTGTTCGACTGATGAATGCATCGACTTTGCGTAGCCTGCTCTCGTGGAGGCGTACGGAACTGCCCTCCGTGTGCTGCCTTATTCGGGCCGGCCGATGGGCAGGTCCCGTGGCACGAAAAAGGAATGGGTCGGGAAACATGAGTGAACGGCAAGGGCGCACACCGGTATCCGATCTGTTGTCACTGGACACGACGACGGTGGATGCGGGGGCCGGTCGGGCCGGTGTCGCAGTTCTTCCCATCGGCAGCTTCGAGCAACATGGACCGTACCTGCCCCTGATGACCGATACGCTCATAGCCTGCGCCATCGCCCGGGAGATCGCCGCCACCCATGCGGTGCACCGTCTGCCTCCGGTGACGATCTCCTGTTCGCACGAGCACGCCGCTTGGCCGGGAACGGTCAGCATTTCTGCGACCACCTTGTGTGCCGTTGTCCGGGACATTGCTGAATCGCTCCGTCGATCCGGTATCAATAACCTGGTTCTGATCAACGGACACGGTGGAAATTATGCACTGCGTAACGTAGTTCAGGAGTCGGCGGGGACCGGGACCCGCATGGCGCTATTCCCCGGATCGGCCGACTGGGACAAGGCGCGGGACAGGGCGGGTCTGCATACGTCTTCGTACAGCGACATGCATGCGGGAGAATTGGAAACGTCCATCCTGCTGCATGCGGATCCAGGAATGATCCGCCCCGGTCATGAGGCCTCCGACTTCCTCGTCGACGACCGGAAGCATCTGCTCACGCTCGGTATGCGGGCCTATACGGAATCCGGCGTCATCGGCCGTCCTTCCTTGGCATCTGCCGAAAAGGGCAAGCAGTTGTTGACCGGTCTCGCCGATTCCTTCGCTGAATACCTCTCGCTTCTGGCACCGGATGAGCTCCTGGTTCCGGCGGAGCCCGGGTCCCGGCCGTCCGGCGCCGCGGACAGCCGGCCGTCGGCCATCGCTCGGCGGGGAACGCGATGACCGGTGACGCCGCAGAACCACGCGACGGCATGCTTGATGCGTCGGAAGCCTGGGAGCGGTTGCGCGGCATCCGGTCCGAGGCGGATGCCGAGGCCGCCGGACTGATCCTGGGAACTGACGGCCGGCGCCGGTGGGGGTGCGCCTCGCCCGAGGCGGATGTCCTCGCCGACCGCTATCTGCCGCTCTGTCTGGGCGGTCCGCGCTTCGCCTTCGCACAGCTGGGACAGAGTCTGGACGGATTCATCGCGAGCCGTACCGGCGACGCCGACTACGTCACGGGCGCGGAGGACCGCGACCATCTGCACCACCTGCGTGCCCTCTCCGACGCGGTGGTCATCGGTGCCGGCACCGCCGTTGCGGACGATCCCCAGCTGACGGTCCGAACCTGCGCGGGTACCAACCCGGTTCGTGTTGTCCTCGATCCGCACCGCCGGGTACCGCTCCACCACCGAGTGTTCAGTGACGGGGCAGCACCCACCCTGTGGGTGGTGGGCGCAGACAAGGAGCGGGGTCAGACCGTTCCGGCCATGGACGGCATCGACATACTGCCCCTGCCCGACACCGCTGCGTTCGCCCCTCGGCGCCTGTTGCGGGAACTCGCGCGACGTGGGCTGGGCCGCGTGCTTGTCGAGGGCGGCGGAATCACCGTGTCGCGTTTCCTCCACGCGCGGGCGCTGCACCGCCTCTACCTCACAGTGGCACCGGTCCTGCTCGGCGACGGCGTCCCTGGGCTCGGCTTCCCAGGCCCGGATCTGATGCGCGATGCACTTCGTCCGCCGACCCGGCGTGCCGCTCTCGGCGAGGACACTCTCTTCGAGCTCGATCTGCGGACGACGCATCCCGGTGAACCAGTGGGTGACGAGCACGCCGATACCGGGCAGGCTCGCGACGAAGGTGAGTAGTCCGTACATCACGGCGACGGTCAGTCCCTGCGCGGCACTCAGGCCCGCAGCTCCGAAGGCCCATGCGGTGACCCCTTCCCTCGGCCCCCAGCCCCCGACGTTCAGCGGCAGTGCCATGGCGAGAAGCGCCAGCACCATCAGCGGCACCAGTTCGGTCGCCGGCGCCGTCGATCCTGCGGTTCGGGCGGCGAGAAGGAACATGCCGAGATGCCCTGCCAGCACCGCAAGGGACGAGATCAACACCCCCGGCCAGCTTCCCCGGGCAAGCAGTCCGAGGCGCGCTTCGGCCAGCGCGGCCCTGACCGCGCGGTGCCGGCGAGATGTGTACTGCTTCCCGCGGAGCCGCACAGCACCCACGATCAACAGACCGGACATCACGAGGAGAGCGGACAGGGCGCCCGGCGCAGTGGCGGTCCGGTCGGCGAGGTGGCCGATCCTGTCCAGTGCCAGGGAGGGCCGCGTGAGCAGGAGTGTCACGCCGACTGCGGCGAGGACCACTTGGCCCGCAACGCGTTCGAGGACGACGGTGCGGACCCCCCGGCCGACGTCACCTGCACTCTGCCCGTGCCGCACACCACGGTGTACGTCGCCGAGGACACCACCGGGCAGCGCCGCGTTCAGAAACAGAGCACGGTAGTAGTCGGCGACGGCCCGGCCCAGCGGCAGCCGTACCCTCAGCCCCTTCGCCACCAGGCACCAACGCCACGCACTGCACACGGTGGTGAGCATGCCGAGCCCCAGAGCGGCCAGGAGGGTGGGGCCGTCGATCCCGCGCACGCCCTCCACGATGACGTCGGTGCCCTGCCACCACAGCAGCCCCGCGACGATGGCCGTCCCGACGAGCATGCCGAGACGCGCCCGCACGACCCGCGGCGTCACGAGGACCCACCCGTCGGCCCGGGCAGGGCCAGCACATCCTTGTGATGCACCACCACCTGCAATTCACCTGCCCAGCACTCCGCCAGCCGGCGCTGCAGATACGCATCGGCACGCTGCGCGAGGTCCGGTCGCTGGTCACGAGCGGCGCCGACCCAGCCCCGTAGCCACTCCGTCAACAGCGTGGACTCGCCGGTGTCCGGGTCCCGAATTCCTGATCCGCACGGATCGACCCCTTGCGTCCGGTGCGTCCCGTCGTAGGGCAGAGAACGAGGAGCAGAACCGAGCCGCCACGGGCTCGCGTGCTCTCGTACGGTCAGGCCATGGCAGGCAAAGGCCTCGGAGGCTGCCGCGACGGCGTCGGGCCCGAGGAGCCGGCGGCCCTGGTCCACGCGGCGCTGGTGGGCGTTGAACGCGTGCGCGATCTCGGCGTCCAGCGGGTCTGCCGGGGTGAGGTCGACCCTGCCCACCACGGAGAGCGCCAGCAGTGCCGGGCAACCGGCCCCGGCGCAGGCCGCTGCCAGCCCGTTCAGCTCTTCGCAGGTGAGCAGGTCCAGCAGAGCGGAAGCCGTCACCAGGGAGGTGCCTGAGAGGACGTTCGCGGTCAGTCGCGCGACATCGCCGCGTTCTGTTGTGACGGTGACGGGACTGCCGTCGGCGGCCGTACGAGGCGTCCGAGCAGCGGCCAGGTCGAGCAGATCCGGGTCATGGTCGTGCAAAATCCAGTGCTGGGGCCCGTTGAGCCGGGGAGCGAGCCAGCGCCCCATGGAACCGGTGCCGCACCCGAGATCGCGGATCACCAACGTCGAGCGCCCGGACGCCGGTTCTGCACCACCGGGCCGACTGGCCGCGGCCTCCAGGTGCCGCTGCAGCGGGCCGACGAGTCCGGATCCGCGGGCGGCCGCATCGGCACCCTCCCGCAGCGCCAGCCACTCCGGGGCATAGCGAGTTGCACCGGTCCCGCTCACGCGGCCTCCCGAGATTCCTGGCGGAGTTGTTCCAGCACCGCGGCCAGACTGCGCGAGGTCGTGTCCCAGCCGGCCAGCGCAGTGCGCCGAGCCATGGCGGCCTCCATCGAACGTCGGCGTTCGACCGGCTCACCGAGCCAGAGGCGCAACGCCGAGGCGAATGCTGCCGGGTCCTGCGGTGGTACCAGCAAGCCCGGCACGCCCCCGTCGGGTGCGTGTCCGACCGCTTCAGGGAGTCCACCGACCGCCGTCGCCAGTACAGGGACGCCGCGGGCAAGAGCCTCCGTCGCCACCATGCCGTACGTCTCGCCGTGCGAGGCGAGCACCAGCAGGTCGGCGGCGGCGTAGCTCGCGTTCAACTCGGCGCCTGTCCGTGGGCCGACAAGGTGTACCCGGTCGCCGAGGCTGTACCGCCCGATCAGTTCCCGGATCCGGGTGACGTAGCCGGGATCCTGGCCCAGTCCGCCGACGCAGACGCAGTTCCACGGAAGATCTGCGACGGCCGCGAGGGACTCCACCAGCTGGAGCTGCCCTTTGCGCGGAGTCACAGAGGCCACGCACAGCAGGCTCGGTGCGCGGTCGGTACCGGTGGTGGTGCCGGTCGCCAAGGGTTCCGTGTCGGCTCCGGGGGCGGCGACGTGGACCCGGCCGGGGTCGAGTCCGTGGTGGGTCACGAGCCGGACGGCCGCCCAGTCACTGGTTGCCACGACGGCCGCCGCGGCCTGCAGCGTCCTGCGCTCTCCAGCGTTCAGGGCTGCCGCCACGCCGGGGGCGAGGCCTGTCTCGTCGCCCAGCGGCAGGTGGACGAGCACCACCAGGCGCAGCCGTGCGGCTTCCGGAATGATGATCTCGGGGACGGCGCAGGCAACGAGTCCGTCGAGGAGGACGACGGCGCCGTCCGCGGACTCCCCGAGTATCCGGGTCAGTTCCGCACGCGCGAAAGCTCGGGGCTGTGGCCAGGTGCCCGCGACGGCGTACTCGTGGACCTGCCAGCCGATCCGGGGCAGGTCCCGGCACACTCTGCGGTCGTAGGTGTTGCCCCCACTCGGCGCAGACGGATCGTCGACGCCACCGGGCATCACCACAATGACCGAGCGCCCGGTCATTGTGGTGGTGGCCGCGGGGTTCACAGGAGCCGCTCGTAGCTCGCCCATGCAATGTGTGATTCCTGCAGGGTCACCGTGATGCCGGTCAGGCCATGTGCGCCCTCGCCCAGCGCTCCGGCGCGCACCTGGTCGGCCAGGCGGTCGGCGATGACCTTGGCCAGGAATTCCGTCGAGGTGTTGATGTCCGCGAACTCGGATTCGTCATCGAGGTTGCGGTAGTTGAACTCGCCCACCACGCGTTTGAGTTCAGTGGTGGCCAGCCCGATGTCGACGACGATGTTGTCGGCGTCCAGCTCGGGACGGCGAAAGGAGGCGTCCACCACGTACGTCGCTCCGTGCAGACGCTGCGCGGGACCGAACACCTTGCCGCGGAAGCTGTGGGCGATCATGAAGTGCTCGCGGACGGTGACACTGAACAACGGCTGTGACCTCCTGGTCCTACCCATGTGGCCGCTCGCGGCCCTTGTCGTTCAGTACGGCTGGAACATGCTGAGCGTTCACGGCCCGCCAGGTTCAATGGCGAGTTTCGTTCAACGCTCGGCCGGAGGCACCGGAGTCGCGTCGTACAGCACGCGGTGGCACAACCCGGGAAGGTCACCCGTGCCGATCCTGGCCAGTACCGACGGCAGCTCCTCGAAGGCGCATTCGCCGGTGATCAGTGCGTCGAAGGCGGGGTCGGCGAGCAGGTCGAGCGAGAGCGCAAGCCGATCGGCGAAGGTACGGCGGGAGCTCCGGGCCGCAGACACGGTCCCCACTTGGCTGCCGCGCAGGACCAGACGACCGGAGTGGAAGGCCTCCCCGAGCGACAGGCTGACTCGCCGGTCGCCGTACCAGCTCAGCTCCAGGACCGTGCCCTCCGGGGCGAGGAGCTCCAGCGAGCGGGTGAGCCCACCTTCGGTGGCGCTGGCGTGGACGACGAGGTCGCAGTCGCCCAGGGCATCTTCGGGGAGCGCGAAGTCGACGCCCAGCGCCCGGGCAACGGCGGCGCGGGTGGGATCGGAATCGACCAGCTGGACGCGGACGGCGGGGTACCGGGCGAGAAGAGCGGCGACGGAGCAGCCGATCATGCCGGCTCCCACGACGGCGATCCGGTCGCCGATCAGCGGTGCGGCGTCCCACAAGGCGTTCACCGCCGTCTCCACCGTTCCGGCCAGCACGGCCCGCTCGGCGGGGACGGTGTCGGGCACCGGGGTCACAGCACTCGCAGGGACGACGTACCGGCTCTGGTGCGGGTAGAGGCAGAAGACCGTACGGCCCACGAGGTGCCCCGGCCCTTCCTCGACAAGGCCGACGTTGAGATATCCGTACTTGACCGGACCGGGGAAATCGCCGTCCTGGAACGGCGCCCGCATCACGATGTGCTGACTCTCCGGTACGCCGCCGCGAAAGACGAGGCTCTCGGTGCCACGGCTCACACCGGAGAACAGCGTGCGCACCACCACGTCGTCGACGGCCGGCTCCGGCAGCGGAACATCCCGTATCTCGCCATGGCCGGGGGAGCGGAGCCAGAAGGCGCGTGCGGTGCGCTCCATCGGTGACCTCCTGCTGAACGCTCGGGTGATGGTTTACGTTCTGATGATCGTGAGACCACGTAAACGTACGCGGCTCTCGGCGAATGTGTCACACGGCAGGAGGACGGCGCGCGGTGACCCGGAGTAGCACATACAGAACTCGTCTGCGGCGCCCGGAGGCGGCGTCGGGGGCAGCCGGACAGACACTCCTGCTGGTTCTTCTCGGCATGACGACCGGACTGGGAACCGCGGGATGGCTGACAGGCCTGGTCTTCACGGCCGCCGTCTGGGCCATCCTCACACGTGCACTGCATCAGGCGGGCAACAGGCCCTTCGGTCCCGCCAACGGCGTCACCCTGGCCCGTACGACGCTCGTCGGGGGCGTGACCGCGCTGGTCGCAGACTCCTTCGTGAGCCGACCGCCGGTCGGCGTCCTGGTCGCCCTCACCACGGTGGCGCTGATCCTCGATGCAGTCGACGGCCACGTCGCCCGGCGCACCGGGACGGCGTCCTCCCTGGGGGCACGCTTCGACATGGAAGTCGACGCCTTCCTCATTCTGATGCTCAGCGTCTACGTCGCCATGTCGCTGGGCACATGGGTGCTGTCGATCGGCGCCATGCGCTACGTATTCGTCGTGGCGGCCCGGGTCCTGCCGTGGCTGTCGGGACCGCTGCGTCCGAGCGTGGCCCGTAAGACGGTGGCCGCCCTGCAGGGAATCATCCTTCTCGCCGTCGGCGCCGGGGTCATCCCGCGCTTGCCCGCGTATGCGGCAGTCCTCGTGGCGCTGGCACTGCTCGTCTGGTCCTTCGCGCGTGACATCGGGTGGCTGTGGTGCATCAGGTCTCATGAAAACACGAGGGGGGTCCGGGACAAGATGTTCGAAAACGCCTGATCGCTCCCTTGTCCGGTGACGTCGTGGAACGGTTGTGCGGGACCTTTTCGCGCTGGGGCCACTTCGCCTCGAGTGCCCCGCGCTCGCGCGCTGCCCGGCGGTAGATCGTGATCGAGTGTCCCACCTCGTCGATGCGCATGCTGGTGTTGATCAGCGTCGCCAGACGGCGATCGGCCTTGGCGATCGAGGAGTCCGACACGACGAGGAGCCCGTGAACCTCGCCCGGGGGGACCTTGCGCGGGTCGGACGCGTCGATGCCGTAGAAGGAGGGCACGCCGCTGCCTTTGTAGACGAGCCAGATCTTCTCGTCCGGGTACCGCTGCCGCAGACGGGCAGCCAACCGGCCCAGGTCCTGACCCCAATCGACGTTCGAGTCGTGCAGACGCAGGTGAGTCCTGGCCGGGCCGCCGAACGCCTCGTTGGAGTACGGCAGGTAGTACGGGTACGTCCGCAGCGAGCTCACCGCGACGAACAAAATCAGCGCAGCGGTCGCGATGTGCGCCGACCGCCGTCGGCAGGCGGTCACGCCGGCCGCGGCGACTGCCAGGAACATCGGCATGAAGAGGGCGTACCGGACGCCGAGATCACGGGACCCGGTCAGGGCCGCTGCCAGCAGCACCACCGTGGGAACCAGTACGTAGGGTGCCGCAGGCCGCAGCCGGGGCGTCCTCACGGTGGCGACGGCACCGGTCGACCACAGCGCGAGCATGCCCAGCGGCGTCTTTATCAGCAGCGCGGTGGGCAGGTAGTACCACAGCGAACCGTGGTAGTGGCGGCCGAACAGGAAGCCGCTCCACGTCATGTTCTCGAAGCCGAACTGGATGCGCACACCGTCCCGGTAAGGCTCCGGGAACGGGAGCCAGTCGACGACACGTGCGCGCAGCCCGTGGGTGACCGGCAGGTTCTCGGGCCTGGCCCATCGCAACTGTGGGTCGACAGCGAGGTAGGTGGTCCACACCACGGCGATCGCGACCAGCGCCACGACCAATGCGGCCCCCACCCCGAGCACGAGAAGCCACCTCCTCTCACGGGGGCCGGGGTTGTGCGTCCGGCAGGCGTACCGGACCGACAGGACGGCCAGGAGCAACAGCACCGGAATCGCGGGCAACGCGCTCATCTTCGTCGCCACGGCCGCGCCGAGCGCCCCTCCGGCGAGCGGGAGGCAGAGGCGAGGCCGCCGCCGCGCCCGCCACAGCAACCAGACCGACGTCAGCAGGAAGCCGGCCATCGGCACGTCAAGTGTGGCCAGCGACCCGTGCGCGATGATGTCGGGCGAGAACGCGTACAGACCGAGCGCCACCAACCCGCCCACGGGGCCGGCGAGGTCACGGGCGAACGCGAGGACAACCAGCCCGAACAGTAGCGTCAGCAGGATCATCGGCAACCGCGCCAACAGCATCAGACGCCACGGATCATTGCCCGATTCGTACAGGAGGTGCCGTCCGAGCTCCGTCTGATCGCCGACGAAGGCACGGTCGAGGTGCGCGTCGGCGAATACCGTCCCTGACGCGATGAGCAGCTTGCCCAACGGCGGATGCTCGGGGTTGTACCGCAGGCTGCGCTGCTGCAGGTAGATCTCCGCCGTGCCCACGTACACGGGCTCGTCGATCGTCGGCGTCTGGTTCACGGCCGTCGTGACCATCGCGACCGCCATCTCGGCGAGGAGCACGACCACGACGAGTGCGAACAGCCACCGCCGGTGTCCCCGTAGCCCTTCGCCTGCTCGAGCGGTCTGCCGCATCAGTGCGCGAACCTTCCGTTCCTTCTGTCGCGCATCCGGCGTGACGTCGACTGTGCTGTGGCGAGCCGACGCGACACCATGGCTCCACTTGGTCAACTGCTGACGCCTCTGGTCACCGGGTCGGCGGGGACGAATCGGGGCCCGGCTGCGGGCCGAAGGCGGTCAGGAAGCGGTCGCGGAAGGTGTCCATTCTCCAGACCGGAGCGGACGGGCCGGGCTTCAGGCCGTCCTGCCAGCCCCAGCCGGAAATATGGTCCATCACGGCCGGATCGCGGGCGACGATCGCGACCGGTACATCCCGGCCGAACTCGCCATCGGTGACGGTCGTCACCGGCTGATGGTCGCCGAGGAAGACGACCACGGTGTTGTCGTCGCCGTACTTCTCCACGTAGGAGATGAGGCTGTGCAACGAGTACTCAATGGCACGCCGGTACTCGGTTCGCACCTGGGCGGGGTCCCGCCACACTTCCTTGGGGTCCTTGCCGGCCTTCTTCATGGCGTTGTACGCCGAGCCGTCACCGACCTCGTCCCAGCCGATCATCCTGGGTATGGGCGCCCAGGGATTGTGACTGGAGGCGAGAATGATCTCTGCCATCAATGGGTCACGCCCCGACTTACCGTGCTCCAGGCGTTCGAAGGCGGACAGACTGTACTGGTCGGGTACGGGCGTCCAACTGAACTTCGGGCCCTCGTAGCCGAGCTGCCGGGAGTCGTGGATGTGGTCGAGGCCGAAGAACTTCCCCTCCGGCCAGGCCCGGGTGACGCCCGGCATGATGCCGACCGTCCGCCAGGCGTCGGCGCGCCGGAAGGCGCCGGTGAGGGTCAGGCGGTTGCTCGAGGTGACGCTGCGATAGCGCTGCTGATTGTCGATCCACAGGCCCGACATGAAGGTGGTGTGGGCCAGCCAGCTACCGGCGCCCGTCGTGGGGGACGTGAGCCAGCCGCTTCGCGAGGAGAACCCGGCCGCGTTCAGCCGACTGGTCCCGTCCGCGAGCACAGCGTCGACCTGCGACGCCATCGCCGGGTCCTCGACTGCGGAGCGGCCGTAGCTTTCGATGAAGGTGAAGATGACATCCTTGCCGCGCAGCCCGGTCAGCAGCTGGTCGGCGGGGGTGTCGCCGAAGGCATCGACGGCAGACTCCTTTCGGAACTCCCGCTCATCCTTGAGGCCGGTACGCACCGAGTCGGCACGGTCCTCGACGAGGGTGGCCGTGTTCCTGGAAGCGACCGGCACACCGGCGATCTGCGTGCCGAGGGCCGTGAACGTGATCCAGGCGGTCCCGAGCACCAAGGTGGTACGGGTCGCCACGGCGCTGTGCCTGACCAAGAGGCGGCTCAGCCGGACCACAGCCAGCGTCATGAAGGCGAGCAGGGCGAGAGCGAGGGCCGCGATCCCGATCAGAGCACCGATCGCGTCGGCCCGGCCGACCGAGTCCCTGAGGAAAGCTTCTGCGTCGTCGAGCAGGATCCAGTCGAGTACCGGATCGAACGGCCGGTCGAGACTCGCGTAGAAACCCATGTCGAGGAACTTCAGGATGGTCAGCAGGCCGAGGCCCACCCCGGCGAGCACCGTCGCCACCCGCCTCGCCTTTGGCGGCAGGACGAGCAGTATGGCGACGCCGAGGATCCCCTCCACCGGAATGCGGGCGAATGCGCCGGGCGTGAGCCGGCTGACCTGGTTCGGCAGGAGGAGAGCGAAGAGCACGAGCGCGGTGGCCAGGGCGGTGGTCACCCACGCCACGCTCCGCACCGCGGCCGGGTGCCTTTCCCGCCGGCCGCGGGCGACGGCCTCGCCGGGGTCGTCACCCGCGTCGCCGTCCGGTCCCGCGGCGTCACAGCCTGGGACGTGCTCCGGGGAACCGTCCCATGCCGGGTCCTCCTCCGTGCGTGCGCTGTCCGTATGGGGCGGGACTGGAGCGCGGTCAGGGTGCGACACCCGAAGATCCTTCCGTGCGAAGCCAAGTGGTGGCACGGCAGACCAGGTTGGGGGGCCGGGTACCGCCATGCATCATGTACGGCTCGGAGGCGGTTCCAGTTCAAGCAAGCACTGCGGTTGCGTGATAAAGCTCAACGCGTAGTTGGTCCGGGGGTGTCCGGTCTGTTCCTACCCTTGGGCGAGAAGGAGCCTGGCCGCTGTGCTCGCCACGTCCTCACGCGGACGCCGCATCGTGTGTGTCCGCAGATTCCCGGCAAGATCGGTCGAGCACGCCCGGACGCTGTCGTGAACCACGAAGCCGCTGTGCGGCCGAGCCGGTGTCAGTGCTCGATGGAATGCTGTTCGCATGGACGAGCTCATGCGACAGCGTCGCGTCTACGGCGCCGACCACGACGACCCCGACCCCGGACCGAAAGCGGGCCACGAGTACCGGGAGCTGGTCGGCGGCCCCCTCGACGGCCTGCTCGTGGACGTCACCGGGTGGACCGATGCAGCGCTGCGCGAAGGCGCGAGGCTGATCACGGAGATCGGCGCATACGGTCCTGGCGGGCGGTCCGAGTACAAGCCCAGGCTGGTCGAACCTTTGAAGTGGGACTGGCGTGGCGACACCCCCTGACCGGTGATCCAGATGCACGCCCACGGCCGAGGCGACGGCCGCCCGCCGGGTCAGACCGTTCCGGGGCGGGGCGCAGTCGACCCTACGAAAACGCCCTTGCCCGGGACGGCCTTCACGGTCGTTCCGGGCAAGGGCCCAACGCTGGATCAGCGATCAGTCATGAAGCGGGACTTCAGGGGTGGTGGGCGTCGCCCTCGACGTACGGCGGTGGCAGCTCCCGTGATCAGACCGGCCACCGCACCGCGCTGCGACGCCGGGGAGGCACGGGCGGCGTTGTCGATCATGGTCAGCACCGCAATGATGACGATCTTCGCTTCGGACGTGTCGAGTCCGGGCCTGACGCCCGCGAGTACGTGGGTCCAGAGCACGAGGTATTCGCGCTGCGCCTGGCGGGACGCCTTGCGCTCCTTCTCGGGAAGCTGGTCGAGCTCCCCGATCAGCAGGCACCGACGGCCGGGTGCCAGGGGTGATGCGGGTGCGAGCCAGGGGCTAACGGTCCTGGTCCGCGCCCAGGTTCGGCGGGGTCGGGATCCGGTTGCCGAAGTAGTCGCGGGTGATTCCGTCGGCGACCGGGATTCCCGTGCCGAGTGCCAGGGAGCCCGCGCGCAGGCGGACGTCGCGCGGGGCGGCCGGGGAGGCCGAGGCGAAGAGCGGGTCGGCGGTGAGGGCAGAGGTGTCGCGGGGCTGGGCCGTGCGCCAGTAGAGGTTGTTCTCGTAGACGCTCCGGGTGTCGTTGATCGGGGAACCGTCGGACGCCCCGACGAAGATGTTGTTGCGGAAGGTGACCCCGGTCGGGCCGTTGTCGGAGACGAGGGCCGTGTTCGCCTCGTCGGTGACGATGGTGTTGCCGTAGATCCGGGTGTCGGTGGTGGCGGCGCAGACGACCGAGATCACGCCGTACGGGGACATCGTGTTGCGATCGTTGATGCTGATGTTGTGGCGGACCCGGTTGCCATCGGTGGTCATACCCGCGCCGTTGCAGATCAGCAGGAAGCCGCCCTCGTTGTCGTGGCTGTAGTTGTACTGGTAGACGTTGCGGTTGTTGCCGCCGTCGATGTCGTACGCCATTGAGTCGAGGGTGCCGTGGCCGCCGGTCACCTCGTTGTACTGGTAGAGGACTTCGTCCGAATTCCAGGCCCAGATACCGGCGTTGTAGCCGGCCGAGCGCATGTTGAAGCCGTTCACGTAGTTGTGCTCGACCAGTGCGCCCTTCGCGGTCTGTACGACGATGCCGTCGCCGCCCACGTCGTACACCTTGTTGCGCTGGATCCGCAGGCCGGTGATCGCCTCCCAACTGGCGCCGGGGCCGTTTGGGTGCTCAGCCCTGCGGCCCCAGCTGGAGCTGGTGCCGATGCCCGTGCGGTCGGTGCGGCGGACGGTCGAGTCCTCGATCCGTACGCCGTCGAAACGGGTCGGGACGGCCGAGCCGGTGACGGAGAAGAGGATGCCGCCGCTGGGGTCGGGGTCCTTGAAGTCGGCGCCGTTGACATCGTGCACGTCCACCCCGTCGACGACGTAGTGGCTGCCCACGCCGTGGTCGGTGAGCCGTACGAGCAGTCCTGCGCGGCGGTCTGTCGTGGTGTGCGTACCGGTGTTGGAGATGTCGAGGTTGCGCAGCTCCCAGCCCTCGACGTTGAGCAGGTACACGGCGGCCCTGGCGCCCTCGCCCTCGATGTGCGGCTTCGCCCCCTCTCCGTACGCGTCGATGGAGATCGGCTCGGCGGCCGTTCCGGAACCGGTCGGGGCGAGCGCCCCGGTGCAGGTGCGGCCACGCCGCAGCAGCAGCCGGTCGCCCGGCTCGTACGCGCGCGAGGCCTTGGTGAGGGTCCGCCACGCCGTGCCGCTGTTCGTGCCCGATGCCTGGTCACTGCCGCGTAGACAGTCCACGTAGTACGTGGTGTTGGTCGTTCTGCCGGGTCCTTCGTGTGCGGAAGCGGCCGCCGGCAGCAGACCGGTCACGCTCACGGCGGCCGCGAGCGCGGTCACGGCTGCCTTGCTGCGTATCAGGGAGATCGACATGGCCGGAAACTAGCCAGGCGGCCGACATCCGGGCCATGGACGCACGTAGCCGGTACTTGGATCTCTGGCTGGATCGTCCGCACCGGCTGCTGCACCGTCCCGGTGCGTCCTCTCGCCTCATCCGCGCCCCGAGGCGCAGCTGCACGGCAGCTCCGACGACGTCAGGTCACATGACAGCACGGGGGCGCCCCCGCCGAGAAACATCGTTCGCCACGCGTCGCGGGGCTTCTCTGCCCGGCGCCGAGGGGATTGACGCTCTAGGCTTCCACCCGGCACCGGCCCCGACCCCAGGAGCGCACACCGTGTTCGACCCCGCAGCGGAGCCCCCGTACCCTGATGGCCACCGACCGGACGAGGAGCCCGCTCCGCACGCACTGTTGTCGCCCGTGATCGGCTTCCTGGGCACCTGGCGCGGCCGCGGACGCGGCGGGTACCCGACGCTTGCCGGGGACTTCGAGTACGCGCAGGAGGTCACCTTCAGCCACGACGGCCGCCCTTTTCTTCGCTATGAGGCCCGGGCCTGGCTGCTCGACGCCGACGACGCACCGCTGCGTCCGGCGGCCCGGGAGAGCGGCTGGTGGCGGCTCCAGCCCGATGGCCGCGTGGAGGCACTGATCACCCAGCCCACCGGCATCGCGGAGATCGCGGTCGGCCGTGCGACCGACAACACGGTCGACCTCTCCACCCACGAGGTGGCCCTCACCCCCACCGCCAAGGAGGTCGCTGCCACCCGCCGCCGTTATGCCCTCGCCGACGATGCCACGCTCACGTTCGTCCACGACCTCGCGGCAGTCGGTCAGCCGTTGCAGCACCATCTCTCGGCACGGCTGCGACGCGGTAAGTAGGCCGTCACGTGCACGGGGTGGAGCTGCGGCCGTAGAAACCCGTTTCGGTCCTCGCTGAGGTGCCTCTACTGTGGCGCGGTGATGACACAGATGATCGTTCTCAACGGTGGCTCCAGTTCCGGGAAGTCTGGGATCGCCCGGTGTCTGCAGGCGTTGCTGCCGGATCCTTGGCTGTCCTTCGGGGTCGACACACTGATCGAGGCGATGCCCGCGTCCGTGCGGACGTCGGATGCGGGCATCGTGTTCGCTCCGGACGGTGAGGTGATGGTCGGTCCTGAGTTCCGGACGTTGGAAACGGCGTGGATCGAGGGGCTTGCCACGATGGCCCGCGCGGGTGCACGGATCATCGTTGATGAGGTCTTCCTCGGCGGAGCGGCGTCCCAGCAGCGGTGGCAGCAGGCTCTCGGCGGACTGCAGGTGCTGTGGGTAGGCGTCAGGTGCGATGCCACGATTGCCGCGGGTCGCGAGGTCGTGCGTGGTGACCGGGTTGCCGGGATGGCGGTGTCACAGGCGGATGCGGTCCACCGGGGCGTGCTCTACGACTTGGAGGTGGATACGACGCATACCGAGTCGATGGAGTGTGCGCGTACCGTCGTCACCCAGGTCAAGTGATCGACAGCCCGGGTGCCTGCTGCCCTGACCGCGGTGCCGGGACGGTCAGCCAGCTGCGGTGAGGGAGCGTCCGTCCCAGCGGATGCCACCCCGGTGATCCGCACACTCCGGTCCCCGAACTCTTCGTCGACGTGGTCCTCGACCGCGCAGGACTGTCAGTGCCAGGAGCGCGTGTCCTGCGCGGGCAGCGGGCGCAAGGTGGGCCAGCGTTCCAGCAGGCGTACGGCCATGGCCGCGCTGAGATGACCGAGTGCGTGCAGATCGTCGTGGTCGCGGGTCTGGTCGGCGACTGCGCCAAGCCGGTGGACGAGGCGCTCCCGAGCGGAAACGTAGCCCCACTCGAAGTCCTCTGCCGGTACCCGTGCGAGGTGGTCGACCGACTCGCGGTGGGCGCGTTCGACGAGCGCGTCGCCTCGGATCAGCCAGCCGGCGCAGGCGTCGGCGAGGTCCCCGGGGACATCCGTGCCGGTGAGGCTCCGCCAGGTGGCACGGTAGATGTCCTCGACTTCCGCCAGCGGCGTGCCGGTGACCGACATGGCGCACCAGCAGGTCGGGAAACCGATGCGGAAGTAGGCGAGTTCGACCAGGCCGTTGCCCAGCGACGCCTGTTCGAAGTCGACGAAACGGACGCCGGTGGCGGTGCGCAGATCGTTGCCGGGGCAAGGGTCTCCGTGGAGGAGCGCATGATGAGGCGTGGGGTCCAGCCGGTCGATCAGGGCAGCGAGTTCGTTCGGCACCGCCGATGGGACGGGGACGCCAAGCACCTCGGCGAGGGCGATGAAGGACTCGGCGTCGGCGGCCGTCGGTCCGGACCAAGCGGGGAGCGTGCCTGTGTCAGCCGGCCCGGTGAGTGAGTGCAGCCGGGCGAGGGCCTCGGCGTAGCCGGGCATCCAGTCGTCAGCCGCTCCGAGATTGTCCAGGTGCTCCAGGACCATCACTCGGGACGCCGGGTCCGTTCCGAGCAGCGCCGGCGCGACGGTCGGTCGGGTGGCCCGAGCGGCGAGCCGCAGCGCGGCGGCCTCCCGCGCATAGCGCGCATCCGCGTCGGGCCCGGTGCCCCCTCCGTCGGCGA
This sequence comes from Streptomyces sp. NPDC002206, assembly GCF_053593595.1. Classification (NCBI taxonomy): domain Bacteria; kingdom Bacillati; phylum Actinomycetota; class Actinomycetes; order Kitasatosporales; family Streptomycetaceae; genus Streptomyces; species Streptomyces sp. NPDC002206. The sequence goes on from NZ_JBSFCW010000002.1 coordinate 312,333, forward strand.
TCTGTTTGACGATCACCCGGCTACCACCGCGCAACTCGACCCGCCACACCCGGGAGCGCGGACTACTGTCCAGCAGTGTGGCGTGCGTGGGGGAGCCCACTACGGAGCGCAGCTCGTCGCTGATCGGCACCTGGGTAGACATGATGGTCAGCGTAGGGCGTTCTGCCGCACAGGGTACGACCATATTCAAGTCCAAGATCTAGCGCCTGGACATACGCTCAGGTAGCCCCCGAGTGTCACGGACGTGACTCGCGGCTGGGCAGCAGGGCGTCGCGGTTGAGCAGGCCGCATCCGTAGAACCGACCGGCTTCGGCACTGTCGACCCGACTGCTCTCCCTTCCGATTACGCGCCGGCTCTCGCGCTCGGCTCCTTGGACTCACGCGTTGGACAGCTGCGTCCGGCTCGTGCCCACAAATGCCCGGTCGCTACGCATGGCCAGGTGCCGCCACCAGGCCGGGCAGGTGTGGGCCGTTGGAGTGACGGCTGCCCGCCCACATGGCTTTCGGCCCGCATGCCCCGACCGGCCGGGCTGCGATCTTCGACGAGGTCGTCGGGGCCGTCAGCGCCGACGTCATGTCCCTGGAGACCGGTGTACGGACGTTGAGACCGGCCCGGTGCTGCTGGTCCCGGCTGCCCTGTGACAGCGGGCCTCGACCGTTGTCTTCGACGGGCTGATCACCATGAGCGCGGGTGTGGGTCGGGAGGGCAGGGGGATCCTCCATTCGGCCCGTTGTGGTTGCTGGCGGGCGGAGTTGGGGGTGGGCTGTCAGTGCGCCCAGTGATAGTCGCGGGCGCCAGGAGGGGCGTCCCCCGCTGAACGAGCTGGGGACCGATCCCCTCGCCGACCTACACGAGACTTGGAGATTCCCCATGCCTTACCGCAAGGGACAGCACGTGGAGTACCGGGACCATCAGGACGAGATCCAGCGGGGCGAGATCCGGCAGGCCGAGGGCAGCGGTGCACAGACTCGTTATGCCGTCCAGAACGAGATGACCATGCGCGAAGAGAAGATCAGCGAGAACCAGATCGAGCGGGAGCTGTAGTAACGGCCCTGCCCATGCAGCCGCCGTCGCACCGAACCAAGGTGCGACGGCGGCTGCTCGTCAGGTTGTGCCGTCCTGGCTCTTGGGGCGGCCCGTCGACAGGCCCCTGCCCATCCCGCCCTGGGGGACGCCGGTGAATGCGTGAGCTGCGTGCCGCCACTCCGGGGGCGGGGGGTGGCGGCACGCAGCGGTTCCGAGAGGGGTCCGCGGTCAGTGGCGGTGTCCCCAGTCGTTGTGGTGGTCGCGGTCACGGCCCCAGGACTTGGTGTCGACGGTCCGGCCCCAGTCGTCGCGCAGGGTGGCCGTGTCGGAGTAGTTGCTCCAGATGTAGTCGGTGCGGCGGTCCTGGTAGACGTTGGTGCGGGTGTCGTGGCCGCGTCCGGTGTGGACGCGGACGGTGGACCGGCCGGCCAGGCGGAGGTAGTCGAAGCGGTAACGGTTGCCGTCCCGGTCCGAGAGTGTCCACCCGTTCAGATTCACCGGTCGGTAACCGGTGTTGGTGACCTCGACCCACTCCCCGTTCAGCGAGCGGTTGGAGTAGTCGTCACGGCCCGGGCTGTTGTACTGGATGCTGCCGAGCACCACACGCTTGTACGACTGGTGGTGGCGGCCACGGTTGTGGCCGTCGTCGGCGGATGCCGGCATCGCCACGACAGCGACAAGGGAACCGGCCGCCAGAGCAGTAGCGACGAGACGACGGACAGTACGAGAAGCAGACACGAGATGTCCCCCCAAGTAGAGGCGTCCAGGCCCAGGTCAGAGCCATGCTGCGCGGTGCGGGTCCCGGCTCGACAAGCCGAGGACCCACACTTTGAACCACCCGCCCGCCTGTCGTCGGCAGCGTCAGCCTGCGTTACAAAATGCGGATATTTCCGTAACCAACGGCTGTAACGGTCACGGACCCCGCATGGGCGTGGCCCTGACATTCGCTGGGCACGGCAACCACCCCGCTCACCCGCGGCAACAAGCCCTTTCCGACTCCTCCGCACACCACGGCACACCACCCCGCGCCCCACCACCGGTCGCACAAATCGGGTAACAGGCACAATCCTTCACAGTTTGGACATCGGCGTGGTGATCACACGTCTGCGCGAGCCCGGGAGGAGTACCTCGCGCTCGCCGAGCGGCGTCCGCCGAGAGGGGGTTTCGGCGGACGCCGGGAGTGGGGGCCGGTGTTACAGGCCGATGTCTCTGCGGCTCATGTCGTCCAGTGATTCGCGGCGTACGAGTACGCGTGCGGTGCCGTCGGACACGGCGACGACGGGAGGTCGGCCGATCATGTTGTAACCGGAGGCCATGGAGAGGTGGTAGGCCCCGGCCGCGGGAACGGCGAGGAGGTCGCCGGGACGTATGTCGCCCGGGAGCGCTACGTCGTCGGCGAGGACGTCGCCGGCTTCGCAGTGCCGGCCGACGACGGTGACGAGGCGGGGCGGCGCCGACGAGGGGCGGCCGATGAGGCGGGGCGCGTACTGCACGCCGTAGAGCGCGGGTCGGGGGTTGTCGCTCATACCGCCGTCGACGGCGACGAACGTGTGCTCGCCGGTTCGCTTGACGGCGAGCACGTGGTAAACGACGACTCCGGCCGGCCCGACGACCGCGCGGCCGGGCTCCAGGGTGAGCCGGGGCACCGGGAGCCCGGCGCGGGCGCAACCGTCCTCCAGCTCGGCTCGGACCCGCCCGGCCAGCACGGCCACGTTCATGCTCTCCTCACCGGGCCGGTAGGCGATGGCGTGGCCGCCGCCGATGTTCAGCTGGGGGAGGGCGATGCCGTGCTGGTCCCTGATCCGGGCCATCAGGCCGACCATGCGCCGTACAGCGACGACGTACGGCTTGACCGCGGCGATCTGCGAGCCGATGTGGCAGTGCAGGCCGACGAGTTCCAGGTGCCGCTGGTCGAGTATCCGGGTGACCGCGTGCTGCGCGGATCCGTCCGTGATCGACAGGCCGAACTTCTGGTCGTCGGTGCCGGTGCGGATCTTGGCGTGTCCGCCGGCGGCGATGCCGGGGACCACCCGCACCATGACTTTCTGGGGGGTGTCGGCGGGGGTGATCGCGGCGAGGCGGGCGATCTCCGAGGGGCTGTCCACGACGATGCGTCCGACACCGAGCCGAATGGCGGTGCGCAGGTCCTCGGGGCTCTTGGCGTTGCCGTGCATCACGATGCTCTCGGGCGGGAAGCCGGTGGTGACGGCGAGCGCAAGCTCCCCTGCCGAGCAGACGTCCAGGCCCAGGCCCTCTTCTTGCACCCAGTGCGCGAGCGCACGGCACAGGAACGCCTTGGCGGCGTAGACGATGTCGGCTTCGGGGAACGCCGTGCGGTACGTACGGCAGCGCTCGCGGACCTCCTGTTCGTCCAGTACGTAGACGGGGGTGCCGAAGCGGTCGGCCGCCTCGGCGAGGGAGACCCCGCCGACGGAGACGTCCCCGTCGGCCTCGGGGCGGGCGGAGCGGGGCCAGACGGACAGGCCGTCGGCGTTGCCGATTCGGGACAGGGCCCGGGGGTCCGGGGGCAGGGAGGCCGGAGGCGACGCCGGAAGCGTGGACGCAAGGGACGACGGAACGGTAACTGACATGTGGCGCCTCCTCAGCCGATCAGCAGGTTCAGACAGGCGACGACAGCAGCGGCGCCAGTCACTCGCAGGGCGCCGACGTGCTGGGGATGCCATGCACGCGAAGAGCTCGCGCGTTCGATGTGCCTGGGGACCGAAGGGGTTGTCGCGGGGGCGGAGAACTGCGGGTCGACGGTGAGGGCGGTGACGCCCAGGGGGGCTGCGAGGGCGCGCAGTGCGGGTTCGGAGAGCCTGATGCAGGTCTGGTCCGTGCCCAGGGTGGCGGTGAGTTTCGCCGCCGAGGTGAATCCGACGGCCGTGCGGCCGCCCAGGGGGGTGCGGAAGAACCGGGTCGTACATCCAGAGGGCCCCGACCGGACAGGGACGTAGAGGAGTCCGGCCGGGAACCGTTCAGAAGGCTCGGGGTCCTCGGGAAACTCGAGTGGAGACATGGTGCTGCTCCTCGCAGAAGGCGACTGGCGCCGCCCGGTCGGACCGGCCGGGCGCTCCACCGAAGCTATGCCCGCCCACCGGAGATGAGCCCCCACGCTGACGGATACTTGACGCCGAGCCCCCACCCCGTAACGCGACGCTGACGGGCACGGCGATCCTGGCCGGCATGGCGTCAGGACCTTCGGGCAGAACCCACAGGGGCGGCTTCGTTCGCAGGACGGGAGGCACAGAGACCAAGCGCGAGGGCGCGCCGTGCGCGGATCCGGATGTCAGGCCCGACGGGCTGAGCGACTGAGCGCACGGCGTCGTCGACCCATCACCGAGGGTGATGCGGCCTGACACCGTGCCCGACGCCGTTCCGGGGAGCCAGTACCTCGGGCACAGCAGCGACGAGGACGCGATCGCGCCGATGCCGGGCACGTTGCCCACCGACTGGACCACCGTCCCCTCATATTCGGCCTCAGCTGACCCCCGTCCGTGCGACACGAGGCGGCTTCGTTCGGCTTGGTGTGCACGAGCAGGCCGCCGCAGGCTATGACGTCCCCTTTACCTTCTCCTGGCACACTGGCCCGCACCTGGCGAAGGAGTACTTCATGTCGATGGTCGGCAGTCTGCGCAAAGTCGCCCGTCTGGCGCGGCGGGGGCGGCCTGTGGACCTCAGCCACCCGGCCCGTTCGCCGCTGGGCTCCACCGTGGTCAACTGCGTCATCTACCGCGACGGCGTCCGCCAGGAGGCCGCCCCCAGCGTCGAGGAATCCGTCGCCCGCGTACGCAAACGCGGCGACGGCTTCGTATGGCTCGGCCTGCACGAGCCCACCGAGGCGGAGTTCGTGCGGGTTGCCGCACTGTTCGGTCTGCACCCGCTCGCCGTCGAGGACGCCGTCCACGCCCACCAGCGGCCCAAGGTCCAGCAGTACGGCGACGTCCTGTTCGCCGTCTTCAAGTCGGTCGCCTACATCGAGCACGAGGAACTGACCGCCACCAGCGAGGTGGTGGACACCGGCGAGATCATGGTCTTCGCCGGACCCGACTTCGTGGTGACCGTACGGCACGGACGCCATGGCTCCCTGGGCGCCCTGCGCGAAGGCCTCGAAGCGGACCCGCGGCAATTGGCCAAGGGGCCGGCCGTTGTGCTCCACGCCATCGCCGACCACGTCGTCGACGACTATCTGACCGTCACCGATGCCGTCCAGGACGACATCGACCAGGTCGAGACGGACGTCTTCTCACCGCAGAGCTCCCCGAGCGCCGACGCCGGGCGCATCTACCAGCTCAAGCGCGAGCTTCTCGAACTCAAGCGGGCTGTGGTCCCGCTCGGCCGCCCCCTCCAGGTGCTGGCGACTCAGTCGATGCGCTCCGTCGACCGTGAGATACAGGCCTACTTCCGTGACGTCGCCGACCACCTGGCCCGCGTCATCGACCGGATCACCGACTTCGACTCGCTGCTCGACTCCATCCTCCAGGCCCACCTCGCCCAGGTCACCGTCGGCCAGAACGAGGACATGCGGAAGATCACTGCCTGGGCCGCGATCATCGCCGTGCCGACGATGGTGTGCGGTGTCTACGGCATGAACTTCGACCACATGCCCGAACTGCACTGGCGTTTCGGCTACCTGTTCGCTCTCGCCGTCATCGCGACCGCTTGCCTCGTCATCCACCGGGGCTTCAAGCACAACGGCTGGCTGTGACCGTACTTCGGGCATCACTTGGCCGGAGTCCCGGGCGCAGCCGTTCGTGAGAACCGGCGCCACTTGCACCGTCACGTTTCCTTCGCTGTGCAACGCGTCGACCACGTCCTTGGATATTGCTGTCAGGGTCGGTCCGCCAGGGCGGCAGCGAAACGTGCCGCGAGTGTCGCGACCGCGGCGCGGAGCTCTTGCCCGCCACGGACGCGGAAGGCGAACGGCACGCTCGCCAACCACTCCTGCGCGTACATCGCCGGATTGCTCGTGCTGCCGACGAGCACGCACCCGTCTCCCGATGGTTCAAGCCGTCCCATGGGAGGCCGGATCCAAGGCGCCACCTCAGCCAGTGGAGCGTCGAACACGACGTGGGTGGGGAACTCCCACCCGGCGCCCAGGTTCTCTTCCACCGCTGCCACCGGGTCGAGGCCGTCGGGCGGATCGAACCCGTGGGCGGTCTGCTGGACCGCTCGGACCCGGTCGACCCGGTAGGTGCGGATCGCGTCAGCGCGATGGGAGTGACACAGGAGGTACCAGCGCCCGTAGCGGACGACGACCGCCCAGGGATCCACCTCGGCCTCCCACTCGTTGCCGGACTCGCTCCGATACGTGACCAGGACGCGACGTCGGGCCGCGATGGCAGCGACGAGTGCGCTGGTGGTGGGGGGATCCGGACGGGCCGAGTACCGGTCGGGCGCAGCTGACGCGTGCTCTCGCAGCGCCGCTGCATGTCGGCCGACGCTCTCGGGCAGCGCCCGGATGACCTTGCCCAGGGCAGAACCGACGAGGTCGTCGACATCGGCGGCTGCCGGCTGGCCGTCGAGCACCGCCATGACCAGGCCAAGTGCCTCGTGCTCCGTGAAGACGACCGGAGGCAGCCTCGTCCCGCGCCCGAGCCGGTACCCGCCATGGCGACCCCGGGTCGACTCCACGGGGACACCCGCCTCTCGGAGGATGCCGACGTACCGACGCGCGGCCCGCTCCGTGACTCCCAAGGACGCAGCGAGTTCGTCGGCCGTCACGCCGGGGCGGTTCTGGAGGATCTCCATGGCGCGCAGAGCTCGTGCGGTGGGGCTGGAATCGGACGGCACACGAGCAGATTAGATGGTCACGAGAAAAGCAGGAAGTAGATCGTCCGGAATTGGTCCTAGGGTGATGTTCATGACCGAGTTCCGCCGGCAGGACCTCACCGGAGCACGCTTCGAGCGCGTGAGCCTCCAGGGCGCCACCTTCACCCAGGTGTCCCTAAATGAGGCCCGCATGCACGCAGTTGACTTCACCGGGGTGCAGGTCCGCGGTGCCCTGTTCAATGAGAGCCGCATGCGCGGCGTCGAGTTGATCGATGTCGAGATCCGCGGCGAGCTGAAGAACGTCATCGTGAACGGCGTCGACATCGCACCGCTCGTCGACGCCGAACTGAACCGTCGCATGCCCGAGCGGGCGAGGATGCGCCCCGACGACACCGACGGGTTCCGTGAGGCGTGGGCAATCCTGGAGCGGCTCTGGGAGGGCACCGTCACGCGTGCGAGGACATTCCCCGAAGCGGCGCTCCACCGCAGCATCGACGACGAGTGGTCCTTCATCCAGACCCTGCGGCACCTCAACTTCGCCGGCGCCGCCTGGGTGGGCCGGATGATTCTCGGCAACCCGTCGCCGTGGCACCAGTTGGACCTCCCGTGGGACGAGGCGCCAGGGTGGGACGGTATCCCGTGGGACCGCGAGGCACGACCTTCGCTCGACGAGGTGCTCACGGTCCGATGCGAACGCCAGGCGATGGTCCGCCACGTCATGGAGTCACTCACCGACGAGCAACTCGCCTCTGCGGTGACTCGCACCGGGCCCGGCTGGCCCCGGATGGAGAACTTCCCCTTCAAGGAATGTCTCAGCATCGTCCTCAACGAAGAATGGGAACACCGGCTTTATGCCGAACGTGATCTGACCTCACTGGAGAAGGAGAACTGATCGTGGACATCCTGCTCATCGCCGGCCTGTGGCTCGACGGATCCGCATGGGACGATGTCGTGCCCACGCTCGAGGCACTCGGTCACCGCCCCGTGCCGCTCACCCTCCCCGGTCAGGGTGACGGATCTGCATCAGCCACGCTCGACGACCAGGTGACGGCAGTGCTCGCTGCCGTGGACGCAGCATCCGAGAAGCCCATGGTGGTGGGGCATTCCGCTGCCTGCACCCTGGCTTGGCTGGCCGCAGACGCGCGACCGGAGAAGGTGGCCAAAGTCGTCCTCATCGGCGGCTTCCCGGTCGCCGACGGGGAACCCTACGCCGACTTCTTCGAGCCGAAGGACGGTGTCACGCCCTTCCCCGGCTGGGGCCCATTCGAGGGGCCGGACTCTGCTGATCTCGATGAGGAGGCCAGGCGCAGCATCGCGTCTGCTGCGGTTCCCGTCCCCGCAGCGGTGACCAAGGGTCTGGTGCGTCTGGTGGACGAGCGACGGTTCGACGTCCCGGTCGTACTCGTGTGCCCCGAATTCACCCCCGCCGAGGCTCAGGAGTGGATCGGCGCCGGTGACGTACCCGAGCTCGCCAAGGCCAAGCACCTTGACTTCGTCGACATCGACTCAGGGCACTGGCCGATGGTCAGCAAGCCGACCGAACTCGCCCGGCTCCTGGTGTCCTGAGTCGGGAGCTCTGTTCAGGTGCACAAGCTCAGGAGCGGGTGCGGCGTCGTTCCACGCCGCAGGCGTGGGTCTGCGGCACCGCATCATCCGGGCCTGCGCTCACTGCTCGCCCCAGATGATCGAGGCGCCACCCTGGCCTACGATTCTGCTTGCAGCTAGTTACCTTCTGGCGCGGCCTGCTGCACGACGTCGAAGGACCACAGCGTCGACCCACTCGCGGCAGGCTTCGGTCGATCGCCACCCCCCTGATGCGCCTCCTTCATCGGGCCCTCCACCCACGCCTTGAAGGACTCTTCGTCGCGCCACCGCGTGTACACCAGGTAGTCGTCGGTGCCTTCAACAGGGCGGAGGAGTTCGAACCATTCGAAGCCGTCCGAGTTCTCGACCGCGTGGGCGCGGGAGGCAAAGCGCTTCTCCAGGGTCTCGCGCTGTTCGGCGGGGACAGTGAGTACGTTGATCTTGACGACGCTCATGACTACATCCTGCCCCATGCCCGGTCTGTGTCGAAGAACGTCGGTCGGAGTGGTCAGGTGTTGACCTCGTGCCACCCCGGTTCCGGCGGCGGGGAGGAGGGCAGCCCCCGACCTTGTCGGCCGGCGGACTCTCACTCCGGCCGCGGCTCCCAGCGGAACCGTCGGACGGCGACGACCGCCCCGGCCATCCCCCACGACGCGGGCGTGGTCAGTGGGCATGACGGGTGAGCGGGGGAGCGTGTGAGGAGCCCACCCGAGTACGCGCACCCGGTCTGCTCCCAGGCCCTGCATGTCTGCGCAGTGGGTGCCACGTCGGCTTCCGGAGGGATTCGTCCGAGCGCGCCGTCCTGAGATCCTCTTGGACGCATAAGCCAGTGCCGCTCACGACCGTGTGGCGGTCCTGCACTTGTCGCCGGCCTCCTGCATGAGCGCGTCCACCGACGTGCTCCGGTCGTACGGGTCGACCTCGGGGCCGTCTCCCGAGTCCTTGGCCGCGCGCTCGGCGCTGAACTCGGGGGTGAGGTAGCCGGTGAAGCTGTCGCAGCCGCCGTTGGTGGTGTCCACCTTGTAGGAGACGAGGGAAAATGTCCCCGGCTCGATGACCACCTTCGCCGGGTTGTCCCAGCTCATCACGACCTCGCGGCGCACGAGGGTGCGCGCGACTTCGTCGCTCCCCGCTGCAGCGCGTACGACCGGGTAGACGTACGTGACATCGGTGGTCACCTCGACCGCACCGCGCTTGCCTTCCCGGTAGGTGATCCGTCCTCGTGTCTTGACCACATTGCCGACAAGCCGCACCTTCGTTGTCGCGAGACGGCTGAACAGCAGCAGAGGATCGTTCTCCCGACTGGGCGCGCTGAACGCGGTCGCCAGGTAGTCCTGGACATCCTGCTGATGCGGGTTGATCAGGGCGATCGCCTTCGTCGGCCGCTCCCCGCGCAGCACACCACGATCCAGACTGGACGCGGCAAGGAAGTCCCGGGTCCGGCCGAGCGCCTGCGCGACCTGCTTCTTGTTCATCCAGCCGGTCGCCCGTGCCGCAGGGAGGCGGATGCCTGACGTCCCGTCGCCCCACCGCACCGCGGGCGACCCCCTGAACGGCTGCTCCAGTGTGGGCAGTCGGATTGCAGCCTGCGTCGCCGGCGGCTGATCCGGACGTTCGGACTCCGCGGCGAGCGGCGCACTCTCGCGGCCTCCGCCTCCGAACCATTCAGCCACCCGCCCCGGATCCAGTGCCACGATCAGCAAGCCGACCGTAACCAGCAGACCGACCGCATACCAGCCCTTGCCCCGGCGCCGCGGGGCCAGTTGGTGAGTCCGCCATCCCTCCGGTCGGCCGGTCTCCTCCTGCAGCCGACGCGTCACCATCCGGGCCCGCGCCGACGGCTCCTCGGGTGCGCCCTGGGTCCCGGCCTCCGCCTCCCGCAGGAAGCGCTCCCACTCCTCGTCCGGTATGGACGCCCCGCCCTTGCCCACGATGTGCTCCCGTCCCTTCCCGCGCGTCCGGTCCCTCCCCAGGGCCGGTCGTTGTCCGTGCATCATCACACGGCTCAGCCGCACCCTCACGAACCCCAGCCCCCTGCATGAACAGCCTTTGGAACCCCGCCGGCGCAGCCGGAACGTTCATAGTTCCTTGACTGCGGCGGGCTTGGGGAGCGGCGTGATGTGTTGTGTGGCGCGACGCCCCACAACCCTCTCCTCGTCGCTGCGTCGGGACGGCTGATGGCCTTGTACCGCCCCCAGCCGTCGCTGACCTCGGACAGGCGTAGCGCAGGACCAAGCGCAAGCGGTGTGGTCAACAGAGCGGCAGACCACCCGGGTTCGACCGCGGGACGTATGGACAGCGCAACGGCCTAGAGGCGCGGCGCTCCGGTCACCGACATCACCAGCGAGTACAGGGAGGTGGTGGCCGTGATGAACAGGCGGTTGTTCTTCGGGCCGCCGAAGGCGATGTTGGAGACGGGCTCGGGCACGCGCAGCCGGCCGATGAGGGTGCCGTCGGGGTGGTAGCAGTGGACGCTGTCGTCCAGGGCGGCGGCCCATAGGCGGCCCTCGTCGTCGAAGCGGATGTTGTCGAAGCGGACGTTGCCCCGGCCCTCGGCGAAGACCTTCCCGTCGGAGAGCGTGCCGTCCTCGCGGATGTCGAACATGTGGATCCGGGCGGTCCGCGAGTCGGATACGTACAGTCGCTGCTCGTCGGGGGACAGGATGACGCCGTTGGGTCCCGCGAACCCGTCGGCAGCGAGGTGCACGTCCCCCGTCGCGGGGTCGATCCGGTACACGTTGCACGCGCCGATCTCGGACTCGGCGCGATGGCCCTCGTAGTCGCTGGTGATGCCGAAGTCCGGGTCGGAGAACCAGATCGTGCCGTCGGAGCGTACGACGGAGTCGTTCGGGCTGTTGAGCCGCTTGCCGGCGTACCGGTCGGCGAGCACGGTCACGGTCCCGTCGGGCTCGGTGCGGGTGACGCGGCGGTTGCCCTGCTCGCAGGTGACCAGGCGGCCCTGCCGGTCGAGGGTGTTGCCGTTGCTGTGGCCGGCCGGGGTGCGGAAGACGCCGACCGTGCCGGTGGCCTCGTCCCAGCGCAGGATGCGGTCGTTCGGGATGTCGCTCCAGATCAGCTGGCGCCAGGCGGGGAGGTAAAGCGGACCCTCGGCCCAGCGGCAGCCGTCGTGCAGGACCTCCAGCCTGCTGTCGCCGTGCGCACAGCGTTCGGTACGGAAGCGATCGTCCAGGATCTCGTACAGGCCGTCGGCGGGCATGGCGTCCTTCCAGCAGGATTGACCAGAATCTGATTCAACGTAACATGCAGATGACCGAACCAAGTATGGTATTCGTATGAAACCACTGGATGGCATCGACCGTCAGCTGATTGCGCTGCTCCAGCAGGACGCCACCCAGTCGTATGCCGCACTGGGGAGGGCGGTCGGCCTGTCGGCGGGAGCCGCGCACGAGCGCGTGCGCAAGCTGCGGGAACAGGGGGTCATCCGGGCCACGACGATCGACGTCGACCCCGCGGCACTCGATCGCGAAGTCCTCGCCTTCGTGCTGGTCGACTCGACGGCGTGGATGGGCGACCGGGCCGAGGAGTTCGCCGCAGTGCCGGAGATCCAGGAGGCGCACGTCATCGCAGGCAGCGCGGCCGTGCTGGTGAAGGTGCGCACCGCGACCACCGAGCGGCTCCAGGACGTACTGCGCCGCCTGTACGCGATCGAGGGGGTCAGCGGGACGCAGGCAACGGTGGTTCTGGAGACCTTCTTCGAACGGCCGTTGGACGCCGGTTAGTACCCGAGCAGCGCTTCTCCGTTGTGCTGGTCGGAGTGCCTGTACGGAGTCGCCCGCGGCATCCGGACGGTTGTGGTCCCTCTTGCCAGGTCCAAGGGCTTTCCGGTTCGGCGGTGCCCCGTCCTTCTCGTCATCCCGCATCAGGAGTGCCGACTGCCGCTCCTTCAGTTCGTTCTGCTTCACCGGCGAAAGACTCGCGTGCAGCTGCCCGAACCCGGTTGCCGATATCTGGCTCCGACGTGCCCCGTTCAGCCACGGAAGAACGCCGGCCCGCCCGGCGCGAAGCCGGCGGGACCACTCTGGGGGCGCTTCGGCGCCCCCGGCACCACCCGGCGGCTAAGCCTTGCGCGTCACCTTCTTCATCAGCCTGGCAAGACGGGAGGATCCACCTTTGGGCTTGGCCTCGTTGAGCGCCTTCTCCAGCTGGGCAAAGTGGTCCTTGCGGGTCCGGCTCAGGTACTCGTTCGAGGTCAGCGGCTTGGCTATCTTCCAGGCGCGGCGGTGGTCACCCTCGTAGTGGGCGACATAGGCCTTGGCGAGTTCGATCACGGCCTTGAACGGGATCCCGTCGGTGTAGTCCCGGTCGACGACGTCTTGGACATCCGACATCAGCTTCAGCTTCTCGTCGATGTCGAAGGCGTCCTCGGCTATGGCCCGCAGCACGTCCTGCGGGATCGGCTTGACCACCTCGAAGGCGAGGGTGGAGCGGATGGGCGGCCCGGCGATCTCGATGTACGGCAGCAGCAGACCGGTGCTGTAGTGGAGCCACGGCAGCCGGGGGCTGGCGAAGTCCTGGTGCAGCAGCACGGAGCCTGGCTCCAGGCGGGGCAGGAAGCGCTCGGCCACACAGCGGAAGACCCGCGCCGTCTTGGCGATGTCGACGTGCAGGAACTCGATGGGGCTGTGGTCCTCGGGGTCGGAGGTCTGCCAGATGTCGCCGGGGTGCAGCTCGATGAAGTCGATGAATGGCTTCAGCTTGTCCTTGAAGTCGTCGAGGAAGGAGTTGGTGTCCTCGGGCGCCACCCCGGCCGAGAAGAATTTCTCGGAGGCGAAGGTGCCCTTCCCGACCCGGAAGAAGTCGTACGCGTGCAGCTTGTTGGTGCTCTTGTCGAAGTCCGGGTTCTCCTTCAGACCGAGTGCGAACGCATACGTCGATCCGCCGCCGCCCGACCCGAGCTCGATCACCTTGCCCTCTCCAGTCAGCCGATGACGTCCCAACAGGTAGAGAAAGCGCAATTCCCATGCGCTCACCTGGGAGTAAGGGATCTCGTCCGGAAGTTCGACGTCGTCGAGCTGGAGGTAGAGCTTGCTGAGGGGCGCCACGGGTGCCTCGCGGTTTCAGTCGGATGGGCGGGTCGCGATATTAACTTCGTACGCCGGAGATCTGTCCGCGAAAACCGGAGATGGATTCGAGGATTTTCCCGGCCGCCACACTCCGGATGAACAGTGTTGGGCCGACGTTCCTTTTCTGGATCCGAGCGCGGATGATCTCGGCTTCGAGTGACCGCGTGGCGAAGGGCGTACTCGCTCACCACGGCAGGCCGTGCAAAAGCAGCCCACCGCTCCTGACCAGGCACTACCTGTCGTGTCCCAGTTCGCCCACCACGACCAGGGGCGGGCCCCGGTGCACGCCCAGGTCCTGGGCGGCGCTGTCGTCGTGCGCCCGCCAGGGAGTACGGGACAGCCCTTAGGGTGCGGGCATGATCTCGCAAAGCTATCTCTCCGAGCTGTTCTCGCTGGACGGTCGGGTCGCCGTGGTGACGGGCGGCAGCTCCGGCATCGGTCGAGCCATCGCCGGGGCTCTCGCGCGAGCGGGGGCGAGCGTGGTGATCGTGGCGCGCAAGGAGTCCGAACTGGCCGCAACGGTCGACGAGCTGGCGGCGGACGGCTGCCGGGCGGCCTGGGTGAGGGCCGACCTGAGCACCCGCGACGGGGTGCGCGCGGCAGCGGAGCAGGCAGCCGAGGTGTTCGGCGAGCCCGACATTCTCGTCAACAGCGCCGGGAGCAACCTGCGGCCGCCCATGGGCGAGCTGAGTGAGGAGGTGTGGGACGCCACTATGGCAGTGAACCTGGAGGCGCCTTATTTGCTGGGCCGGCGGTTCGGGCCCGGCATGGCGGAGCGGGGGTTCGGGCGGATCATCCACATCACCTCCCAGCAGGCGCACCGGGCGTTCGTCCAGAGCGGTGCCTATGGGGTCTCCAAGGGGGCGCTGGAGTCGCTGGCCCGCTCCCAGGCCGAGGCGTGGTCGCCACACGGCGTCACCTGCAACACGCTGGTGCCCGGCTTCGTCATGACCCCGCTCAATGCGCGGTTGTCGTCCGACCCGGAGAAGGTGGCGGCGCTGGCCGCGCGCACGATGGTCGGGCGCAACGGCCTGGCCGAGGACTTCGCCGGAGCGGCGGTGTTCCTGGCCGGCCGCGCCTCCGGCTACGTCACCGGGCAGGCCATCTTCGTCGACGGCGGGTTCTCCGTCCACTGAGCCCCGCCAGGTCCCGCACGTACGCGGTGGCCGTCTCGATCTCGTCGTCGTACGCGTTTCCGCCGCCCGTCGAGCAGCAGATCCCGCAGATGCAACCGACCCTCACCTGCTGATCCGCACGCGCCCGTGGCACGAACACCTCCCCGGCGAACCTCTCGAACCGGCCCCGACACGTAACAAAGCCCTACTCGGTAAAGTGGGCGCGACAGCGCACCGTGAACCGGAACAAGGAGCAGACGTGAGCGAGCCGGCGTCCATCGCCCTGCAGCAGGGGATCGCCCGGGGACTCCAGGTCGCCGAGACTTTCGAGGCCGAGCAGGAGATCGAACGCCGGGTGGCCTTCCTCGCCGAGCGACTGACCTCCACCGGTCTGCGCTCCCTCGTGCTCGGCATCAGCGGCGGCGTCGACTCCACCACCACCGGTCGGCTGTGCCAGCTCGCCGTCGAGCGGGCCCGGGCCGCCGGGCACGAGGCGCGGTTCTACGCGATGCGGCTTCCCTACGGGGTCCAGGCCGACGAGCACGACGCCCAGCTCGCGCTCTCCTTCATCCTGGCCGACCACGTGCTGACCGTGGACATCAAGCCCGCGAGTGACGCCGCGCTCGAGGCCTCGCTGGCCGCCGGTGTGAGCTACCGCGACGCCCACCACCAGGACTTCGTCCACGGGAACATCAAGGCCCGGCAGCGCATGATCGCCCAGTACGCGGTGGCCGGTGCGCACGACGGCCTGGTCGTCGGCACCGACCACGCTGCCGAGGCGGTCTCCGGCTTCTTCACCAAGTTCGGCGACGGCGCCGCTGACCTGGTCCCGTTGACGGGCCTGACCAAGCGCCGGGTGCGCGCCGTCGCGGACGCGCTGGGCGCGCCCGCCGAGCTGGTGTGGAAGACCCCGACGGCCGACCTGGAAACCCTCGACCCGGGCAAGGCCGACGAGGACGCGCTGGGGGTCACCTACGACGACATCGACGACTTCTTGGAGGGCAAGCCGGTGGACGAGCGGGCCTTCGAAACGATCGTCCGTCGCTACCGGCTCACCGACCACAAGCGCCAGCTGCCCGTCGCCCCCTAACAGCCGCGAAGGCAACATGGGCAAAACGCCCCTGATTGGGGCTTGTCCGACAAAAGATCTTTCTCTGTCGAGCCCGGCGGAGCGTTGGTGCGGGCGCTGGGACCTTTCGACCGACATGCTCCCGGCAAGCTTGCCCGGCTGGACCCCCATGGCGGCGCGCTGTTCAACGAGCAGGAGGCGGAGGCCGCGCTTCGGGAACTGCGGTTGTCGGCTCCGATGGAACGCTTCGCACGTTTCTGCGGCGCTGACCCCATCAGCCTGCACACCGTTCGAAAGAGCGTGCTGATATCCGGACGCCAACGCATCGGCCCGGGTCCTGAACAGCAATGTGTGCAGGGGAAAAGCACGCCACGGGCGATCGTTCGGCGTGTACGGCGGGGCGGGAGGACCCGGCCAGGCACAGTGGAGCAGGGCCGACCCGGCCCCGACCACCGAGGGAACGGAGACGGCCTATGCTCATGGCCACCCGCGGCATCACGGGCAAGGAGCTCGCCGACGATCTGCTGCAGGGCGTGAGCAGCGAACAGATGAGGGCGGCGACACGCCTCCTCGGTGCCCATCACGACGGCTACTGGCTCCGGCGTTTCTTCGAGGACCAGGAACTCGCGGACGCGGCCGGCCAACCGCTCCTCGAACATGCCGGACCGCACCCTTCCATCGACTGGAACGCTGTGGGACTGCTCCTGCTCGCCGACAGATCCCCGGCACGCAAGGCATCGAGCAGCGAAGTGGCCGTGCTGGAGTTCGCCGCGTCCCTCGTAGGGCGCGCCCCCATCCAACTGCAGCGCGTCATCCACGCTGTCGACGACACCGAGTTCCGGCTCCTCCTGCGAGCCCTCATGGCGGCCGCATACGGGGAAACCCACTGATCCGCAGGAACCAACTGCGGCTCACCCGGTAGCGGCGCATCATCCCGGCGATGCAGGACTTGGACCGGCGGGCGAGTTCGACGCGGCAGCCGGGACAGTGCCGCCCGTCCGCCGGTCACTCCGACACCCGTCTGGAGGGAAGCGCCAGGCCTGTGACCAGGGGGGCGTCCAAGCTGGACCGGATGCCGAGCGCGGCATTAGGTTGCGTCCCTGTGAGTCACGACGACGCCATCGCCATATCCCCGCCCGTGCCATCGACCGAGCGCGAGCCGCTCTTCGTACCGAGGGCGATGACGACCGTGGTCATGGCCGCGCTCGGGGTCTGCGTACTGGTGAATGCCGCATTGCTCATCGCTCAACTGCGACTTTATCGCGCGGCTGACGGCTCGTATGCCGCCTTCCAGAGGGAGATATGGGTCGGCAACCTCACCGGCATGAGGCTGCTCGCCTTCCTGGTCACCGGATTCGTCTTCCTGCGCTGGCTGTGGCAGATGCGGGTGAACGCCGAGGCGCTGGCGCCCCGCGGACACCGGATGAAACGGGGCTGGACCACAGGCGGGTGGCTGGTGCCGGTCGCCTGCTTCTTCCTGCCCAAGCGGATCATCAATGACATCTGGGCCGCCAGCTCTCCGCCCGACCGGCCGCGGCGCACCGATGTGCTGCTGACGTCGTGGTGGCTGCTCTTCGTGGCGGCGCAACTTCTCGCCTACCCCTCCCCCTCCCGGGGCCCACTGCCAACAGAGATGGCCGGGGCCGCGCTGTATATCGTCGCAGGAGTGCTGTGTATCGGTGTGGTGCGGCGGCTTGCCGCGATGCAGAGGGCGCGTCTCCACGGTTGAGTCCTGGCGTTGTGCCCGATTCGTCACGGACACAACGCCACGTTCGGCGACCGGAGGCCACGTTTGTGACCTGACCCCAGGGTTGTACGGGACCGGTGAGTTCCACTGATTCCGGTGAATTCCCAGCCCTCCTCGACGCTTCCGCTACTCGTCGATCGCCGCCCCGAATTGTGCATTGGCCACCGGCGCCCCAAGGCGTGCCCCGTCGTAGGTCCACGTGCCTTTGGCGACCAGCCCCGACGACGACGCAGGAATGACCCATACGAAGCCGTCGTTGGTGTTCTCGCCCGGTGCCGCCGCCAGCAGGCCGAAGAGGCCGTCCTTATTGGCGTCGACCAGCCGCACCTGGCCGCCCCAGGCGTCCGAGGCCTCCGCCCCGCCGGGGATGTCGGGGTGGTTCTGGTCGAAGCTCTTCACACCGACGTCGGTGAGGCCGAACGGCGCGCCGCGCATCACCCACACCGCGCCCGCGTTGGCCGCGGTGCCGATGTCCTCGCCGGGAGCGCCGATCGCGAGGTCCGGGTGGCCGTCGCCGTCGGTGTCGCCGGCCGACAGCTCGGCGCCCCACTGGTCGCCCGCCTCAGCGACGCCGGGAACGCCGGGAGAGTCCTGGGTCCACGTCTGCACCTCCTCCGGTTCGAGGCCGGACAGGTCGCCCCTACCCAGATAGACGGAGATGCCGCCGCCCAGCGGCGAGCCCACGCCCGTGTCGCCGATGATGAGGTCGTCCTGGCCGGTGCCGTCCCAGTCGCCGGAGACGATGGCCGGCCCGCCCCCGAACGTGCCGCCGTCACCGAGGTCGGCGATGTCCGGCGCGCCGTGCAGCACCTGCACCGAGCCGATGCCCGGCTGGTCACCTTTGGTGACCCCGGAGATCGCCAGGTCGGCCCAGGGGTCCTCGTTGTAGTTGCCGTGGCTGAGGTTGCGGAACTCGAAGTCGGTGTCCAGCGGTGCGAAGTCCCGCGCCCGCATGCTGCGGTCCGACACCTTCAGCTGCTGCGCCGTCGCGCCTGGCGGGGCGGTGAAGAACAGCAGCGCGTCGTCCTCCAATATGGCGATCGAGTCGCGCGGATGGGCGTTCGGGTCCGCCGGGTCCGGGGCGAAGTACCGGGCCGCTTCGATCGCCCGCCCGAAGTTCGCGCCGGCCCGCAGCTGGTCGGGGTTCTCCAGCCAGGTGCTGTCGGCCCCGTGCAGCCCGGTCGGCGAGCCCCAGAAGACGATGGCGCCGCCCGCGTCGGACAGCCCGGCCAGGTCCTCGCCGGGGATACCGACGATCGCGTCGTCGTAGCCGTCGTTGTCCAGGTCGCCGGAGGCCACGGCCTTCCCGAAGCCGTCGCCGGCCTCGGCACCGCCCGGGACGCCCGAGGTGTTCTGGTGAAGGACGCTCTTCTTGGTGGTGCTGAGACCGCTCGACGAGCTGTACTGCA
Source organism: Streptomyces sp. NPDC002206 (assembly GCF_053593595.1). Taxonomy (NCBI): domain Bacteria; kingdom Bacillati; phylum Actinomycetota; class Actinomycetes; order Kitasatosporales; family Streptomycetaceae; genus Streptomyces; species Streptomyces sp. NPDC002206. The sequence continues at coordinate 331,140 of NZ_JBSFCW010000002.1, forward strand.
CGGTGACGTAACCGGCGCCCGTGGCGCCGCTCACCGTGGCGCCCGGGGCGCCGATCAGCACGTCGTCGAAACCGTTGCCGTCGTAGTCGCAATTGCGCTGCTGCCAGCCGATGGACGGAAAGGGCACTGCGGCCGCTGCGGCGGGGGCCGCGAACACGGCGCCGCCACCGAGGGTGAGGAGTGCCGCGGCCGCAAGGGCTGCGCTTTTGATGTGACGCACAAGAACCTCCTTGGTCTCCTGGGTTGCCTACGGCGTCCTGCTCAGCCGCGGTGGATTGTGCGTGGGCGTGGTCGGCGGAGGTGCATGGCCGGTTCCCCAGCGAGACGCCGAAGCACAGACCGGTGCAGGTGCCCGGGAGTGCCGGGCAACGCCGCCGCGCCCGTCGCAGAACGGCGTGGGATCATGTGCGGCCTCCCCGTGGGGTAGTGCGGTAAGGGCAATGCCCGTATTGCACTCACCTGGAAGACATCCGAGGTTCATCCAGGGTTGTACGCCGCGTCGGATGGTCGTCCGATGCAGGGCGGTCCCAGTTCGTCACGGAGGCGAAAGGGCACCTCAGCGGGTGGGCCGTCGAGTGAGGTGGTTTCTCGAGCGCCGGCTCGCAAGTCCCTTTCAGTCGCCGGAGAAGCCCCAGAAGTAGATTTCCTCCGGCCTGCCATGGGCGTCGTGCAGGACCGCGCATCTGCCGAACCAACGTCGATCTGCAAGCGGTTCTATGGCCTGCACGTGCGCCCGCGTGAGGCGGTCGGTCCCGGCCGTCCGGTAGGCCTCGACGGGCTGAACGGGCTGCACGGTGCCATAGTCAGGATCCTCACCCGGTCGCAAGATCCTTTCCATGTCCAGGATCGAGTGCGTCCCCTCTTCCTGAACCTGCTCGTCTTCCCACAGCTGGTGAATCGTCGACGGTCGGGCCCTGGCCTCGGCAGCGTCGTCTTCGTTCCAGGGATCCCAGTAGTAGTCCTGTGCCTCGAAGACTTCCTGTCTCAGGGCATCCAACGCCGCTCCGAGATCCTCCTGATAAGGAACGTAGTACTCCCACCCCGACGCACCCACGACAGCCCCGCCTCTGCATCCACTTCCGACAGTGCAGCGGAACCTAGCAACAGCCACTGACAAGCCGCCTCGCCCGGTGAACCCGGGCGCCTTGTGGCGTGGCCGTTCGTGCTGTGTACGTCGGGGCATCCAGGTTGGAGGACACTGGTGGTATGCCCCTACCTAAAACGCATCTTTGCTCGGCCTGCTCGGACGATGCCGCGACCGACCCCGTTCTTCACGAAGACCTCGTCGTCGGAGCACCGCTGTCCATGGAGGATCTCACCGACGCGCAGCGCCTCGACCGGTTCGCCCGCAAGTATGCCCATGACGGTTGCCAGGTCATGGAAGTCCGGCGGGTTCCCTACGACAGCTTGAGTGGCTACGCCTGGTCGGTCCGCTTCACCGAGAATTCGTGACGATTGGAGTGCCCTCCCGTCTGAAGCAGGGAGATTCCTGCCTGCCTCGCGGCGGCGGGACGTGGGTGCCCTGGGTGGCGTACGCCCGGAGCATCTGGCCGACCGGGCGGCGCCAGGCGTCCGGGGCGGCGTCCCCCGTGGCGGCAATGACACCGACGTCGGCAGTGAGAATGATGACGAGGCCCTCTGAGGTGAAGTCGCCCCGCAGGTGATCGGTGTTCTCGGCGCGGGCGATGAGTTCGAGGAACCCGTTCCACGCCTCGGTGCGACGGGCTTCGAGGGCTCTGGCGGCGGGGAAGGTCATGGTCAGGACGTCGGCGAATCCTCGGCCGGATGCCTGCATGGCACAGACGGCTTCGATATGGCGGGTGAAGCCGTGCGAGGGGTCCGGATTGGTCAGGGCATCGGTGACGGCGCCGGCGCAGGCGTCCGCAGCCGCGGTTCGGGCTGTTGGCCTCAGGTTTCGTCGGGGGGCTTCGGAGGTCTGAGCAGGGGGCACAGCGACCGGCTGCGACCCGCGGAAGCATCGCTCAGCCTCGCCCCCGCCCCGTCAGCCGCATTCACTTCCTATTCACCGGGCAACCATCCACGCGCCACGTGTGTCTCACAGTCGAGCCCTCACGCATCGCGCCCCCCTTGGCTCTCCGTACGCGATTCATGGAGGAATTGTGGGTATTCGCACCTTGGTCTCAGCCGCCGTCTGCGCGGCCACGGCGCTTTCGGGTGGTACGGCCGGCGCGGCGCCCGCGGGTACCACGGCGGGCCCGGCCGCTGCCACCGCACGCGAGGACTTCAACGGCGACGGCTACCAGGACCTGGCGGTCTCCGCCCCCGCCGCCACCATCAACGGCCACTCCTGGGCGGGCTACATCGCCATCAGTTACGGCTCCGCGCAGGGACTCGGCACGGCGCACACCACAGTCATCACTCAGGACACCCCGGGCGTGCCCGGCACTTCTGGTGACGATCACGGCTTCGGCTACCGGATGTTCGCCCGCGACCTCGACGGTGACGGCCTCACCGACCTCGCCCTGGTGACCAACGAGGCGCTCGCGGCCACGAACAACTCCGGCTCCGTCATCGTCCTCTGGGGCCGCAGTGGCGGCGTCACGGGCCAGGGTGCGGTGCGTATCCCGGCGCCCGCCGACGCCACCGTCGGCGCGAACCTCAGCGCCGGCGACTTCGACGGCGATGGCAAGACGGACCTGATGATGTCGCACAGCGACGACTACGACCTGCGCAGCGTGATGTACGGGCCGTTCAGCCGCGCCGGGGCGCCCGCCCGCGAGCAGCAGGTGACCATGTTCAGCACGGACAATTCGATCATCAGCACCGCGGCGGGCGACTTCAACGGCGATGGCATCGACGACCTGTGCACCTTCTACGCTTACGAGGAGCACGCCGAAGGCGGCAAGCTGTGGCTCGGCACCGCGCACGGCCTGTCGGCGAACTCCACCCCGCTGCCCTCCGCCGCCGCCACCGCGGTCGGCGATTTCGACAAGGACGGCAAGGCCGACCTCGCCACCAGGGTGATCCCGAACGGCATCACGGAGGATCTCCCCTACGACGCCGGCAGCGTCAAGATCTACTACGGCTCGGCGTCCGGCCCGAGCACCACCCGGACGAAGACCATCACGCAGAACACCACGGGCGTGCCCGGAGTCAGTGAGAAGGGCGACCAGTTCGGCGCCCGACTTAGCGCCGGCGACGTCAACGGCGACGGTTACGCCGACCTCGCCGTGGGCGTTCCCTTCGAGGCCATCGGCACGACCAGGGCCGCAGGATCGGTGGTGCTGCTGAAGGGCGGCTCGGGCGGCCTGGGCGGCACCGGCGCGCAGGCGTTCCACCAGAACACGTCGGGCGTCCCCGGCGTCGCGGAGACCGGCGACCACTTCGGCGGCGCGGTCCGGCTGCTGGACATCAACGGCAACGGGAAGGCGGACCTCGCGGCCGGCGCCCCCGGCGAGGACCTCGGCACGGTCGCGGACGGCGGCGCGGTCTGGTCCCTGCGCGGCGCCTCCTCGGGCCTGACCGCCACAGGAGCGTTCGTCTTCAACCCGGTCGACCTGGGCGCCCCGGTGCCCGGCGCCCGCTTCGGCATGGACCTCTCGAACGACAACGGGCCGAACATCTGATGAGCATCTGAACGGAAGATCCCCCAGGCTCAACGATCTGATGAGTGACCGTCTCGAACCCGGACCGAACGTGCAGCGTCGGCCGTGGCTGGAGACGTAATGAAGCTCTTGGTGGACAGGTTGTCCACCAAGAGCAACGCCGCTCTACCCGCGTGCCATCGACGTGTCCCTCTGTGGCCCATGGCTGCACTCAAGGGAGTTGACCTCCCGTCGATGACAAATACGCACCCGCCGGGGCAAGCTGCCCGCCGGACGTCGGGCTCTCCTGGCGCCGGCGCATCTGCGGTGTGGTGACACATACGCCCAGCTCGCAGTCGGCTTCTGCAACCCGGTGATACGGAGCCGTACGCATTAGTGTTACCGCGCGAGCTCCACAGCAACAGATAGGGAGAGCATCGCCGATGCGGGCCACGAGGAAGCAGACGATGGTGTGGTGTCGTCTCATGGCGGTGTCGGCCGCGCTGGTGGTGACCACCGGATGCACCGCCGAAGCGTCCTCCCCGGGAGAGGCGATGTCGCCCAAGGCCCGGAAGTATCTCACCAAGGCGTTGGACATCATGGAGAGGAACTCTCTGCTGTCAGCGGAGGTGGACTGGGCCGCAGTACGGCGGGGGGCGTTCGACCAGGCCGGGACGGCGCAGACACCGGCGGAAACGTACGGGGCGGTCAGGCAGGCGTTGCGCGACTTGGAGGATCAGCACAGCCAGTTCATGGACCCGGACCAAACCAGAGAGACGTTGAGCGCGTCGGCGGAAGACGTCGTGCCTCCCGAAGGGAGGATGCTGACCGATGACGTCGGCTACCTTGCCCTTCCGCCGGTCCCGAACGACGAGGCCGCCGATAACTACGTCCGGCAGGCGCGCGCTGTTGTCAGCAAGAACGACGGGCAGGGCGCCTGCGGCTGGGTCATCGACCTGCGCAGCAACTGGGGCGGAACCATGTGGGGCCCGCTCGCCGCGGTGGGGCCCATCCTCGGAGACGGCAACACCGGCGCGTTCGTCGAAGCAGACGGAAAGAAGACCGTCTGGACGGTCAAGAACGGAACTCCACGCCAGTACCTGGACGACTGGGGCCCCGCACAGCCCCTGTCCCGCCCGATGCCGCCCGTTGCCGTACTGACCGGCCGCACAACCAGAAGCGCAGCCGAGGCCGTGACGATCGCATTCCGGGGACGCCCCGACACGCGCAGCTTCGGCGAACCCACCTCAGGCGCTCCCACCGCCAACGCGTATCACCGCCTCTCCGACGGCGCGGCGATCTTCCTGACCCAGGCCAGGGAAGCCGACCGCACCGGACGTGTCTACAACGGCCCCATAGCCCCCGACCGAGAAATCCACGACGACGCGCGAAACCTCTCCTCCCACGGCGACCAGGTCCTGATAGCTGCCACCCGATGGCTCAGCAGCCATCCGGACTGCCGTCAGTGAGCCCCTTCCAACATCGCTTCACACCGATGCGCTGACCGCACTGCTGGATCTCGGGAGAAGCAATGTGGACCTGGAACGCCGCCTACCCGGTGAGTGGGCTTGCGCCGCCTGGTCAGTAGTGGTGGGACGAAGCCCCGAACGAGCCCCGAGCCTTCTTGCGGCAGCGTGACGCCGAGTCGAGGAGTCCGAGATCAGCGTCGCACGCGACATGGCGGAGTTCTTCTCCAAGCGCGATCAGCGGCAGGGCGGCATGGAAAGCGGATCAGCATCTGTGCCTGATGTGCCACTTCGGCCCAGGACAGGTGCCAGAGGGCGACTTTGTGCTTGCGCCGACCGTCGACCTTGATGTCGACCAGCGGGCTACCCTCCAGAGCGACGTCGTTGGACAAGGTAATCACGGTCTCGTAGCCACGCCGGGCGGCGATATCCATGTATGCCTGTACCTGATCCGGCTTGAGCGAGTTGCCGTTCGTCTTCGTCTCGACCAGCGCAGTCCACAGCTTGCCGGCTCGCTCGACGCGGATAACACCGTCCGGGCGTCTGGGGGAGTCACCGTGCGGCAGTGAGACCTCCGTGAACGTCTCCATACGCCCGGTTGACGCTCCGAACGCGGCAGTGAGACGGCGGCCGAACTCCGGCACCTGAGCCATCACGGACAGCAGGACCGATGTGGCTCGCATTTCGCGTTCCCGATCGCTCTTGAACTGCCCGCACCCCCGCACCCCCGCAGCCGATTTGGGCGCCTCGCCGAAGAGCCGCCCGTCCTGTTCTCCGCTCGCGCACGGGGCCACGACCAGGCGGCCGGCCAGGGCGATGCGCTCGCACGCAGGGCGGCCGGCGGCGCGGCCAGGGCGCGTCATTGAAGGGTCGGCGGCTAGTCAGGTCGTGACGTGGTTGACCCAGGTGTGCAGGACCCGCAAGGTCGTGGTGCCGGATCGTCGGCGGCCGCGTCGATCGCGGCGCCCGTCCGTTGCTCCCGATCCTCGAGCAGAGCGAGTCCTGGTTGTCCTGACCAGGAGAGGTCCGGGCGGGCCCACCCCTCGGCGATCAGGTGGAGGTGGGCGAGCTCAGCCGCTACGTCCCACATCGCAGGCAGGATGAAGTACCGGGCCGACATGCCGGCCGGTCAGTCGGGCGGCCTGCACGGGCTTGGGTGGGCGGTCCGCGATCGCCATCCACAGCAGGTGGCCGTCGATCGGTCAGCTTCTACGGCGAAACGGCAGCATCTGCCCCACTCCCATGAGGATCAGTCCGCAGAGCGTCAGCGCGGTCGTGCTGAAGAAGCGGATCTCCCAGGGCGGGCTCGGTGCTATTCGGAAGTAGAACAGGCCCTGCACCACGCAGTTCGTGCCCACCAGCAGTGCCCCAAGTCCGTAGATCCGCGGTCGGGTGACGCGGCGGCGCGCCCACGGCAACGTCCACCCCGTGCGTATCGACGCAGTCCCCAGGGCGATCGCCAGAACGCCCAGGATCATCCCGGATCCAACGATCCATTCCATGGTGCCTCCTCCTGCTCACGAGTACGCGAACGGTGAACTGTGTCAGATCTGTGCGAGGCACCGCTGTCCCCGGCAGGCGCCGGTGCCCTTAGCGCTCGGCGGAAGTGTGATCACCTCCCGCCGTTCCTGAGGACTGACGTCTACCGGCGGCCGGAACTCCTCATGCTCGTCGTCCGCGGCCTCATCGATCAGCTCCGGCAGGTGCAGCCGCCCCGGGGCCGAGGTGCCTTGGCGTTCGGTACGGAAGCCGACGCGGGCCCGCGGGTGCGGCTTGGCTTGGTCGAAGCACGTGCAGTGGTCCCGGTAGGACTCGCGTCCCGCGGGAGCCGGGTCGACGTCTCGCCCCGGCGGTTCACAAAGAGTCTCGGCTCTTCCTCATCCGCCATGGCGCCAACATACGGATCCTCCGGTGTCCTGCCCAGTGATCGGAGGCCAGGTTGCGCAGCCGGCGTCCATGCGTTCGGGTCGAGGGCGCTGCGGACGGTCCGTCATGTCATCCCGTACGTGCGCTCCAGAGCGTGCAGGGACAGACCGGCACGGTGGTCACTGCGGATCGCCGCGTACAGGTTGACTTTCGACTTCAGTAGGCGCGTGGGTGCCCCAGTCGGAGAAACGCAGCCATCATCCCACCAGGAGACCCCACCTGCTTTTGAAATGTGGCGATATCAGCGATTTTGGATCGAAGTGCGGTCGCCCCACACCACGCCCTGCAACCTCCCGGACGCATCGCGTTCTCGGAGCGTTCCGGCGATCGCTACCGGTGGTCACGACACTGACGGAGCGCGTGGACAAAAACCCCCTTCGTACACCACCAACTGCTGGGGGCGCAAAGAGGGGCTGCCGCCCGCCATTATGATCAGGGTGAAAGCGCTCGCTTCCCCGGTCCGGATGCGCGGAGCCTCCCCGCTTCCGGATGGGGACCGCGGACGGAGGCTGGGAACAGCAACGACCGCCCCGGTGCACCGCTGTGATGGAGGAGATTCGGATGCCCCGGACCGGCCCGGACAACCACGGGTCCGGCCTGACCGTGTCTTGGGCGGCAAAGGCTACAGCTCCCGGTCCATCCGGACCTGGCTCAGGCGGTGGGGCAGCGGCTGCGCCATCCCCGAACGGACCCACCAGGTCCGCAACCGATGGTTCCTGATCAATCCCGGCCGTGTGGGACACCCCGCGCGGCCGACAGAAAACACGAGGCAGTTCTGTGAACATACGCAAGCGGTGGACAAGCGCTCCCGTCGGGGCCGGTCTCGCGGCGGCCCTGCTGAGCAGCTGCAGCCTTCAGACCGAAGGAGGCGCAGCCGAGTCCGGCAAGTCGATCGTGGTGGGCATGTCGGACGACGTCCTGGCCGCGGATCCGGCCTCGGGCTACGACCCTGGGTCCTGGCTGCTGTTCAACAATGTCTTCCAGTCCCTGCTCAGCTTTCCCCGAGGGAGCTCGACCCCCCGGCCGGAAGCGGCGAAGTCCTGCTCGTTCGAGGACGGCAACAGGACCTACCGGTGTACGCTCCGTGGCGGTCTGACCTTCAGCAACGGCCACAGCCTCACCTCCGAGGACGTCAAGTACTCCTTCGAGCGGGCGATCAGGATCGACGACCCCGCCGGCCCCGCGCCGCTGCTCTCCACGATCGCGAAGATCACCACTCCGGACGCGCGAACGGTCGTCTTCCAGCTCAAGGTTCCTGACGCCACCTTCCCCAGCAAGATCGCCTCGGGCGCCGGCTCCATCGTGGACCACAGCGAGTACCCGGCGAACAGCCTGCGCAAGGACGGCAAGGCCGTCGGGTCGGGGCCCTACAAGCTGAAGTCCCTCGACAAGTCGAAGGCCGTCTTCACGGTGAACTCCGGCTACCAGGGCACCGCACGGGTGAAGAACTCGGGCGTCACCCTCGACTTCTTCCGGGGCGACCAGAAGAAGCTGGCGTCCGCGCTGGAGAAGGGGGACATCGATGTCGCCTACCGTGGTCTGACCGCGCGGGACATCTCCCGACTGGAGGAATCCGCCGCCGCGGCCGACAAGGGCATCGACGTCGTCGAAGGCACCAGCGCCGAGGTGCAGCACCTGGTCTTCAACATGAAGGATCCGGTGGTCGGACAGCTCCCCGTACGCAAGGCCATCGCGTACCTGGTGAATCGTGACGCTCTCGTCAGCGAGGTCTACCACTCCACGGCCACCCCGCTGTACTCGATCGTCCCCGCCGGCATCACGGCCCACAACACCGCGTACTTCGACATGTACGGCGGCAGCCCGCAGCCGGCCAAGGCCGAAGAGGCACTGCGTACCGCAGACATCACCGACAAGGTGAAGCTCACGCTGTGGTCCACACCGAGCCGCTACGGCCCCGCCACCGACGACGCGTTCCGGGCGATCGCCAAGCAGCTCAACGCGAGCGGACTGTTCGACGCGGAGGTCAAGTCCCTGCCCTTCGACCAGTACGAGAAGCGGATCGCGGCCGGCGAGCTCGGCGTCTACGTGAAGGGCTGGGTCCCGGACTACCCCGACCCGGACAACTTCACCCAGCCGTTCTTCGGCAAGGACAACGTCCTGCAGAACAGCTACGTGAACGACGACATCACTCGCCGGATCATCCCCGACACCGCCGCCCAGGCCGAACGGGGCTCCACCGAGAAGGACTTCGGCGAGCTCCAGGACGACGTGGCGCAGGACCTGCCGATCCTGCCGCTGTGGCAGGGCAAGCAGTACGCGGTGGCGCACGACAACATCTCCGGCCTCGAGTGGACCCTGGACGCCTCGACCGTCTTCCGGTTCTGGGAGATCAGCAAGTACTAGGGTCTGCCCGGGCAATCGCCGGGCACACTGGCCGACATGCCTGTCTCGCTGCATCACATCGTCATCGACGCCCACGACCTGCCCGCTCTGGCCCGGTTCTGGGCTGAGGTGCTGGGTTGGCGGATCCTGTCCGAGCGGGAGCGGGAGGTCGTGATCGGGCCGGACGAGACCGCACCGGTGGGCATCTGCTTCATGCCCGTGACGGACCGTAAGGTCGTCAAGAACCGTCTGCATCTCGATCTGACGTCCGCCGCGGAGGACCGGGAGGCCGAGATCGAGCGCATCCTCGCACTCGGCGCCCGCAGGGCGGACGTCGGGCAGAGCGGCAGCGAGTCGTGGACCGTGCTGGCCGATCCGGAGGGGAACGAGTTCTGCGTAGTCCGCCCGAAGGAGACCCTCATCGGCTAGGACGTAACGATCGTCATCGAAGCCGGGTGACCGTCCGCCGCGTGAGCCATTGCGCAGGCGGGCGGCCCGGCTGTGTCGGTGTTCTCCGGGATCGTGTGCCGGATGCCCCGACGCCGCAAATACCGGCGGCTCGGAGCTCGTTGCCTTCTCGGCGCGCCCGTGCCGGGCGCAACTCGGATGCGATGCCGCTGAACTACTGGGATGCCGGGCCGTAATGCACGGTGACCCGGTCGAACCCCAGCGAGCCGAGCAGGCCCTTGAGCATGTTCGTGGTGTTCTTCTCGGCGCGGCCGGTCAGGCCGCTGTCCTTGGCAGCCTCGCCGATGTGCCGGGCGGCGAGTTTGTTGACCGCCTGCTCACTGCCGGGGTTGTCCGAGAAGAAGTCGCCGATTCGATCGAGGAACCCGCGTTGCTTGGAGACGGCGTAGGAGCGGTCCGGGTCGAGTGCCGGTTTGCCCAGTACGGCATGCGGAAGCCGGATTTCGGCGGTGGTGCGCTCCTTGTTGATCACCACACCGTCACTCGCCACCTTCCCGAGGTCGACGGACGCACCGACGGTGCCGGCACCGACATACAGGGTGCGGGTGCCGCGGATGGCATCCGGCAGGAACTTCGCATCCTTCTCCAGATCCACGACGACCTGGAAGTTGCCGGAGGCCGCCTCGTACGAGCTCATGTCCTGAATCGACTTCAGCACTGCTGGTCCCGAGCGGTCCTGTGTCTTTTCGCCGAAGAGGTCGCCGATGCCGGGAAGCACGCTGAGGCGGGTGCCCACGAGCAGCAGAGCGAGTGCGGCCGCGCCGAGCACGACCGCTTTCACCCACCACCGGGGGCGGCCGGGGCGGGGTTCACTCTCTCCCGACTTCCCGGGCGATTCAAGGCGTTCGGAACTCCCGAGTTGCTTGCCGGCCTTTCTTGCGTCAGTGGACGTCATGGCATCCGTGTGACCCGATCGCCACCTTCCAATCAGGTTGACCGGTCACAATCAGTCAGATCCGGTATCCCGAAGCAGACGCCGGTGCCGACGGCTCAACTGTCCCGGCTCGGGCCGCTGATCATTCGGGAAGTGCCCACACCTGATTGCTGGTTCGGGCGGGAGTTGGCGCAGCCCGACCGGCCCGGACGCTCTGCTGCGGGCCGCCTCGGCATGCCTGATAGCCGCCACCCCGGCGGGTCCGGCGGCCGCGACGGTCCCACAGACCCCGTCGACGGGGTCTGTGGGACGCCGTCCTTCTCAGCAGTGCGGTGATGAGTGTCGTGCTCGTCCGCTGCGGGTTGTTCTCCTGCTGCCCACCGCTCCGGCCGTCACCGCCTGTACCTTCCAAAGCGCCGGTGCCCGCGCCACTCGCACATTGCCGTCACCACCATCACAGTCAAGCCTTGAAGGAGAGACAGCATGAGTACGACCAGCCCACAGAGAAGAGCCGCCATGTTCGTCGGACCCGACGAAGACCCCCGGCTCGGTGCTCCTTCGACCGGCGAAGAACGCGGCATGCTCCTCGGATTCCTCATGGCTCAGCGCGCGACGCTGCTACTGAAGTGCGCTGGTCTGGACGCGGAGCTGTCCCGGCGCTCCGTCGAGCCCTCCACTCTCTCGCTGCTCGGCCTCGTCCGCCATCTGGCCGACGTGGAACGTCGATGGTTCCGTCAGGTCCTCGCCGGCCAGGACGCACCACCGCGCTTCTCCTCGTCGGCCGAGCCCGACGGCGACTTCGACGGCGCGGTGTCCGATCCCGCCATTGTGGCCAAGGCCTGGGAGGCATGGCGCGCCGAGGTGGCGTTCGCGGACGCCTTCGTGACCGACGCGCCCCACCTGGACATTGTGGGCGAGGACGAGTGGCGCGGGATGGTGTCGCTGCGCTGGGTGCTCATCCATATGGTCGAGGAATACGCCCGGCACAACGGACACGCCGATCTGCTCCGTGAGCGCATCGATGGCGCGATGGGCGTGTGAGGGCGGGGCATCTCCGTCGACCGCCTGGAGTCCGTCGATACCCAGGATTCATGCGTCGGGGCCGGGAAAGTCTCTTCATCGTCCATCAAGCCGACCGCCGAGCCTGCCAGTTGACCGGCTCGGTCGCCGATGTTGTGGCACGGCGTGCCCGAGTGTACGCGCCTCGCTACGCACACGGGGTGCGAGTGATCTGGCGCATCAGCAGCGGTGGCCGGGCCAATGCGGGTCCTCCCAGCGATCAAGACCGGTGACCCCCAGCAACCGCACCCGGTGCAGCAGTTCCTCGGATACGCCCGGGCCACGGAGCCGGGCTGGTGCATGGTGGACAAGCCAGAGAGTCAGTTCGACGCGCATCTCTTCCTCGTCCTCCCAAGCGTGCCAGGGAAGTCGGTCACCGAGCAGGTCGTCCCCCCAATGTCCCACCGCTTCGGCCAGGTGCTGGTCGGCCACGGGGCCAGTCAGCACTTCCCAGGTACGGAGCCACGGGCTCAGGGTGCCCGATGCCTCAGCACACAGTACGAGGACCTCGTACGCGGGTACGCCGGGATCCGGATCGGTGAGGGTGTCCACCCACCATGCCTGCAGGAATTCATTGACTGCCGCAGCCTGCTCCGGTGGCCACTGCTGCCAGTGGCCGCGAGCGAAAGATCGCCCGACCTCCTCCATGCGGAAGTGGGACTCGATGAGACCGGTGACGAGGGCCGTGGCGAACTGGGGCAGGATCCGGCGCAGTACGGATGCGTGATCGCTCCAGTCGACGGCCTGCCATGTGCGCTGCAGGAGGTCGGGATCCAGCTCCGTGTCCGCCACCTTGAGCTGCGCGAGATCTTCAGCGCTGCCCCAGTGGCACTCACAGTTGTGCTCGTCGGGCCGGGCGATCATGCCGCGGAAGGTGGAGGCCAGGCCGGACAGCGCTGTGTCGAGACGAAGTCGTGCGCGGGGCCGGTCGAGGTTCATCATGGCGTTCGCCTTCGAGGACTCCGGGAGATTGTGCTGCCCGAAGATTCCTAACCTACCGGGGTGGCCCCCGTGACAGCATCCCCATTACTGGCCGAGCAGGGGCCGTCTGCCGTGCGCTGTCGGTCAGCCGGCCTGGTATACGTGTGCGCGGGCGCCCTGCCACTCGATCACGCTGGGATCGTCGAGAACCCGCTCCGGGTCAGCCAGTCCGGCGGCGGACAGAAGCACGACAAGGTCGTGATCGCTGTGAGCGGTCCCCAGCTGCCGTTCGCAGCCGTTGACGTGCATCGTCACAAGTCTGCCTCCGGAAGGGGTGGGGGCCTGAATGGTCCAGTGGGGTGTCACCATGGCTTCAGGGTGTCTCCAAATGCCCGTTGTTGCACCGCACTTACGGGCCGTACACCCGTCTGGCCGATCGGTGTTTTGTTCGGAACCGGGTGGTCTGGTTAGCTGCTTCTGCCGCCCGGTCTGAGCAACTGTCAGTGACTGACCGCGACCGGGCGCAATTCCGCCCCCTTTCCGGGGAAGGGGGGCGGAATTGAGCGTCCGGGCTCAGGTCTTCGTCTCCCTGCCGCTCATCGGGGCGGTCACGGTGAGCCGGGCGCCACGGGTCCGGTCCGAGGACGGGCCCGTCTCGATCGCGAACTCTCCCGGCTCCACCGCGCGCTCCCACGCGCGGGTGACCGATGCCAGGGTCCGCGCCCCCACCGGGAAGGAGACCTCGGCCCGCTCGCCGGGCACCAGCTCGATCCGGGCGAAGCCGTGCAGTTCCCGCACACGCGGCAACGACTGCACTGTCTCGCGCACGGACCGGTCGCCTGTGTTGTGCACCTCTACCGTGCACAGGAGCGGGTCCGCGGCTCCGCGCGGCGCGTCCGCATCGAACTCCGCCACCGCGACGCAGCGGCAGCGTCGGTAGACCGACCATCCACTTCGCCGCGGTAGGCAAGGGCCGCGACGACGCGTGGGTTGGCGCTGTCGACGGTCTTCGGATCAATCAGAACATCTATGACTTCGAGGCCGACGGCGTCGGAGCGCGTCGCGTCAACTGATGCGGCTGTCCAGGCCCTGCACGGGCCAACAGCCGGTCCAGAGCCCGGACATGAAGTCGCGGATGCGCGGCCGTTCTGCCCCTCGCACGTTGACGCCGCTGTTCGTCCGGTGCCGCTGCAGCCTGCGTCCGGATCGTCGCAGACATGCACAACCTCGCCCTGGGCGCCTGATCAGAACACTCGAAGCCGAGCCCGGCCTGCAACATCACAGCCTTCTGCAACACGCATGGGGCCTTCTCCGGGCAGCTCCAGGGAAACGGTGTCAGACGGATCGATTTTCCGCGCTGACCATCCAGGCATGCTTTTCCAGCGAGTCGATGATCGCGTGCAGTAGGTCGGCGGTGGAGGGATCTTCGCTGTCGACCTGGTCGTGAAGGGTGCGCAGCGTATCGACGGTGGCGCGCAGGCGTGCAGTGACGAGGTCGACGACGGTGCTCACATTCTGCTCGCCCTCCGGGAACGCGGGAAGGGTGGTGGTCGCTGCCACGCTGTCGGAGCGGCCGTCCGGGAAGGTCGCGAGCGCCCGCATGCGTTCGGCGATGGTGTCGGCGGCCTCCCGCGAGTCGTCGACGATCTCATCCAGTTGCAGGTGGAGGTCCCGGAAGTTGTGGCCGACCACGTTCCAGTGGGCCTGCTTCCCCTGGAGTTGCAGTTCCACCAGGGTTCCGGGCCAGCCGTCCGTCCCAAGCCGAAGGCGACGAAGAAACCGCGGCCGACTGCGTCCTCCGCGGCTCCCGGCCACCCGGCGGGTGCGTCCGCAGCGCACCACTGTCGTCGCTTCCGTAGCGGAGGACAAGGTTCAAGGACAGATTGTCTTCCAAGCCGTAAGGCTCGGCCTCTCTCGGGGTGAGGTCAGGGTCTGGCGTCTGCACCCGAGGACGTGGATCGCCTCCGCCCGAGGCTGTCGCCCGTCCGCGGCGACAACTCCCCGGCTTGTCGGCTGTCGGCCTAGCTCACCGGGATCCAGTGGATCACGGACGGCTTTGTTGTTCGGCGTTCACGGGCAAGCTACAGGTCGCTCCGGCTTTCGCGGATTCCCGGAGCGTCGGCGACGGGTTGGCAGGTCTTCAGCCGGCGACGTGGCGGGGTGCCTTCTGTGGGATGCAGAAGAGCGCGAGGGCGGCGGCCGCCAGGTACGCGGCCGCGCCGATGGCCATGCTGGTCCGCAGCCCGGTGGTGAAGTCGGCTGCGCCGGCCAGTAGCGAGCCTCCCAGCGCGACGCCTGCTGCGCTGCCGACCTGGCGGGTGGTGTTGAACAAGGCGGAGGCGGTGCCGGAGTACTTGTCGGGGGCGGCTGACATCGCGGTGGCGGTTGATCCGGTGAGGGCGAAGGACGTGCCGAAGCCCGCCGCCATCATCGGCGCCACGAGCAGTAGGTAGTCCGGGTTCGGTCCGGCGGCGGCCCAGCCGGCCAGGCCCGCCGCTCCCAGGAGCATGCCCGTGACCACAAGCGGGCGGTGTCCGGTGGTGCCTGCCAGTCGCCCGGACAGGACCGAGGCAAACATGGTCATGGCCACCGCCGGGAAGAGGGCGATCCCGGTGCGCAGCGCGGTCAGGCCGCGCTGGTGCTGGAAGTACAGACTGGCGGTGAAGATCATGCTGTAGAAGGCGAAGTTGAACAGCAGACCGATGGCCGCACCCCCGCTCATCGCGCGGGAGCGCAGCAACCACAGGGGCACCACGGGTGTGCGGGCCAGACGCTCGCGCAGGACGAACGCGGCGGCTGCCAGCAGGCACAGGCCGGCCCCGGTGAGGATCAGCGGGTCTGCCCAGCCACGTCGTCCGGCCTCGTTCAGGACGGCGGTGAGCAGGGCCACCGTCGCGATGATCGTGCACTGGGCCGGCCAGTCCACGGGGCGGTCCGGGCGCCGGGCCGAAGCGGGCACGCGGCGCAGCGTCAGCAACAGGCAGGCGCATCCGACCGGCAGGTTGATGAAGAACACCCAGCGCCAGCCCAAGGTGGTGACCAGAAGGCCGCCCAGGAGGGGGCCTGCGCAGGCGGCGATGCCCGCCACGGAACCCCAAATACCGAAGGCCCGGGAGCGCTCGGCGGGTGAGGGGTACGCCTCTTGGAGAAGGGCGAGGGAGCCGGGCACGATCAGTGCCGCGCCGAGTCCTTCCAACAGTCGGGCGGCGACCAGGGTCCCGGCACTCTGGGCCAGCCCGCAGCCGGCCGAGGCGGCGGTGAACACCACCACCCCGGTACAGAAGATCCGGCGGTTTCCGAGTCGGTCGCCCAGCGCGCCGCCGGTGAGCAACAGGCCGGCGAAGACCAAGGTGTAGCCGTCCGTGATCCACTGGATCCCGGTGAGCGAGGCCGACAGTTCCCGTCCCACCACCGGAACGGCGACGTTGATGACCGTCACGTCCAGGATGACCATGAAGTAGCCCGCACAGACTGCGAGAAGCGGGGCCAGGGACCGGCCCGAAGCCGCAGGGCCATCCGGTCCATCGGCTTCCGGACTGCGGGCGTGCACCATGGCGACAGGGTATTCCTGGCACGAACGCCTCCCGCGGCTTGAGCAGCAGTGGCGCGCCGAGCTCTCGCGGTGCACTGCGTCTCAACGGCGCGCTTCAGGACCCCGGTTGCTGAATCGCGACGTCACCCGTGTGAAGGTAGCCCTCCGCGCGTCCGCAGCGCGGGGGCCGACGGCGGAGCGGTGATCGCGAAGCGCCGGCGGCGATCGTGTTGGTGGCCACGACGGACGGCATCCGGCCGGAACTGCCGCCGGTCTGCGGCCTGTCCGGGCCCACCGCGCACCGGCGGTTCACCCGGTGGAGCCGGGCTTCGGACCGAGCACGTCCAGGTCGGCCGGTGGGGGCCGACCTGGACGTCATGATCAGACGAGGTCGAACCGGTCGAGGTTCATCACCTTGTCCCACGCCGCGACGAAGTCCTTCACGAACTTCTCCTTCGCGCCATCGCTCGCGTAGACCTCCGCGAGCGCGCGCAGCTCGGAGTTCGACCCGAAGACGAGGTCGGCGCGGCTGCCGGTCCACTTGACCTCGCCCGTGGCGGCGTCGCGGCCCTCGAACGTATTCGCGTCCTCGGACGTCGCCTTCCACGTGGTGCCCAGGTCGAGCAGGTTGACGAAGAAGTCGTTGGTCAAGGACCCGGGGGTCGTGGTGAGGACGCCGAGCGGCGACTGCTGGTGGTTCGCGCCCAGGACGCGGAGGCCACCGACCAGGACCGTCAACTCGGGGGCGCTCAGCGTCAGCAGGTTCGCCTTGTCGAGCAGCAGGTACTCGGCCGGCAGCCGGTTGCTCTTGCCGAGGTAGTTCCGGAATCCGTCGGCGGTCGGCTCGAGGGCGGCGAACGACTCCAGGTCGGTCTGCTCCTGCGACGCGTCCACGCGCCCCGGCGTGAAGGGGACCTGGACCTCGAAGCCGGCGTCCTTGGCGGCCTGCTCGACGCCCGCACCACCGGCGAGCACGATCAGGTCGGCCAGCGAGACCTGCTTGCCGCCGCTCCGGGCCGAGTTGAAGGACTCCTGAATCCCCTCGAGGGTGCGCAGCACCGTCGCCAGCTGGTCGGGGTCGTTGACCTCCCAAGCGCTCTGCGGCTGGAGACGGATGCGCGCGCCGTTGGCGCCGCCGCGCTTGTCGCTGCCGCGGAAGGAGGAGGCAGAAGCCCATGCGGTGGACACGAGCTGGGACACCGACAGGTCCGAGGCGAGGATCCGCCCCTTGAGGGTGGCGATGTCCTCGGCGTCGATGAGCTGGTGTGTCACCTCGGGGAGCGGGTCCTGCCACAACAGCACCTCGGCGGGGACCTCCGGGCCGAGGTAGCGCACGATCGGACCCATGTCGCGGTGGGTCAGCTTGAACCACGCCCGGGCGAAGGCGTCCGCGAACTCGTCGGGGTTCTCGAGGAAGCGTCGCGAGATCTGTTCGTAGGCCGGGTCGAAGCGGAGCGAGAGGTCGGTCGTCAGCATCGTCGGGGCGTGGCTCTTCGAAGGGTCGTGGGCGTCGGGGACGGTGCCCGCCCCGGCGCCGTTCTTCGGCCTCCACTGGTGGGCGCCGGCGGGGCTCTTGAACAGCTCCCATTCGTGGCCGAACAGGATCTCGAAGAAGCTGATGTCCCAGGTCACCGGGGTGTTCGTCCATGTACCCTCGAGACCGCTGGTGATCGTGTCACCGCCCTTACCGGTGCCGAAGGAGTTCCTCCAGCCGAGACCCTGCTCCTCGAGCGAGGCGGCCTCGGGGTCGGGGCCGACGCTGTCCGCCGGGCCGGCGCCGTGGGTCTTGCCGAAGGTGTGGCCGCCCGCGATCAGGGCAACCGTCTCCTCGTCGTTCATCGCCATCCGGCGGAACGTCTCACGGATGTCGCGGGCCGCGGCGAGCGGGTCCGGATTTCCGTTCGGCCCCTCCGGGTTGACGTAGATGAGGCCCATCTGGACTGCACCGAGAGGGTTCTCCAGCTCACGGTCCCCGGTGTAGCGCTCGTCGCCGAGCCAGGTGGTCTCAGGACCCCAGTACACGTCCTCGTCGGGTTCCCAGACATCCGCACGACCGCCGCCGAAGCCGAAGGTCTTGAAGCCCATCGTCTCGAGGGCGACGTTGCCGGCGAGGATCATGAGGTCGGCCCACGAGAGGTCCTGGCCGTACTTCTTCTTGACCGGCCAGAGCAGGCGGCGGGCCTTGTCGAGGTTCCCGTTGTCCGGCCAGCTGTTGAGAGGGGCGAAGCGCTGCTGGCCGGCCCCGGCGCCGCCGCGGCCGTCGCTGATCCGGTAGGTGCCCGCGCTGTGCCACGCCATCCGGATCATGAACGGGCCGTAGTGGCCGAAGTCGGCGGGCCACCAGTCCTGCGAGGTCGTCAGCACCTCTGCGATGTCCCGCTTCACTGCCGGGAGGTCAAGAGTTTTGAACGCCTCGGCGTAGTCGAACTCCTCGCCGAGGGGGTTGGCCACGCCGGGGTTCTTGGCAAGGATCTTCAGGTTGAGCCGCTCCGGCCACCACTGGCGGTTTCCGCCGCCTTGGGTCGGGTGCGGGGCGCGCCCGTGCGCCACCGGGCAGCCACCTCCGCCCTCCGCCTTCGCGTCTACGACGATTGCATCATGGTTCTCAGACATGGGAATCCTTCCGGACCAGGCGGATCACGGTGCTCAGGAACTGTGGACGGCGGAACAGTTGGGCAGGGGCCCCGGTAGTCGGCGTCGGCCTTGTCGATCGAGAAGGCTTGGCCATCGGACGCGACAGGAGCAGGGGGCCTCGCCGACCGCGCAGTCGACGTCGACACGATGCGTCCCTCGAACCGGGCCGGGCTTCCGGCCGGTTCGATGCGGCGTACGAGTCGCGCCGAAGTGAGCGCGCGGAGGGTCTCACAGACGTGAAGGGAGATACGGCCCACGCGATCGCGCACCCTGGCGGTGATCGTCTCGACACCGAGGTGGTCACCGTCCTGGACGGCCTCAAGCAGCGCGACGCGGGCGGCTGTGACCCACAGGCTGGCACTGCGCAGCTCCTCGGGGGTGGTCCGGCACGGCTCTTTTCTCCTGCGGTTCTGGAGTCTTCCTGTCCCTTGGCTATCAACGAAACCGATCCTACAATGGACAGAATCCAAGTCAAGAAGCGCGCCAAACCCATATCCAGCAGGAACCCGGACGTGCGTCGGCAACTTCGGGTATCCAACCGAACCTGAATAGGTGAACCGATATGAGTGACCTGCTGGAGCGACTGCGAGGGCGTGACTGGCGGATGACCTCCCAGCGGCGTGTCGTTGCGGAGGTCCTTGATGGTGAGCATGTGCATCTCACGGCCGACGAGGTGCACGCCCGTGCGGTACAGCGACTGCCCGAGATCTCCCGGGCGACCGTCTACAACGCCCTGGGCGAGCTGGTCGCTCTCGGTGAGGTCGTGGAGTTCTCCACTGACGGCCGCGCAAAGCGTTACGACCCCAATGCACAGCACCCGCACCAGCACCTGGTGTGCTCCAGTTGCGGCATCATCCGCGATGTCCACCCGACCGGCAATCCGCTGACCGACCTCCCGGCGGAGGAGCGGTTCGGCTTCACGGTGTCCAAGGTCGAGGTCACCTACCGCGGGTTGTGCCCGTCGTGCGCCCAGGCCGTGTCTGATCATTGATCTTGTGATGGGGCGCGGTGAGTCGACGGATGTGGCAGGGAGCCGGACTGTGCCGTTGCTGCCGGTGGGCAAGAAGCCGGGGCTGCCTCCCGTCTCGTCGAGCGAGGACTGACAATGCACTCCGCGTAAGGTCGGCATGGTGATTGAGACCATCGTCTTCGACATCGGCGAAACCCTCACCAGGGACGACCGGTACTGGCAGTCCTGGGCGGAGTGGCTCGACGTCCCACGGCACACCGTCAGCGCTCTCGTCGGGGCCGTCGTCACCCAAGGCCGCGACAACACGGACGCGTTGAGGATCCTCCGCCCCGACATCGACGTCGGCGCCGAGTACCGTGCGCGCGAAGCCGCCGGCCGGGGCGAGCACCTCGACGAGACGGACCTCTACCCGGATGTTCGGCCGGTCCTCGCGGGACTTCGCAAGCTCGGCGTCCGCGTCCTCGTCGTCGGGAACCAGACCGAGAAGGCCGGCATCTTGCTGCGTGCCCTGGACCTGCCCGCAGACCTCGTCGTCACCTCGGCGGAGTGGGGGGTCGCGAAGCCTGATCCGGCATTCTTCCAGCGGGTTCTGCAGGAGTCCGGTGCTGCTGCTCACGAGACGGTGTACGTCGGTGACCACCCTGCGAACGACGTGTTCCCCGCCAAGGCGGCCGGGCTGCGCGTCGCCCACATTCGCCGTGGACCGTGGGGGAATTGGTGGGGTGCCGACCCGGACGTCATTGCAGCCGCGGACTGGTCCATCAACTCACTCACAGACCTGACCGCCATCGTCCACGAGTGACACAGCCGGATGGCCCCACCTGAGAGCTTGCGTCCAGGTGGGGGCATCCGCGTATCCGAGGCGTAGCCGCACAGCAGGTGCGGTACGTACACGCATCCCCACTGCCGCAGCGCCGCCCGCCCCCGATATGACTCGAGAGCAGCTCGCCGAGGCGGCGGGCCGCCTCGTGCTCCCGGCGCGGCTGAATCTCCGGACGCGGTGGAGCCGCTCGGTGGTGCCGTCGCCGTCGAGGGCCTTGGACACCGGGGTTTTCACCGGCCATCCGGATTCCGTCCGCCTGGCGGTCGGCTGCCGGTGGCCCGGGCAGGGCTACCGTGCGCGCATGCTGGTACCGGACGCGATCGCCGACCCGCGCCGCTGCCGGTGGCTCGGGTTCGCGGGCTCGCTCGCGGTCGCGGTGGGCGGGCTGACTGCAGGGGCGTTGCCGGTGCGGGACGCGGTGGGGCCGTACGGCGGGCGACTGGGCCTGGCCGGTGCGTACTTCGGACTGGTGCTGCTGGTCGCCGCGTGGTGGTGGCTGGGGCGGGCGGTGCGTGGGCCCGAACCACCGGGGGAGCGGTTCCTGTTGGTGACGCTGGGGATCTGGGCGGTGCCGCTGGTGCTGGGTCCGCCGCTGTTCAGCCGGGACGTGTACAGCTATCTGGTACAGGGCACGATGGCCGCCGCGCACATGGACGTGTACGCGCACGGTGCCGACCGGCTCGGCGGGCCGCTGGCCGCCGAGGTGCCGCCGATCTGGCAGCACACGCCGACGCCGTACGGCCCGGTCTTCCTGGTCGTGGCCAGGGCGGCGGTACCGCTTGGGATCGTCGGCATGCGGCTGGTGGCGCTGTTCGGCGTCGCCCTGATGATCGCCTTCCTGCTCGTACTCGCCGAGCGCTGTGGCACCGACCGGTCGGCCGCGCTCTGGCTGGGCGCGCTCAACCCGCTGCTCCTGCTGCACCTCGTCGCGGGCGCGCACAACGACGCGGTGATGCTGGGGCTGCTCGTCGCGGGCCTGGCTGCGGCGTCCGGACGGTGGCCGGTGGCGGCCGCGGTGCTGGTCACGCTGGCCGCGCTGGTGAAGGTGCCTGCCGTGCTGGGGCTGTTCGCGGTCGCGTCGATCTGGTCGAACAGGTTGCACGGGCGTGCCCGGCTGGTCAGGACCGGACTTGCCACCCTCGCCGTCGCGGTGGCGACCACGATGGTCGCCACCGCCGCCACCGGCACCGGCTACGGGTGGATCGGCGCCCTCGGCACCCCCGTCTCCGCCCACAACTGGTCCCTCACCGGTACTCTGGGCCGCCTCACTGGCGCCGTGCCCGCCTGGCGCTTCCTCGGTGTCGCCGCGATCGCCGTTGTACTGCTCCTGGTCTGGCGCCGTCGCAACGGCCTCGGCCCGGTGTACGCCCTCGGGCTCGGCCTGGCCGCTGTCGCCCTGCTCGGCCCCGCGATCCGTCCCTGGTACGTGCTCTGGGCGCTGTTTCCCATCGCGGCCGCCGCACCGCGCGGCCGGGTGCGACGCTGGGCAGCCGCCGGCAGCTGTGTGCTCGCCCTCGCCGTTCTCCCGGATGGTTTCGCCCCGGACCTACGGCAGTTGATGCTTGCGGTGAGCGGCGGCGGACTGGCGGCGCTGGCCCTGCTGACCTGGCGGGCAGCGGCCCGGCCGCAGGCCGCCGACGCCCCGGGCACGTTGCCGTGAGCCAGCCGCGGCAGCTGCTCCGCACCGTGGTCCCGGTCGTCGGCGCCGTGCTCTTCATGGTGACGGTGCCGTACTACCGGGGCTGGTTCGACCTCTACGTCTACTACGGGACCGTCGACGACTGGATCCGGCACGGCGGCCGGATCTACGACTACCTGCTGCCCGGGACCGGATACGGCTTCACCTACCCGCCCTTCGCCGCCGTCTGCATGCTGCCCATGCTCCTGGTCGGGCGCACCGGCGCGGTGGTGGGCTGCGTGCTGCTCAGTGCGGCTGCGTCGGTGCTGCTGTTGCGCGGTCCACTGCGCGCACTGCCCTTGGGCCGAGGAGGGTTGGCGGTGACCGGGTGCCTTTTCGTGATGTTGGAGCCGGTGCGGGACACCTTCAGCCTGGGTCAGGTGAATCTGCTGCTGATGGCGCTGGTGTACGCGGACGGCGGGCGCGGCCGTTTCGCGGGCGTCGGCATCGGCCTGGCGGCGGCGTTCAAGCTCACGCCGGGCATCTTCATCGGGTACCTGCTGCTCACCGGCCGCCGCCGGGCTGCTGCGGTCGCCACGGGTACGGCGGTGGCAGCAACCGTGATCGGTGTGCTGGTGGCGCCGCGCGCGTCATGGGTGTTCTGGACCCGGGCGCTGTGGGACACGCACCGGGTCGGTGCTTTGGACTACGTGTCCAACCAGTCGCTCCAGGGCGCGCTGGCCCGGTTGGGCGCGCCCCGCCCGGTGTGGGTGCTGGCCGTGCTCGCGGTGCTCGTCCTCTGGGCGTACCGGGTGCGCCGGGCGACCGCGGTCGGTGACGACGAGGCCGGCATGGCGCTCACCGGCCTCGCGGCATGCCTGGTCAGTCCGGTTACCTGGGTGCACCACCTGGTGTGGGCGGTGCCCGCCATCGCGTTGCTCGCCAGAACCGGCCGTCGTGCCGTTGCCGCAGCCCTGTACGTGGTGCTGTGCAGCAGTGTCGTATGGCTATGGCGTGATGACCCGTCCGGCGTGGACGGTTTCCTCGGCGGGAGCACGTACGTCTGGATCTGCCTGGGGCTGCTGGGGCTGTGGCCGCAGGCGTCCTCCCGGCTTCCGTCGCGTAGCTGTGCTCGGCGCGCGGACGAACCGGGTCTGGAGACAGCGCCCTGAGCCGGCCGGGCGCCGGCTCGCCCTCGGGCCGCACGTGCTCCTCGGCGGCCCATCGATGCGCTGGCGGTGACCGTGTGGTCGACCCGCCTGTCGTGAGACACAACCGTCGCACGGCCGGCTTTCAGACCACCTTCGAGCGCACCAGGGCGCCGAGTACCAGCGCCCCTGGGATCAGCGGCAGCCATACCGTGATGATGCGGTAGCCCAGGACCACGGAGCCGGCGGCGGTGACCGAAGCCCCGGCGGCGACGAGAGCGACGACCAGCGCCGCGTCGACGGAGCCGATGCCACCGGGCGTCGGGACGGCGGCGGCCGCCATGCTGGCGGCGAGGTACGCGATCGCGACATGGATCACGGGTATCGGTACGCCGACGGCCAGCGCGACCGCGACCAGTCCGGCGGCCTGCAGGACCGGGAAGGCCAATGAGCCGCCCCACAGGGCCAGCGCCCGGGCGGGCCTGGCATGCAGCGCACGTGCGTCGGTCAGAGCGGTGCCCAGAAAGGCACCGACGACCCTGCGGAGCGGGCGTATGGCGACCACCGCGAGCACTGCCGTGCAGACCAGCCCGCCCGCTGCCCAGACGAGCGGGAGGGCAACCGCTTTCGGGACGAGGCCGTCCAGTCGGAGCGCGTCGGGGTAGGCGGTCAGCAGCGTGAGCAGGAGCACGACCCGGCCCGCTGCCTCCGCCAGCAGGTACAACGCGAGTGCGGCCGAGGACTGGGTCAGCGGGATCCCGCAGCCCCTGAGGAAGCGCAGATTGACCGCGCCCGCGCCCAATCCGGCCGGCAGGAGGTGGTTGGCGGCACCTGAGGCGAACTGGGTGGCGAACAGCCGTCCGGCGGGGAGCGATTCGAGCACCGCGCCCTGGCGCGCGAAGGACACCGCGACCCAGCCCAGCCCGGTGACTGCCAGCGCGGCCAGCAGCCAGTAGCGGTTGGCGGTGAGGAGTCCGCGGCCGCCGGAGGCGATGACCGGCCAGTTCAGGACCACCCAGACGCCGATGACAGTGATCGGGACCAGGCAGGCGATCCGGCGCAGGAACGGCATGCGGGGTAGGGCCATCGGTCTCGGTCGTCCCTGGTCGTCGTGCGCCCGTCGAGAGCGGGCTCGCCGACAGCGTCCCCGGCCTGCGCGACGTCCCGGCGTCGTGTGGCCGACGCCCGGCGGGCGGGGTGGTGGCCGGAAGGGGAGCCGGCACCGCGCAGGCGGCATCGGCTCCGGTCGTCTCCGGCCCGCCCGGTGTCCGCGGGACTGCAGGTGGGGCCGCGGACCATGCTGCTGTGCTCTGTCCGCTGTCGGATGCCCCGGCCGAAGGTGACCTCGGCCCACCGGCCGGAGGACGCAACACGGCCCGGGAGCGACAACCGCGTGGCTCCCGGGCCGGGCACCGGACTCAGGCGGCCATCCGGCCGCCGCTGCGGCCGGTTACGCGAACGGGGCCATGAAGTCCTTCGGCGTCAGCGCCCGGTCCACGATGCGGGTGTCGCCGATCCAGCCGTAGAAGCTCTGGCCGAACTGCTCGGCGAACTGGGTGCCGCCGATGACGAACGGCTTTCCGAGCGTCGCGATGCCGGTGGCCGGCTGGGACGGGTTGCGGGCGATCTTCGACCCGTCGACGTACATCACCGTGCGGTGACCGTTGTTGACGACCGCGATGTGGGTCCAGCGGCCCACGGGCAACGCGTGGCTCCATGAAGTCGGGTCGGCGTCCTGGACGTGCGGGTAGAGCACGAACTGCAGGAAGCGCTCAGGCGTGACATTGAGACTGCAGGTGGGCTCCTCCGTCGACCAGCCGGTGGTTTTTCCGGCGTCGCCGTTGCGACCCTCCCAGCTGAGGATGCCCATCCAGGCGTGGTCGCCTTCGAACGGCTCCGGCAGCTTGATGAAGGTCTCGATGGTGAAGCCCGAGGTGAACGTCAAGCTGTTCAGCGGCGCCTGGGCGGCCGTGGTGAGGATCGCGCCCCGGTCCGGCGACTTGCCGCCGTCGAAGCGGAGGCTGGCGTGGGCCGACTGCTCGGTATGGTGGTCGCCCGACCAGGTGAGGGCCTTCGAGGTGCTGTCGTGGAGCAGTTGGACCCGGAGGTCGTTTCCGTGCCCGGACAGGTCGCGTGCCACGGTGCCCGCGGCCACCGCGGAACCGGCATGGCCGGCACCCGCGAGACCGGAGGAGTCGAACCGCCAGTAGGCGACTGTGCCCCGCGGCATCACCCGGGAGGCCGGTCGCGGCGCCGGGGGAACCACCGGGGCGAATCCCTGGAAACGCTCCGCGAAGTCGATGTCCAGCGAGAACCGGTCCACCGGACCGGTCAGTTCGATGGTCTCCGCCTCCAGCGGCGTGCGCTTCTCCGGGTCGCGGGCGAGGAACCACGGGGAGAACGTCTCGACGTCGACGACGTTGCGGACCAGGTCGAAGGAGTAGAGCCGGACCATGCCTGCACCGCCGTAGTAGCGGTCCTGGTAGTTGGTGATGTGCACATGCACGTCATGGCCGGCGTCGTTGGTGAGCACGGTGCGCCCCGGAGGCCAGTAGTGGCCGCCGAGTGCCATGAAGATCTGGTCGTTGCCGCGGATGATGCGGTCCCAGAGCCGCTGCCCGTTGTCGGACAGGTGCGCCTGGCCGTTGTCCTCGGCCCAGGCGATGTCATGGGTCGTGAGGATGGCCGGCAGGGTCGGGTGGGCGTCGAGGACGCCCTGCGCCCAGGCCAGCCCCTTCTCGGAGGCGCGCCAGTCGAGGGCGAGTACCAGCCACTCGCGCCCGGCCGCCTGCAGCACGTGGTAGCTGTTGTAGCCGTCGGGCGATGCGCCGCCGAAGGTCGGCATGGAGGTGAAGCGCTGCGGCCCGAACGCCCGGAGATAGGCGGTGTCACCGCGTTGGTCGTCGGTGCCCGAGTTGATGTCGTGGTTGCCGGCGAGGACGCTGTAGGGCACCTTGCCGTGGATGGTCCGGAAGGTGTCCGCCGCGAGACCGATCTCCTCCTCGCTACCGTGCTCGGTGACGTCGCCCAGGTGCGTCATAAAGGCGATGTTCGCCTCCTGGCGCTGGGCCACCAGGTAGTGGAACGTCTCCTTCAGCGGCTCCGGGTCCGCGCTGTCCGCGTCGAAGAGGTACTGGGTGTCCGGCAGGACCGCCAGTGCGAAGCGCGGGCTCTCCGCGTCGAAACGGTGGCTGCCGGAGCCGGCCGTCGATGGCTGCGCCGTGGCGGCCTGCGCGGACTGCGTGCCCAGCACCGTGCCGGCCGCTCCGACCGCCGGTACGGCCAGCGCCGCCTGCAGCAGGCTGCGGCGACCCGGTCCGGGATGACTGGTTCTGTTCATGCGATCTCCCTGAAGTACCCCGTATGACAGCAGGGATGATGCTGATCGCCGATAGCCGGACGGTGACGGTGGTCCGAACCACAAGGGCCGGATGGCGGGCGCCTTCGGGCGGCCAGGCGCGCGGTGCCGGTGACTTTGCGCGTCGTCGCGGCGGTCGGTGATCTCCCGAGCGTGTATCGAAAGTGGATCGGTGGCTGGGCCGCTTGGAGGGAAAGGGCCAGTCCGCGCGTCAGTTGCCGTCAGCCGGCTTTCCATCAGGCAGCATGCGGCCATGGCACAGAAGATGAGCGACGCCGAGTGGCGCGCATTCGTCATGTCCGGCACCCGGACCGGCAAGCTCTCCACCGTCCGCGCGGACGGCAGCCCGCACATCGCCCCCGTCTGGTTCCTGCTCGACGGCGATGAGCTGGTGTTCAACACCGGTCAGGACACGGTCAAGGGTCGCAACCTCGCCCGGGACGGCCGGGTTGCGCTGTGCGTGGACGATGAGCGGCCGCCGTTCGGGTACGCGGTACTGCAAGGTCGCGCGGAGCTCAGCGACGCCCTCCCGCAGCTCCGGGAGTGGGCCACCCGGATCGCGGCCCGTTATGTGGGCGCCGACCGCGCGGAGGAGTACGGCGCCCGCAACGGCGTCCCCGGCCAGCTGCTCGTCCGGGTACGGATCGACAAGGTGCTCGCCATGTCGGGCATCATCGACTGAAGGGCCGCTCGTGGGGTGGGCATCAAGGGCAGCGGCGTGTCGTGGTCAGTGGACCCGCGGTCCGGCCTCCGTGGCGCGCACCGGATCGGCCGGGCCGCCCGGGGTCCTGCCCTTGAAGACGACCTCGCAGGAGTACTTGGTCTTCACGTCCAGAGGTACCAGTACGGCCTTGGGGATGTCATTGCAGCGCGCGTGGTCGATGCTGTCGCGGTAGTTGCCGTACAGCAGGCGTGCGACGCCGTCGCTGGTGAGGATGCCCATGTCCGGGACCGCGTCGAATTCCACAACATTGTCCGACCAGCCGGACTTCTTGCCGATGGTCACATTCCACACCACCTTCAGGCCCTCGTAGGTGGTTGTGCAGCTCGCCCGCGTACCGCTCTTCGATTCCAGGCCCTTGGGGCACTCGGCAGTGGTCTTGCCTGTGGCCTGAGCCATTTTGAGGGTTTTGAGACGCAGTTCGTACGCCAGATTCTCGTCGAACGGGGCGTCGTCGGCCGGGGAGGGCTGCGGCTCCATCTCCGGCTCCGTGTGCGGCTCGGTCAGCTTCTGCGGCAGCACGGTAGGGGCTGGTGCCGACTGTGCACCCTTGTCCGAGCCGGAACTTCCATTCGCGCATCCCGTGGCCAGCAAGCCCGCCACACCGACAGTCACAACGATCTTCATCCGCATGGCCGTCACCCTATCGATCACACATACGTGACGCCGACGCGGTGCTGATGGTCGATGAGACCGGCCCTGCCTGCCCGGGCACCGTGCCGGCCAGGCACCTCTTGGCCGGCTCACTCCCTGTGTATTGGCCGACCTTTCATCGCTTCGTCACCTGGCGGCGTTCGGCCCGGTCGCCGCGCGATTCAACCTGGTTGTGATGGGCATGCCAATCACAGTCGCGTGCCCCCGCCACGCGTCGACCAGGAGGACGCAGTGAAGAACAGAGCACGGACCCGCAAGGTCTCGCTCGTCGTCGGCAGCGCCATCGCGCTGGTCATCGCTGTACCCGGCAGCGCTCTCGCTGCCCCGCCCACTGCCCTGCCCGCGAACGCGGACGGACTGGAGCAGACGTTCCAACCCGCGTACGACTACGACACGGACGGCTGCTACGCCACTCCCGCCATCGGCCCCGACGGGTCCATAGCCCCCGGCCTCAACACCACCGGGGCCGTCAACGGTCAGTGCCGTGACTCCTGGGACCTCGACAACACCAACGGATACGCCCGCTACAAGTGCAACAACGGCTGGTGCGCCATCATGTACGGGCTCTATTTCGAGAAGGACCAGGCCGTGGCCGGCAGCGGGCTCGGCGGGCACAGGCACGACTGGGAGCACGTCGTGGTATGGGTGCAGAACAACGAGGTCCGCTACGTATCCACCTCCGCCCACGGCAACTTCAACGTCTACGGTCGTGACCAGATCCAGTGGGACGGAACGCATCCCAAGATCGTCTACCACAAGGACGGCGTGAGCACGCACTGTTTCCGCCCTGCGAGTTCTGGTGACGAGCCGCCGGAGAATCACTACCACACGTGGCAGTTCCCCAGCCTGGTCGGCTGGAACGGCTTCCCCGCGGGCCTGCGGGACAAGCTGAGCCAGGCCGACTTCGGTAGCGCCGTCTTCGGCCTCAAGGACGGCAATTTCAACTACCACCTCGAAAGGGCCAAGCCGGCCAACATCTCATTCGACCCCAACGCCTGACGGGTGGGCGGGGATGGGGGCGGGTGCGGCACGGGCAGCCGCAGACCCGCCTCCTGACCCGCCGGCCCGACGGATGCCCCGCGCCGCCGCCGACTGGTCGAGCGAGTCATGCGGCGGCGGAGGCAGGGCTCCCGGTCACCACCGGTCGTGCTGGTGACCGACCGACGACACCTCGACCGGGCGGTACGCGGCGAGTTCGCCCCGGGAGCGGGTTGCGCCGCCGGTGGAGATTGCGGACCCGGCCGCATGGCTCGTCCCGGGGAGCGCGACCCCGAACGCGCCACCCGCCGAGCGATCACCCAGCTCAACCAGCTCGGCTACACCGTCACCCTCAACCCGAGGGAGGCCGCAACCTGACAAGCAGCCCGGATACCCTGCGGCCCTCCGCGACCGCCGGGCACCCCGCCCTGCCCACAATCACCCTGACCTGGTGTTATTTACGCGTCAGGCATGAGTGACGTGATCCGTTTCAGGTGAATCCCTCAAGAGCAGGCGGCCTGGACGAGGCCGCCTGACAACGTTGCCATAGGCTGTAATCCGGTGAAGGTCTGTCAAGAGTCGGCACGAAGTGCGGCTCGTGGATCCTGGGAGACCTGCCGGGTGGGCTCGGAGGCGCGGGCGATGTGGGGCACGGGATTCGCCAGGACCTCGGCGATCGCCGCGGCCGTCCCCGGCGGCCGACGAAGAGGTGCGGCCGGTCGGCGAAAGGCAACCGAGCGGTCCCGCCCCGGGCGACCGAGGTGAGCCGGAGCCGGAACCGTGGGTTCTGTATTCGTTCGTGCTGGTCAGTCGACCTGCTGGACGGTCGTCCGGGACATGTGGACGAGTGGGTCCGGACCTTGGTGGATGTGTGCCGAGTACGGGTCGTCAGGTGGGCCCACGGCGCGTGGCTGGTGGACAGAACGCCCTCCGAGAATCCGTTTTTAAGTTAATTAGCAATTAATGTTGACAGGTTTCGGGGGCCCGACCACAGTTTCCGCCGTGGCACCGCCGCCCGCCGCAATCGGCGGGCGGGGTTACCTCGTGGAACCCAACTCTCGGGAGATTTAAGTGACTTCGCATCGTGCAGGGATGGCGCGAGTGCGGCGTACCGCGGTCGTGCTCGGCGCCGTGGTGCTGGTCGGGACGGCAGTTCCCGCGGCGCACGCCGCGGACGACCAGGGCGCGCCGCAGTACTACGACAGCGGCCTCGCCCCCACGCCGTACATGGGATGGAACACGTACTACGGGCTCGGCGCTCCGACGGAGGACCAGGTCAGAAAGGTCGCCGACCATCTGGTCGGCAGCGGGCTGCGCGACAGCGGCTACAACATCGTCTGGCTGGACGGCGGCTGGCAGGCCGACGAGCCGCGCGACGCGGCGACCGGGCGGCTCGTGGCCAACCCCACCCGTTTCCCCTCGGGGATTCCGGCGCTGGTGACCTACCTTCACCAGAGGGGCCTGAAAGCCGGTATCTACACCGACGCCGGCACCTACGACGGCGGCAAGAGCTGTGGGCTGGGCAGCCGCGGTCACTACGAGCAGGACGCCCGGCAGTTCGCCGGGTGGAAGGTCGACGCGATCAAGGTGGACTTCCTGTGCGGGATCGGCGAAAAGCTCGATCCCGGCCCGGCGTTCAAGGAGTTCAGCGACGCCGTGGCCAAGTCCGGGCGGCGGATGCTGCTCAACCTGTGCAACCCGCTCACCGATGACTGGGGTCTGCCGCACACCCCCGAGCAGGACGCGCACAACGCCTTCGTCTACGGGCCGACGACCGCCGATTCCTGGCGCACCGGCACCGACATCGCCTGGGGCACCCCGACGGCGGGGGAGTGGCCCAACATCCTGCGCAACATGGATGCCAACGCCTGGCACCCCGAGGCCCAGGGGCCGGGCCACTACAACGACCCCGACTACCTCATCCCCATGCGCAAGCTCGCCGAGGGCGGATACGAGCTGTCGGAGGAGGAGTCCACCACGCAGTTCGTGATGTGGGCCGAGATGGCCTCGCCGCTGGTGCTGGGCAGCGACCCGCGCACCCTGCCGCAGTCCATGATCGACACCCTGCGCAACCCCGAGATCATCGCTGTGGACCAGGATCCGCTCGGCATTCAGGGCGTGCGCGTGGCGACCGACTCGGTGGGCGACGTGTACAGCAAGGTGCTGAAGGGCGCGGGCAAGCGCGCGGTCGTCGTGCTCAACCGCTCCGACCAGGCGCAGGACCGTACCGTGCGGTTCTCCGACGCCGGGCTCAGCGGCCCGGTCGCGGTGCGTGACCTGCGGGCCCGTACGGCGCGGGGCACGCACACCGGCTCGTACACGGTGCGGGTCCCGGCGCACGGCACCGCCTTCCTCAAGCTGACGGGCACGGACGACGCCCCCGGGGCACTGCTGCCCGGACGGTCCTCGGCGAGCCCGGCGCTGGTGCGCGACGGTGACCGGCTGACAGTGTTCACACGCGGTACGGACGGCGCCCTGCGCGCGCAGACCGCGCGCGGCGGCGACTGGTCCGGGGCGCGCACCACCGACCTGGGCGGCCCCACGCAAGGCCGCATCCTCGGTCAGCCCGCCGCGTACGCCTCGTCCGGCAGCCGGATCGACGTCTTCGTCCGAGGCACGGACGACACCGCCTACCGGCGGGTG
Organism: Streptomyces sp. NPDC002206; assembly: GCF_053593595.1. NCBI lineage: Bacteria > Bacillati > Actinomycetota > Actinomycetes > Kitasatosporales > Streptomycetaceae > Streptomyces > Streptomyces sp. NPDC002206. Next base: position 362,821 of record NZ_JBSFCW010000002.1, read on the forward strand.
TACGCCGACGGACGCTGGGGGCGCTGGCAGAGCCTGGGCGGGACGCTGACGGACGCGCCGACGGCGGCCTTCGCCGCCCCGGACGACTGGACGCTGTTCGCGCGCGGCGCGGACGGCAGCGTGTGGTCGCGCGGCCCCGCTTCCGGCTGGACGTCGCTGGGGGCGCCGCAGGACCGGCCGTTCTCCGGGCGGCCGTCGGCGGTCATCGACGACGCCGGGCGGCTCCACGTGGCCGTACGCACCGCTGACGACGCGGTGTGGTGGCGGACCAGGGACACCTCCGGGACCTGGTCGTCGTGGACCGCGCTGGGCGGCACGACCAGCGGCAGTCCGACACTGGTCGCCTCCGGCGGCACGGTGCACCTGTACGCGCGGGCCGGTGACTACACGCTCTGGCAGCGCAGTTGGACCGTGGCGGACGGCTGGGCCGGCTGGACCCCCCACAACGGCTTCGTGAGTGGTGTCTTCGACGGCGCGCTCGGTGCCGTCGCCGGGCCGGACGGCGACGTACTGGCCGCATTCCGCGGGGTGGACGGCCGCGTCCACCAGAGCGAGCTCTGAGCTCCGCTTCCCCTGCTTCACCCTGCTCCACCTGGTGTGGGTGTGCCTCCGGGCCGTACAAGGCCCAGGGGCATACCCACTGAAGAATAAATTAGTAATTAATCTTGACGGCGCTCCGACCTCTGCGACAGGCTGTGTCTGCCGCACCCAGAGCCGGGCCGTCAGGGGGCCTCAACTCCGTTCCGTGGGCACATAGGGAGTGCACTAATGACCGCCTTCAACGCCACCCGCCGCAGATTCCTCGTAGGATCAGGCGCCGTCGGCGCCGGCGCGCTGCTCAGCAGCTGCGTCACCCAGAGCCCGTCCGCCACCGGAGGAAAGTCCGGCGGCCCGGTGACCCTGCAGTCCAACCTCTCCTCCCCGCAGGCCAAGACGGCCATGAAGGCGATCGTCGCCGCATTCGACAAGCGCGGGGACGCGAAGGCACAGCTCAACACCGTCGCCTCGGAGACCTTCCGCACGCAGCTGCCGACCTACCTCACCTCGGCCACTCCGCCGGACGTCTACACCTGGTACCCCGGGTCGGTCGCCGAGTCCTACGCGAAGAAGGACCTCCTCCTCGACATCAGCGACATCTGGGAGAAGCCGGAGCTCGCCGGGTACTCCGACGCGCTGAAGAGGCTGTGCACCTCCGCCTCCAGCGGCAAGAAGGTCTTCGTGCCCACCAGCTACTACTGGTGGGGCATGTTCTACCGGAAGTCCAACTTCGCCAAGTGGGGCGTGCAGGAGCCCAAGACCTGGGACGAGTTCCTCGACCTGTGCGACAAGCTCAAGAGCAAGGGCGTCGCCCCGATCGGCCTCGGCGCCGGCGGCGACACCCCGTGGGTGGCCTCCGCATGGTTCGACTACCTCAACATCCGCGTCAACGGCGCGACGTACCACCGCGAACTCCTCGCGGGCAAGCACCGCTTCGACGACCCGGAGGTCCGCAAGGTCTTCGACCGCTGGGACGAGGCCCGCCCCTTCTTCGACCCCAACGGCACGGCGATCCCCTTCCAGGACGCCACCACCGCGCTGCTGCAGGGCCGTACGGGCATGATGCTGATCGGCACCTTCTTCGCCGACGCCGCGCCCAAGGACGCCCTCGGCGACCTGGACTTCTTCCAGTTCCCCATCATCGACCCGAAGATCCCGGTGGCCGAGGAGGCCCCCACCGACGGCTACTTCGCCAGCGCCCGCACCAAGCGCACCGACGGCGCCAAGGAATTGATGCGCTACCTGGCCACCGCCGAGGCGCAGGAGCTCTACCTCAAGAGCTCCTCGGGCACCACGCTGCCGACCCACCCCGACGCCAAGGACAGCGGCACACCCCTGGTCCTCAAGGGCCGCAAGCTCATCGAGGGCGCCGCCGACCTCACCCAGTTCTTCAACCGCGACTCCAGTGACGCCCTCCAGCCGACCGCCGACACGGCACTGGTCCACTACCTGGCCAAGCCCAAGCAGGTCGGCCCCATCCTCACCACCTGGCAGCGCAGCGCCCAGAAGATCTGGAGCCAGTGAACATGGCGCTGATCGGCTCCGCACGAAGGTCCAGGGCCACGCGGGTGCCCCCCGTGGTCCTGGCCTTCGTCCTCCTGCCGCTGCTCGCCGAGGCCTTCTGGGTCTTCTGGCCCGCCATGCAGGGCTTCTACCTCTCGCTCACCTCGTGGGACGGCCTTTCGGCGCCGACCTTCGTCGGACTCGGCAACTTCAGCGAGATGGTGCACGATTCGGTCTTCCGCACGGCCGCCTTGAACACGGTGCTGTGGCTGGTGCTCTTCGGCGGGCTGTCCGCCGCCCTCGGACTCGGTGCCGCGCTGCTGCTCCAGCAGGAGCGGCGCGGCGTCGGGTTCTACCGGGCGGCGCTGTTCCTGCCGGTGGTCTTCTCACTGGTCGCCACCGCGCTGGTGTGGCAGGCCATGTACCAGCCGGACGGCCTGATCAACAATGTGCTGTCGGCCATCGGCCTCGGGAACTGGCGGCACGCCTGGCTCGCCGACCAGGACACCGCCTTCTACGCGGTGATCGTGCCCGCGCTGTGGCGCCAGGTCGGTTACGTCATGGTGCTCTACCTCGCCGGCCTCAAGGGCATCGACCCCGCACTGTACGAGGCGGCCAAGGTCGACGGCGCGAACCGCCTCCAGCAGTTCCGGCACATCACGCTGCCGCAGCTCAAGAGCGTCAACGCGGTCGTCCTGTCGGTCATCGTCATCGACTCGCTGCGCTCGTTCGACGTCGTGTGGGCGCTCACCCGTGGCGGCCCGTACCACTCCTCCGAACTGCTGAGCACCTACATGTACTCCACCGCGTTCCAGTCCCTGCGGCTGGGCTACGGCTCCGCGCTCGCCGTCGTCATCTTCCTGCTGGCCTTCGGTGTCATCGCCAGCTACCTCGTGCGCGCCTTCCGGGAGGCCGACTGATGACCGCGACCCACGTTCCCGCACCCGTCAAGGACCATCCGGGCCCGTCCCCCGTGCCGGCGCCGCCGGCCCGCGTCGGCCGCGGCCGCGCCTGGCGCACCACCGGCTTCCACGTCTCCGCGGGCCTGCTGTCCGCTCTGTGGCTGCTGCCGATCGTCCTCGTCCTGGTCACCAGCACCCGCACCTTCGACGACATCGCCGCGCACGGGGTGGGCAGTTGGCCGCACTCCTTCACCTTCGACGGCTTCCGTCAGGCGTGGGTGGACGGAGGCCAGCAGCAGGCCCTCATCAACAGCATGCTGGTCTCCATCCCCACCGTGCTGCTCTCGCTGGGCCTCGCCTCCACGGCGGCGTTCGCACTCAGCCGCTATGACCTGCCGCTGCGCCGCGTCCTGCTGCTGCTGATGCTCGGCGGCAACCTGCTGCCCCCGCAGATCCTGCTGATCCCCGTCTCCAAACTCAGCGAGGTGCTCGGCATCTACGACCAGCTGTACGCGCTGATCGGGGTGCAGGTCGGCTTCGGCGTCGGCTTCTACGTCTTCGTCCTGCACGGCTTCATGCGATCGATCCCCGGAGAGATCCAGCAGGCCGCGGTCATCGACGGCGCGAGCCCCTGGCAGATCTACTGGCGGATCATCCTGCCGCTGGCCCGCCCGGCGCTCGCCGCGCTGAGCGCCCTGTCGTTCACCTGGATCTTCAACGACCTGCTGTGGGCCATCACCGTGCTCCGCACGGACACCCAGATGCCCATCACCGCGTCCCTCATCGGGCTGCAGGGCCAGTACGTGTCCATGTGGAACGTCATCGCCGCCGGATCGGTGATCGCCGCCGCCCCGACCGTGGCCGTCTTCCTCCGCTTCCAACGCCACTTCGTGGCCGGACTCAACCTGGGGGCCGTCAAGTGACCGGGCACGAGCAGTGGCTGCTGCGCACCGACACGACCACCTATGCCGTCACCCTCGGCGGGGACGGCCGCTGGGCCGAACTCGCCGCGTGGGGGCCGCACGGCGCGGAACAGGGTCCGTCGCCGATGGACTGGTCGCAGCGGACCCACTTCATCACCCCCGCCGACGCGGCGCCCGCCGAGTACATCCCGTACGGGCTGCGGCCGTTCACCGGCGCAGACCTGATCGCCCGGCAAGCGGGCGGCGACCGCGGCAGCTGGTGGCGGTTCACCGGCGCCACTGCGGACGGAGACCGCGCGCTGCGCCTGGACTTCGCCGACGAGGTCCTCGGTCTGCGCACGACGCTGTGCTACGAGACCGTCCCGGGCACCGACGTCATCCTGCGCTGGACGGAGCTGACCTGCACCGGCGAGCGGGAGCTGCGCCTCGAGCGCTTCGACTCAGCCGCCGTCAACGTGCCCGCCCAAGGCGGCGCCAGGCTGACCTACCTGGCCGGCCAGTGGTCGCAGGAGTTCCAGCTGAAGCACCTGGATCTGGAGCGCGGCCGCTTCGAGATGGAGAGCACCCAGGGCTCCGCCGGTCACGCGTACGCCCCCTGGCTCGCGATCCAGGACGCGGCCGCCCCGGCCGAGGGAGCCACCCCCACCTACGGCATCGCCCTGGAGTGGTCCGGGAACTGGCGGATCAGCGCCGATGCCGAACCCGGCGGTTCGGTGCGGGTCCGCGCCGGCCGGGTGCCGCACGAGGGCGCCGTCCACCTCGCCCCTGGCGCCACCCTCACCACGCCCCGGCTGGCCTGCGCCTTCAGCGCGGACGGCCTCGACGGGCTGGCCCGTGTGTGGCACCGCTACGAGCGGCGGCTGACCGGCGACCGTATGAACCGGCCCCGCCAGGTGCTCTACAACTCCTGGGAGGCGACCGGCTTCGACGTCGACGCCGCAGCGCAGCTGGAACTCGCCAAGGCTGCCGCGGACCTCGGCGCCGAATTGTTCGTCGTCGATGACGGTTGGTTCACCGGACGCCACGACGACACCGGCGGCCTCGGCGACTGGGAGCCGGACCCGGCCGAGTTCCCCGGCGGTTTCGACCGGTTCGTCGACGAGGTCCGCGCACTCGGCATGGACTTCGGGCTGTGGGTCGAACCCGAGGGCATCAGCCCCCGGTCCAAGCTGTACGCCGAGCACCCCGAGTGGGTCTACCGTCTCGACGGCCGCCCCGCCACGCTCGTACGCAATCAACTCCTGCTCGACCTCGGCCGCACGGACGTGCAGGACTTCGTCATCGCCACTCTTGACCGGCTCCTCGGCGACCACGCCATCAGCTATCTGAAGTGGGACATGAACCGGCCACCCACCGAGCGTGGCCGCCCCGACGGCCCCGTGGTCGACGACCCGGAGCAGCTGGATCTGGACGCCGCCCACGTGGCCGGCTACCTGCGGGTCCTGGACCACCTGCGTACCGCCCACCCCCACGTCACCGTGGAGGGCTGCGCCGGCGGCGGCGCACGCGTCGAGCACGCCACCCTCGCCCGCACGGACGTCGTGTGGCCGAGCGACAACACCGCGCCGCTGGACCGGCTGCGCATCCAGTACGGCTACCTCCATGCCCACGCCCCGCACACCATGAGCTCCTGGGTCACCGACGCCGCCGGCGTCTTCGACCCCCGGCCCCGCTCGCTCGCCTTCCGGTTCGTCAACTCCATCGCCGGCGTGCTGGGCATAGGTGCCGACATCCGCGAGTGGACCCCGGAGCAGTGTGCCGAGGCGACCGGGTGGATCGACCGCTACAAGGACGTCCGCGACGTCGTCCACCACGGCGAGGTGCACCTGCTGGGCAGCCCGGCCGACCCCACCTGCGGCATCCAGTACGAGGAACCCGGCGGCGGACGCCTGGTGGTGACGGCCTGGAGCACCGGGGCCCTGGACGGCGCACCCCTGGTGCCCGGCAGGGCCGCCCGGCTGCGGCTGCGCGGCCTGTCGCCGGACGCGGTCTACACGGACCAGGACTCCGGCACCCGCTACAGCGGCGCCCATCTGCTCCACTCGGGACTGCCGTTCGCCTGGACCGCCGGGCACGACGCGGAACTGGTCGTCCTGGCCCGGCAGTGACAGCAGCGACAGAATCTGCACTTCCACCACCACCCTCGCGACAGGAGACGAACCGTCCCATGAACCCAGCGGCCCGCTTCACCAACCGCGTCGCCGTAGTCACCGGCGCCGCCTCGGGCATCGGTGCGGCCACCGCGGCGCGCCTCGCCGCCGAGGGCGCAGCCGTCGTCCTCGCCGACATCGACGCCGAACGCGGCGAGGACACGACGGCGCGGCTCCGCAAGGACGGCGCGAAGGCCGTCTTCGTCGCCACCGATGTCGCTCGGGAGACGGACTGGCAGCGGGTGATGGACGCCGCCCACACCTTCGGGCCCGTCAACGTCCTGGTCAGCAACGCCTTTACGGTGCAGGTGCTGCCCGCCCACGAGATGACGCTCGCCTCCTGGGAACGGCAGCTGTCCGTCAACCTCACCGGGGCCTTCCTCGGCTTCAAGGCGGCGCTGCCCGATCTGCGCGACCATCGGGGGGCCGTGGTGCTCACCTCCTCCGTGCACGCCCACCGCGGCATCCCCGGCCACCCGGCGTACGCGGCGAGCAAGGGCGCACTGCTCTCGCTGTGCGGACAGCTCGCGGTCGAGTACGGCCCGCAGGTACGGGTCAACGCCGTGCTGCCGGGGCCCGTCCTCACCGCCGCGTGGGACAGGGTGCCGCAGCGCGAGCGTGAGCTGAGCGTCGAGGAGACCGCGGCCCGCCGCTTCGGCACCCCCGAGGAGGTCGCCGCAGCCGTGGCTTTCCTCGCCGCCGACGAAGCCTCGTACATCACCGGATCGAGCCTGCTCGTGGACGGCGGCTGGAGCGTCGTCAAAGCGTCCGCCTGACGGGCCCGCCCGGCCCGCCACCCCAGCCCCCGACCGACCAGCAAGAAAGGCAAACACATGACGCCATACGCGCGCCGCGGAGTGCACGGCCAGACCGTGGAGACCCTCGCCCGCCGGGTGCTCAGCGGCGAGATCCCCGAGGGAGCGACGCTCGACATGGCGGCCCTGCAGAGCGAGCTGGACGTCAGCCTGACGGCCCTGCGCGAATCGCTGAAGGTCCTCGCGGCCAAGGGCATGGTGGACGCCCGGCAGAAGCGCGGCACCTTCGTGCGGCCGCGCGCCAACTGGAATCTGCTCGACGCAGATGTCCTGCGGTGGCAGTTCTCCGAGAGCAACGGCACCCGCGCCGACCTCGCGCTGCTGCGTAACCTCGGAGAGGTTCGCGGCATCATCGAACCGGCCGCCGTCCGGCTGGCCGCGACCCGCCGTGCCGACGCCGACCTCGAAGCGCTGGAGGCGGCGCTGGCCGCCATGGGCGAGGAGGGCAGCGCGAGCCACGCCGTCGAGTCCGACCTCGCCTTCCACCGGGCGCTGCTGGCGGCCACCCACAACGAACTGCTGGAACGCATGGAGATGGTCATCGAGTCGGGCCTGGCCCAGCGCGACCAGATCGTGCACAGCGCCCCGCACAGCGAGGACCCCGTGCCCAGCCACCGGGCCGTTCTCGACGCCGTACGGGACCGGGATCCGGACGCCGCCGAGCACGCCATGCGCGCCCTGCTCGACCAGGCGATGCGGGACCTGGACAAGGTCAGCGGCCCGCACGGGGCCGAGAGCGCGGACGGCTCCGCCGAAGCGAAAGACGGCCAGGCAAAGTGAAGATCACGCGTGTCGAGACCTTCCTCATCCCGCCCCGCTGGCTGTTCTGCCGGATCGAGACCGACGAGGGTGTGGTCGGCTGGGGCGAACCGGTGGTCGAGGGCCGGGCCGAGGTGGTGCGAGCCGCCGTCGAGGTCCTGGCCGAACATCTCGTCGGCCAGGATCCGCTGCGCATCCAGGACCACTGGCAGGTGCTGAGCAAGGGCGGTTTCTACCGGGGCGGGCCCGTGCTCTCCAGCGCCGTGGCCGGCCTCGACCAGGCCCTGTGGGACATCGCCGGCCGCACCCTGGGCGTGCCGGTGCACACCCTGCTCGGCGGGCCTGTCCGCGACACGGTCCGGGTGTACGCCTGGGTGGGCGGCGACGAACCCGCTCGGCTCAAGGACGAGATCACCGCCCAGGTCGAGGCAGGCTTCACCGCCGTCAAGATGAACGCCGCCGGGCGCACCCCGCCACTCACCAGCCCCGCCGAGACGGCCGCCGTCGTCGAGCGAGTGGCGGCGGCCCGCGAGGCACTCGGCCCGCACCGGGACGTCGCTGTCGACTTCCACGGCCGGTTCAGTGCCGCCAACGCACGCCGTGTCCTGCACGAGATCGAGCCGCTGCACCCGCTGTTCGTCGAGGAACCCGTGCTGCCCGACCAGGCGCACCTGCTTGCGGGGCTGGTCGCCGCGTCGTCCGTCCCGCTCGCCACCGGTGAAAGGCTCTACGGACGCGCCGAATTCCTCCCGGCACTGACCGCGGGCATCGCCGTGGCCCAGCCGGACCTGTCGCACGCCGGCGGGATATCCGAGGTCACCCGGATCGCCTCGCTCGCCGAGACCTTCGGGGCCCACCTGGCACCGCACTGCCCGCTCGGGCCCATCGCGCTGGCCGCCAGCCTCCAGGTCGCCTTCGCCACGCCCAACTTCCTGATCCAGGAGCAGAGCCGCGGCATCCACTACAACAAGGACGCCGACCTGCTGTCGTACGTGGTCGACACCGAGCCCTTCCGCTTCGTCGACGGCCAGGCGCACCGCACCGAACTGCCCGGCCTCGGCATCACCGTCGACGAGGACGCCGTCCGCGCGGCCGACCGCGCGGGCCACAACTGGCGCAACCCCGTGTGGCGACACGCCGACGGCTCCTTCGCCGAATGGTGAGCGGCACCCGGCTCCCGGTGTCCGTCGTCACCGACCCCGGGCACGGCGGACGCTGGACCTCGCTGACGGCCGGCGGCCGCGAATGGCTCTGGCACCGCGACGAGCCGCGCCGCTCCCGGGCCGTGCCCGGAGACGTGTTCGCCGACGCCGGAGGGCTGGAGGAGTGCGTGCCCACGGTGCGCGGGCTCCCCGACCACGGGGACGCCTGGTCGCGGCCGTGGCGGCGGGACGGACACCGCGACGTCGTGGAGTGCCCCGAGTTCCGGCTGACCCGCCGTCTCGGTACGGACGCGGGGGCGGTCATCGCCGACTACACGCTCACCGCCGAACCGGGCTACCGCTTCGTCTGGGCCGCGCACGCCCTGCTGGACCTGTCCCAGACCGCCCGGATCGGCGTCGAGGGCCCCGCCGTGACCCGGCTGTATCCGGACGAGGGCGCGCGCTGGGTCACCGGCGCCTGGCCGCGCGTCAACGGCATCCCGCTGGACCGGCTCGGACCGGACGACGGGACCGCCGTCGGCGCCGTCGTCCTCGCCCCGCACGTATCGGTACACGACGGCCAGGACACACTCCACCTGTCCGTCGAGGCCCCCGGCCAGCCGGTTTCCATCGCCCTGTGGCGCAACCTCGGTGGCTTTCCCCAAGGCGCGCCGTACCGCTCGGTCGGCGTCGAGCCCCTGCTCGGCCGCGTCTTCGACCGCACGGCGGCGCACGACGGCGACACGGCCGTCGTGCCCGCGTCGGGCGAGGTCACCTGGCGGCTCACCATCACCGCGAACCGCCGCTCCTGAACCCCCAGCAACAGAGAGGGATACCCGATGGACCTGCTCACCGCGCTGCGCGCGCACCGGCTGCTCGCCATCGTCCGCGGCAGCGACCCGGACGCCGCACTCAAAACCGTCCTCACTCTCGTGGAGGAGGGCGTCACGCTCGTCGAGGTGTCCCTCAGCGGGCGCGACGCCCTCGACGTCATCGCCCGGGCCCGCGCCGCGCTCGGCCCGGACGCCACCCTCGGCGCGGGCACCGTCCTCACCGCCGACGACGCGCGGGCCGCCCACCGGGCCGGAGCCGCGTTCCTCGTCACACCGGCGGTCAGCGACGGCATCGCGACCGGCAAGGAGCTCGGACTCCCCGTGCTCGCGGGCGTCATGACACCGACCGACGTCCTCCAGGCGCTGCGCCTCGGGGCCGACGCCCTCAAGCTCTTCCCCGCCGGAAGCGCCGGAGGCCCCGGATATCTGCGGGACCTGCGCGGCCCCTTCCCCGACCTGCCCTTCGTGCCCGTCGGGGGAGTGGACGCCCCGGCCGCCGCCGACTATCTGCGGAGCGGGGCCACGGCCGTCGGCGTCGGCTCGCCCCTGATCGCGGACGCGGCCGACGGAGGCAGCCTCGCCGGCCTTCGCGAGCGCGCACGGGAGTTCCTGGACGTCGTCCGCCCGGAGCCCCGCCCGTGACCACGCCCACGGTCCACGGGACCGACCGCCTCGAACTCGGCGAGGGCATCCGGTGGGCGGACGGCCGCGCGGTCCTGACCGACATCCTCTCCGGGCGGTTGCTGTCCGCCCCCGACGACCCCGCCGCACCGCTCGGGCTGATCGCCCAACTGCCCTTTCCGCTGGGTGCGGTGGCCCCGGTCGAAGGACGCCCCGGCCACTGGATCGCGGCGGCGGGTACCGGCATCTGCCGTATCGACGACGCCGGACGCGTCGACTGGATCGCACGCCCCGAGGGCGACGCCCCGGTGCCGATGCGGATGAACGACGGCGTCGCCGACCCGCACGGCCGCTTCTGGGCCGGCAGCATGGCCTACGAGGCGACCGAGGACGCGGGCTCGCTCTACCGCGTGGACCGCGACGGCCGCGTCACCCGCGTGCTGCGGGACATCACGGTCCCGAACGGCCCGGCGTTCACCGCCGACGGCACCGTCATGTACCTCGCCGACAGCGCCCGCGGCATCATCCGGCGCTACCCCGTCGACCCCGCCACCGGCGACCTGGGCGAGCCCTGCCCCTTCGTCACCCTCGGTTCCGGCAGCCCCGACGGCATGACGGCCGACGCCGAGGGCGGGCTGTGGACCGCCGTCTGGGGCACCGGACAGGTCCACCGCTACCACCCCGACGGCACCCTCGACCGGATCGTGGAACTGGCCGCCGCCCAGCCCGCCGGACTCTGTCTCGGCGGCCCCGACGGCCGCACCCTCCTTGTCACCAGCGCCCGTATCGGCCTGCCCGATCCGGGTCCGCTCGACGGCGCCGTCTTCGCTTCGCGCGTGGACATCCCCGGGGCGCCGGCCGCGCCGTACCGCCCGGCGGGCACCGCGGACACCACCGCGGTCTTCGCCGACACCCGCTAGGAGACCCACCATGAGCACCCCCCGGCCGCTGCGTCCCGGCCCCGTGGTCTGCGTCGGCGAGACCATGGCCGCCCTCGCCCCGGAACCCCTCGGCCCGCTCGATGCCGCGGACCTTCTCCGGGTCGATATCGCGGGCGCCGAGTCGAATGTCGCTCTGTATCTCGCCGACCACGGCATCCCCGCCCGATGGGTGTCCGCGCTCGGCGACGATCCCTTCGGCCGGCGTGTCCGCGAGCGGGTCGCCGCGGGCGGCGTCGACATCAGTGGCGTCCGCACCGACCCGGACCGGCCCACCGGACTGCTCCTCAAGGACCCCGGCGGGAACGGCACCCGCGTCCACTACCACCGCCGCGGATCCGCCGCCTCGGCCCTCACCCCCGAACTCCTCGACGACCCCGCCGTGGCGGACGCCGCACTCCTCCACCTCAGCGGAATCACCCCCGCACTGTCCTCCGGCTGCCACGCCCTCGTCGAGCGGGCACTGCGCCCCGACCGTCCCTATGGCGTCAGCTTCGACGTCAACCACCGCCCCGCCCTCTGGACAGGCCGGTCCGCCGCCGACATCCTGCGGCCGCTCGCGGACCGAGCCGACATCGTGCTCGTCGGCCTCGACGAGGCCCAGGACCTGTGGGGAGACGCGCTCACCGACCCCCGCGCGGTCCGTGACCTCCTTCCCGGCCCCGGCATCCTCGTCGTCAAGGACGGCGCCCGCGCGGCCACGGCCTTCGTCGGCCCTGACGCCCACAGCGTGCCCGCCCTGACCGTCCGCGTGGTCGAGCCGGTCGGCGCCGGCGACGCCTTCGCCGCCGGATTCCTCAGCGGCCTGCTGCGGCAGCTGCCCGTGGAGCGCTCCCTGCGCCTGGGCCATCTGACCGCGGCCTCCGCCCTCCGGGTCGCCGCCGATCACGGCCCCCTGCCCGACCCCGCCGTCATCGCCGCGCTGCTCGACGCCGACGAGGAGACGTGGCGCGCCGCCACCATCGACTCTCGGCTTCGCTGAGAAGCACATCGCGGATGCCGAAGACCGGCTCATCGACCGTGGTCGGTCTTCACGGCACTCCGCCACCCGGCTGATTCGAGAGCAGCTTCGCCGCCCGGCGTCGGTTCGCCGGATTCCTGCGCGGATGCTCGCGGGGCTGCCGCGCAGAAGCGCCCGGCCGAGCGAGTAGCGGCACCGAGAACCTGCGGGCGCGGTTGGCCGCCTTCCGACGAGCGGTGCGACGGTTTTTGCGAGACCTTGAGGAGGAGCGCGCCCCACAGTGGCGACGCATATCCAGGGTGACACTCGCACCCAGCGAGGAAGGCGGGCTGTGGTGAGTGATTCGGATACGGGCGCCGCGGGGCGGAGCCATGGCGAGATGGCCCAACTCTCGGCGATCGAGTTGAGCGTCAACGATCAGGTGCGACGGCTTGAGGTGGATCCACGGACCTCGCTGCTCGACGCGCTGCGCGAGCATCTGCGCCTGAGCGGGACCAAGAAGGGGTGTGATCACGGGCAGTGCGGCGCCTGCACGGTGCTGATCAACGGCCGGCGCGTCAACTCCTGCTTGACGCTCGCCGTGATGCATGAGGACGACGAGATCGTCACGATCGAAGGCCTGGGCGATCCCGATGGCCTGCACCCCATGCAACGCGCCTTCGTCGAGCGTGACGGCTTCCAGTGTGGCTACTGCACTCCCGGCCAGATCTGTTCGGCCGTCGGCATGCTCGCCGAGGTGGAGGCGGGCTGGCCCAGCCACGCCACCGCTGACGTGGCCTCGCCGCGGATCGCGTTGACCGATGAGGAGATCCGCGAGCGGATGAGCGGCAACATCTGTCGGTGCGCCGCCTATCCCAACATCGTCGCGGCCATTCGCGGCATCGCGGAGGGAGGCCCGGAATGAGGTCCTTCACGTACGAGCGGGCGACGGACGCACAGGCTGCCGTCGCTGCGGTGTCCAGAACCGGCGCGAAGTTCATCAGCGGCGGCACGAATCTGCTCGACCTGATGAAGCTCGACATCGAGAAGCCCAGCCATCTGGTCGACATCAGTCGGCTTCCGCTGCGGGACATCGAGGAGCTCCCGGACGGCGGACTGCGCATCGGGGCCCAGGCGGCGAATTCCGATGTGGCCGCCGATGCCCGAGTCCGTACCCGCTATCCGGTGCTGTCGGAGGCGCTGGTGGCCGGCGCCTCGGGCCAGCTGCGCAACAAGGCGTCCACCGGGGGAAATCTGTTGCAGCGCACCCGCTGCCCCTACTTCTACGACACGGCTGCGGGCTGCAACAAGCGGGATCCCGGCTCCGGATGCTCGGCGATCGGCGGGTTCAACCGGATTCACGCGCTCCTCGGCGTCAGCGACTCCTGCATCGCCACCCACCCCTCGGACATGGCCGTCGCGATGACTGCGCTGGAGGCGGAGATCGAGCTGCTCGACGCCGACGGGTCGGTACGCCGCGTCGCCATCGCAGACTTCTACCGGCTGCCGGGCGATACGCCGCACATCGAGACCGTGCTGCGTCCTCACGAGATGATCACGAGCGTGTTCCTGCCCCCGCCCCCGTCGGGCCGGCAGATCTACCGCAAGGTGCGAGACCGGGCGTCGTACGAGTTCGCGCTGGTCTCCGTGGCGGCTGTCGTCTCGACCGATCAGGGAGCGATCAGTGAGGCGCGGGTGGCTTTCGGCGGTGTGGCACACAAGCCCTGGAGGTCCATCGAGGCGGAGGCCGCGTTGACCGGTCGTCCCGCCACGATGGTCACCTATCGCGCCGCCGCCGAGGCCGCGATGCGCGACGCCGTGGGGCAGGGGCACAACGACTTCAAGATCGAGCTGGCCAAGCGCACGCTGTGCCGCACGCTGGCGCAAGCAGCCCGGGCGAGCTGAGGAGACGAGATGATCGGGCAAGCTCTGAACCGCGTCGACGGCCCGTTGAAGGTCGCCGGCCGGGCCACATACGCCTACGAGAATTGGGGGGCCGGCCAACCTCTCTACGGGTTCATCGTCGGCGCGACGATCGGCAAAGGCCGCATCACCCGGATCGACACCGAAGACGCCGAATCCGCACCCGGCGTAAAGATGGTGATGACCCATCACAACGCTCCCGCGCAGGGTGTCCGTGATGAGTCCATTCCGTTCGAATACTGGCGCGCCCAGCCGGTGCTGACCGGCCCCGACATCCACTATTACGGCGAGCCGGTGGCACTCGTCGTCGCCACGACCCTCGAGCAGGCCCGAGCGGCAGCCGACCTGGTCGAAGTCGAATACACCGCCGGGCGGGGACGTTTCAACTTTGCCGAGCAGGAAGACGAGGTGTACATCCCGAAGGTGGTCAACGCCGGACTCCCCACCGACACTGCGGTCGGCGATTTCGATGCCGGGTTCGACAGCGCGGCGGTCAAGGTCGACCAGCAGTACACGACGCCGTACGAACTCTCGATGCCGATGGAACCGCACGCGTGTCTCGTGGAACCGCGCGACGAGGACCTGACCGTCTACGTCAGCTGTCAGATCGTCGACGCGGCGCGGGCCTCGGTCGCCGCCACGCTTCGGATCGACCCCGAGCGGGTCCACATCGTCACCCCCTTCGTCGGCGGGGGATTCGGCTCCAAGCTCGGCATCCATTCCGAGACGATCCTGGCCGCGCTCGCCGCTCGCGAGTTGCGCCAACCGGTCAAGGTCGCGATGACCAGGCAGCAGATCTTCCAGCTCGTCGGCAACCGCCCCACATCCAGCCAGCGGGTCCGACTGGGCGCGGAGCAGGACGGACAGCTGACCGCGATCGCCCATGACGTCACCATGCACACCAACCCCGACGTGGAGTATGCCGAGCAGACCGCCGCCACGACCCGCAGCCTCTACGCTGCCCCCCACCGGTTGACCAGCCACCGGCTGGCGCCGCTCGATCTGCCGCCCGGGACGGACGTACGCGCGCCGGGCGAAGCGCCGGGCATGCTGGCGGTCGAGTCGGCGATGGACGAGCTGGCCCATGCGCTCGGGATGGACCCCGTCGAGCTGCGGATCCTCAACGAGCCCACCGTCGATCCCGAGCGAGACGTGCCGTACAGCGACCGGCACCTGGTCGACTGTCTGCGCGAAGGCGCGCGCCGGTTCGGCTGGGAGCACCGCCCCGCCACCCCGGCGAGCATGCGCGACGGGCGCTGGCTGATTGGCTACGGCATGTCGGCCGCCATCCGCGGGCACTTCCAAGGGCCGACAGCCGTGCGGGTGCGGTTGGAGGCTGACGGCACCGCCGTCGTCCGGACGGACATGACCGACCTCGGCACGGGCACGTACACCGTCCTGACCCAGGTCGCGGCCGAGGGCCTCGGGCTGCCGCCGGATCGGGTGCGGATCGAGCTCGGGCGTTCCGACTTTCCCACCAGCTGGGGGTCCGGCGGCTCGTGGGGCGCCGCCAGCTCGTGCAATGCGGTGCATGGTGCGTGTATGACCCTGCGCGAGCAGGTCCTGGCCGCGGCGCGCGGCGACACGCGCTCCCCGCTGCACGGCCTGGACCCGGCGGACGCCGTGTTCTCCGATGGCAACGTGGTTGTCGGCGGCGCGTCCGAGGCGCTGAGCGAGATCGTCGCACGCAACCATCCGGAAGGTGTCGAGGCGGAGGGCGGTACCCGCTTCATGGGCGATGACCCGAACTACACGGACTACTCGATCAACACCTACGGGGCCCATTTCGCTGAAGTGGGGGTCGACGCGGACACCGCCGAGATCCGTCTGCGGCGGATGCTCGGCGTGTTCTCGGTGGGCCGCGTGCTCAACGCGAAGACGGCTCGTTCGCAGCTGATCGGCGGCATGATCTGGGGGACCGGCGCGGCCCTCGAAGAAGAGGCCGTGGTCGACCTGCGATCCGGCGCCTTCGTCAACCGGGACCTCGCGCAATACCTGGTGCCGGTCCACGCCGACATCCCCGACGTCGACGCGGTCATCCTTGACGGGTACGACGACAAGGCCAACGTCCTGGGCGCGAAGGGCGTCGGCGAGCTGGGCATCTGCGGGGCCGGTGCGTCGGTCGCGAACGCGGTGTTCAACGCCACCGGCGTGCGCGTGCGTGACTTCCCCATCACCATCGAGAAGGTGCTGCCCGGTCTGCCACTGATGGATGCCTGAATCCGTGACGACGGTGCCGGTTCGCCGGCCGGTGGGCGTGAGCCGGCGATACCGGGACCGTCGCCGGCCCGACCGGATCAAGGCGCGTCCCCGATTGGGTGTCCCGGCGCGCCGGCCTGTCCGGCAGGGGGCACTCTGAACGAATGAGTGATGCGAATCCTGATCCGCACAACGGCCGCCGCGCCCAGCACGAGCGGACGGTTCCGCCGGGGGAGACTCCACCTGCCGAGAGCAGTACCGGACCGGAAACAGGACCACGTGGTGACGTGACCCGGGGCTGGGCCAAGGGGCCCCTGATTGCCATCGGGATCGTCGTCGTGCTGTGCGCCGCGTTCTTCCTGGTGTACGCGATCATCGTGGCGCAGTGACCGCACCGCAGGAGCGGATACCGGCGGGACGCCAGGCGGAACAGCGCCAACTGGTCTGAGCCCATGGGTTACTCGGGTGGCGTCCGTCGGCTGCGTCTCGAGCCGTACTCGCGGGCGCGGAGAGCCCGGTGCCATGTCGGCGCTCGACGTCGCCCGGGCCACATCCCGATGTGGTCCTGTCCCCGCTCCGGCATCACTCCGGTGCTCCGGCCACGGTACGGCCGTGTGGCCGAGCCGGCTCTACGTGCCCTGGCCGCGCACCGGCACTCCGGTCAGTGGTTCGTGCGTGCGAGCTCTTCGACAGTGTCCCGCGCGCCGGTGACGGCCCCGGTCGGCACAGCGCTGTCCAGGGCGCTCAGCTCCGCCGTGGGCAGGGCGATGTCGGCCGCTCCGACGTTCTCCTCCAGATAGGCCCGTCGCTTGGTCCCGGGGATGGAGACGGCGCCCTGCGCCGCAACCCGGGCCAGGGCGATCTGTTCCGGAGTCGCCCCCCTGTGCCTCGGCAATCGCACCGACCCGGTCCACGAGTGCGAGATTGGCGGCGATGCTCTCGGGTGAGAAGCGGGGCAGGCCCCGGCGCGCGTCGTCGGGGTCGAGGTCGTCGATGCTGCGGATGGCTCCGGACAGGAAGCGGCGGCCGAGGGGAGAGAAGGCGACCAGACCGATTCCCAGCTTGTCCAGCACCTCCTTGATCCCGTTCTCCAGGAGATCCCGGCTGAAGAGGGACAGCTCCGACTGCACGGCGGTGATCGGGTGGACGGCGTGCGCGCAGCGGATCGTTGCGGCGGCGGCCTCGGAGAGCCCGAGGTGACGCACTTTGCCCGCCGTGACCAGCTCGGCCATGGCGCCGACGGTCTCCTCGATCGGGACGGCGGGATCGACGCGGTGGAGGTGGTAGAGGTCGATGGTGTCCGTCTCCAGATGGCGAAGGGACCGTTCCACCGCTCGGCGGACGTGCTCGGCGCGCCCGTCCAGCGGTGTGCCGTCGGCGTCGAAGTCCATGCCCGACCGCGCCAGTCAGGTGAAGCGATCACCGAGGGCGCGAGCGAGGAACTCGAGTCTTTCCTGGCTTTCGCTGCCGGGTTCGGGCGCGTCAGAGGGTCACGACGACCAGGTCCAGTGGGCGACCTCGGGCAGGTCGTCGCCGTGTTCGCGGATCCAGTCGTGGTGGCGACTGCGGGCGTCCGCCATGGCCTCCCGGGTGGCGGCGGCCCGGGCGCCGAGGTGGGGAACCCGGTCGATGACGTCCATGACCAGCCGGAAGCGGTCCAGGTCGTTGCGCACCACCATGTCGAACGGCGTCGTGGTGGTGCCGGACTCCTTGTAGCCCCGCACATGCAGGTGCGGGTGGGCGGCCCGGCGGTAGGCGAGCCGGTGGATCAGCCACGGGTAGCCGTGGTAGGCGAAGATCACCGGCTTGGACGTGGTGAAGACCGCGTTGAACTCGACGTCGGGCATCCCGTGCGGGTGTTCCGTCGTGGGCATCAGCCGCGTCAGATCCACGACGTTGACCACGCGGAACATCAGGCCCGGCAGGTGACGCCGGAGGAGGTCGGCCGCGGCCAGTACTTCCTGGGTGGGGACATCACCGGCACAGGCCAGGACGACGTCGGGTTCACGGTCGCCGTTCTCGGTTCCGGCCCACTCCCAGATGCCGACGCCGCGTGCACAGTGGGCACGCGCCTGTTCCATGCTGAGCCAGTCGAAGCACGGTTGTTTGCCGGCGACCACGACGTTGACGTAGTCCCGGCTGTGCAGCACATGGTCGGCGATGGAGAGCAGGGTGTTCGCGTCCGGGGGCAGATAGACGCGTACCACTTCGGGGCTCTTGTTGAGGATGTGGTCGACGAATCCGGGGTCCTGGTGTGAGAAGCCGTTGTGGTCCTGGCGCCACACATGCGAGGTGAGCAGGTAGTTCAACGAGGCGATCGGCGCGCGCCAGGGAAGCTGACGAGAGGTGTGCAGCCACTTGACGTGCTGGTTGACCATGGAGTCGACGATGTGGACGAACGCCTCGTAGCACGAGAAGAGCCCGTGGCGGCCGGTGAGGAGGTATCCCTCCAGCCAGCCCTGGCAGGTGTGCTCGGAGAGAATCTCCATCACCCGGCCGTCCCGGGCCAGGTGTTCGTCGGTGGGCAGCATCTGCTCCTGCCAGGCTTTGCCGCTGGCTCCGTAGACCGCCTGGAGTCGGTTGGACGCGGTCTCGTCGGGTCCGAACAGACGGAAGTCCCGGCGCTGCGCGGTATCCGACATGATGCGCTCCAGCATCCCGCCCAGGACGCGGGTCGGCTCGTGCTGGGTCGTCCCGGGCTTGTCGACGGGCACCGCATAGTCCTCCAGCGGCGGCACGGGCAGGGTGCGCAGCAGTCGGCCACCATTCGCGTGCGGGGTGGCGCCAAGGCGGCGTTCGCCCTCCGGCACGCACGCCAACACCTGCTCGGTGGGACGCCCGGTGGGGTCGAAGAGGTCCTCGGGCCGGTAGGAACGCAGCCATTCCTCCAGCTGCGCGAGGTGAGCGGGGTTCTCCCGAACGCCGGGAAGCGGAACCTGATGGGCGCGCCATGTGCCCTCCACCGGCAGGCCGTCGACCTCGCCGGGCCCGGTCCAGCCCTTCGGCGTGCGCAGCACGATCACCGGCCAGTGAGCCCGACGGCGCTCTCCGCCGTGGCGGGCGGCGTGCTGGATGGCGCGGATCTTGTCCACGGCGGTGTCCATCGCGACGGCCATGGCACGGTGCACGGCTGCGGGGTCGTCGCCGCTGACGTGGAGCGGTTCGTACCCCAGTCCGCGCATCAGCTGCTCGAGTTCGTCCTGGGGGATACGGGCCAGCACGGTGGGGTTGGCGATCTTGTAGCCGTTCAGATGCAGGATGGGCAGCACCGCGCCGTCGTGGACGGGGTCGAGGAACTTGTTGCCGTGCCAGGAGGCCGCCAGCGGGCCGGTCTCCGCCTCGCCGTCGCCGATCACGCAGGCGACCAGCAGGGCCGGGTTGTCCAGCGCGGCTCCGTAAGCATGCCCGAGCGAGTAGCCCAGTTCGCCGCCCTCGTGGATGGAGCCGGGGGTCTCCGGCGCGACGTGGCTGGGCACGCCGCCGGGGAAGGAGAACTGCCGGAACAGCCGCTCCATCCCTTCCGTGTCCCGGGTGATGTCCGGGTACGTCTCCGTGTAGGTGCCCTCCAGCCAGGAGTTGGCCAGCACCGCGGGGCCGCCGTGCCCGGGGCCCCAGATGCACAGCACATCCTGGGAGCGGTTCTTGATGATCCGGTTGAGGTGCGTGTAGACGAGGTTGAGGCCGGGAGAGGTGCCCCAGTGGCCGAGCAGCCGTGGCTTGATCTGCTCGGTGCGCAACGGCTCTGCCAGCAACGGATTCGCCATGAGGTAGATCTGCCCGGCCGAGAGATAGTTGGCGGCGCGCCAGTGGGCGTCGAGAGCGGCTGCCTCCTGGTCGGTGATCGTGCCGACCGAGTCCGGAGCGGTGGTCATTCATGCCTCCGTCTGCGCGGTGAAGGGGGTGTTCTCTCGGCGGTACCCGATTCATCGGGTCATAGGCGTGAGCCCGCGGACCGTGAACGCCGAGTCACTGCCGGACTCCCGGAGCAGCAGGAGCCTGATGGCGGGGTGAGTGTCCAGGCATCGTTGGCCAGCTCCTTCTCGCACGGTACGAGCGCCTTGGGCGGTGCGCCCCGGAGCGCCGACACTCCGGGAACCCGCGGACCTGTGGCCGTCGGAGGCGAAGGCCGCAGGTCCGCGGGCGCCCGGTTGAAGCGTTCCGAAGAGGCGGGAACATCAGCGCCGGTGCCTGCCGAGTGGTCCGGTGCGGTCAGCGCTGCCCGGTTCGGCTCAGGTGTCAGCTGTGCCGACGAGGCTTCCGGGACGTGTCCAGCGTGCGCATTCCATGGCCCGGCGGCACTCCTGGCGGGACCGAATGGGCGACGAGGTCCGTCGCGACGGGAAGGCCCGATCGGTGGCCGCCCGACGGAACGGGTCACATGCTCGGGTCGCGGTGGGTGGGGTGCCCGTCGAGGACCGTCAGCAGCACGGGCAGGTGGGGCAGGTCGGTGGCGGCGGTGGTGAGCGGGTCGTCGGCGAAGACCGTGAGATCCGCGCGGTGGCCGACGGCGATCCGGCCGGCCCTGTACTCCTCGCCTGCCGTGAGAGCTGCGTTCACGGTCATGCCCTGGAGGGCCTCCAGGGCGGTGAGCGCCTGTTCGGGGCCGTGCGGGGGCTGGGTGAGATCGCGGCTGGGCCGACGGTGGCGGGCGCCCGCCATGACGCCCAGCGGTGGGTAGGGGGCGATGGGCCAGTCGGAGCCGAGGACGACGGTGGCTCCGGAGTCCCACAGATCGCGGCAGCGCCAGGCGCGGGAGGCGCGCTTCTCACCGAGGCGGCGCGACCAGTTGTCGGTGTGGTCGGCCCGGGTGAAGTCGCAGCAGTGGGTGGGCTGCATGGACGCGACGACGCCGAGCTCGGCGAAGCGGCGCAGTGTGTCGTCGGGAACTGTCTCGATGTGCTCGATCCGGTGCCGGACTCCGCGGTCCCCGGTGGCCAGGGCCTTCTCGACGGAGTCGAGGGCATGCCGCACGGCCGCGTCACCGATGGCGTGGGTGGCGGTGGGCACCCCGGCCCGGTGGAGCTCGCCGACGATGTGGGTGTAGGCGTCGGGGTCGGGCCAGAAGGCGTGGGTGGACTCGCCGTGGCAGTCGGGGCGCTCCAGCCAGGCGGTGCCGTTGTCGATGGTGCCGTCCATGAAGAGCTTGACGCCTTCGGTCCGCCAGAGCGCGCCGCCGGTGCCCTGTTGCTCGATGATCGCGCGCAGCGCGTCGGCGTCGGTGCCGGGCTGGCACCAGGGCGCGACCCGCAGGCGCAGCGGCAGCTCGCCGGCCGCGTCCAGTTCGGCGTAGAGCGCGAGACTTTCGCCGCCGGCGTCCATGGCGTGGCCGCCGGTGAGTCCGGCGGCGGCCATGCTGCGCAGCGCGGCGGCGAGCCCGGCGCGGCGCTCCGCGTGCGTGGGCTGCGGGGCCGCACGCTCGACGAGCTCGCAGGCGGCGTCCTCCAGGAGCAGCCCGGTGGGCCGTCCGGTGTCGTCGCAGACGACCTCGGCGGCCTGGGCGAAGGAGCGTGGCCCGTCGACGCCGGCGAGTTCGAGTGCGCGCGGGCTGGCCAGCATGGAATGGGCATCGAAGAGCTGGAGAAGGGCCGGTACGCCGTCGAGTACGGGGGCGAGGGCGGCGGCCTCGACGGGCCGGCCTCCGAAGATGTTCGGGTCGAGACCCCATCCGTGCAGCCACGCCCCGGGTGCGAGGGTCCGGACCTCGCGGGCCAGCGTCTCGCGCACCTCGCTCAGGTCGGCGCAGCCCGACAGGTCCAGTCCCTGGGTCAGCTCGGCGCCCGAGACGGGATGGAGGTGCCCGTCGACCAGGCCGGGGGTGACCACGGCCCCCTTCACGTCGATCACCGTCGTCGAGGAGTCCGCGAGCGCGCGTATCCGGCGGTCGTCGCCCAGGGCGGAGATCTGCCCTCCGGACACGGCCAGGGCGGTCTCCGGCAGGAACCGGCCCGTGACCGGGTCGAGCAGACGGGCGGAGAGCAGGACGAGACGGGTGTGCACGGCGGCTCCTTGAAGAGCTGGTGGGGGAAGGTCAGTTGGGGGTGGCAGTCGACTCGGCGGCCGGATCCGTGCCGGCGGCGGAGGCCGGGTCCTGGTCCGTGTCGGTGGATGGGCCGAGGGGGCGGGTGAGAGCGCCGCTCGTCAGGCCCAGTTCGCGTTCCGCCGTGGTGATGGCCATACGCGTCACTGCCTCGGGGCGATCGTCGGTGTCGGTGTTGGCATGGGCGCCGAGTCCATCGATCACCACAAGAATCTGAATGGTCGTCACATATGGGTCGTCCGTGTGGAACTCCTCCCGCTCGACGCCCTCCCGGACAAGGCTCTCGAGCCGCCCGCGCCACGCCGCCTCCTGCTCGCCGACCCGGTCCCGGAGGACGGGCCGGTAACGGCTGAGGTGTCGTGCGTTGATCCAGAGCCGGCTGATGTCGTCGTACGCCTCTCCCGTCGCGTGTGCGAAGAACCGCGCGAGGTGCTGCGTGGGGGTTCCGTCGGCTCTCTCGGCCGGCAGGAGGGTGTCGAGCTCGGTACTCGCGGCGCTGCCGAACGCCTCGGCCACGAGGTCCTCCGCCGAGGGGAAGTAGTGGCTGATGAGCCCGGGACGGACATCGAGCTGCTCGCCGATGCGCCGCAGGGTGATGCACTCCAGCCCTTCGGTCAGGGCGATGGTGGCGGCCGCTTCGACGATTTCCGCACGTCGGGCGGCGGGTGATTTCCGAATTCGCTTGCGCTGGACGCTTGACGGCATACCCGGGATGTTATTGAGTGTGCGACCAATAAGCAAGCAGGTGGGTATGACCAGCACCCGGAGGGCTCCATGGCGTCCACGATTCCCGACCCGCACCCCCACACGCGCGGCGTGCACGACACGCCGCCGCCCGCGGACCGGGCGGGCCGTATCGAGGTCCACGGCATCGACCACATTCCCGAGCGGGAACGCCACGGCCGCGCACGGGAGTTGTTCGTCGTCTGGGCGGCGGCGAACGTCAACTACCTGAGCCTGGTGGTCGGTGGCGCCCTGATACTCATGGGCCTGAGCCTGTGGCAGGCGCTCGCCGTGATTGTGGTGGGCAACCTGTTCTGGGTGCCCGTCGGCCTCCTCGCCGTCTCGGGCCCGGCCTCGGGCACGCCGAGCGAGGTGATCATGCGGGCCATGTTCGGCGTTCGCGGCAACCGTGTGAACATCGCGGTCACCGGCTGGGTGATCTGCATCTGTTACATCGCCCTCAACCTGGCGGCCGCGGCGCTGGCCGCCTTCTCCCTGGTCGAGAAGGCCGGCATCGTGCCGAACACAGGTGTCAAGATCGCCGTCGTGGTGGTCATCGCCGCGCTCACCCTGGCCATCAGCGTCTACGGGCACGCCACGATCATGAAGCTCTACCTCCCGATCACCGTGGCCCTCTCCGCCGCGTTCGCCGTCCTGGCCTTCAGCGTGCTCGGGCACACCGACTTCGGTTACGAGCCCGCCCAGCCGCTGACCGGCAGCGCCCTGTGGGTGGCCCTCGCCGGCGGCATCACCCTCATCGCCTCGGGCCCGCTCTCATACACCAACAGCGCCGACTTCTCCCGCTACCTGCCCCGCACGACCTCCCCGAAGGCGATCGTGGGCTGGACCTCGCTCGGCGGCTTCCTGCCCAGCGTCGTCGTCACCTCACTGGGCGCGTTCGCCGCGACCGCGGTCGACATGACCGACCCTCAGACCGCGCTGGAGACGATCCTGCCCAGCTGGTTCACCCCCGTGTTCCTGCTCGCCCTGGTGCTCGGCACGATCTCCATCAACGCCATGACCGCATACAGCTCCGGCCTCGCGCTCCAGTCCGTCGGCGTCCGTATCCGCCGTTCCCTCAGTGTGATCGTCGACGGAGTTCTCGGCGTCGCACTGACCCTGTACGCGCTGCTCGTGTCCAACTTCCTCGACACCGTCGGCAACGTCCTTCAGCTGACCGTCGTCCTGCTCGGACCCAGCACGGCCGTCTACGCCACGGACATCCTGCTGCGCCGTAATCGCTACGACGGCCTCGCGCTGACGGACGAAACCCCCGGCAGTCCCTACTGGTTCACGGCAGGCGTCAACTGGGCAGGTGCCCTGGCACTCACCGCGGGCACAGCCGCGGCCGCCCTCTGCGTGAACACCCTGTACACCGGCCCGCTCGCCCGCGCCCTGGGCGGTGTGGACCTCGCCCTGCCTGTCGGCATCGCCGTGGCGTCGGCCGTCTACGCGACCTTGATGCGGCGCTCCCGCGACCGGCTCGGCATGGCGCAGCGGGCATGAGCCGCCGCACGGCCCTTCAGGTCGCGAGGGAGTGACCGGGGAAGCGCGGTCACCACCGGGGCCGCCTGACCCGGGACGGAGCGGGAGGGGCCGGTGGCCGTGTGCCGCACCGCCGCCAGGCGCGGGGGTCGCGCCCCGGAACACGAGTACGCCCGCAGCACAACCGGGCCCGCTGTGCCCGCGGCTCATACCTCGAAGAGGCCCGTCGAACCGTGAACTGCCCCGGAGTGCTCGAACGAAGCCGGGCGAGGCGTCCCCCATTCGGCCCGTAGTGGTTGCTGGTGCGCGTAGTTGGGGGTGGGCTGTCACTGCGCCTGGCGACAGTCGCCGGGCCAGGAGCGGCCCCGCCGAACGGGCGGGCCGGCCTCCCCACCGACCCATACGAGACTTGGAGATCCCCATGCCCTACCGCAAGGGACAGCACGTGGAGTACCGGGACCAGCAGGACGAGCTTCAGCGGGGCGAGATTCGCAGTGCCGAGGGCAGCGGGGCGCAGACGCGCTACGCCGTCCAGAACGAGGCGACCATGCGCGAAGACAAGGTCAGTGAGAACCAGATCGAGCGGGAGCTGTAGTAACAGCTTTGCCGACGCCGCCGCCGTTGCACGGAACCAAGTGCAACGGCGGCTGCTCGTGTTTCACGCAGCCGGGGCCCGGTCACGGGCCTCCAGGCTCGCTCACTCCCGAGCACCCGGGCCGCCGAAGCGTCCCGCGAGTGGGGCGCTGGGTCTGGAGAAGTCAAGGCCCGGCGGGGCCGTCACCACCGCATGCAGCGCAGGGCCATCAAGGCCACATCGTCGCGGATCCGGCCGCCGGTCCAGGAGCGCAGGTCGTCCAGCACGCGGTCCAGCAGGGCGCCCGGATCGCTTTCGCCGATGCCTCGCAGGCGTTCGGCGACCGGGTAGAACTGGCCCTGCCGATTGCGGGCTTCGGAGGTGCCGTCGGTGAAGAGCAGCAGCAGGTCACCGGGCTGGAAGGGGACCTTTTGCAAGCGATAACAGTCACCGGCCAGCTCGCACAGCCCCAGTGGTGGCGCGGCTACCTCCGGCGATACCTCGGTGACGGTCCCCCCGCGGTGGCGCAGCAGCGGTGGGGGATGGCCGCAGTTGACGATGACGGCCGCGTGGTTTTCCTCCGGTGCCGTGGTGACCAAAATCGCGGTGGCGAATTCTTCGCTCCGGCCGCGCCGGGCAATCGCGCCGTCGAGTCGTGTGGCCACGCTGTCCAGGCCGGGTTCGGTCCGGGCCACGTCACGGAAGACGCCGAGGATGTCGGCGGCGACCTCCACTGCTTCGAATCCCTTGCCGCGGACGTCGCCCAACAGCACCCGGACGCCGAACTTGGTCTCCAGCAGGTCGTACAGATCTCCGCCGATTCGAGCATCCGGCTCCGCAGCGGCATAGCGCACCGCCACCTGCAGACGGCCGACCCGGGGTGGGAGCGGGCGCAGCAGGGCTCTCTGAACCGCCTCAGTGATGTTGTGCAGCCGGGCCGCCGCCTGCTCTTCTCTGCGCATCAGGGCGATAACGCCCGAAGTGACGGCGGCGGCCAGCACCACGCAGCCAGCGGAGCTCACGTGGATCACTGTCGGCACACTTGGGTTCGCCCGGGCGAGTACGAACACCAGGACGATTGCGACAACACCCGCAGCCAGCGGAGCCCAAACCCTCCGGGCTCCAACCGCAGCCAGCACCGGCACCGAAATCAGGACCGGGGAAAGGGTGCTGTCCGGCCCGGACACCAGATCGACGACTACGCACGCCAAAATCATCAAACAGCCGAGGCCAAGGAGAAACTTCACGCCGAGGGGCAGCTGCGCCCACCTGTGGCGCTCGTACCAGGCAACCATGGGCGTCCCCTCTGTCCAGGGCTCTCCCCTCCCAATGTTCCGGGCCGCGTCGTCATCCCGCCAGCCGGCGAGTAGTGGCAGTAAAGCGCGTTGCGGCCGAACCTGGCCCGCTGCGCCCACGGCTCGTACCTCGACGAGTGCTGCCGCACCGTGAACTGCCCCGAAGCGCTCCACGAGAAGTCCACCGGCCCGGCCGGCTCGCCCCGGCGGCCGAGTCGTGACCGCGCCCGGCCAGGTCCACGGACACCCCGCTTGCACGGGACGGGATTGTCCGGGCTCCCCCGTCGACCCTCCCCGAGGGGGAAACGGTCGCGTCCGCCGACACCCAGGACGACGACAGTGACGAGCTTCGGCCCCTCGGGCGACTTCTGAGGAGCCGCCCTCGGCGGGGCCCGACAAGGCGAACGGGCATCGCCTGGCTGAACCCCGGCATCTTCGTCTCGATGGCAGTGCTGTCCGCCCTGATCGCCATCGTCTCCGGGCACATCGGTCGCTTCCGCGGACGCCGACTCGGTGGCGACGGGCGTGGAATGGCATTGGCCGGAATTCTGCTCGGCCGGCTGCTGCTGTTCGTCTGCGCCCTGGTCGGCCTCGCCCTCATCGGGTTCGCCGCCGGTCTGGCGTTCCTGGCGGACAACCTCTGAACAGCGGTTTTCTACAGTGGCGTTGCCGCGTGGAGGATCACGATCAACGTGACCACCGAGTTGGCGGACGACATCGCCGACAACGCCGCTCCGGCCGCGGCAGCCCAGGCTGCAAGGCCCGCCGCGGTGAAGGTGGGTGGCCAAGTGCGAGCAGCAGGTGCCGGGGCCAGGAGGGCCGCGACCCGGCGTGGCACGGGGCCCGGCAGCGCGAAGGACGCCAGTACGGGATCGGGTGCCGCGCGCGAGATCAGCGCTGCCTTGCCCACCGCCCGGGCGGTCACCCTCCGGTCCCCGACCCGCAGCGCGGCGTCCTCGTCGGCCCAGCGCTCCACGGTGTACGCCACGGATGTACGCAGCGGTCGCAGGAACGGGTTGGCCCGCGCAGCCAGACCGGCCACCAGGAGGTAACGATGGTGCCGGCCGAAGAGGTGGGCCCGCTCGTGGGCGAACAAGGCCCTGCGTTCACGCGAGTCGAGGGACTCCAGCATTCCGGTGGAGACCAGGATCCGACCACCGCTCCGGCCTGCGGGCAGCGTATGGGCGTACGGCGTCGTATCCGGCAGTACGGCGATCTGGGTGGCCGGGAGCCCCCGTAGCGCCCGCGCAGTTCGTCGACGTACTCGGCGATGACGCAGCACAAGGGCTGAGCAGGCGACGACCGTGGCGGCGAGCACGCCGATGGCGCACTTCCCCACCACCTCGTCGTGCGGGACCGCCGCCCGCACCTCGGGGTCGGCCCAGCCGTCCGGAAGTGGGTTGCCGGGGAGTTGGGCGGTGCCGACGATCGCGAGCAGGCCCAGACACAGGGTGCTGCACAGGGCCAGCACGGCGCCGACGCCGGACAACAGCCTGGTGGCCACGCGCGGATGGAGGTGGTGTTCGGCGAGGCGCGCGATCGGCCAGGCTGTCAAGGGCAGGACGAGAGGCAGGAAGACGAAGACGCCCACGGTCAGTGCTCCGGGCTCTCCTGGTCCGCGATACCGACAATGTCGGCGTCGTTGAGCAGCGCCCGGATCAGCTCCTCGTCCTGTGCGGACAGGCTGGATACGAAACTCGCCAGGACCGCTTCCCGGTTGGTCTCGTTGTCCAGTACCCGCCGCATGCGGTGTGCGGCCAGGCCGGCCTCGTCCGCGGCAGCAGTCCAGGTGAACGACCGGCCCACCCTCTCCCGGGTGACCGCGTGCTTCGCCTGGAGCCTGGTCAGGATCGTCATCACCGTGGTGTACGCGAGCGTGCCGCCCAAGCGATCCTGTACCCAGCCGGCGGTCACCGGACCTGGTGCTGCGTGCAGGGCCGTCAGCACCTGCACTTCGAGCTCTCCCTGACCACGCCGACGACCGGGCACACGTTGCTCGTTGTTCACCGCATCAACTCCCTCGTCCCGGCCTGGCGGTCCGCCCCACCAATCAACGGACGTTTCATCGTAGTGGCGTGGCGCCGCACCTCACGCTTTCTTCTACACTGTTGTAGATTTCGAATCGGGTCCACCCCCCGCGCCGGGGGACGTATGCCCAGGTCCGCAACGCCTTCATCCGCATCGTCAACCAGGCAGGCGGCCAGGAGCTCGCCCGGTACGACCTGTCCGAGGACGCTTCCACCGAGACCGCGATGGTCTTCGGCGAGCCGTACCGGCACGGGGCCGAGTGGAAGCTCCGCGCCGTCGGCCAGAGGTACGCCTCCGGCCTGTCCGGTATCGCCGCGGACTTCGGCGTCAACGTCTGACGACACCCCCTTCAGTACCCCGCCGCTCGCGCCTCGATCCAGACCCCCCACGGGGGCGGCGGTCTAACCCGGCGGCCGGCAGATGGCCGCCCCGGGTGAACCCGCCGCAGGCCGCACCTTCCAGGACCTGCTGCCCGCCATCACTCGTCACCTGTGACCCGCGCAACGCTGTCACCGGTGCGGGCTTGCGCGGCCCGAGGCTGGTGATTACGGTGCCTCAGATGTTTCACAGCGACGCCACCCCCACATTTTTTGTAAGAGGGCAGATGCTCTGCGCGGGTTCCATATGTTGTACGCGGGATCGTTCGTGAGCGAAACGATGCGGCCCACGCAGCAGCCGTCGACGTCGCTGCGTCCCCAGCGGCAGGCCCTTGCGAAGGGCGCGGACAGCGGACAGGCCTCAGGGAGGGCGCCCGCCACACCGCCCACGCCGGCGAAGAAGCGGGACGCGTTCTTCGACAACGCCAAGTACCTGGCGATCGTGCTGGTGGCGATGGGCCACGCGTGGGAGCCGCTGCGCGGTGACAGCCGGGCAGCGGCCGCGCTGTACATCACCGTCTACACCTTCCACATGCCGGCATTCATCGTCATCTCCGGTTACTTCTCGCGCGGCTTCGACGCGAGCCCCGGCCGGATCAAACGCCTGGTGACCGGCGTCGCCGTTCCGTACGTGGTCTTCGAGGTCGCGTACACGTTCTTCAAGCGGTGGGCGGGCGGCGACCCGTCGTATCCGATCAGCCTGCTGGACCCCTGGTATCTGACCTGGTTCCTGGCTGCGCTCGTCATCTGGCGGCTCACGACCCCGCTGTGGAAGTTCGTGCGCTGGCCGCTGCCGCTCGCGCTCGCCATCGCGGTGCTCGCGTCGGTCTCGCCTGACATCGGTGACGACCTCGACCTGCAGCGCGTCCTGCAATTCCTGCCCTTCTTCGTACTCGGCCTCTGCCTGAAGCCGGCCCACTTCCAGCTGGTACGCCGCCACGAGGTCCGTCTCCTGGCCGTCCCGGTCTTCGCCGGCGCCCTGGCCGTCGCGTACTGGGCGGCCCCGCAGATGAACGCGGCCTGGTTCTACCGCCGCGACAGCGCCCAGGAACTGGCGGCGCCGGGCTGGACCGGCGCCGTCATGACGCTCGCCCTCTTCGGATGCTCTCTGATCCTGGTCGCCTGCTTCTTCGCCTGGGTACCCCGGCGCCAAATGTGGTTCACCGCTCTCGGCGCCGGGACGCTGTACGGCTACCTGCTCCACGGCTTCCTCGCCAAGGGCTCGCGCTTCTGGCACTGGTACGACCAGGACTGGCTCCACCAGCCGCTCGGCGAGATCACCGTCACCCTCATCGCCGCAACCGTCATCACCGCGCTGTGCACCCCGCCCGTGCAGCGGATCTTCCGCCCCGCGATGGAACCCAAGATGGAGTGGGCCTTCAGAAGGGACATTACCGAGGTCCGGCGAACGAGGTGAGCGGTCCAGCGCGGCTGCCGGTGGTCCACTTCGAGCGCGTCACCGCAGACACACCGGCGGGCCGCCAGGCCGTCCTTGTACGAGAGCACCGGGAGCGAGTGGTGGGGCAGCTGGAGTACCAGGTCTGCCACCCGTGCCGGCTCGGCTACATAGACCGCATCTCCGTCGTTGGCTGCCGGCAGGGGCACGGTCTGGGACGGGAAGCACTGCATACCGCCCTGGCGCCGTGCCCGGGCTATGCCTGGTCCACGTCCCGACAGTCCTCGGTGGGACGAAAGTTCTTCCTGGCCATGGCCGAGGAGACGGACATATCCTTCCCACCGCGTGGGGTGCGCTGCCCACACATGGTGTCCGCGAACTCACCAAGTGGCGCGACAGGAACCAGCGACGGACAGTGACCGAGGGACATCGATCCGGCTACACCCGTTGACCCGATACACAGCGATAAATGAGGAGTCAACGCTTTGTCCGCCGGACCGACGGACCCTCCGGGGCACAGTCCCCGACCATCCGGATGAGCAACGCGCCGGTACGCCTGTGCCGGGTGGCTCCGCGGGACGAGCCGGCCTCGGTGCACAACCGTGAGCAGCTCACCCATCTCGTCGAGAAGTCGGAGCGGCTCGGCCTGATCAGCGAGGACGACTCGGAGCTGATCACCCGCTCGCTCACCGAGCCGCAGACCCCGGTGGGCGAGCTCCAGGTCCCGGCCGTCGAGATCACCTCGGTCGACGGATGGGCGGGCATCGACGACATCCTGCGCGTTGCCACGGACCACGATCGCACCCGTCTCCCGGTCCATGAGAACGGCGCTGTCCTCGGCTCCGTCCACGCCCGCGACGCCATGGTCGCCCGCGCCCAGGGGCGCGCCACAAGCGCCCGTGCACCGGCCCGCCCGGTGCCGGTGCCGGTGCCGGTGCCGGAGCTGACTGCGGACGCGACGGTCGCCGACGCAATCGACCTGCTGCGCAGGCGCCGCGCTTCGCTCGCTGTCGTCTGCGGCGACACCGGCCGCCTCACCGGCATGGTCGGCCTGGACGACCTGCTCGGCGGCGCAGACGTCGGGGAACCACGGTTCCGTCAGGCCTTCGCTCGGCGGCGCGCCTGATGTGGCCGCCCGGTGAGGAGCTGAAGGTGCCGGGGTCTCGAATTGCTCCTCAGTCCCGCTGTCACATGCGCGGGTCCGGCGGTGTCTTCATGCCGAACGGCCAAACAGGCACACGTAGAAGGAGAACACCATGACGCCACGCGTCCCGAAGGCCGAGCTCACCGCCGAGCTCCGCGAAAACATGATCAAGCAGCTAGGTGCCGTGCCCGAGCCCGTCGAGGTGCTGTGGAACAACCCCGAGGTCGCCGGGGCCAACCAGGAGTTCTCGGCCAAGGTGGGCGCATGGGACGCGGCTGACGCGAGCCTCAAGACGTTCGCGCACATGGCCGTCGCGGCACAGGTCGGCTGCAGCTGGTGCCTCGATGTCAACTACTTCCACGCACTGAACCAGAACCTGGACCTGGCCAAGGCGAGCCAGGTGCCGCGCTGGCGGCAGTCGGAGGTGTTCACGCCGCTGGAGCGCGACGTTCTCGGGTATGCCGAGGCCATGACGAACACGCCGCCGACCGTCAGCGACGAACTGTCGAATCGTCTGCTCGACCGGCTCGGCCCTGCCGCGCTGGTCGAACTCACCGTGTTCATCGGCTTCGCCAACATGGCGACCAGGTGCAATACGGCGCACGGGATCACGTCGCAGGGCTACTCCGATGCCTGCGAGATTCCGCTGGCCGTGCGTCCTGAGCGTTCCGGCGTGGCGTCGACGGCATGACCGAGGACCCGTTCGTCGCCCATCGCGGCCTGCTGTTCACGGTCGCCTACGAGATGCTCGGGTCGGCGGCCGATGCGGAGGACGTGCTGCAGGAGTCCTGGCTGCGGTGGGCCGACGTCGACCGTTCGCAGGTGCGCGACCCGCGGGCGTACCTCGTCCGAACCGTCACACGGCAGGCGCTCAACCGTCTGCGGACGATGTCGCGCAGCCGCGAGGAGTACGTCGGCGAGTGGCTGCCGGAGCCATTGCTGACCAGCCCCGACGTCGCCGAGGACGTCGAGCTCGCGGAGAGCGTCTCGATCGCCATGCTGACCGTGCTGGAAACGCTCGGGCCGACGGAGCGCGCGGTGTTCGTGCTCCGCGAGGTCTTCGAGGTGCCGTACGGCGAGATCGCCGAGGCCGTGGGGAAGTCCGCGGCCGCGGTGCGGCAGATTGCGCGGAGGGCACGCGAGCACGTGGCGGCCCGGCGGCCGCGGGTGCAGGTGAGCCGGTCGGAGCAGCAGGCCGTGGTGGAGCGGTTCCTGGCCGCGCTGCGCACCGGCCAGTTGCAGGAACTGCTGGACGTCATGGCACCGGACGTGGTCCTGATCGCCGACGGTGGCGGGCTTGCGGCCGCCGCTCCGGCTCCGATCCACGGGGCCGAACTCGTGGCGAAGATGCTCGCTCGCCCGGACCGGGTGGTGTCGGCCGTGTGGCTCAACGGCGCGCCTGCGGGCCGGATCGAGATCGATGGCCGAGTGGCCGCGGTGAGCCTCGTGGTGGAAAACGGGAAAGTCACCCGGATCCACGCGATGGCAAACCCGCGGAAACTGACGCGGCTTGATGAACCCGCCGAACTCGCCAGGTAGGTCTGCTGCTGCGCTGTCGTCGTGTGTGTTCCGGGCGGTTCGAACAGCCCGGAACACACGCGATCGAGCCGTCAGCATGACTGCCCTCTTCGATGAAGCGGGCCGTACCTGGCTGCTCAACGGCACGGGCAGCGTGAGCGCGGCGCTCTTCTTGGCCGGGCGGGGCCGGCAGGGCGGCCGCCGGGGGCGGGGTGTGGCCGTTCCGCGATTCCGCCCCTTGCTGCGTGCCGGGCATTCCGCTGCGCCACGGCCCCGGACCGAGTGTGTCAACGGCGACGGCACCCCGGGCCATGTCATCGACGGCGGCGGCCACGGCGATCGCTTCCACAGCGCCGACCTCGACCCCGACGGGACCCGGAGTCGAAGGGTTCGCGATACCTGGTGGCGCTATCTGCGCGCCAAGCGGCGCAAACGGCTGCGCCACAGGGCCCGTTGACGCTGCCAGGCACGGGAGCGGCGGCTGGCGGCGAGTTCGGCGAAGAGCTCGTCGTAGGTACGGGCGATGGGGCCGGGGTCGTAGCGGCGGGCGGTGGCGAGGGCGGCCTGGCCCATGCGGTGGCGTGCGCCTTCGTCGGCTATGAGGTCGAGCAGCGCATCGGCGAGCGCCTGGCGGTCACCGACCGGCACCAGCCGGCCGTCCACGCCGTCGTGGATGATCTCGCCGGGGCCGAGCGGGCAGTCGGTGCTGACGACGGGAACGCCGCAACGCATCGCCTCGACGATGGTCATGCCGAAGGATTCCGCGTCGGAGGCGACCGCGACGATCGATGCCTGGGCGAACTCGGGTTCGATCGGGGAGCGGGAGCCCATCAGCGTCGCCTGCTTCCCCAGGCTGTGGTCGTCGATCAGTTGCTGCAGCCGGTCCTTGTCGGTGCCCGTGCCGAAAATGCGCAACGACCAGTCGGGGTGCTGGGCGGCGACATCGGCGAAGGCATCGATCAGCAGGTCGAAGCGTTTGGCTCGGGTCAGGCGGCCGGCTGCGGCGATGACCTGGGCGGTGCCGTCGGCGGGCGGGATATCCGTTTCGGGCACGCTGTTCGGCACGGCGAGGACGGGTACGCCCGGCAGCCGCATCTTCGCCCGGTATGCGTCGGCGTCTGCCTCGGTGGTGGTGACCACGGCGTCCAGGGTGCGGTAGTGGCGGGCGAGGTGGGCGCGCAGTTTCTTGCTGTGGGTGTCGTGAGTGAGGTGTTCCTGGGCGATGCGCAGCGCGCGGGGCGGGCCACAGCGGGCGAGGTAGACGTTGACGCCGGGCCGGGTACCGATGATCACATCCGCGTCGCAGGTACGCAGGTACTCCTCGGCCCGCAGGTCGGTGAGGCGGCTGTACTGGCGGTAGCGCTTCTCGGCCGCGGGGAAGATCTCGGCCGGCTGGAGCAGCCGTGGGTCGGCGGAGTCCTCGGAGTCCGGGCGGATGTCGACCAGGGGCACCACCGTCACGCGCGGGTCGACGGAGAAGCGGGGGTTATCGCGGTGGCGGAGCATGGAGGCGATTTCCACCTCGTGATGGCTCGCCAGCGCGGCGGCCAGATTGAGGGTGGTGCGGATGGTCCCGCCGATGCCGTAGACGTTGTGGATCAGGAAGGTGATCTTCACAGGGGCGATTCCTTTCCTTGTCTGCCGACCGGTTCCAGTGCGGCGAAGTCGTGCGGCGTGGCGGTCACCGGCGCGGCTGTGCAGCGCTCCGGTCGTGACGGTGGGCCCGGCGCAGTTCCAGGCCCAGCGGCAGCAGGGAGTGACCGCCCCGCGGGGGGCGTCGTCGGCGAGAGGGGATGCCGATGCGGAGCCGGTGAACGAGGGGCGGCTACTCGGCAAAGGTACTACACGTTGTAGAACTTCATTGCGGGGCGCCCGGGGTGTGTGACGTCGTGCGGCCGCGCCGACGGTGCGGTGGCGTGAGCGTGGTCGGTGGCCGGCTCACCGGGCCGGCCGGTTCGGCCGTCCGTACCCCCGCTGCGGCACGGCTCGAGCCGCGAGGGTGATGCCTGCCTTGCGTGCGCGCTCCTCTGTCTGCGTGGGCGGCGGCTTCCCGTTCCCGAGTGACTATTCCCCAACTTCTACATCATGTAGTAGCTTCGGTCACACCCGGGACCCGGTCCGAGCATCGGACCGTGCCGGGCGACAGCGTCCTCGCGCGCCTGGACCCCAGTCCGCTGACGCGGCCGAAGCAACCCCCGTCGTGCCCTCGCCAGAAGGAGACTGATCGGCTGTGTCCTATCGCGACAACCCGGCGCGGGTGCGGACACTCCCGCCGTACCAGTACCCCGGACCGCAGAAGCCGGACGCCCGGCGGATCGTCATCATCTCGGCAAGTGTGGGCGCGGGACACGACGGCGCGGCCGACGAACTCGCTCAGCGCCTCCAGCGCCACGGATTCCTGGTGGACCGGCACGACTTCCTCGACCTGCTCCCGGCCCGGCTGGGCACACTGCTGTCCGGCACCTATCACCATCTGCTGACCCGGGCGCCCACCGGCTATCAACGGATCTACGCGGCCACCGAGCACACCGGGCGCCCCGGACCCGCCGTGCGTGCCCTGTTCCGCAGCGCCGAGCGCCGCACTCTGCGGGTGATCCCCCGGGACACCTGTGCCGTCGTCTCCACCTATCCGGGAGCAAGTCAGGTGCTCGGGAGCTTGCGCCTGCGAGGACGCCTGACCGTCCCCACGATCACCTATCTCACCGACTTCTCGGTCCACTCCCTGTGGGTTGCACCCGGCATCGACATGCACCTGGCCACCCATCGGATACCCGCACGGCAGGCCGGCGCGCAGGGTGCCGCCGGGGTCATGGTGACCGGCCCGGTGACCGACCCGCGCTTCGCTCCCGCTACCGCGGCGGTACGAGGCGCGGCACGTGCTCGGTTCGGGCTGCCCGCACATTCCGCGCTGGCCTTGCTGGTCGCGGGCTCGTGGGGCGTGGGCCCCGTCGAGCAGGTAGCCGCCGAGATCCAAGACGGCGGCGTCGCCGTGCCGGTCGTGGTGTGCGGACGCAACCAGGCACTGGCTGAACGTCTGCGCAGGGCCGGCGTCAAGCATGTGCACGGGTGGGTCGCGGACATGCCCGCGCTCATGTCCGCGGCCGATGTGCTGGTGCAGAACGCGGGCGGCCTCACCTCGCTGGAGGCATTCTCCAGCGGTCTGCCCGTCGTCAGTTACCGCTGCATACCCGGCCACGGACAGACCAACGCCGCAGGCCTGCAGGACGCCGGACTCGCCGCCTGGATACGCGAGCCCGCCCACCTCACCCCGGTGCTCACCGAGCTGCTCCACGGTCCGCTCGGCCGCCAACAGCGCATCCGGGGGCTGGAGTTGTTCCAGCAGGAAGGCGGTCCTGCTGAGGCCATCGCCGCAGCAGCGGGCCAGATCACCACCTCTTCCCGGACCGCGACAGCTCGGCGGAAGGCGGGCACCACAGTTCGCCGTCCGGTCGGGCTCGGCGTCCCGCTGCTGGCTGCGGCCGTGGCCGCCACAGTCGTACTGGGCATAGGGACCCCGCTCGCCGAGGCATACGGCGACTCCCCGGCCCGATTCGGTGCCCTCTCCCACTTCCTGGACGGAGACCGGCGATGACGCCCGGCCGGGCGGCCCGCACCATCCTGCGCGCCGGGGCGGTGGCGCTGCCCGTGCTCGCCGTCACCCATGCCGCGCCGGCCGTGTCCGCCTTCGGGTCGCTGCGCAACCGGCTCATGCCCCGCCTGGCCGGACAGGGACGGCTTGACCATGTCGCCCTCACCTTCGACGACGGCCCCGACCACCTGTCCACCCCGCACTTCCTGCGCCTCCTGGACACTCGGGAGCTGCGGGCGACGTTCTTCCTGCTCGGCTCCATGGCGGTGCGTTCACCCGGACTCGTGAGGGAGATGTCCGCAGCGGGGCACGAGATCGCTCTGCACGGCTGGGCCCACCGCCCGCTGCTGTGGCGCGGCCCCCGGGCCACGTACGACGACCTGGCCCGCGCCCGCGACACGGTCGCCGGCCTCACCAGCACACCGCCCCGCTTCTTCCGGCCCCCGTACGGCGTCATGACCACCGGCGCGCACCTGGCCTGCCGCCGCCTCGGCCTGACCCCCGTCCTGTGGACCGCCTGGGGCGAGGACTGGCGCAAGCGCGCGACCCCCCGCATCGTTCACGACACCGTCGTGGCCGACCTCCGCGGCGGCGGCACCATCTTGCTGCACGATTCCGACTGCACCTCCACCACCGGCTCCTGGCGCAACACCCTCGGCGCACTTCCCCGACTGCTGGACACCTGCCGGGAAAGCGGCTGGGACGTCGGCCCGCTGCGCGACCACGGCAGGCACGTCCCGGAGGGCTGCGGCCTGTGATCCTCACATGCTCTCTACATGCCGTAGTAACTTGGGTGTCCGGAAACGTGGCCGCGTCGTACAGATGGCGGGCCGGTGCGAAAGGGCGGCGAGTGTGAGCGAGCAGGAGGGCCCGACGCCGGGCCGGCGTGCGCCCGGCGAGCTGGAGAGCGAAGTCCTGGCAGCCCTGTGGGCGGCCGGGGAACCCGTCGGTGCGGGCGTCGTACGCGAGCAGGTGGTGGGTGATCCCGCCTACACCACCGTCCTGACGATCCTGTCGCGGCTGCACGACAAGGGACTGGTCACCCGAAAGCGCGCCGGGCGCAGCTACCGCTATTCCCCGGTGCGCGACGAGGCCGGGCACGCGGCAGCCGGGATGCGCAACCTGCTGGAGCACGGCGGGAACCGTGCCGCGGTCCTGGCCCGGTTCGTCTCCGAGCTGCCCGCCGAGGACGAGAAGCTGCTGGAGCAGCTGCTGCGCGGACAGTCGGAGGACTAGAACGTGTGGATCGGCCTGTGTATGCCGCTGCTGGTGAGCACGGTCCTCGCGCTGACCGCGCCAGGGGCGGGCCGCCGTCTGCCGCCCCGCCCCGCCGCCTGGATGCTCACCTCGGCCGCCGTCATCGCCGCGGGTTCCTGGGTGACGGGCCTGGCGATGATCGGTTTCACCCTGATCGGCCAGATTCCCGAGGTGGCCGAGGAGGGACGGTGGTCTCCGCACCTGCTGGCGGTCGACACCCCCATCGACTGGCCTGTGGCTGCCACATGCGCGCTGGCCGTACTGGCATGTGTGGTGGCCTTGACGGTGGCGTCCTGGCGCCGGGTACGGGGGCTGGTCGATGCCTGGCGCGAATGCCGGGGGCTGTCCACGGCCGGTGACCTGGCCGTCCTCGATGATCCCGTCCCCGCCGCCTTCGCCCTGCCCGGAGCCCCGGGCCGGGTCGTGGTCTCCTCAGGCATGCTGCAGGCCCTCACCGCCGACGAACGGCCCGCCCTGCTGGCCCACGAACGCGCCCACCTGGCGTGCCGCCATCACCTGTTCCTCCTCGTGCTGCAGCTCGCGGCAGCGGTCAACCCGCTGCTGCGTCCGCTTGCCCAGGCAGGCTCCTTCGCCCTGGAACGCTGGGCCGACGAGGAGGCCGGCGCCGCTGTCGCCGACCGTCCGCTGGTGGCCCGCGCCGTCGCCCGAGCGGCCCTTGCCACAAAACGCACCCGGCAACCGGCCTTGGCTGCCACCGGCGGTCCGGTGCCCCAGCGCGTCCAGGCCCTGCTCGCCCCGCCCACCCCGCTGCGCCGGGGCCTGGTCATGGCGTTCGCCACGCTGATCGTGGCCTGCTCCGCCAGCCCGGCCCTTGCCGCCCACGACATGGACCGGCTGTTCGATGCCGCCATCCCCTCCCACACCACGCAGCTCACCCGGTAACCAGGCCGCGCCAGGCCGGTCACGCGACCCTTCAGCACTCGCTGTCGTGAACATGGAGGGGTGAGGGGAGAGCGACAAGGAGTGGGAGCGGCTGGAGCCGACGCTGACGAACTCGAGCGGGCCGACGTCGGCCGGTACGGCGACCGGCCTGCGACAGGCTCACTTGCCGGGGCGCTGGGCGAAGCGCAGCATGTTGCCCGCGGGATCGCGGAAGGCGCAGTCGCGAACGCCGTACGGCTGGTCGATCGGCTCCTGCAGCACCTCGGCGCCCGAGGCCTGGATGCGCTCGAATGTGGCGTCGCAGTCGTCGGTCGAGAAGATCACGCCGCGCAGCATGCCCTTGGCCAGCAACTCCGCCATGGCCTGCTTGTCGGCCGACGAGGCGTTCGGGTTCGCGGCGGGCGGTTCCAGCACGATCTCCACGTCGGGCTGCGACGGCGAGCCGACCGTCACCCAGCGCATCCCCTCGAACCCGACGTCGTTGCGCACCTCGAGTCCGAGCACGTCCCGATAGAAGGCGAGCGCCTTGTCGTGGTCGTCGACGGCGATGAAGCACTGCGAAAGCCTGATGTCCATGCAGCTCACGTTACGGGCGGGCTGTGTGCTTCGCTTCTTCGTTCCTGATCGGTTCTGCGTTTCTGATCGGTCGCGTGAAGATCTTGGCGATGCAGGCCGGGATGGCCGCGCCCTGTTCGTGCCGGCGCGCCCGGTACGCGCTCGGGCTCTCGCCCACCAGCTCGGTGAACCGCGAGCTGAACGACCCCAGCGACGTGCACCCGACCGCGAAGCAGACCTCCGTCACCGACAGGTCGCCGCGCCGCAGCAGGGCCTTGGCCCGCTCGATCCTGCGGGTCATGAGGTAGCTGTACGGCGTCTCCCCGAACGCGGCGCGGAAGCTGCGGGAGAAGTGACCGGGCGACATGTGGGCTGCGCGTGCCAGCGCGGGGACATCGAGCGGTTCCGCGTAGTCGCGGTCCATCATGTCGCGGGTCCGGCGGAGCCGAACCAGGTCCGGTAGCGTCATCGGACCAGCATCGCACGGCCGCCCTGCGGTGCGGCGCCGTCGCGGTGTGACAGGGCTGACGCCGCCGGGCGCGGGGCCAGGACGGTCCGGCGGATCGCCCACGCCGCACGCCGCTGCACCGGATGTCGCGGAATCCACGAACGTTCCGACCGGCAGGACGAATTCAACGGCCGTAACCCTTTCAACAGGGAAACGTCACACCTCCCGGCGCGGTGGAAAACCATGCGACAGCGGACGCAGCCGGATCGACTGGCCGGCGCTGGGTGCCTTTCGCGTTCGTCACACGCGAGTGGTGTGCTGGTCCAGGATGGCCCGCAGCCGGTCGAGGCCGCCGGCCTCATGCACGCCCCGCTTGGGCAGGACACCGAGGTACATGATGTTGGGGTCTCGGCTGAGCAGGACGAAGTGACCTGCCGTCTCCCGGTAGCCCTGGAAGACGGACCACTTCAGGACCAACGTGCTGTGGTCGTTGCGGCAGGTGATCCCGGCCGGAGACACGGTGGCGCGGTACTCGCCCTGCCATCCGACGATCCGCTGCACGTGGGCGGCCTGTAGCCGCGGGTACCCCCACACCACCAGGACGACGAACAAGAACAGAACGGTCGAGATCACGTCGATACTCCCGCGGCTCATGGCGGAGAGCAGCCACTGCCCTACCCACAGTGCGAGGAACACGCTCCGCAGCACCAGCCCCGTCCGCTTGATCCGCTCGCGGACCCGCAGGCCGACCAGTGTGTCGGCAGACTGGGGCCGGTACACCAGCTGGACCGCGGTCTGCTCGTCCACTACATCGTCAGAGGTCTCCGCGTTGTTGTTGGTGCCTTCGGCACTGCGGCCCTCGGCCATGATCCCTCCCCGGTACGAAGATCCGCGGATTCTATCGAACCTCAGTGCGGGGGCGGACGGCCGGCGTGCCGGGTCAGGTGGCGGTCGGGTGTGCCGCGCAGCCGATCGGTGTCGTCCCTGCCCAGGGCCCGCTTCGGCAGATGGTGCACCACGAGCAGGTACGGCACGGGCGTCAGCAGGACGAGTCCGGCGGCGGTCTGCACATACCCGCCGAGGCTCCGCCGGCCCCGGCGCCTCTCCATATGCGTGCCCACGAAGTGCACAGCGTCG
Source organism: Streptomyces sp. NPDC002206 (assembly GCF_053593595.1). Taxonomy (NCBI): domain Bacteria; kingdom Bacillati; phylum Actinomycetota; class Actinomycetes; order Kitasatosporales; family Streptomycetaceae; genus Streptomyces; species Streptomyces sp. NPDC002206. The sequence goes on from NZ_JBSFCW010000002.1 coordinate 403,472, forward strand.
CCGGAGTCACCGACGGTCACGGTCCAGGGCCCCAGCACGGCGCCCACCTCAGTGCTGCCGTGATCACTGCGTGCGTGAGCTGTAGCCACGATCCGCGATGTCGAACACGTCCGACGTCGGCGCGGTTTCCGCCGTGCGAGCATGATCCGCAGATACCAGCACGACAGCTCGGACGGAAAGCGGTGGCGATGACCTCGGACAGCCCTACCTCGCACCGAGCAGTGTTCGGGACCTGGCCAACCCCGCTCGAGCCCATGCCACGCCTCGCCCGGGCAATCGGCCTCGGTGCGGGGGACCTGTGGATCAAACGTGACGACCTCACTGGCCTGGGCGGCGGCGGCAACAAGGTACGCAAACTCGAGTGGACCTGCGGTGCAGCGCTCGCCGACGGCGCCACGGCTCTCGTCACCACCGGTGCGCCACAGAGCAACCATGCGCGTCTGACCGCCGCTGCCGGCGCCCGGCTGGGGCTCGACGTCGTCCTCGTGCTCGCCGGCGCACCGGGATCGTCTACGTCCGGCAACCTCGCACTCGACGGTCTCTTCGGCGCCACGGTCGTGTGGGCCGGTGATGTCGACGACGGGGTGCTCGACTCCGCAGCCGAGCACGTGGCGGAGCAGCTGCGGCAGCGGGGCGTCGTCCCGGCGCTGATCCCCTTCGGCGGTTCCAGCGTGATCGGCGCTCGCGGTTACGCCGAGTGCGGGCGTGAACTCCTCGCCCAGGCCCCCGACCTGGCGACCGTTGTCGTCGCGGTCGGCTCCGGTGGAACCATGGCCGGGCTCCTCGATCCGCTCGGGTCCGCACGCGTGCTCGGCGTCCATTGCGGTGCCGTAACCGATCCTGCCCGGACCGTGTCCGAACTGACCTCCGGCCTGACCGGCACACACTGCGCGCCGGAGACGTTGAGCCTGCGGCTCGATCAAGTCGGCGACGGCTACAGCACATTGACCGAAGCGGCCATGGCCGCCCTGACCCTGACCGCCCGCACCGAAGGCATCGTGCTCGACCCGATCTACACGGGACGCGCGATGGCCGGCCTGATGGCGGCGGTCGAGGAAGGAGAAGTGGTGCCCGGCCAACGCACGATCTTCCTGCACTCGGGTGGTATGCCCGGACTCTTCGGTCACGCCCCGACGCTTGCGAAACTGGAGGAGGCACTGACCTTCTCAAGTCCATAGACGACAGGTCACTCTTCGCCGTCCGGGGTGACCCGGATCGTCTCTTTCCCGAACCGCTTCCCCGACTCGCCCGTCAGCGGTCATGAACCAGCGATCCGTTTCCCGGCGTTCCCGCCACTGGGGCGGAGTGGACTTCGGGAACGTCCGTGTCGTGCCGGCTGGACTCCCTCCCCCGTGCAGCTACCCGTTCTCCGTGATCGGCCTGACCAAGGCAGCCGCCTTCGAATACGGCCGGCAGAGCAGCTTCGGTGGCATCGAGCCACGGACCGGCCCAACTTCGATGACATCGGAGCAGAACGCCTGAGACGGGACATCGCCGATATATGAGCCGCACGTTTAAGCTCGACGCCGACCCGGGTTCAGGACATTGGCTTGCCAGTCACCTGGCCGGGCAACTGTGACTCACGTCTCGGGAACCCCGTGCTCGGAATCGACAGCTGACTGATGTGACGACAACTATGCGAGCCCGTATTCGCGCAGGGGATCCGCAGGCCTTCGCGGAACTCTTCGACGAGTACGCGCGAATCCTCTACAACCACGCCTTTCGGCTGACCGCGGACTGGGCAGCGGCCGAGGACGTGGTGTCCGCGACGTTTATGGAGGCATGGCGGGGCCATCAGCGGGTCGACGCCGACGGCGGCAGCCTGCGCCCCTGGCTCCTGGGCATCGCCACCAACCTGGTCCGTGCCCAGTCGCGCAGCAACCGTCGTTTCAAGGCGGCCGCTCTCGCCGCCGCCCAAGCAGAGACAGCTGTGGCCGATCACGCCGACGAGGTCGCCGGCCGGATCGACGACCGCCGGCGCCTGGCCGCCACCGCCACCGCTCTGGCCGGGCTGCGGCGCACCGAGCGCGAAGTGCTCAGCCTGTGCCTGTGGCAGGGGCTGGACTACGCCACCACCGCCCAGGTCCTGGGCGTCCCTGTGGGAACGGTCCGCTCCCGTCTCTCACGGGCCCGGACCAAGCTGCGCAAACTCGCGGATACGGAAATGCAGGCAGATTTCCGGGAACCCCGGCCTGCGGATCGACAGGTAAGAGGAGACCGCAACATCGCGGCCCGGCCCGTCCAGGAAGGAACCCGGTGAACATGAGCCAGTCCCGTCTTACGCCTGATGAATGGCAGGAGACCGCGCGTCTGGTCTCCCTCGACGAAGCCGACTTTCCCGCGGGCCGCCACGCCTTCCACAGGGAAGAACTGATGAACTTCATCGACCAGGACACCCAGTCGGCCGTCCCGGCCACCGCACCCGCTCCCACGGCGCCCGCGCGACGACGCGGGTTCATGCGGCCCCTGATCGTCATCCCGGCCGCCGCCTGCTCGCTGGCGGTGATCGCTGCCGGTGTCCTCACCCTCACCGGCTCCAGCAGTGGCAACAGCTCTCTCGTTGCAGGGCCGGCGCTCACTGCACAGGTCGGTGCGGGAACCGCCCAGGGTGTCCCACAGCTGCTCAACCAGATCTCGCTGGCCGCGGCGAAGAAGCCGGCGCCCACTGTGCGTGCGGGGCAGTACATCTACATCGAGAGCCAGGTCGGCACCACCTACGAGAAGACGGTCGACGACAGGACCACCGTGGTCAGCGACGGGATCCACCGCCGGCAGATCTGGCGCTCGACCGACGGTGCGAAGGGCTGGCTCATCGACCCGGCCGTCTCCCCGCCCGGCGGCGAGACCATCGACCACATCAACGAGAAGGGCGAGATCGAACCCGCACGGCTGGGCGGCCCGTCGTACGACTATCTCGCCACCCTGACCACCGACCCCGACACACTTCTGGCGAAGATCTACAAGGAGACCAAGGGGCAGGGCAACAGTCCCGACCAGCAGGCCTTCACCACCATCGGGGACCTCCTCAACGAATCCATGCCCCCTGCCGACCTCAACGTGGCGCTGTTCAAGACCGCGACCAAGATCCCCGGCGTGGTCCTGGTCAAGGACGCCGTGGACGCAGCCGGCCGCCACGGTGTGGCCGTCGCACGGCTCGACGAAACCTCCGGCGCCCGCACCGAATGGATCTTCGACGCCAAGAGCTACACCTACCTGGGCGAGCGCACCATCCAGGTCCGCCCCCATGGCGGCGACTCCGGCAAGATCAAGCCCGGCACCATCCTCTACACCTCGGCCATCACCGCGCGACAGGCCGTCGACGAGATGAAGCAGGTTCCCTCCTCCGCCGCGTAGCACCGCGCCCGACGAGGGGTGTGCCTGCCTCACAGCACGAGGCAGGCACACCCGCGGCGCCGACCGATCGTCGGCCGGCCCCGCCCGAGACCGCGCCAGATCTTCTCGGACGGTGACGAGGAGTGGGTCGGCGCGTGCTGAGCACCAACGTGCCACCGGTGCGGAACCCTCGGTGTACCGGTGGATTGAGTGATCAATGACCCGCCCGGCGACAGAAGCAGGTGATATATACCGAATATGCCCCGTTTTCGTCTTCTGCTCCCTGCTGTGATCGGGAGCGGTCGGCGGCCTTCGGCAGCCCGTGTGGGTCGCGCGCTCTCCCCGCGTGGCGCGCTCGCCCTGCAGAGCGTCGACGGTGCCCTTTCCTTCGCTCTGCGTGCCGCGCTGGCCATGGCGTTGCCGGCGCTGCCGATGGCACTGGCCGGGCGGGCCGATCAGGCTGTCTACGCCATGCTGGGCTCCTTCACCACCACGTTCGGCCGCAATCTGCCCTACGCGCGTCGTGCCCGCGTCCTCGCGCTGGTCGCGGCAGCCATGACGGCGTGTGTGGGCTGCGGTTCGGCTCTTGCCGCGTGGGCCCATCCCCGGGACGGGGGAGCAGGCGCCGCACTGGTGGTCGCGGCCATGGCCGTGGTGGCCGGTGCGGCGAAGCTTGCCTGTGACGCGGCACGTCTGAGCGGGCTGGGCGCGGTGTTGCTGCTCTTCTCCTTCGCCGTAGCGGCCAACGGTTCGCCGGCTCCCGCCGACATCCTTCCCCGAACCGCCCTGGCCGCATTGGGTGCGACCGTGGCCTGGGTACTGGCTGTGTCGGGGTGGTTCGTGCACCCGGATCGTCCGCAGCGTCTCGCCGTGGCCGCGGCGTTGCGCGAGCTCGCAGAGCTGTTGGAGGCAACCGACGCAGGGGGCGGAAGCGGGCTCGTCCGGCACCGGGCGACAGCTGCTGTTCTGCAGGCCTATCAGACACTTGGCCTTATGCCTCCGACAGCCGCCGAGTGGGGCGGCCGGGGCGGAACGTGCGTGCGTCTGACCGACTTCTCCTGGTCGCTGCTGATCGGTTCCGCCCGACGGCCACCCGATGACCCGATCGGCCTGGCGCAGCACCTGCGCGGCCAGGTTCGCCTGCTCGTAAGCCGTCGCCACCGCGTTCCGCAATTGCTGCCCGAGCTGTCGCGCCCGTCCGTGGTCGCGCAGGCCGGCATGGTCCCCGTCACCGGCCCCGAGCCGGTTCCGGCCGATCCCACCACCCGGCGCGCCGCCGAACTGCGCGCTGCGGAACTGGTGACGGGGCAGCGCCACGGCGCCCCGGGTCACGCGTCGGTCCTGCTCATTCCCGCCCTGCGGATGGTCCTCGGCACCGGGCTGGCGGGAGGGATGGCCCTTCTTCTGGGCCTCGGCCACGGCTACTGGGCGGCGATCTCCGCGGCCGCGGTGCTGCACTCGATCAACGTCCGTACGGCGGCGCAGCGCGCCGTCCAGCGCACCTTGGGCACAGTTGCCGGACTGATGCTTGCTCTTGGCGTGCTGGCGGCGCGCCCCGATCCCGTGGTGCTCGTCCTCGTGATCGTTCTTCTGGAGTTCATGCTGGAGTACGTCGTGGCCCGCAACTACGGTCTCGGCGTCGTCTTCCTCACGCCGCTGGCGCTACTGCTGAGCGACCTGGCCTCCCCCTCACCTGCCGGAGCCCTCGTCCAGGACCGGGCGCTGAGCAGCGTCCTCGGGATCGTCATCGGGCTGGGCTGTGCGCTCTTGGTGGTCCATGACCGTGCCGCGGTCCGGGCAGAGCGCGCGTTGGCCGCATGCAGGGAGGCGTCCGAGCGGGCGGAGCATACGTTGGACGACCGCTTGGAGCGGTCGTTCCCGATCGTCCAGACGCACCTGGCAGCAGCCGTGGTGGAGTTGCGTGAGGCCGACGACGCCGCGGCGGGCGAGCTCTGGCCTGCGGAGATCGATCCCACCGAATTCGCCGCCGCGGAGCAGCGGGCCTACCTTCTCCTGGAGCGCCTCGTCCGGTGGCGGTGATGCCACGCGGAGCTCCGCCCGCGCGCTCCCCGCTCAGGCGGCGGGGCCGATGGTCACCTTGACGTGCTTCATGATCGGCTGGTCGCTCTGGGTGCTGTAGTCGCTGAGCGCGCACAGCACGTTCATCTCGGGCATGTAGCCGGCCGCGCAGCCGCGGGGGATGTTGTAGGGGATGGCGAGGTAGCCGCTGAGGGACCGGTGACTGCCGTCCTTCGCAGTGCTCGTGATGTCGACCGGGCCGAGGTCGGCGATACCGCGCTCGCGCATGTCGCCTCGGTTCATGAAGACGAGCGTGCGCAGGTTCTTGATGCCGCGGTAGCGGTCGTTGTCGGAGTAGATGGTGGTGTTCCACTGGTCGTGGGACCGCATGGTGCCCAGTGCCAGGGTGCCGGGGGCAGGGACGACGTCGGGCAGGACGGCGGTGGAGAACTCGGCGCGTCCGGACGGGGTGAGGAAGACCAGTTCACGGGCGGGCTGTTTGATGCGGAAGCCGAGGGGCAGGCGCACGCGGCGGTTGAAGTCCTCGAAGCCGTCGAGGACTTGGGACATGGTCTCCCGGATACGGTCGTAGTCCTCGATGTACCAGTCCCAGGGCGTGGCGCTGTCGGGCAGGGCGGCCCGCGCCATGCCGGCGATGATGGCCGGCTCGGACAGCAGGAGCGAGGAGGCGGGGCGCTTCATCCCGATCGAGAGGTGGACCATGCTCATCGAGTCCTCGACGGACGTGCTCTGGATGCCCTTGCGCTGATGGTCCTTCTCGGTACGGCCGAGGCACGGCAGGATGAGGGCCTGGCGGCCGTGGACGACATGGCTGCGGTTCAGCTTGGTGCTCACCTGGACAGTGAGGTCGCAGTTGCGCAGCGCCGCGTAGGTGTACGGGGTGTCGGGCGCCGCGAGGGCGAAGTTGCCGCCCATGCCGACGAACACCTTCACATCGCCGCTGTGCATCGCCTTGACCGTGTGGACGGTGTCCAGACCGTGCTCACGGGGCGGCTCGATGTCGCAGACCTCGGCGAGGCGGTCCAGGAACTCGTCGTCGGGGCGGTGGTCGATGCCGCAGGTGCGGTTGCCCTGGACGTTGCTGTGTCCTCGTACGGGGGAGGGGCCCGCGCCTTCCCGTCCCAGATTGCCGCGGAGCAGAAGCAGATTGACGATCTCCCGGACGGTGTCGACGCCGTGCTCGTGCTGGCTGATGCCCAGGCACCAGCTGACGATGCTGCGGTCGGCATCGCCGTAGACGCGCGCCGCCTTGAGGACGTCGGCGCGACTCAGCCCGGACTGGTTCTCGATCTCCTCCCACGAGGTGGCCTCGCACAGCGTGCGGTATTCCTCGAAGCCGGTGGTGTGACGGTCGATGAACTCCCGGTCCAGAGCCTTGGGGTCGGATTCGGACTGCTCCAGGATCGCCTTGGCCATGCCGCGCAGCAGAGCCATGTCACCGCCGATGCGGGGCTGCAGGTTCAGCGTGCTGGTGCGGGTCGTCTTGAAGAGGGCCATGTCCGTGAAGTCGTGCGGGACGATGGTGCGTGTGGCCGCCGCCTCGACGAGCGGATTGATGTGCACGATCTGGGCGCCGCGGTGGTAGGCCTCGGCGAGGGCCGTGAGCATTCGGGGCGCGTTGGATGCGGCGTTGACTCCCAGGATGAACAGCGCGTCGGCGGTCTCCCAGTCCTGGAGGTCGACGGTCCCCTTGCTGGTGCCCAGGGACGCATAGAGGGCGCGACCGCTGGCCTCGTGACACATGTTGGAGCAGTCCGGCAGGTTGTTCGTGCCCAGTTCACGGGCCATCAGCTGGTAGAGGAAGGTGGCCTCGTTGCCGAGTCGGCCGGAGGTGTAGAACGATGCCTGATTCGGGTTGTCCAGCTCGCGCAGAGCACGGCCGACCACCTCGAACGCGTCCTTCCAGCTGATCGGGACGTAGTGGTCCGAATCGGGGTCGTAGACCATCGGTTCGGTCAACCGGCCCTGGTTCTCGAGGTCGTAGTCGCTCCATCCGGACAGCTCGGTCACCGAGTGGGCGGCGAAGAACTCGCGTCCGACCCGCTTGCGGGTCATCTCCCAGGTGACGTGCTTGATTCCGTTCTCGCAGATGTCCAGGTGCAGCCCCTTGGTGTCGTCCGGCCATGCGCATCCGGGGCAGTCGAACCCGGTGTTCTCATGATTCATCCGCATGATCGCCCGTGGGCCGTCCACCAGCGCGCCCTCGCGTACCAGGAAACGGCTCACGCTCTTGGCTGCGCCCCAGCCCGCAGCGGGGTGGTGGTAGGGGCGAAACTCCGGTTTCCCCTCGGGTGTGGGCCCCACGTTGGGCTCCAGGCGTTCCTGCTCATCACTATTGGTGCTCAAGACTCTCGGCCCTTCCACCATTTGGGCATGGGGTGACAAAATGGCACTTTCGGGCAGGCTATGTCCGTTGATCAATGGACGCCACTCGACTTTCGCGGCCGCTGCCACGCCGGTGGCTGAGCGAGTGGTCCCGCACGCCGCAATCCCGGTCGGCTGAGGCGCCGTGCGGCCCGGGAGAGATCTCCCGAAGGGATGCGTCGTCGTGCTGCAGGGCTGCCATCCGGTTCGCACCCGGATACCCTCAGGTTGATCGTGGAGAGGCTGGGCACCCGGTGACCCTCGTGGACGAGGTGCGTGGAAGCGTGTCGTCGGACGCACCTGGACGGCCGTCGTCGAACTACCCGACGGCATCAAGCCGGCGAACTGGCACGTCGCGCTCAACACGATCGTCGACGACGACGGCTTCGAGCGGAAAATTGTGCGCGAGAACATGACGTTCGGACGGGTCGGCCGCGGGGAGTTCGGCACCTACTTCATCGGTGATGCACGGAAGCCCGCTGCGACCGTACGGTCAGTGCGACCTCCGACCGTGGTTTCCCGATCGCGGCTCATCCGGGCCGGATGCCGGACGGCTCCCCGGTCCGGATGCCGGCCCTCCTCGGTGGCATCGTCCTGTCCGCCGTGGCGGCGACCTCGAGCTGCTCCTCGGCCAGGACGTGGCAATCGGTCGCACGGGGCACGACGCGAGTGCATCGAGTTGCACTCCCACGAGGCGCTGACGTATACGGACGAGGCCGTGGTCGTACTCGAAGCCTGAGACCATTCACCGAGCTGCCGAGGTAGTCATTGTTGAGGCCCATGAACCGCTGCTTGGCGCTTTCCGCCGTTCCTCGACTCGCCGGTGCGGCGGTCGTCGGAGCGGTGATCGGCTCGGTCGTCGGCGTACTGACCAACACACCGCTGGGAATTCTCGCCGGTATCGCCGCGGCGGAGACGAGCTTCGTCGTCGCAGGGTGGATCGTCCTGTGGCCCATGGACGCCGCCACCACCCATCGCAACCTCCGAAGCGAGGAGTTCCGGCCCGTCACCGAGGAACTCGTCGTCGTCGCGTCCGCCCTGTGCGGACTGGTCGGCATCGTGATGCTGCTCCTGGTCGGCAAGTCGGACCTGAGCCACGCCGCGGCTGCGACGGCACTCTGTGGCGTGTTCATGGCCTGGGCGGCACTCCACCTGATGTACGCCACCCGATACGCGTACCTCTATTACCTGACTCCCGAAGGCGGGATCGACTTCAATTCCGACGACCCGCCGCACTACAGCGACTTCCTCTATTTCAGTTACAACCTCGGAATGACCTATCAGGTCTCCGACACCGACGTCTCCAGTTCCACGATCCGCGCGGTCGCCCTCCGACACTGCCTGCTGTCCTACGTCTTCGGCGCCAGCATCCTGGCCACCACCATCAACCTCGTCGCCGGAATCGTCACGGGCTGACGCGAGGACGGTCCCGTACGGTGTGGGCGACTTCGTGATCGGCACAGCGAGGGCCCGCGTCATCAGGACGGTATGCCCGTGGCCTCGTCTCTCCCGAACGCGCTGCACCTGGCGGCGCTGCGCGTTCCTCTATGACCTGTTGTCCTCGTCGCCGAGGGACAACACGACCGCGGTCGACCGCCCCTCGGGTGCCTCGTAGCTGATGGTGTCGCCGGCGCGACGGCCGAGCAGCGCGCGGCCGAGCGGGCTGTCGGCGGTGACCAAGGTCCGGTCCAGTGCCTCGGCGACCTCGCCGATCTGGACGGTTGTCTCCGTGGCGTCCGCGAACCGTACCGTCACAGTGCTGCCCACGCCGACCTTGTCGGTGCGGGGAGGCCCCGCAACGGCCGCCTCGTGAAGCCGCCCGTTGATCTCGGCGATTCGGGTGTCCAGGCGGTCGAGTTCCGTGCCGCGTTGCAACTCGTCGGCCTCGTCGGCCCTGTCACCCACCCGCTCACCGCCTCGCAAGGTGGCGGCGACTGTTTCGCGTTCGGTGCGCAGATCGACGAGCTCTCGCTCGAGCGCCTCGCGGGCGGCATCGCTGATGGGCTCGGGTCCACCGGTCATTCCTGTTCCCGTCGTGCAGGCGGCACGGTTGAGTGTCGCAGGTCAACTCCGACATTTTTACGCTATCAGGCAAATCGCCATACCGTGGTGGCGGGCCAGGGCCGTTGGGCCGGGGCACTCGCCCGAAGCTGGCAGGAGGTCTCTGACGAGCTACTTCTGGGCGAGGACGTCGGCGGAGCAGCGGGTGCCGTGGGCGCGCAGTGTGCGGCGCGCCCGGCTTCGGCGGTGCGGCGCTTCGGGCCGGACACCCTTGCCCGGGTGTCCGGCATCCTCGGTCGCCTGCTGCGGCGTCAGCCGAGCGGGTTGCCCTTCTCGCGCAGAGCGGCGAGGGCGGGGGCGTACATGCGGGCCTTGATGGTGCCGAGGGTGTCGCCGGCCTTGCTCACCTGTGCCTGGGCGATCTCGATGGCGGTGGAGCGGACGGCGTCCTCGTCCACCGCGCGGTCGACGATGCCGGCGGCCGCGGCGTCGTGGCCGCCGAAGCGACGGGCGGTCACCATGGCCTCATGCGCGGTCTGTGGGGCCAGCCGGGCCTGGATCAGGGCGGACATGCCCGGGGTGAAGGGAATGTTGATCTCGGCCTCGGGCAGGCACCAGTAGCCGCGGTCGGTGCGCATCACGCGGAAGTCGTGAGCCAGGGAGAACATCGCACCGGCTGCGAAGGTGTGCCCCTGGAGCGCGGCCACGCTGATCACCGGCAGGGACAGCACGCGGGCGAAGAGCCCGTGGACCGAGATGACGTAGTCGAGGTGCTGATCGGGGTTGGCGGACAACCAGTCCAGGTCCAGACCGTTGGAGTAGAACTTGCCCGTCGCGGCGGTCACCAGGGCGCGCGGCCCCTCCGCCTTCTCCACCTCGTCCAGCGCGGCATTGGCGGAGGCGATCCAGTCGGGGTGGAAACGGTTCTCGCCGTCTCCGAGGTCGAGGACGAAGACGTTGTCCTGGCGGTCGAGAGTGGGCATGGTCGCTCCTTCAAGCTGGATGGGGTCGGGGTGGAGGCGGGTCATGGCCGTGGTGCCTGATCCGGATGGGGGCGGCTGCGCAACGCGTGGACAAGCAGGTCATGCATTTCGACGGCGGTCGCCTCCATAGGGGCGGTGCTCTGCTCGACCCGGCACATGATCACCGCGCCTTCGAGCGCCACGATGATGAAAGCGGCCAGCCGCTTGCTCCGTTCCTCGGGCAGGCCCTGCCGGAGAAACAGTGCGGCCAGCGCCTCTTGCCAGCGGGCGAAGACCGCGGCCGCGGAGCGGGCCAGCTGGGGGGCGTCGTCGTTGGTCTCGACTGCGACCGCCACGATGGGGCAGCCGGCCCGGAAGCCGCTGTCGACGAGTCGGTCGCGCCACAGTGCGAAGAACGCGTCGATTGCCTCCACGGCGTCATCGGCCTGCGTCGCGGTCTCGATCAGTCCGGCGACGAAGTCGCCGGCGAGTGTCACCGCCTCGTCGATCAACTGCGCCCGCCCGCCGGGAAAGTGGTGGTACACGGAGCCGCGTGGGGCACCGCTGTGTGCGAGCACGCGATCGATGCTGGTGGCGCTCGCCCCGTACTCACGCAGCAGTGTGGCGGCACCGAGAACCATCCGCTCACGGCTGTCGCTCTTGCGCGGACTCACGCGCCCACCACCCCAGCAGCTGCGAAGTGGCCGGCCGCGTCTGCAGCGGACGAGCGATCGATCATGCCGTGCGCCTTTCTGTCGGTGACGAGCCCTTCACTGGACCGACTACCAGCCGGTAACTTATGTTGCATGACATAGAACGTGCAAGGGGCCGCAGGTCTCTTCGTGAAGGAAGGCGTTGATCCTGTGTGGCGCCGCCATCCAGGTGGACTCCCGAAGATGGGCAGCACCCACTCAATGCTTGCCCAGGCTCCCCTTCGGCTCACCCCGAGGCCGCGACGCGGCGCATCGTCCGTGCCCGATGTGGTCTTCGGTCGGGCAGGCGAGCTCCACGTGTGGCTCTGTCCACGAGATCGAGGAGCGCCTCGGCAGCGGTTGGGGAGTCACCGAGACGGTGGTCCGCTCACGCGGGACGGGATGTGGTGCAAAGGCTGCGCCCTCCGTTGCCATGGCGCGTGGCCGGGCCGTGCTGCGGTCTCCGGCGGACCCATTCTGTTTCTGTGACCACGGTGCAGCGCCCACTCACGGGATGAGATCGAGCTGGCGCAGCATGCCGAGTTCGTCGCTGCTGCCCCACCGCTCCACGAGCTTTCCGTCGGCGAACCTGCTTATCTGCATGCCCCGGTAGGACACCTTCTTGCCGGTCGGACTGTGTCCCATCAGTTCACCAAGGTGTGTTCCGCTGATGGTGTAGGCGAATGCCAACTCGTCGTCCGTGGTGACGAGATGCTCGACATCGACGTGCAGGTCAGGGAAGGCCGCCCTGATCTCGGCGAACATTGCCCGAAATCCGGCCGGGCCTGGAACCTGGCCGGGAGCCGGATCGTGGTCGACCGAGTCGGTTGCGACGACTTTGACAAAATCCTCCAGTTTTCCGCTGTTCACGGCCTCGGCGAAAGTGTTCTGGGCAGCGAGGTTTTCGTCGCGGGACATGGCTCTCCTTCGACCCTGTACGGGGAGGTCTGGGCACCGTGCAAGCGCGCTGGGGTCGGCGGTGAGTGCCTCGGCCCCTACTTCAACGTAATGAGTCCTCGGTCCTTGCGCCTGTTCAACGGGTGTATCCCGGTTCTTGGGCTGCCCAGGACGGCGTGGCCGGCAACGCGATGTCGCGTGTGGGCTTCCCCGCGTACGATGGGCTCCAGGCGGAGTTACGTACAGCCCACCTGCTCGGACGGGGATCGCAGTACCCCAGGAACCGGCGTCGCTCGTGGCCTGGCCGGCGGTGACCAAGCGGCCTTCATCACCGGTGACGTCCTGGGCATGGACCGAGGCTGGAAAGCCCGCTGAGCGATCGCATCGTCCCCGACAGTGAACAGGCCATGGAAGGTCAGGGGCCATGACGCGCCCAGCCGACGTTGCACCCGGTGCCGAGGAGGAGCGGGATGCCCCCTCGCACGGCATCCGCGGTCTGCCGGCTCCTGCGGTAGCGGTGATCGACGGCGACGGTACGGTCCTGGCGTGGGCCGACGGGGCGCGACAGCTTCTCGGCCACCGAGCCGAGGACGTCGTCGGGCGGCCTGCGGCGCGCCTTCTGGCAAGCCGGCAGGAAGGTACGGAAGGCGAAGGCGGATCCTGTCTGCCGCCCCGGGCGCACGACCCTGCGTGGAGGGAGCGGACGGGCGAACACGAGCACAGGCCACGTGTGGTGGTGGACGTCCGGCACCGCGATGGCCGCATCCTGCGGGTGCAGCTGGAGGTCAGTGCCCTGACCGGCGCCGACGGTGAGAGATGCTGGCTCCTGGCGGCGACGGACATGCCGGACGGCGACGCGCGGCGGAAGGCGGGCGAGCCCGCCGTACGGGCGCTGCTCGACCGCTCGCCGCTCCTGGTTGCCGTCTGGGACGCACGGCTGCGTTGCGTCTGGCTGAACCAGGCGTCCAGACGGACGGTGGGCCTGCCCCCGGACGGTCGCCCGGAACTCTTGCGGGAGGCGCTGCGGGGCTTCGACCTCGCCGCGGTCGAGCCGGTGATGCGGGGGGTCCTGGCGTCCGGTGAGCCGGTCACCGGCCACGAGGCGCGCTGGGTCTCCCCGGGCGGGGGCCGGGGAGCCGACCGGGAAGTCGTCTTCTCGTCCACCCTCATCCGCCTCGAGCGCGCGGACGGTACACCGCTCGGGCTGTGCACGATTTCGACGGACGTCACCCAGAGGTGGACGCGCGAGCGCATGGCGCTGTTGAGCAGGGCCACGAGGTGCGTCGGCACGACACTGGATGTGATGACGACCGCCCAGGAGCTCACGGACCTGGCCGTCCCGTCGCTCGCCGACTACGCCACGGTCGACCTGGCCGAGTCGGTGCCCCTCGGCGGCGAGCCGCTGGAGCGGATGCGGCCCGGGGACTCCGGCATCCCCGTGTTCCGCCGCGGGGGACTCGCCTCTATCCACGAAGGTGTGCCGGAGTCCGCCTTCGCCCGGGGCGAGCCGGTGTTCGTGCCTCCGGGCTCTCCCTTCCTGTACGTGCTCCACCACCGTGAGTCGCATCTGGAGCCCGTGATGGACACCGCGTCCGGCAGCTGGCTCGCCGGGGATCCCAAGCGTGCCCGGATCATCCGCGAGACCGGCATGCACTCCGTCATGATGGTCCCCCTCATGGCGCGCGGCACCATCCTCGGCATCGCTGTGTTCGTCCGCACCGAGAACGTCGCTCCGTTTTCGCGGGACGACCTGCTTCTGGCCGAGGAACTCGCCGTCCACGCGGCACTGAGTCTGGACAACGCCCGCCGGTACACCCGCGAGCGGGCTGCCGCCCTCGCGCTCCAGCAGAGCCTGCTGCCCGGCGCGTTGTCCGGCGGGAACGCCGTGGAACTGGGCTGGCGTTACCTGCCGTCGGACCGCCACGAGGGCGTCGGAGGGGACTGGCTCGACGCCATCCACCTGCCGGGCGGGCGGATCGCCCTGGTCGTCGGAGACGTCATCGGGCACGGCATCAATGCGGCCGCCACCATGGGCCGTCTGCGTACGGCGGTGCTTACGCTGGCCGCCTTGGACCAGCCGCCGGCCGAGCTGCTCGCCCACCTCGACGAGGTGGCCACCCACCTGACGGATGAGGCAGCCCGGCCCGGCGACCCCGCCCCGCCGATCGTAGGGGCCACTTGCATCTACGCCGTGTACGACCCGGCCACCCGCGTGTGCTCCTTCGCCCGTGCCGGACACCCGCCACCGCTGCTGGTCTCCCCGGACGGCCAGGTCACCACGCCCGACACCCCGGCAGGCACGCTGATCGGCATGGGCCTCGGCTCGTTCGAGTCGGTGGAGGTGGAGCTGCCGGAGGGCAGCCTGATCGTCCTGTTCACGGACGGGCTCATCGAGACGCGGAACACCGACATCGACGCCGGACTCGACCGGCTGGCAACCGCGTTGGGCCGAGCGCCGTCGGAGCTGGACGACCTCTGCTCCCAGGTGATCACGGAGATGGCGACGACATCGAAGCCGGAGGACGACATCGCGCTACTGGTCGCCCGCACCCGCGTTGTCGGCCCCACCATGAACACGCCCGAACCTCGATCCGGGACATGAGGAACGACTCGGCCGGCCCGAGTTCCGGTTCCGCGATACAGGCCGAGGATCCCCAAATGCCCTAGAGTGGTGACATATCGGATGATGTGCAATTGCATCGCCCGACCGAGTCGGACCGGCAGGGGCTCCACACCATGAGGGCCGGGCCGGCGGGCGCGCTGCAACGGCTGCACGGCGAACCGCCGGTCCGCGTAATGACCTGAACAGCCGTTGATCGTGCCGAGGGTGTCCCTGTCGCTGCAGATCTACGAGGGGTGGTGCCATGGACGGGATCGCCGATATGGGGGGAACCGAGGGCTGGGGTCCCACTCATCCGCCGCGCGCCGACGAGCCGGCCTTCCCGGAACCCTGGCAGGGCCGGGCGTTCGCACTGACGGTGCTCTCGATCCAGCTGGCCGGGCTGAACGTGGACGCGTTCCGGCATGCGATGGAGCGCTTGGACCGAACTGCCTACCTGGCCGACGGCTACTTCGGCCGCTGGCTCAACTCCGCCGAGCTGATGCTCACCGAGAGCGCCATCCTGGCGCCGACCGCGATTCACGCCCGCGCCCGCAACCTGCGCGGCGAGCAGGTCGAGGAACCGCCGATCCCCGAACCCGCCAAGCCCGGCTACGCGCCGACCGCCGAGGGCTCGCTGCGCACCGTGGACGCGGCGCCGGCGTTCGCGGTGGGCGAGCGGGTGCGTGCCAAGAACATGTCGCCGACCGGACACACCAGGCTGCCCGGCTATGCACGCGGACATACCGGAGTCGTCACGCTCATCCAGCCGGCCTCCGTCCTGCCCGACACGAACGCGCACTTCCAGGGCGAGAACCCGCAGTACGTGTACTCGGTGCGCTTCGACTCGCACGAGCTGTGGGGTACCGACGCCGAACCGTTCGCACTCACCATCGAGATGTTCGAGAGCTATCTGGAGAGGACCGCATGACCACCGGCGAATCCGCTGAACGCATTCCCGCACCACTGCGTACCGAGGCGCTCGAGCAGCTGCTGACCGAGCGGGGCCTGGTCGACCCGAACACGCTGGACGCGATCGTCACCAACTACGAGACCAACGTGGGCCCCCTCAACGGAGCCAAGGTGGTCGCCAAGGCATGGACCGACCCCGAGTATCGGCGGTGGCTGCTCGACGACGGCACCGCCGCCATCAAAGAGTTGGGCTTCATCGGGGTGCAGACCGAGCACGTCGTTGTCGTCGAGAACACCGCGACCAGCCACAACGTGGTGGTCTGCACGCTGTGCTCGTGCTACCCGTGGCAGCTGCTCGGCCTGCCGCCGAGCTGGTACAAGGACCCGGCCTACCGTGCGCGGGTGGTCAAGGAGCCGCGCAAGGTGCT
This sequence comes from Streptomyces sp. NPDC002206, assembly GCF_053593595.1. NCBI lineage: Bacteria > Bacillati > Actinomycetota > Actinomycetes > Kitasatosporales > Streptomycetaceae > Streptomyces > Streptomyces sp. NPDC002206. Next base: position 419,700 of record NZ_JBSFCW010000002.1, read on the forward strand.
TTCCGAGATGGGGCTCGAACTCGCCGACGACGTGCAGATCACCGTCCACGACTCCAGCAGCGAGGTGCGCTGGCTGGTACTTCCCCAGCGCCCGGCCGGCACCGAGGGCCTGTCCGAGGAACAGCTCGTGCCGCTGATCACCCGTGACGCGATGGTCGGCGTCGCCAGGATCGAGGCGCCGTGACCGCCCCGCTGGACATCGAGGGACCGGCAGCGCCGCCGCGCTCCAACGGCGAGCTGGTGTTTGCCGAGCCGTGGGAGAGCCGTGCCTTCGGCATGGCCGTCACCCTGTACGAGGCAGGCGTGTTCACCTGGCCACAGTTCCAGGCGGCGCTGATCGCCCGGATCGCGCGCTGGGAAGCGGCACCGACCGAGGACGCGCACTGGAACTACTACCAGCACTGGCTGGGCGCACTGGAAGACGTGCTCACCGGAGGCGGCGCCGTGCTGGCCGACGAGGTCACCACGCGCGCCCGGACACTGGCCCAGCGCCCCACCGGCTACGACCACGACCACCAGCACTGACCCGCAACCACCATGAACCGGGTCCGTGGCTGGTCGCCGGCACCCACCACACCGGCCCGGGGAACCCGTTCGGCCGCACCATGAAGCGCCTGCGGAGGGCGGCAACGCCGTATTCCGTCGAAAGCATCGGCGCCTGTTGGTTCAAGACCAGCGAACCCGAAGGGAAACTCCGATGAAGGCATTCCAAGCCGTCGCCGACGCGATCGCCACCGAAGGGCTCGACCACTTGTTCGCGGTGATGGGGGACGCGAACCAGGACCTGATCGTGGACCTGGGCGAACGGCACGGTGCGAAATTCATCCACGCCCACCATGAATCCAGCGCTGTCGGTATGGCCGACGGTTACGCCCGGTTCAGCGGTAAGCCCGGCCTCGCGTCGGTCACCCAAGGCCCGGGCTACACCAATGCCACGACCTCACTGGTGGCCGCACGGCTCCACCGCACACCCCTGATGCTGATCGCCGGACACGCCTCCCTCCGTGACCCGTACAACCCGCAGGGAATGGTGGACCAGCAGGCGCTCGCCAGACTCACCACCGAGGCCACCGTCCGACTGGAATCGGTGCACAACATGGACTACTGCCTCGGGGAGGCATTCCGTCAGATCAAGGTGCGGAAAGGGCCCTTCATCCTGAATCTGCCGCAAGACATCCAGCAGACGGAGATTCCGGATCCCGGCTGGATGTACCGGCCCATGTACGCGCCCAACACCCTCCAGCCGCCGCGTACGCATGATGTCCAGGAAGCGGTCAAGCTGCTCGCATCAGCCCGGCGCCCGACGATTCTCTGCGGACTCGGGGCGAGAAACTCCGGAGCGGAGTCCGAGGTGCGCAGGCTGGCCGAGCTTCTTGGCGCACCGGTCGGAGTATCCATTCTGGCCGCCGGATTCTGCGCGGATTATCCGCTGTATCTGGGAGTCAGCGGCGGGCTGGGTTCCCATCTGACGGTGGAAACACTCGCCGAGAGTGATGTGATGGTGGTCGTCGGCGCCAGCCTGAACGAATGGACAACCGACTTCGGCAAAATCCTGGCGAACGGGAAGAAGATCATCCAGATCGACGACCGGCCGGACGCTTTCGGCTGGTTCGCCCGTGTGGCCGTCGGCATGACGGCCGACGCCGGAACGGCCGTGGCGGCCCTGGCGGACCGGCTAGCCGAGACGGTGGACGCACGCCGGCTCGACCCCGGGCTCGTACAGAAGCTCCAGGACGACCGGAAGCCGACGGCCCTTCGGTACAACGACGGAGACGCGACGGATCCGCGCAGGGCGGTACGGCACCTCGAGGACGCACTGCCGAAGGACGACCGTATCCTGGTGCTCGACGGCGGTCACGCGGCCATGGTCTGCGTGAAGATCCTTACCGTGCCGCGCGCGGAAAACTGGGCGGTCGGCTGGGACTTCGGCGCCATCGGCCAGGGCCTGGCCCTTGCGATCGGAGCCTGCTTCGCACGCCCCGGACAGCGCGTCACGCACACGACCGGGGACGCCTCGTTCATGATGAACGTCGCCGATTTCCATACGGCCGTCCGCCACAAACTGCCGCTCACGGTGATTGTCTTCAACGACAACGCGGTGGGCCAGGAGAAGCACGATCTGGTCCACAAGAAGCTGAATGCGTCCTACGCCGACATGCCGGAGCCCGACTTCGCGAAACTGGCGGCAAGCTTCGGTGCCAAGGGCTTCACCGTACGCAAGCCCGACGACCTCGGCGAGATCGACAGAGCACTGGCCGTCGAGAACGGCCCGGTCCTGGTCGACGTACGGATCAACGGCGAGGTGGAACTGGCGGCAAGCTGGGAGATCGCCAAGCACCTCGGCTAAGGGCTGTCCGGCTAGCCGTGTGTGCCCCATCCTGTCCGCGGTGTCTGAACGACGCCTGGACCGGCTGTTCGGCTGCGTCAGGCGAGGTAGGCCGATATTGCCAGCGTCTCGGAGAGGACTCGCCACAGTGCCCAGGCACCCACACGACTTGCCACAGTGCACAGTGTCTTCTCGGTGCAGGCGGTCGGTTTCTTCTGCCAGGCACTCACGATCAGGTAGTGGAAGCCGAGACTGCGGGTGAAGGTGAAGCGGATGTGCAGACCGTCACCCAGAACGTGGCCGGGCAGGGTCGCGATCTGAAGGTAGTCGTACCCGATGGCTTCCACCCGGACCGGGTTTCCACCCAGCAGGTCGCACTCCTCCTTCGGACGGATCCGGGTGGGACATGCGCCGCGCACCGAGAACAGCCAGAAGTTTCCGGTGAGCTGTTTGCGCACATCGTGAGGGCTGGTGAAGGGGTGGATCCCGAGGGAGTAGATGTACCGGTACAGCCAGTTCGCGTCGTGGCACGAAGCAGGATCCGCGTTGCACTCCTCGGACGTGTGCACGGGACCGCCGGAGCTCTCGTCACTCCGCTGAACAGGGGGAGCGGCCGGGCGTGCCGCGGCGTGCGCAGCCGGCGGCAGCGCGGTGAGCATCAGCGCCGTACCGAGCAGGGTGACCAAGGCGGCACGACCCACTGTGCGAGTGAATGCCCGCACGGCGCGGGAGGAGAGCCTGTCGACTCGACCGGCCCGTGGAGCGGACGCGGCGGACGTGTGGTGCTGAGTGCGACCCGGCTTCCGCCAGTGGGACGGTACAGGCATCACCAGGGACGGAGCACGATCGGGACGAGGCTCACGCGGTTGACGGGCGCGTGGGGCTGGTCGTTACCTCTGGCGCCGTCGTAACCGATCACGACGAGAGCAGACATCAGCACCTCCCTTAGCGCACTACGAGCCAAATGGACGCTATGCCCTCGTGGGGGATTCGGCATCTCAGCGCCCGGCCGACCTCTTTCTCGCAGCCATCCGTCGGCTTTCCGGCGCCGCCCCCTCCGGCGAGGTTCGTTCGGCCGCAGAGGTGAGGCCTCGCGGAGTACGGCACCGCCGCAGTCTCAGTGAGACATCTGCGGCCACGCCCCCACGGTGAGGAGACCGTTCCCTCGGTGACAAGACCTGCGTGACCCGGCCGCATGCGACCCGGGCGAATACGGGTGAGGACGGCACCGCGGGCGGGCGGCGCGACCGCACCGGTGGCGGTGTTCCCGGCCGTTTCCGGCCCTGTCGGCCTCAGTACTACCCGGTCCACCGGCACGACCGTACCGAACGACGGAGGAACGCCGTCTCGCCCCGGTGGATCGTCGACCTCTACGACCGGGACAGCAAACAGGCCGGCCGCCATCCCAAAGCTGACTCAGCACCCGTTCGGCGCCCCCTCCCGATGGTGCTCCAGGCCGTGGGGAGGAGGTGACTCGTCCTTTGGGCCCATGGCAGCCACGGCACCGACCACCGCGGCGCTCTTCACGACGGTCGGCCTCGTTATTCGGTCTGCACGTCTTCAATTCCTCTCTCAGAGAACGACCATGAGCGTGATCGACGGCACAAGGATCATCAGGGCACCGACCGGCCAGTACACGCGGGGGTCCAGCGCTGTCCTGCGTCGCAGAGGGCGGTTGGCCAGCCACCAGAGCAGAGCGAACAGTGCCACTACCGGTCCCCCGACCAGCAGCCATGGCAGCATGCCGTCGTTCTCCGTCGGTTCCCGCTGTGTCCAACCGACGGCCGCGAGCGGCCAGTTCACCGCGAAATACGACAGCAGCCACACCGGAACGACGCCGGGAATTCCCAGCAGCAGGTTCACGCCCACGGCTGTCAACAACCACTTCCGCATGCGCCCAGTATTCACGCTCGTGATCAGAGTCACCTGTCGCACGACAGCTGGTTGTGGTTCTCCAGCACGTTGGACAGGCCGATCAGCTCGCGGCCGTACTGCTGGGCGTCGTCACCGGTCCCGTTGTACGGGGGCCAGCAGGGCCTGTGTGTCGGCCAGGCCGGTGTCAGGCTCGGCCTGGCGATCCCGAGCCGGTACGAGTTGTAGAGCGTCGGATAGGCGACCGGCATGGTCCGCCGACCGGCGGGCTCGTTCCTTGAGTACAAGGCACGCCGGGCCGGGGTGCCGCTGGTATACGTCGATCCGGCATACACCAGCCAGCAATGCTCCAAGTGCGGACACATCGACCGGAAGAACCGAGTCGATCAAGCAACGTTCGCGTGCCGCGCCTGCGGCGTCACCATGCACGCGGACGACAACGCGTCCCACAACATCGACCGCAAGGGCGAGACTGTGTGGACTGCGGGGCGTGAGTCACGCGTCCCAGCCACCCCGTAGGTGGTTTGGACGGAGGAGACAACCCAGCAGCCAGTTGGGCTCTACCTCCAAGCCCGGTCCTTTAGGACCGGGTCAAGTTGACTGCTCGCCCGGCTCAGCCGACGTGGACACGGGGGCGGCGGGCCGGGTCGGGTTCGGCCTCGCGGAGGACCTCACGGGTGACGGGGGCGACCTCGCCCTGACCGAAGAGGAAGAAGCGGAGGAAGTTGGCGAAGGGGTTGCCCTCGGTCCACTCGAAGTAGATGTGCGGGGTGCAGCCGGTGGTGTCGCGGACGTGCAGGAGCAGGGCGGCGAGGGCGTTGGGGATGGAGGAGCTCTCCAGGGTCAGGACGCGGTAGCGGCCGTGCAGGACTTCGCCGCGTACGTTCAGGCCCGCCTCGAACTCCGAGGGGTCGAGGACGGTGACCTCGACGAAGACGAAGTCCTCAGGGGTCGGGACGTCGTTGTCGTGACGGATCTGCTCGATCTTGTCGCGGTATTCGGCCTTGTCGCGGTTGTCCGGCTCATTGGCGATGAACCGGATTCTGCGGCTGGCGACGTCGCGCACGAAGCGTTCCGCCATGGCGTCCATGGTCACGCTGGTGACCCGCAGTTCGAAGGCGCGGGCGAGTCGTGAAAGCAGTGAGACGAGGATGATCCCGGCGATGAAGCAGGCACCGATCTTCACGCCGTCGGGGCGCTCGATGACGTTCACGACGGTGGTGTAGAGGAAGATCACCGAGATGGCGGCGAAGGCGATGGTCCAGTTGCGCTGGCCGGCCTTGCGCGCGGCGATGGTGACGGCGATGGCGGCGGAGCTGATCAGCACGAGGACGCCGGTGGCGTAGGCGCCTCCCTGGGCGTCGACGTCGGCGTCGAAGATCCATGTGACCAGGAATGCCACCAGGGTGAAGACGATCACCATCGGGCGCACGGCGCGCGCCCAGTGCGGGGCCATGCCGTACCGAGGTAGGTAGCGGGGCATCAGGTTGAGCAGGCCGGCCATGGCGGAGGCGCCGGCGAACCACAGGATGGCGATGGTGGAGACGTCGTAGACCGTGCCGAAGATGTTTCCGAGGTATTCGTGCGCCAGGTACGCGAGTGCGCGGCCGTTGGCCTGACCGCCCGACTCGAACTCCTTCTCCGGGATGAGCACGGTGGTGATGAAGCTGGTGGCGATCAGGAACACGCTCATGATCACCGCAGCGGTGGTCAGCAGCTTCTTCGTGCCCCGGATACGCCCGGTGGGTTTCTCCTCGGTGTCGGCGGGGTCGCCTTGGACGTGCGGCATGACCGCGACGCCGGTCTCGAAGCCGGACAGGCCAAGGGCCAGCTTCGGGAAGACCAGCAGCGCGACGCCGACCATGGCGATGACATTGCCGTGCTCGGTGGTCAGGGCGCTGGTCCAGTCGGTGACCACGTGCGCGGCGGTGGCGACGTGCCACACGCCCACCACCACGACCACGACGTTCAGGGTCAGGTAGATCCCGACCAGGACGACGGCGACGCCGATGGCCTCCAGGAAGCCCTTGAGGAACACCGCCCCGAGCAGCGCGACCAGCAGCAGCGTGATCAGCATCTGCTTGTCGTGCAGCACATCGGTCAGGTGCGGGTTCTCCACCAGGTGGGTGGAGGCGTCCGCCGCCGACAACGTGATGGTGATCAGGAAGTCGGTGGCGGCGAAGCCGAGCAGAGTCAGGACGAACAGCTTGCCCTTCCAGAACGACAGCAGCCGTTCCAGCATTGCGATCGATCCCTCGCCGTGCGGGCTCTCCTCGGCCACCCGCCGGTAGACCGGCAGTGCACCCGCCAGAGTGACGATCACGAGCACGATGGTGGCCACCGGGGACAGGAGCCCGGCCGCAAGGGCGGCGATGCCCGGCTGATAGCCCAGCGTGGAGAAGTAGTCGACGCCGGTCAGGCACATCACACGCCACCACCGCTGCCCCTTGTGTGCGGGCTCCGGCTCGGCCTGCGGCCTCTGCTGGTGCCTGGCCATGTCGGACAGGCCCTCCAACATCCACGCCCGCAATCGACTCGTGCGGGCGTGTTCGGTGGTGGCCATCTGCGGGCTCTCCTGACGTGCTGCGCGGCGTGCGGATCCGGCCATCACGCGGACGGGTGGGCCGGCGTATGCAAACAGTGATCCACAGGCCCAGCGGTGGCGCACGTTGAGAGGAACGTCCCTGTCGGTCCCGGCTGCTCACTGTCGTCGGCGACGGCGGCCGGGCGATATCAGGAGCGAATACTCAACGACATCCCGCACGACGTCTCGCGGTCGCCCTGCACGAAGGTGACGCGGACGATCCGAAGTCATTGCGTCAGGAGTTTCTAGGCGTCCGCGAGGCGCGCCTCCTCCAGGTCCAGTGAGTGTTGCAGTCGCCGGCGGGTCGTGTCGCCTATGCGGTGCTCGTCGTACAGGCGCTGGAGCTCGGCCGCCTCCACGGTGATCAGGTCGCGGCGCAGCTGGCGGTAGGTGAGGTCGGCGGATTCTGTCGGGCTCCCGTCGCCGTTGTCCTGCGCGAGCCGGTCGCGGGCGTGGTCGAGTCGAGCCGTCAGGCCGCGGCGGAGACGGTCGAGGACGACCTCCGGGACGGCTTCCAGGTCCGAGATCTCCTCCAGGCGGCTCAGCCCCGCGGTCGCCAGGCTGCAGCGGGCCTCGGCCTCCTCCCGTTCCGTGTGGTCGGGCTCCAGGGCGATGCCGGACCGACGGACGACCGAGGCGAGGGTGAAACCCTGAACGACCAGGGTGGCGACCACGACCGAAGTGGTGAGGACGAGGACGAGGGGGCGCTCCGGGAGCGTGGCCCCCGCCTTTGTGGTCACCGGGATGGACAGGGCAGCGGCCAGCGGTACGACACCCCGGGTGCCCGCCCAGGTCAGCACCACCGGCACGCGCCAGTTCATGCGCTGGATACCGCCCTTGCGCTGCACGACCGCCGACAGCGGCGCCAGCCACAGCATGCGCATGGCGATCAGAGTGGCGGCAACGGCGAGCGCGTACAGCGGCCACGCCCGGTCACCCTCGGAGAGGGCGCGTACTTGGGCCGGCAAGGCCAGGCCGATGAGGCTGAAGACGACACTCTCCAGCAGGAAGACCACGGTGCCGTGGACGGCGTGCAGCTGGAGCCGTATGCGGGCGTTGGTGAGCCGATCGCCCCGGCCGCCCAGGACGACACCGGCCACCACCACGGAGGTGACACCCGACGTGTGCGCCGCCTCGGCCAGAACGTAGGCCGCGTACGGGGTGACGAGGGAAATCACCGTCTCCAGCACCGGGTCCTCCGTACGCCTGCGGATCAGGGCCACGACGCCCGCAAGGGCCGCCCCGATGACCATGCCGCCGCCCGCCAGCAGCGCGAATTCCCGTGCCGCCGCATCCCAGCCGACCGCCGCCGATGCCACCGCCACGCTCACCGCGACCCGGAACAGGACCAGCGACGTCGCATCGTTGAACAGGCTCTCGGCCTGGACCAGTACCTGAACCTTGGGCGGCAGCGCCAGTCGTCTGCCCAGCGCGGTGACGGCCACCGGGTCCGTACTGGCCAGCACCGCGCCCAGCACCAACGCCATCTGCCACGACAGCGGCGCGACCAGGCAAGCCACCGCGCCGACCGCTGCCGCCGAGGCCAGCACCAGGCCGATCGACAGTACCCCGACCGGTTTCCACACCGCGCGCAGCTCGCGCCAGGACAGCTCCTCGGCGCTCGCGTACAGCAGTGGCGGCAGCACGACGAGCCCGATGATCTCGGGGCTGATCTGAATTTCGGGAGTGCCGGGCAGCAGGGCGACGGCGAGGCCGGCGACAACAAGGAGAGAGGGAGCGGGGATCCGTCGGCGGCGCGCGAAGGTCGCCACCACGGTGGCGAGTACCACGAGAGCCAGGACCGTCCCTACGCTGCGCATGCCGTTCCCTTGGTCGTGAGAAGGAGACCTTGTGGCTCCCTGCCGACCAGACTTCCCGGCGCACCACTTTCACCCTATCGGTCCAGGGCTTGTCAAAGTGGTGTCAACGTCCACGTGGCCGGCGCCAAAGATCCGTCAAGGGGCACGCCGAGCGACTCGCACAAGCGCTTCGGTAGGAGGAAGGAACTCTTCCCTCCGGGGAGTTGATCGCCAGTGAGCGGAGCACGTCGGGCGCGATGAGTGACGTACGGGCCAACATGAGTGACGCATGGGCCGGCGGGGGTGAGGTCCGGACCGGCGGCGGTGATGTACGTCCCGGACGCTTGAAGGTCTACCTCGGGGCCGCCCCGGGGGTGGGCAAGACCTACCGCATGCTCGACGAGGCGCGGCGCAGGGCGGCACGCGGCGTCGATGTCGTCGTGGGGTTCGTCGAGTGCCATGGGCGCCCCGGCACGGAGGCGATGCTCGACGGCCTGGAAGTCGTCGAGCGAGCCTCGTGTTCCTACCGCGGCGCCGAGTTCACGGAGATGGACCTCGACGCGGTCCTTGCGCGCCGCCCGCAGGTCGCGATCGTCGACGAGTTCGCCCACAGCAACGTCCCTGGTGGCGGCCGCAACCCCAAGCGCTGGCAGGACGTCGAGGAGCTGCTCGCGGCAGGGATCGATGTCATCAGCGCGCTCAACATCCAGCATCTCGAATCCCTCAACGACGTCGTTGAGAAGATCACCAGGGTGCCGCAGCACGAGACGGTGCCCGACGAGGTCGTCCGCAGAGCCCATCAGATCGAGCTGGTGGACATGCCGCCCGAAGGGCTGCGCCGCCGGATGGCGCACGGCAACATCTATGCGCCCGCGAAGGTGGACGCGGCGCTCGCCAACTACTTCCGACCCGGCAATCTGACTGCGCTGCGTCAGCTTGCCCTGCTGTGGGTGGCCGACCGCGTCGACGAGGCGCTTCAGCAGTACCGCTCCGAGCACGGCATCGGTGGGGTTTGGGAGATTCGGGAGCGGGTCGTGGTCGCGCTCACCGGCGGCCCCGAGGGCGACACTCTCATCCGGCGGGCTGCCCGCATCGCCGACCGGTCGGCCGGCGGTGACCTGCTCGCCGTCCACGTCACGCGCAGCGACGGGCTCGCCGCGGGCACCTCGCACGCTTCCCTGGTCCGGCAGCGGCGGCTGACCGAGGACCTCGGCGGCAGCTACCACTCCGTGGTCGGCGACGACGTCGCCACCGCCCTGGTGGAATTCGCGCGTGCCGAGAACGCCACCCAGCTCGTGCTCGGCACCAGCCGCGGGGGCCGCCTCGAACGCTTCGTCACCGGACGCGGCACCGGCGAGACGGTTGTCGAACTCTCCGGCGACATCGACATCCACACGGTCACGCACGAACGCGCCGGGCGCGGCACGCTGCTGCCCTCGCGCAGACGTACTCTGTCGACCGCACGCTGGATCGCGGGCCCGGTCGCCGGCCTGCTGCTGCCGGTGGCACTCACCTTCCTGTTGGATCTGGGCGCAGCCCGGGACAGACTCAACCTCACCAGCGAGGCCCTGCTCTTCCTGCTCGCCGTGGTGGGGGTGGCCTGCATAGGTGGGGTCGCGTCGGCGGTGATCGCGTCGGTGACGGCGTCCCTGCTGCTCAACTACTGGTTCATCCCGCCCATCGGGCAGTTCACGCTGAACGATCCGAATGCCTTGCTGGCTCTGGCGGTATTCGCGGTGGTGGCCGCCATAGTGGCTGCTGTCGTCGACCGTTCCCTGCGCCTGTCGCGGCGCTCGGCGCGGGCCACCGCCGAGGCGGAGACCATGTCGTCCCTCGCGGGCACCATCGTGCGCGGCGGCGCGACGATCCCGGCGCTGGTGGAACGTACCCGCGAGACCTTCGGCATGGACTCGGCGGAGCTGGTGGACGAGCCGCCCGGAGGGGACGACGTGACGGCTGTACCCGCGGGACCCGGCGCCTTCCTGGTGCTGCGCGGCCGTCCCCTCCCGTCCTCCGAACGGCGCGTCCTGGCCGCCTTCGCGGCGCACGTGGGCGCCGCTGTCGAACGGGCCCGGCTCGCCGAGGCCGCCGCCGAGGTCGAACCGGTCAAGGCCGCCGACCGGATGCGTACGGCGCTGCTGCGGGCGGTCGGCCACGACCTGCGCACCCCGCTCGCCGCCGGCTGGGCAGCCGTCTCCTCACTGCGCAGCCGTGACGTGGAGTTCTCCGACGAGGACCGGGGCGAGCTCCTCGCCACTGCCGACGAGTCGATGGCCAAGCTGAACCGACTGGTGGAGAACCTGCTCGACCTCAGCCGATTGCAGGCAGGGGCGCTCACCCTGAACCTGCGCGCCACCACGTTCGAAGAGATCCTGCCGGCGGCGCTGGCAGACACCCCTGAGGTGGAGGTGGGGGACCTGGAGGAGGTTCCGGCCGTGCTGGCCGACCCGCCCTTGCTGGAGCGGGTGGTCGCCAACCTCGCGGGGAACGCCGCCCGCCACAGTCCGGCCGGGCACAAGGTGCTGCTGACCGCCAGCACCCACGCAGGCCGCGTCGAACTGCGCGTCGTCGACCGCGGACCCGGCCTTCCGCCCACCGACCGCGACCGCCTCTTCGAACCCTTCCAGCGCCTCGGCGACACCGACAACACCACCGGGCTCGGCCTGGGCCTGGCCCTCTCCCGGGGCCTGACCGAGGCGATGGACGGCACCCTCAGCCCGGAGGACACGCCCGGCGGGGGCCTGACCATGGTGCTGTCCCTGCCCTTCGCCGAGCGGGCGGAGCACCGCATCGGTACGCAGAGCGTAGGAGGGCGGCCGTGAAGGACGGCTGAAACCCGGTACCGCATGGGCGGCCGGCCCGCGGCACGCCCCACACCGCTGACGGACGCATACGGAATGTTGACGCCGAATCCCTCGCTCACCGGAACCGGACACGTCTGCCCTGTCGTTCCTGGCTGATGGGGCATCAACTCTCCATCTTCAAACGGGACTTGGTTCGCGCTCTCAGCACATGGTGATCTGTGGAGACGACGGGCTCGCGCGCCGGCTCGCAGTCGAACTGGACGCCGTGTGCGGCGAGGCCGTTACCGTCGTACTGCCGTCACGGAGGGACGAGCACGGCGCCGAGATCGCCGCGCTGCACCGCGACCCGCACTCGCCCATCGAGCTGCTGGTAGCGACGCACTTGGACGAACAGACCCTGCAGGCCGCGGGGGTACAGCGTGCCGCGGCCCTCGCGCTGACTTACGCCGACGACCAGGTCAACATGACCGCGGCGCTGCTGGCCCGAGGCCTCAACCCGTCCATACGCCTGGTCATCCGCATGTTCAACCGCGAGCGCGGACGCCATCTGGAACGCCTCCTGGACCGCGCGGCCGCTGAGGCCAGGGCCGTGAACGACGACGATCGCCGGCCGGACATGTCGACCACGGTGCTGTCCGACGCGGACACCGCCGTGCCGGAGCTGGTGGCCGCCGCCGCGGTCGGCTACGGCCACACCCTGCAGGTCGAGGGCAAGGTATTCCGCGGCGTCGTACGAGCCGCGGGCGCGCCGCCTCGGTCGACCGATCTGGCCACACTCGCCGTGCTCTCCGGCGCCCACCAGGACGACCCGGCGAGCGACGACAGCCCCGAGACACCGGGCGAGGACGGCACCCTGCTGCTGCCGGACACCCGCACCGCCTACCACCGGCAGTTCACCCACGGTCGGCTGATGCTCGAAGAGGTCACCCACCACCACGCGCCCGAGCCGGTCGCCCGGGAGCGGCGTGGCCGCGTCGGCGGCTGGCTGAGGGCGCGGCTCGCGCATCTGCCGTGGAGGGTTTTCCTGTCCCGTGAGGTCATCGCCGTCTTCGGCGCGCTGGCCGCGATCGTCGTTGCGCTCGCGGTCGCCACGGCGTTGTTCGCGCACGAGCACCCTTGGTGGAAGAACGTGTACCTGCCCATGTTGGACATCTTCACCATGGGTGACCCGGCCACCGACGAGACAGTGGCCCGCCGGGTGCTGCAACTGATCGCGGGATTCGTCGGACTCGCCGTGCTCCCGCTCGTCGTGGCCGCGACCATGAACGCCACCGAGGCGTTCCGCACGGCCTCCGTCGGTCTCCCGCCCGCCGACGACCTCACCGACCATATCGTCGTGGTCGGTCTCGGAAAGATCGGCACCCGTGTGCTTGCTCAGCTGCGCACCACCGACCACAAGGTCGTGGCCGTCGAACGGGACCCGCACGCGCGCGGCGTCGCCTTCGCCCGCGAACTCGACGTCCTGCTGGTGCTGGAGGACGCCGGAGCGCCGGGTGTCCTCGACCGGGCGCGCATCCGGCACAGCAAGTCGCTGCTGGTCCTCACCCGCGATGACAGCGAGAACCTCGACATCGTGATGGCCGCACGCGAGACCACCCCGAGTGTGCGAGTGGTGATGCGGCTGTACGACGACGACTTCGCGGCCACCGTCCAGCGCACCCTGCGCGCGTCCTACCCGCAGGCCCCCACTCGCAGCCGCAGTGTCTCGGCGCTCGCCGCACCGTCCTTCGCCGCCGCGATGATGGGCCGTCATGTGCTGGGGGTGATGCCGGTCGAGCGCGGCTCGCTGCTGTTCACCGTGGTGGACGTGGCTGGGCATCCCGAGCTCGAAGGACGCTCGATCCACGAGGCGTTCCGGGAGCACGAGTGGCGGGTCCTGGCCGTCGGCTCGGCCGTGGACCGGTCCACGCCGCCCTCGACGGATACCCTCGCCGGCATCCGGTTCCGCCGACCCGGCTTCGACTGGCGCCCGTCGCACGGGCGGGTTCTGCGTGCGGGCGACCGCGTCGTGCTGGCCACGACGCGGCGTGGCCTGGACATCCTCCTGACTGGGGTGCAGCCGCATCCGGCGGACAGGCGGGGATGAGGTCTGCCGCTTTCGCCGACACCGGTGTTGCGGCCACCGGGGTAGGTAGGGCCTCGTGTGACGGGCGCGGCGCGCTCAGTCCAGGTCAGACACCTTGAACACGTTCAAGGCCGTCTCGCGGTCGATCCGCTTCGAGATCCGGCGCAACGCGGTTGCCCCGCAGGTCAGGGAACCGCAGGCATCGGACTTCTGGGCGTCCTCGTCGAGGCGATGCCACAGATCAGGGTTGTTCACGAGAACCTCGGGGTTGATCTCGACGCGTCCGCCGAAAGCGTCCCGCAGGCGGAGCCGTTGGGAGACGCCGTCAAGGCAGCGCACCGACACCAACACGTCGGTGCGTACCCGCTTCTCCCGCAGGAGGCCGCGGGAAGCGATCCAGCCCTCGCCCGCAGTGACCCGGGCGGGGTACAGGACCACGAACAGCAGGACAGCGAGTCCCGCCCACAGCGTGCCCCGCACGATCGTGAGGCTGTCGGCCCCCCGGTCGACCAGCAGCAGAAGGCCGAGGAGCACGGCCGAGCAACGGATCGAGCTGCGCAGATCCCCCGCCCAGCGGCGGTCGTACGTCACTTCCGCGGGGGGCTCCTTGTGGCTGTGGACCGCGTCGTGTCGCGCGGCGTTGCGGCGTCCCATAGCGCCGACGGTAGAGCCCCCGGGGAGCCAGGACCCCGTACCTTGACGTGGCTCTGATGGACATCCTGCTCCTCCTTGACGCCCGGTCGTGGTGGGCCGGGACCAAGGACCGCATCTTCGAGCCCTTCCGGTGGGCGCCACCGCCTGACCGGCCCTGGGCTCCGCCGTACCGCCGCGTGGCCCCGGCCGCGCATTCGGCATGGGGATTCCCAGAAAAGGCGTGGAGCCTTGGCGCGTCCTTGACGCGCCTCGCCGTGGTGGCCCGGTCACACTGGCCCCGAACAGCACCCATCCCCCCGCACTCTGCACCGCGAGGTCCCTCATGGCGTACGGCCTGGCCCGCCGCGAACTGCGGCCGAGAGTTCCGTTGCGGCCCGGGGAAGGTGAACGGCACCACCTGACCAGCCTCGAGGGGCTCGCCGCGCTGTCCCTGGACGCGTTGAGCTCGGTCGCGTACGGACCCGAGGCGATCGTGCTCGTCCTGATCGCGGCCGGGACCGGGGCGCTGACCGCCACGCTGCCGGTGACATTGGTCATTGCCGCGCTGCTGGCGGTACTCGTCGTGTCCTACGGACAGGTGATCGCCGTTCACCCGGACGGGGGCGGTGCCTACGCGGTGGCGAAGAAGGATCTCGGCCCCAGGACGAGTTACCTCGCGGCGGCCAGTCTCGTCGTCGACTACGTGCTGACCGTGACCGTCAGCCTGGCGGCCGGCGCGGCCAGTCTCGCCTCCGCCTTCCCTTCCCTCGGCTCGCATCTGCTGGAAATCTGTCTTGTCGGGCTTGCTCTTCTCACGGCCGTGAATCTGCGCGGCGTGGCCGAAAGTGCACGGGTGCTGATGTTGCCCACGGGGCTGTTCATCGTGAGCATCCTCGGCATCATCGCGCTCGGGCTGCTGCGCTCCCACCCCGCGGCCGTCGTCGGGACCGCCCAACCTGTGCATGGCACTGAGGCGTTGGGCGTGCTGCTGCTCCTGAAGGCGTTCTCCTCCGGCTGCTCCGCGCTGACCGGGGTGGAGGCCATCGCCAACGGTGTGCCCGCCTTCCGTGAGCCGCGCGTCAAGCGGGCGCAGCGCACCGAGCTGATGCTTGGCGCGCTGCTCGGGCTGATGCTGATCGGGCTGGCCGTCCTGATCCGCCGCGACCATGTGGCCCCGCGCGGCGGCGTGACAGTGCTCGCGCAGCTCACCGCGGGCTCGTACGGGACGGGCTGGCCGTACTACACGACCAACCTCATCGTCACCCTCGCGCTGGCCTTCGCCGCCAACACCAGCTTCGGCGGCCTGCCCGTCCTGATGAGCCTGCTCGCCAGGGACCACCGGCTGCCTCATCTCTTTGGTCTGCGCAGAGAGCGCCCCGTCTACCGCTGGGGAGTGGTGGCCCTCGCTCTGCTCGCGGCGCTGCTACTGATCGCAGTGAACGCGGACACGCACCGGATGATCCCGTTGTTCGCGATCGGGGTGTTCATCGGCTTCACCATCAGCCAGGTCGGGCTCGTACGGCATTGGGCGCGGGAGAGGCCGTCCGGCTGGGTGCGGCGCGCGGTGCTCAACGGGGTCGGCGCGATCCTGACCACCGTGGCGGGCATCGTCCTGCTGGCCACCAAGTTCCTGGAGGGGGCCTGGGTGGTGGTTGCCGCCGTTCCCCTGCTGATGCTGCTGTTCGCCCGTATCCAGCGGTACTACACGGAGGTCGGCAGGGAACTGGGGCTGGGTGAGGTCCCGCCGCCCGTGCGCGTTACCGACTCCCTCGTCATCGTGCCGGTCGGCGAGGTCAGCAAGCTCACCCAGCACGCGCTGACGGCCGCCCGTGCCCTCGGCCACGAAGTCGTCGCGGTCGCGGTGCACGGTGATCCCGTTAAGGCTCGTGCCCTGGAGGAGAGTTGGGCCCGCTGGGGTCCCGGTGTACGTCTGGATGTCATCGACAGTCCGCAGCGCTCGCTGGTGCAGCCCATCGTCGACTACGTCCAGCGGGCGGCGGAGGGAGGACGGCAGATCGCCGTCCTCATCCCCGAGGTGGAGCCCCTCCACCGCCGCTACCAGATCCTGCAGAATCAGCGGGGCCTGCTGCTGGCGGCAGCGCTGAGGGCCCGCACCGACGTCGTCGTGTGTGTCGTGCCGTACCGGCTGAGTCTGTGAGGGATCGCAGGATCAGCCGGTACTCGGCCCGCTACAGCAGTCCGTCGGCGATGGTGCCGAGGGACAGCGCCGGAAGGAAGTTGAGCAGCGCCAGGATGACGGCCGCCGCTGTGGCAAGGACGACGAAGTTGACGCCCTGCGCGCGCAGCGTGCCGACTGTGACGACGCCCGGTTGCTGCTTGGCGAGGCGTCCGGCCAGGGCCAGGACGCAGGCCATCGGGAGGTAGCGGCCGGCCAGCATCGCGAACACCATCAGCAGGTTGTGGAAGTCGGTTGCGCCGTTGAAGCCCGCCATCGCGCTGCCGTTGCTGTTGGTGTTGCTGGTGTAGGCGTAGATGAGCTCGGTCAGGCCGTGCGCTCCCGGGTTGCCCATCGAGGTCCGGCCGTCATCGAAGGCGAGTGCGATACCCGTGCAGGCGAGGATGACCGTGGGCGGGATCAGCGCGTACACGACCACCCACCGCATCTCCCCGAAACCGATCCTTTTGCGCAGGTATTCGGGCGTGCGGCCGACCATCAGGCCGCCGATGAAGACGGCCACCAGGACCACCATGATCAGACCGTAGAGCCCGCTGCCGGTGCCGCCGGGCGCGATCTCGCCGAGCATCATCGCGGACAGCAGCACCCCGCCGCCGAGGCTGGAGAAGCTGTCGTACGAGGAGTTGGCCGCGCCGTCCGCCGAGCCCGTGGCCCCCACGCCGAACAGTGTCGAGCCGGGGATGCCGAAGCGGGTCTCGGTGCCTTCGTACTGTCCGGCGACCGCCTGGGTGACCGTGCCGGTGTGGACGCTCTGCGCGAGCGTGCCCGCGGCGAGGAGCAGGCCGAAGAGGATGCCGACGACGGTGAGCAGGGTCCAGCTCTGCTTCAGGCTGCCGATCATCCGGCCGAACATGCGGATGCAGGCCGTCGGGATGAGCAGCATCAGCACGATCTCGAAGGCGTTGGTCCAGGCGCTCGGGTTCTCGAAGGGGTGGGCGCTGTTGGCGTTGAAGACACCGCCGCCGTCGCCGGTGAACAGCTTGATCGGTTCCCAGGAGCCGACAGGCCCCTCGAGGATCGTCTGCTTGCCACCCGCGACCGTGGTGACGGTGTGTCCGGCGCCGAGGCTCTGGATGACACCGCCGGCCATCAGGATCAGGCCGCCGACGACCGCGATCGGCACCAGGACGCGGAAGATCGTGCGCAGCAGGTCGACCCAGAAGTTGCCGAGGTCGTCCGTGGACCGCCGGATCAGGCCCCGGACCAGGGCGAGGGCCACACAGATGCCGACCGCCGCCGACGCGAACGCCTGGACACCCAGGCCCGCCATGACGGCGAGATGCCCGGTGGTCGACTCGCCCGCGTAGTTCTGCCAGCTGGTGTTCGTCGTGAAGGAGACGGCGGTGTGCAGCGCGAGTCGCCACGGCATGCCCTCGTGCCCCGTCGACCAGGGAAGCTTTCCCTGAAGGGTGAACAGGGCGAAGAGCGCCGCGATACTCATGACGGAGAAGGCGACCAGGGCAGTGAGGTAGTGCCGCCAGGTCTGCTCCTTGTCCGGGTCGATTCCGCAGACGCGGTAGAGGGTTTTCTCTCCCCGCCAGTGCTTCCCGCCGTCGAGGACGCGGGCCATGTAGTCGCCGAGCGGGACGTGCAGCCCCACGACCACGGCGAGGACGAGCGATGCCTGGATCCAGGCCGCCATGATCAGGCTCCCTGCTTCGGATACGTACGGTCGAGGGCGATGTTGAGCTCGACGACATTGACGCCGTGCTCGCCGAGCACGCCGAGCGCGCGGCCGGTGGTGTATTTCTCGATCAGCTTGCGTACGTCGGCCGCGCTCGCTCCGCGCTCACGAGCGATCCGCGGTGCCTGGAGCTTCGCGTACGCCGGGCTGATGTGCGGGTCGAGGCCGCTGCCGCTCGCGGTGACCGCGTCGGCGGGGACGACAGGGTCCGCCGGGGCGTTGCCGCGCACGGGGACGATCACAGCGTGGCTGTAGTCCGCGCCGGCCTTCGCGCATGTGACGCGAACTCCCTTGTAGGAGGTGACGAACGGCTTGGCCGGGCAGGCCTGGTTGAGACTGACGGCCTGGGTGGCACGTCCGCTCGTACCGCCGTCGTAGAAGACGCCGAGGACCGCGCCCACGCCGTCGTCCGTGCAGTACGGGCGTGAGCCGTCGACACCTTCGAGGTCGCCGACCGCCTTGCCGCGCCCGCACACCAGGGTGAGCAGGCTCGGCTTGTCCTTGGTGTCGAGGACGGACTCGGGGCCCTGGTTGCCGGCGCCGGACGCCGTGGCGTCGTATCCCGTGCCGGCGTTGGAGGGCCGGGACTGGAAGTACTTCTTGATGGGGTTGCCCTTGGCGTCGGTGAACGTCTGGCCGATCAGCGAGGATCCGGCCGGTTTGCCGTCGGCGCCGGTCACCTCCGACGTGCCGTCGAGGCCCGGGACCTGGGCTGCCGCCACCATGGCGAGCGGATAGGCCAGGCCGGTCAGGAGAGTCAGCACGAGGACCACCCGCAACGCTGCGATGTGCTGGGCGAGCCAGTGTGGGATGCGTGTCATGGTCAGATCCCCGGGATGAACTGGACGAGGGCGAAGTCGATGAACTTGATGGCCAGGAACGGGGCGATCACGCCGCCGAGTCCGTAGATCCACAGGTTGCGGGTGAGCAGGGTGGAGGCGGAGGAAGGCCGGTAGCGCACACCGCGCAGGGCGAGCGGGATCAGCGCCACGATGACCACCGCGTTGAAGATGACCGCGGAGAGGATCGCGGACAGCGGCGAGTGCAGGTCCATGATGTTGAGCCGGTCGAGCCCCGGGTACACCGCCGCAAACATCGCGGGCAGGATCGCGAAGTACTTGGCGATGTCGTTGGCGATCGAAAAGGTCGTCAACGCGCCCCGGGTGATGAGGAGTTGTTTGCCGATCTCGACGATCTCGATGATCTTCGTGGGGTCGGAGTCGAGGTCGACCATGTTGCCGGCCTCCTTGGCGGCCGACGTACCGGTGTTCATCGCCACGCCGACGTCCGCTTGCGCGAGTGCCGGGGCATCGTTCGTACCGTCGCCCGTCATGGCGATGAGATGGCCGCCGGCCTGTTCGCGCTTGATCAGCTCCAGCTTGTCCTCAGGGGTCGCCTCGGCCAGGAAGTCGTCGACACCCGCCTCCTCGGCGATCGCCCGGGCTGTCACGGGGTTGTCTCCGGTGATCATTACCGTGCGGATGCCCATGCGGCGCAGCTCGTCGAAGCGTTCGCGCAGGCCCGGTTTGACGACGTCCTTGAGGTGGACGACGCCGAGTACCTCGGCCGTGCCGTCACTCCTCGACTCCGCCACGGCCAGCGGAGTACCACCGGAAGCGGAGACATGATCCACGGTAGCGTCCAGCGCGACAGGCACCTTGCCGCCCTGCTCGCGCACCCATGCCGCGACCGACGCCGCGGCGCCCTTGCGTAGCCGCTGACCGCTGGGGAGGTCGACCCCGGACATGCGGGTGGCGGCGGTGAACGGCACCCACTCGGCGCCGTGCGCGGAACGGGTTTCCTCGACCACCGAGGGGTGCTCGGTGTGGGCGTACTCGACGATCGACCGGCCCTCGGGCGTCTCGTCGGCCAGGCTGGAAAGAAGCGAAGCCTTCGCGAGCCGCTCCATGGAGACCGTCCCGACCGGCAGGAACGCGCTCGCCCGCCGGTTGCCGAAGGTGATCGTGCCGGTCTTGTCGAGCAGCAGGGTGTTGACGTCGCCGGCGGCCTCAACTGCCCGTCCGGACATGGCCAGTACGTTTCTCTGCACCAGCCGGTCCATGCCCGCGATACCGATCGCCGAGAGCAGCGCACCGATGGTCGTCGGAATCAGACAGACCAGGAGCGAGACGAGCACGATGGCGGTGACGCCGTCGCCGGTCAGCGCGGCGGTGTCGTGCGCGGCGGCCATCGCGTCCTTGGAGAAGATCGCCATCGGCTGCAGGGTCACGACCGCGACCAAGAAGACGAAGGTCAGCATGACCAGCAGCAGGTTGAGTGCCAGCTCGTTGGGGGTCTTCTGCCGGTTGGCGCCCTCGACCAGGGCGATCATCCGGTCCAGGAAGCTCTCGCCGGGCTCTTGGGTGATCCGTACGACCAGGTGGTCGGAGAGCACCCGGGTGCCTCCGGTGACAGCACTGCGATCGCTTCCGGACTCGCGGATGACCGGCGCGGATTCACCGGTTATGGCGGACTCGTCGACGCTGGCGGCGCCCTTGATGACGTCGCCGTCACCGGGAATCAGATCCCCGGCCGGTACGGACACGATGTCGCCGCGCCTGAGCTCGGAGGCGGCGACGGCCTCTTCGATGTACGAGTCCTCCGCCGCCCCGGGCTCCCAGCCCGCGAGCCGCCAAGCGGTGGTCTGTTGCCGAGTCTTGCGCAGAGCGTCGGCCTGCGCCTTGCCACGGCTCTCGGCCACGGCCTCGGCGAGGTTGGCGAAGACCACCGTCAGCCACAGCCAGCCGGTGATCAGCCAGCCGAAGAGATTGGGGTGGACGACCGCTATACCGGTGGTGAGCGCGGCACCGACCTCGGTGACGAACATGACCGGATTGCGGAACAGGGTCACCGGATTCAGCTTGCGGAGCGCCTGGGGGAGCGCGAGCCACAGCTGCTTGGGATCGAGCATTCCGGCGCCGACCCGGCGTGGCCGTTCTTCGTGCGGAGGTGGCGCGTCGTGGACGGGGGCGGGTTCGACCGTTGCGGGGGCGGACATCAGAACTTCTCCGGGTTGATCAGGGCAAGGATCAGATAGGCGAGCAGTGCGACGGCCACGACCAGGCCGACGGCGTTTTCGACGGTCATCGAGACCTCGTCCTCACACATTGGGGTATGCGAATAGGGGGTACTTGGTGATCTTTCGGGCCGTTCGTGGCATGCGTCGAGCGGCGTCCGCCGAGAGGGTGTTTCGGCGGACGCCGGGAATGGGGCCGGTGCTACAGGCCGATGTCCCTGCGGCTCATGTCGTCCAGTGATTCGCGGCGTACGAGTACGCGTGCGGTGCCGTCGGACACCGCGACGACGGGCGGTCGGCCGATCATGTTGTAACCGGAGGCCATGGAGAAGTGATAGGCCCCGGCCGCCGGAACGGTGAGGAGGTCGCCGGGGCGTATGTCGCCCGGAGTGCTACGTCGTCGGCGAGCGCCGGCTTCGCAGTGCCGGCCCACGACGGTGACGAGGCGGGGCGGCGCAGACGAGGGGCGGCCGATGAGGCGGCACCGATGTGCCGGGGATGCCAGCGGCTCCAGGAGTTCTCGCGCTCACGGACCTTGGCCGCGGTGCGGTGGGCCGCCGGGGCGGAGAACTGCGGGTCGACGGTGAGGGCGGTCACACCCAGAGGGGCTGCGAGGGCGCGCAGTGCGGGTTCGGAGAGCCTGATGCAGGCCCGGTCCGTGCCGAGAGTGGCGGTGAGTTTCGCCGCCGAGGTGAATCCGACGGCCGTGCGGCCGCCCAGGGGGGTGCGGAAGAACCGGGTCGTACATCCAGAGGGCCCCGACCGGACAGGGATGTAGAGGAGTCCGGCCGGGAACCGTTCAGAAGGCTCGGGGTCCTCGGGAAGCTCGAGTGGAGACATGGTGCTGCTCCTCGCAGAAGGCGACTGGCGCCGCCCGGTCGGACCGGCCGGGCGCTCCACCGAAGCTATGCCCGCCCACCGGAGATGAGCCCCCACGCTGACGGATACTTGACGCCGAGCCCCCACCCCGTAACGCGACGCTGACGGGCACGGCGATCCTGGTCAGCCTGCCCGGCAGGGCCTTCGGGCAGAACTCACAGGGACGGCCTCCACGGCCGGCGTCCGATGTCGGCGACAAAGCCGCCAGCCGCCCTTGCGCAACAGGCTCTCAACACCCCTGCGGGGCAATACAACTACGCCGCAGCCTGCCTGCAGCCCGCGCGTGCCACGGAGGATCAGCCGCGCGCGGTGCCACATGTCCTGGTGCACCGCACCACACGGTCGATCCGCTGTGTGCCGCGGAAGGCCAATGGGTGACCGGCGTCCGCCGAGGACGCGATACACCCGAGGGTGTACTTGGGGGTTGGGGATCGGTGTCGTCGAGTGGAGCGGCCAGGAGGGGCGCACCATGGAAGGGCGCAAGGACGACATGGGGGGCGACCTGGCAGGAGTCCGCCGGTGGCACGTGGACGGTTGCGGATCTATCTCGGGGCCGCCCCTGGGGTCGGGAAGACGTACGCCATGCTCGCCGAGGGGCAGCGGCTGCGTTCACGGGGTGCGGATGCGGTCGTCGGCTTCGTCGAGCCGCATGGGCGTCGGCCGACCGCGGCCATGGCCGAGGGGCTGGAGACGATCCCCCGGCGTACGCTGAGCCACCGCGGTGCGCTCTTCACGGAGATGGATCTCGACGCAGTGCTGGCCCGCCGTCCCCAGGTCGCGCTGGTCGACGAGCTGGCCCACTCCAACGTTCCGGGGACCCGCAACGCCAAGCGGTGGCAGGACGTGGAGGAACTCCTGGCCGCCGGCATGGATGTCGTCACAACGCTCAACGTCCAGCACCTGGAATCCCTCAACGACGTGGTACGGCAGATCACGGGGGTCAGCCAGCGAGAGACCCTGCCCGACGAGGTGGCCCGCCGGGCCGACCAGATCGAACTCGTCGATCTGCCACCGGAGGTGCTCCGCCGCCGCATGGTCCACGGCGACATCTATCCACCGGACCGCATTGAGTCCGCCCTCACTCACTACTTCCGGGTCGGCAACCTCACCGCATTGCGCGAAATCTCCCTGCTGTGGCTCGCCGACCGGGTGGAAGAGGGGCTGCAGCGCTACCGGGCGGAACACGGCATCGTCGCTCCCTGGGAAACCCGGGAGCGCATCCTGGTGTCCCTGAGCGGCGGGCCTGAGGGTGAGACTCTCATCCGCCGTGCCGCGAGGATCAGCGCTCGTACACCCGGCACCGAGTTGCTGGCCCTCCACGTGGTGCCGGAGGACGGCCTCCCCGCCGTCGACCCGGCGGTACTGGATGCCCAGCGCACCCTTCTGGAGTCGCTGGGCGGCAGCTACCACCAGGCCACTGGCGACGACGTTGTCGATGCCTTGCTCCGGTTCGCCGAGACGGAGAACGTCACCCAGATCGTGCTGGGCGCGAGCCGGCGCGGCCGTCTCGCCGCCCTTCTGAGAGCAGGTGTGGGAAAGCGGACGATCAAGGGATCTGGCCCCATTGACGTGCACATCGTCACCCACGAGGAGGCAGCGGGGTCCACTGTGCTGAGGCTTCCGCATCCGAGCCGTGGCACGGGCCCAAGACGGTACTGGGCTGCCCTGGTCGGCGCCGTGGTGTTGCTGCCCGTACTGACGATCCTGCTGACCGCGCCGCGTGGCAACCTCGGCCTCTCCAGCGACCTGTTGATCTACCTGCTCGCCGTCGTCGTGGTCGCCCTGGTCGGCGGGCTCTACCCTGCGCTGTTCGCCGCTGTGGCTGCGGCACTGCTCGCTGACTACTACTTCGCCGCACCGGTGCACTCGCTGGTCATGGAGCGCCCCGACGAGATCACCGCGCTCGTGGTCTTCGTCGCCGCGGCCGCTCTCGTCGGCAGGGCAGCGGGAGCGGCTGCGCAGCGTACGCACCAGGCCGTACGCGCGACATCGGAGGCGAGGGCGTTGAGCCGCCTGGCCGCCGCTGTGATGCGTGGCCAGGATCTGACGGCACTGGTGGAGCAGATCCGGGAAAACTTCGGACTGAGTGCGATCAGCCTGCTCGAAAGGGATCCGGAAGCATCTCCCGTCCCCCGCTGGTACGTGGTCGCCAGCGCTGGGGAGCGGCCGCCGGAAAGGCCCTACGAGGCGGATGTGGAAAGCCCGGTCGACGACAATCTCACGCTGGCCGTTCGCGGCTCAGGACTGAGTGCGGAGGACCAACGCGTTCTCGCCGCATGCGCGGCTGAACTGGGGCTGGCCCATGCCCGAGGGCGGATCGCCGGGCGTTCCGGCGGCGTGGACACCTTCGCCGACGCCGAGCGAACCCGGGCGTCCCTGCTTCTCGCGGCAGGCCGCGACCTGCGTGCTCCGCTGCACACCGCTGAAGAAGCGCTCGTGCGCTTGCAGCGTCGACGTGCCGGTTTGCCTGGCTCGGAAGAGGCGCAGTTGTTGGGCGCCGCCCGCGCGGCGGTGCACCGAGCGGCGCAGTTGGTCACCGATCTCGACGATGTGAGCCGTCTGCACGCCGGGGCACTCGATCTCTACCTGCGCCCGGTCGACCTCAACGAGGTGCTTGGTGCTGCCTTGGACGACCTCGGGCCCGGCGGCCACTCGATCGTTCTGCACTTGCCGGAACAGCTGCCCGACGTGATCGCCGACGCCGCCCTCCTCACCCGGGCCCTGACTGCCCTGGGGGCCGACGCATTGCGTCACAGCCCGCCGGACAGGCCCCCCGTCTTCACCGCCGAGGTCCGGGCCGGCCACCTGAGGATTCGGGTGGAGGACGGCATGCCCGACCGGGGCCCCGAACTGAGCACTGCGGCCTCCCGGGTTCCGGGCACCCGGGCCGACAGCCTGGCTCTGCGGCTTTCGCGCGACTTGGCCGAGGCGATGGACGGGACGCTGGAGACGACCACTGAGGGGCCCGCTTTCTCGGTGATGCTCTCTCTTCCGAGTTCTGCGCCTGGCGCCGGCGCGGCATCCGGCCGCGCCGAGTGAATCCCAGCACTTCACCGTCATCCCATCGGCCCACAGAGCGTCAGGGCATTCTCGAGGTCGACTGATATAGCGTCAGAAGACAATCAACCTCGCATTTCACATCAACCCCACATTCCGACCGGGAGGGCTGAACAAGCCTGCCCCTGATGACTCTGCGGGGTGCCTCGCGCATGTCGGACGTCGCGTACATCGGCCTCACGATCGTGGTGTTTGCCCTCATCGGCCTGGCGGCCAAGGGGGTCGGACGCCTGTGAGCGTGGAGAACGTCGTCGGCCTGATCGTTGCCGCGTGCCTCGTGGTCTACCTGGTCGTCTGCCTGATCTTCCCTGAGAAGTTCTAGGAGACAGCCCGATGAATGACACCCTCGCGGGATGGCTCCAGGTACTCGCCCTGGTGATCGCGCTATGCCTCTCGTTCCGCCCGCTGGGCGGCTACATCGCCCGCGTCCTGACCACTGATCATCATTGGGCGGCTGAACGCCTGATCTACCGGGCAGGCGGTGTGAACGGCGACGCCGACCAGAAGTGGTCGGTATACCTGCGCAGCATCCTTGCCTTCTCCGCAGTGTCGGTACTGTTCCTGTACGCGTTTCTGCGTCTGCAGAACCATCTCCTGCTGTCCCTGGGAATGAAGCCGGTCACCACGGACCAGTCGTTCAACACCGCGGCGTCCTTCGTCACCAATACCAACTGGCAGTCGTATTCCGGCGAGTCGACGATGGGCCATCTGGTCCAGATGGCGGGCCTCGCGGTCCAGAACTTCGTCTCCGCGGCCGTGGGTATCGCCGTCGTCGCGGCGCTGATCCGGGGCTTCAGCAGGAAGACGACCGATCGCGTCGGGAATTTCTGGGTGGACCTGACACGAATCGTGCTGCGCGTTCTGTTGCCCCTTGCGTTCGTCTTCGCGATCGTTCTGGTGGCCGCCGGTGCCGTTCAGAACTTCCATGGAATCCACGACATCACCACCATCGCCGGCGGGCACCAGAGCATGACCGGAGGCCCCGTCGCCTCCCAGGAGTCCATCAAGGAACTGGGCACCAACGGCGGTGGTTTCTACAACGCGAACTCCGCGCACCCCTTCGAGAACCCCAACGCCTTCACCAACCTGATCGAGATCTACCTCATGCTGGTCATCGCGTTCTCACTCCCGCGGACTTTCGGGACGATGATCGGTGACAACCGCCAGGGCTACGCGATCGTCGCCGTGATGGCATTGATCTGGGGCGCATCGGTCGCCATCGTGACCGCCAACGAGCTGCACAGCGTAAGCAGCACGGCCGGTCACGCGGCCGGCGGAATGATGGAGGGCAAGGAGACGCGGTTCGGGATCTGGGCCTCGGCCCTGTTCGCTGTGTCGACCACCCTCACGTCGTGCGGAGCGGTCAACTCCTTCCATGACTCGTACACGCCGGGCGGCGGCGGAATGACGATCTTCAACATGATGCTGGGGGAGATCGCGCCCGGCGGCACCGGCTCCGGGCTCTACGGGATCCTGATCCTGGCGATCGTCGCGGTGTTCGTCGCCGGACTGATGGTCGGTCGTACGCCCGAGTACCTGGGCAAGAAGCTTCGGGGCCGGGAGATGAAGTTCGCCTCGCTCTACATCCTGACCACGCCCGCGCTCGCGCTGGTCGGTGCCGGGCTGGCGATGGCATCCCCGGGGGAGAGGGCGGCCATGCTCAATTCCGGGCCGCACGGCTTCTCCGAGGTCCTGTACGCCTTCGCGTCGGCTGCGAACAACAACGGCTCGGCGTTCGCGGGGCTGAGCGTCAACACCGTCTGGTACAACACCACACTTGGTGTGGTCATGCTCGTCGGCCGGTTCCTGCCGATGGTGTTCGTCCTGGCGCTCGCCGGTTCGCTCGCCGGGCAGCAGCCTGTTCCGGTCACCGCGGGCACCCTGCCCACTCACCGGCCGCAGTTCATCGGACTGTTGGCCGGAGTGATCCTCATCGTTGTCGGTCTGACGTACTTCCCGGCGCTCGCGCTCGGGCCGCTCGCGGAGGGTCTGCACTGATGTCCACGACCGCCACACCCGCTCCCACCCCGCCGAGCGCCGGGCGTCAGCAGCACCGGGTCTCGGGCGGCCTGCTCGATCCCAAGCAGCTTCTGACGTCCTTCCCCGACGCCCTGCACAAGCTGGATCCGCGCTCGATGGTCCACAACCCCGTGATGTTCGTGGTGGAGGTCGGGGCGCTGCTGACCACGCTGTCGGCCATCAGAACTCCCAGCGTCTTCGCCTGGGTGATCACGGCGTGGCTCTGGCTGACGTCGGTCTTCGCCAATCTCGCCGAAGCCGTGGCCGAGGGACGCGGCAAGGCCCAGGCGGAGTCCTTGCGCCGCGCCAGGACGACGACGATGGCCCGCCGTCTCACCGGCTGGCGGCCGGGCGCGACCGACGCCGCAGAGGAGGAGGTTTCGGGTGTCGATCTGCGACTGAGCGATCACGTCGTCGTCGAGGCCGGGCAGATCATCCCCGGCGACGGCGATGTGGTCGAGGGCATCGCGAGCGTCGACGAATCGGCCATCACGGGCGAGTCGGCGCCGGTGATCCGCGAGTCGGGTGGCGACCGGTCGGCGGTCACGGGCGGCACCAAGGTGCTCTCGGACCGGATCGTGGTGAGGATCACCTCGAAGCCGGGGGAGACCTTTATCGACCGGATGATCGCACTCGTGGAGGGGGCCGCGCGGCAGAAGACGCCGAACGAGATCGCGCTCAACATCCTGCTGGCATCCCTCACGATCGTCTTCCTGATCGCGGTGGCGACCCTGCAGCCCTTCGCCATCTTCGCAGGGGCCGAGCAGACCATCGTCATCCTTGTCGCCCTCGTAGTCGCCTTGATCCCTACGACGATCGGCGCGCTGCTGTCGGCGATCGGCATCGCGGGCATGGACCGGCTCGTGCAGCGCAACGTGCTGGCGATGTCCGGGCGTGCGGTGGAGGCCGCGGGTGACGTCAACACGCTCCTGCTCGACAAGACCGGCACCATCACCCTCGGCAACCGCCAGGCCGCCGAATTCCTGCCGGTGGACGGGGTGAGCGTCGAGGAACTCGCGGACGCCTCCCAGCTGTCGTCGATCGCCGACGAGACGCCCGAGGGCCGTTCGATCGTCGTCCTCGCCAAGCAGGAGTACGCGCTACGTGGCCGTAGCGAGGGAGAGCTGGCCCAGGCACAGTTCGTACCCTTCACCGCCCAGAGCCGGATGAGCGGTGTCGACCTCAACGATCCTCAGGAGAACCGGTTCTTGCGCAAGGGAGCGGCAACGGCAGTGATGCGCTGGGTCCGCGAAAACGGCGGCCACCCCACGGCGGAGGTCGGCGGCATCGTCGACGGAATCTCTGCGAGCGGCGGCACCCCCCTGGTCGTCGGCGAGGTGATCCGGCATGGCGATGCGCCCGGTGCACGCGTTCTCGGCGTCATCCATCTCAAGGACGTCGTCAAGGAAGGGATGCGGGAGCGGTTCGACGAGCTGCGCCGGATGGGCATCAAGACCGTCATGATCACGGGCGACAACCCGCTGACCGCGAAGGCCATCGCCGAGGAGGCGGGAGTGGACGACTTCCTCGCCGAGGCCACGCCCGAGGACAAGATGGCACTGATCCGGCGTGAGCAGGCGGGCGGCAAGCTCGTCGCGATGACGGGCGACGGTACGAACGACGCGCCCGCGCTGGCTCAGGCGGACGTCGGCGTGGCCATGAACACCGGCACCTCGGCCGCCAAGGAGGCCGGGAACATGGTGGACCTGGACTCCAACCCGACCAAGCTCATCGAGATCGTCGAGATCGGCAAGCAGTTGCTGATGACCCGCGGTGCGCTGACGACCTTCTCGATCGCCAACGACGTCGCGAAGTACTTCGCGATCATCCCGGCGATGTTCGCGGTGGTCTACCCGGGCCTGGACAAGTTGAACATCATGCGCCTGCACAGCCCGACCTCGGCGATCACCTCCGCGATCGTCTTCAACGCGCTGATCATCATCGCACTGATCCCGCTTGCGCTGCGTGGCGTGCGCTACCGGCCGTCCTCCGCCGCGAAGCTGCTCAGCCGCAACATCTGGATGTACGGGCTCGGCGGGCTGGTACTGCCCTTCGTGGGCATCAAGCTGCTCGACCTCTTCATCCAGTTCATCCCCGGCCTGCGCTGACAGACGGCCCGACGAGAGAAGAAGGCGATCCCACGGTGCGCACCAACCTTCCCCGCGTACTCCAGCGCCATCTGACCGCCTTGCGGATGCTGCTGGCGTTCACTGTGATCACCGGCATCGGCTACCCGCTGCTCGTCACCGGCATCGCTCAGGCAGGTCTCTCCCACCAGGCCAACGGCTCCCTGCTGACGACGAACGGCACACCGGTGGCCTCCGGCCTGATCGGCCAGAGCTTCGCCCTGCCGAAGAAGAATCCCAACGACGCGAACGAGCCGCTGCGCCCCGACCCCAAGTGGTTCCAGCCCCGGCCGTCCGCGGGCGGCTACGACCCCATGAACTCCGGCGCCTCCAACCTGGGCCCGAACAACACCGACCTGATCAGGACCGTCAGGATCCGCCGCGCCGCCGTCGCCGCCTTCGACGGGGTCCCGCCCGAATCCGTCCCCGCGGACGCCGTCACCGCCAGCGGCTCCGGGCTCGACCCGGCGATCTCCCCGGCCTACGCCTACGAACAGGTCGACCGTGTCGCGAAGGCCCGCCACCTCGCCCCCGCCAAGGTCAAGGCGCTGGTCGCCCACCACGTCCAGGGACGTGTTCTCGGTTTTCTGGGTCAGAAAAGCGTCAACGTCGTCGAACTCAACCATGCTCTGGCCGGCCTGATGTGACCAAAATGTGAGGGTGCCTGTGCGACGGTGGCCAAGGCGAGGACATACATCGGAGTGGGGCGTGACATGGACGTGGGTGCCGTGGTCGTTCTGGAAGGGATCGCCGCGTTCGGCGGCATGTTCGCCGTCCTTGTGGGGGCCTACGGCTTGCGCCAGGCACGGCGAGTGAGCGAGACGGGCGTGCGTGTCCAGGCGCTCGTCAAGCGACACCCGGGAGAGGCCCGTGGGGAGTCGGCCCCGCTGCGCTCGCTGCTCCAGTTCGTGACGGAGGACGACAGGGTGATGGAAGTCGTCTGTCCCGTTCCCTCCACCCGGCGACAGCCGTTCAGTGACGGCGACTACGTACATGTCTCCTACGATCCGGCCGACCCCAGAAACGTCGTGGTCCACGGGCGGGAACGCTTGGGCCCTGACCGCGCATTCATCGCCGGGGGCGCCCTCGTCGTGCTGCTCTCGGTGACTCTGCTCGTTGTCGTGGTCGCGGGTCGGTGACAGATCCGGAGCGCTTCTCGTCGTGCCCCTTCCGGGCGGCGTCCAAGCAGAGTTCCGCCGAGCCGGTCGGTGCGGATTACGTCGGCTCCGAGGCCGGCGAGGGTCACACAAGGGAGGGCGAACTTCTCCAAATCAGCGCGAAAAGAACATTCTGCCCCGTGAGGTGACTCATTCCGTGTCCTGGTGGGGCGTGGGGTCCGATCGCTGGATGCGCTCAGGTGGCACCGTTTGAATGATCAAAGTAGCGGGGGGTTAGCATATGAGCACCGCCTAGCTCGAAAGATAAACCTGTGACTGTCAATGAGGACTCGTTCACCAGCTGGAAGAACCGCGAGAGGATCGCGGAGTCGATGATCCCGATCATCGGGAAGCTGCACCGGGAGCGGGACGTCACGATCCTGCTCCACAGCCGCTCCTTGGTGAACAAGTCAGTGGTCAGCATCCTCAAGACCCACCGATTCGCCCGGCAGATCGCCGGTGAGGAACTCTCGGTCACCGAGACGCTGCCGTTCCTGCAGGCTCTCGCCACGCTCGATCTCGGCCCTTCCCAGATCGACATCGGCATGCTCGCCGCAACGTACAAGACCGACGACCGCGGTCTCTCGGTGGAGGAGTTCACCGCCGGAGCCGTCGCCGGCGCCACGGGTGCCAACAAGATGGAGCGCAGCGAGCCGCGCGACGTCGTCCTTTACGGCTTCGGTCGCATCGGCCGCCTCGTCGCCCGCCTGCTCATCGAGAAGGCCGGCTCCGGCAACGGCCTGCGGCTGCGCGCCATCGTCGTCCGTCAGGGCGGCGACCAGGACATCGTCAAGCGCGCCTCCCTGCTGCGCCGCGACTCGATCCACGGCCAGTTCCAGGGCACGATCACCGTCGACGAGGCGAACAGCACGATCATCGCCAACGGCAACGAGATCAAGGTGATCTACGCCAACGACCCGTCGGAGATCGACTACACGGCGTATGGCATCAAGGACGCCATCCTCATCGACAACACCGGCAAGTGGCGCGACCGCGAGGGCCTCTCGAAGCACCTGCGCCCCGGCATCGACAAGGTCGTCCTGACCGCTCCGGGCAAGGGTGACGTCCCCAACATCGTGCACGGCGTCAACCACGACATGATCAAGCCGGACGAGCAGATCCTGTCCTGCGCGTCCTGCACCACCAACGCGATCGTCCCGCCCTTGAAGGCGATGGCGGACGAGTACGGCGTCCTGCGCGGCCACGTGGAGACCGTCCACTCGTTCACCAACGACCAGAACCTGCTGGACAACTACCACAGCGCCGACCGCCGCGGGCGCTCGGCGCCGCTCAACATGGTCATCACCGAGACCGGTGCCGCCTCCGCCGTAGCCAAGGCGCTGCCCGACCTCAAGGCGCCGATCACCGGCAGCTCGATCCGGGTCCCGGTGCCGGACGTCTCGATCGCGATCCTCAGCCTGCGGCTCGGGCGCGAGACCACTCGCGAGGAGGTCCTCGACTACCTCCGCAACGTCTCGCTGACCTCGCCGCTCAAGCGCCAGATCGACTTCACCACCGCCCCCGACGCGGTCTCGAGCGACTTCATCGGCTCGCGCCACGCCTCGATCGTCGACGCCGGCGCCACCAAGGTCGACGGTGACAACGCGATCCTCTACCTGTGGTACGACAACGAGTTCGGCTACTCCTGCCAGGTCATTCGCGTCGTCCAGCACGTCTCCGGGGTGGAGTACCCGACCTACCCGGTCCCGGCGGTCTGATCTCGGCGGACTGTCCGATCCGGTGCCCCTGCAGGTTGGGCGGCGGTGGGGCGGCAACCGATCCCGATGGGCATCCGGTTGCTCTCCCACCGCCGGCCGGGCTGGTGTCGGCCTCGCACCGGCCAGGGAGCTCGCCGGCACTCGGATGCCGCCGAAGACGTGGTTGACGAGGGATGACGGCCTCGGCCTGGGGCATTTCAGTCTCCAGCAGCGTGAGCAGGTCCTCACGCCAGGAATGTCGTAGTGGTCGCCACGAACCGGTCGGCGTCGTCGAGCCAGGGGTAGTGGCCAGCCCCCGGCTGCACCACGAGTGTGGCGTCAGGGAACAGCCCCGCGAACTCGGCGGCCGACTGAGGTGGGCTGTTCAAGTCGCACTCTCCGGCGAGCAGCAGGACGGGGGCCTCGCAGGAGGCAAGCGCCGCACGAGTGGTCTCCGGGCTGAAGGCACCCTCGGCCGCGAAGAGAGCGACAGCTTCCTGGTTGCTCGGCCGGCCGGCTGCATGGTGCTTCTGTGCCGCGGCGTCCCAGCGGCCGTAGAAGAAGGGGGCGATGGCCTCCGAGTCGCTGCCCGTGCCCGTGGTGAGCGCCTCCAAGGCGGCGAACGCCGCCGGGAACCACGGCTCGTTTCTACGAAGCTGCGCGAGCTCGCGTCGCGTCTCCCCGGTGATCGCTATACCGACAGCTCTCGTGCTGGGGCCGATCAAGGCGAGCTTGCTGACGTTCTTCGGGTACCGAGCCGCGTATTGCGTCGCAATATTCGTG
This sequence comes from Streptomyces sp. NPDC002206, assembly GCF_053593595.1. NCBI lineage: Bacteria > Bacillati > Actinomycetota > Actinomycetes > Kitasatosporales > Streptomycetaceae > Streptomyces > Streptomyces sp. NPDC002206. Next base: position 452,398 of record NZ_JBSFCW010000002.1, read on the forward strand.
CCGGCGGAGTGGCCGAGCAGGTCCATCCGGGGAAGCCCGAGGTGTTCGCGCAGTGCCTCGACGTCGTCGACCAGGCGATCGCAGCGGTACGAAGAGGTGTCGTCGGGAATCGCGGACCGGCCGGTGCCGCGCAGGTCCAGGACGATCAGTCGGCGGTGCGTGGACAGGCCGCCGAGGTCACCGAGGTAGCGGGAGTCCGTGGGACCTCCCGGGAGGCAGACGACCGGGTCGCCGTCTCCGGTCATGCGATAGGCGAGCAGGGTTCCGTCAGGTGCGGAGAAGGTAGGCATGACAGGAACCCTGCCAGCCATAACCAGGTTATACAACCCGGTTATGGCTGCGGAGTGCTCGGGTATATAACCGAGCTATGGCAGGCGATGAGGACACGCATCAGAACCCCGAGACGCTGACCGAGGAACAGGCCGAGCGGATGCTCGCAGGCATGAACGAGGTCATCCGTGCGGGCGAGGAGATGCGGAAGCTGCGCACCGAAATGATCAAGCTGTTCGCCGGCTTCGGCTGGACCCAGGACAGAATTGCCCAGCTCACCGACATGAGTCAGCCCGCTGTGTCCAAGCAGGTGACGAAGTACAGGACGGGCGACCCACTGCCCCCGACGAACCTCTCCCTCGATCAGCACGACGAGCCCTGGCTCGAAGGACGCCTGTGGGGCCTCGCCGAGGAAATCTCCGAGACCTTCTACGACACCGCCCGCTGTACGCGATACGTCCACGCCATCGCCCGGGGAAAGAAGCGCTTCACGCCCCAGAACATCGACGAGTTGCGGCGCCTCGTCGAAGAGGACCTGATGCTGCATCAGGCAGAGATGCCCGGCAGCTACCGGAACGCCTACGACCAGATCAGCCGTGGTCTCGACGTCCCCTCGAAGGTCACGTCCACCGCTTCGGCCTCTGTGCGTCGCGCCCTCGCACACCAGATCCAGCGCGACCGTCTGAGGGGCGACGCCTGACTCTCGCGGATCGGTGGCCGTCCGGCCACCGCTCAACGGCAGGTATTCCAATGGATCGCCGTGGTGGCACGTTGTTACAGTCCGCGAATGACTCGACGTGTTCCCGCCACAGGCGGCGAAAAGGAAAGTTTGCGCATCAGTCTCGACCGGCACCGCGATGTCGTGCTCTGGAAACTCCAGGGTCTCGACGAGGATCAGGTGCGACGGCAGATGACGCCGTCCGGGACTTCCCTGTTGGGGCTCGTGAAGCACTTGGCGGCCACTGAGTACGGCTGGTTCAGCGAGACCTTCGGACGCGAGACGGAACCGCTTCCGTTCGACGACGACGACTCGGAGGCCGATCTGCGCCCGACGCCCTCGGAGACGACCGCGGACATCGTGGCGTTCTACGGCCGGGCCCGTGCCGCGTCCGACAAGGTGATCGACGAGCTGGAGATCGACAGCGTAGGCACCGCGTGGCACGGCGAATCCGTGTCGCTGCGCTGGACGCTCATCCATATGATCGAGGAAACCGCGCGTCACGTCGGGCACATGGACATCGTGCGCGAACTCGTGGACGGGCGAACCGGCGACCACCCGCGGGACTGAAACCGCATCGTCCGCTCCTGACCGCGCCGCCGTGGCATCCGGCATGTGATCCCGGAGAAGTCGGACCCCAAGTCCGCCCGCCGGCCCCTGCGCTCGGTGCGGATGATGCGTTTCTTGAAGTCATGGTTGTGCCAGGAGTCGGTGCGCTCGGCAACCCGGCGGGCGCGGGCTCAACTCCATTCCGTCGCGGCGTGCCAAGTACCCTTGCGACGTGACGATGCGCAAGACCGGCGATGTGACTGTTGACGCGATGATCGAGGACCTCAGGACACTCGTCGAAATCGAGTCTCCGTCGCGCGATCTCGACTCCTTGGTGGCATCGGCCAAAGCCGTCGCCGCTGTCATCGAGTGCCGCCTCGGTGGGCAGGCCGTCCTCGTTGAGAGCGAAGCCGGGCCGCACGTCCACTGGTCAGCCGGTGAGGATCCCGAAGTGCTGATCCTCGGTCACCATGACACGGTGTTTCCGCTCGGCACCCTTGAACGCCGCCCGTTCATGGTCGAGGACGGGCACGCAACCGGCCCCGGGGTCTTCGACATGCTCGGCGGTCTGGTCCAGGCCGTTCATGGCCTGGCGACGCTCGATGACCTGTCAGGCATCGAGATCCTGGTGACCGCCGACGAAGAGGTCGGCTCCCGCTCCTCTCGAGCTCTCATCGAAGAACGAGCCCTTGCCTGCGGCGCTGTACTCGTGCTCGAGGGGGCTGCTGACGGCGGAGCCCTGAAGACCGGCCGTAAAGGCTGTGGCACGTTCCAAGTCTCCATCGCGGGCCGGGCGTCGCACGCAGGCCTTGAGCCCACGGCCGGGGTCAACGCTCTGATCGAAGCGGCGCACCAGGTGCTGGACATCGCAGCGCTCGGTCGCCCCGATATCGGCACGACGGTCACCCCGACCGTCGCGTCCGCAGGAACCCTGGACAACGTCGTTCCCGCGGAGGCGACCGTCATCGTCGACGTCCGGGTCGAGTCGGCCGGCGAGAAAGACAGAATCGAGTCTGCGTTCGCGGCACTGGCTCCGCACCTCGATGAGGCGGAGATCGCGGTTCAGGGAGCGATCGGCCGGCCTCCGATGCCCGAGTCGGCGTCGGCCGAACTCTTTGCGGTGGCCAAGCAGCTGCTTCCTGACCTCGAAGGCAAGGCAGTCGGCGGCGGGAGCGACGGCAACTTCACGGCCGCACTGGGGGTGCCCACACTCGATGGCCTGGGAGCCGTCGGGGGCGGTGCCCACGCCGACCACGAGTACTTGGTGATCGAAGCCATGGCCGAGCGGGCGAACCTCGTTGCTGGACTGGTGAACGCGATTCGCGTCAGTCGGAGGTGAGCACTGCGGCTCCGTTCACCCGGTCCGCGGCCAGGTCGGTCAGTGCTTGATCAGCCCGGTTCAGGGGATACCGGCTCACGGTGACCTGGATACCGATGCGCTCGGCGAGATCGAGGAACTCGCGGCCGTCCTGGCGGGTGTTGGAGGTGACGCTGCGCAGATTCCGTTCCTGGAAGAGATGCCGCTGGTAGTTGAGCACAGGAATGTCGGAGAGATGGATTCCGGCGATCGCGAGGGTGCCCGACCGGTCCAGCGCCTCCATAGCCACCGGGACCAGGTCACCCACCGGAGCGAACAGGATCGCCGAGTCCAGCGGCTCGGGTGGACTGTCGTACGCACCGCCGACCGATGAGGCACCCAGGGACACGGCGAGTTCACGCGCCTGCTCGGAACGCGTCATCACATGCACGGTTGCGCCCTCGGCCAGAGCTACCTGGGCGGCCAGATGGGCCGACGCGCCGAAACCGTAGATTCCCAGCCGGCCGCCCGTCGGCAACGCACTCCGCCGCAACGACCGGTAGCCGATGATTCCGGCGCACAGGAGAGGAGCGAGCAAGGCTGCGTCCTGTGCCTCGGGGAGGCGATAGGCGAACGCCTCGGGAACGAGGACCAGGTCGGCGAATCCGCCGTCCTTGTCCCACCCCGTGTACGTGGACCTCGGGCAGAGATTCTCCCGTCCCGCGCTGCAGTAACGGCAGGACCCGCAGGTACCCCGCAACCAGGCGCCGCCGGCCCGGTCACCCACGCGGAACATGCTGACCGCCTCGCCGACGGATGCCACACGGCCGACGATCTCGTGGCCGGGAATGGTCGACGGACGGTGGGGGGTGAGATCACCCTCGGCGAGATGCAGGTCCGTGCGGCAGACTCCGCAGGCTTCCACCTCCAGCAGAAGTTCATCCGGGCCGGGCGCGGCCACTGGGCGATGTGCCGGTACCAGGGGACCGGTACGCATGGGCCCAGGTGTCCCGACGGCCCAGCCGCTGAGCATCTGTGTGGCGTGGTCGGATCGCCCCATGGTCCCAGCCTGCGGCTGCCGGGCGGGTCCGGCAAACCGGCCGTCGTCTCGTTCGAGCAACGCAGCTCCCGTGCGCGGCCGACGTGGACGGATCGGAGTGCAGCCTGCTGGTACCGGGCTGGTCAGCGGCGGAAGCAGCGCGGATGCGGCCAACGCCCTGCCTGTAGTTTCTCGGCTCGCCTCGTGACGTTCGGTCCGGGATGGTTCTACGGCTCGATCGTCAGTACCTGTTCCCAGGGGCGGCGTGGTGTGCGGGGCCCCGCCGGGCCGTATCCCATGCGGATGATCATCTGTGCGTGCCCCGTGCCGAAGACGGGGTCGCGCAGGATCCACCGCAGGTCCGGCCATTCGAGGGGCTGCGTCGCGAACGAGGTGGCTACCTCGTGGAGCGTGGCGGTGAGCAGGACACGTTCCAGGGCCTGGCCGGCGCGCAGCCAGTCCACGGGGCGGTCGCCCGCGGTGCTCAGAAGGGCCAGCTGCGGCCGGCCTTCGAACGGGACGCGCGCTCGGCCCGCCAGGACGGCGGTGCCCGCGAAGTCGCGGGTCGTCGCCCGTCCGGACGCGTCGCAGGGTCCGAAGGCGTAGTCCGGGACCCCGTCGACGGGAGCCTCTGCCTGGGTGTCCCGGGTCCATTGGTGCTGCTCCGCTTCCCGCGCCGGGTCCCCTCGGTCGTATCCCTCGGCGTCCCGGATCAGTTCCAGCACGGTCTCCAGATGCGTCGGGGTCAGGAACGAGAAGTCCGCTCCTTCGGCGCGGGCAGCGTCGGCGAAGAGCAGGCGGATGTCCTCGGGTACCGCCCGGGCGTCGAATGGGTACCGGCTGGTGTGCCGGTCCCGGATGGCGCGGTGGAGTCCGACGAGCGCGGCATCCCGGGGCTTTTGGGGGGAGTCGCTCAGGTGGTTGCTCGCCAGGAATGCATGGTCCGAAGGGACGGGCAGCAGTGTGGTCTCCATGGAGAGTCCCTGATGGGCTGCGGAGACTCGCAGGTTCAGGAGGGCCGCGCCGCATCCCACGTGCAGTGCGCGGGTGGAGGGGTCGGCCTCCGGCATGGCACGATCGAAATCCGCCCGAAGAGCGAGAGTGCGGCTGGAACGTTTGTAGTCGAAGTGCCAAGGCTGGGCATTGTGCATCGAGGGTGCTGCGGTGGCATCGGAGACGAGGCCGGCCAACGTCGTGTCGTCGAGCGTCTGCGCGAGCATCGGGGGCCTCCCGGAGAGCAGGTATCGGTTGAGGCACCTTCAGGATGAAGTGGGCGTCCTCCCCGGGGGTATGGGCCGTTCGTCCCTGGGCCGGGCCGGACGGCCCCTCGGCGGGGCCGTTTCGGATGGGCCGGCAGGAAGGTCTTCGGACGTGGACGTGTTTCCCGCCGCAGGGTTGTGTCGGACGCGCCTGGGCACATACCCGGTGAGCGCCAGGAGGTGGTGGCAGTGAGCCGCATCAGAATCGTCCGCCGTCCACCGCCTGTCTCGGGGCCGCCGCCCCTCGACCTGCGAACCCCGTCCGGGCGGCCTCTGCCCTACTGAGAACCACGACGCGCCCGCGTCCTGGAACCGTGATGCCATGAATGAAGACCCTGACGAAGGGACCACCCCATTCATGGCCGCCGTACTGTCTCGGGCACCGTGCCTGCGCTCCGTGCGGGCCGTGGTCTTCGACACCGACGGAGTGATCACGGACTCCGCCCGGAGTCACGCCGCGGCCTGGAAGAAGGCATTTGACGCCTGTCTGTCGGAGCGGGAGGGGCAGCAGCCCTTCGATCCGGTCGCCGACTATCTCCGCCACGTCGACGGCCGTTCACGGCGGGACGGTGCGGCGGCCTTCCTCACGTCGAGAGGGCTGGACCTTCCCGAAGGCAGCCCGGACGACCCACCGGGCACCGCGACGGTATGGGCGGTCGCCGCACGCAAGGACGAGCTGTTCACGGAAACGCTGCGCACGCACCAGGTCGATGTCTGGCCCGGCACGGTTCGTCTCCTTCAGGCGCTGCGAAGCGAGGGGGTGCCCTGTGCCGCCGTGTCCGCTTCCCGCCACGCGACGGAACTGCTGTCGCGGGCCGGGCTCATCGGGCAGTTCGCGGCCGTGGTCGACGGGAATGAGGTACGGCGGCTGGGGCTCGCGGGAAAGCCGGATCCCGCGCTCTTCGTGGAGGCGGCGCGGCGCCTCCACGTCCCGGTTCCGGAAACCGCTGTGGTGGAGGACTCCCTGGCCGGTGTCGAGGCCGGCCGCCGCGGCGGATTCGGGCTTGTCGTCGGCGTGGACCGGACGGACAGTGCCGACGGCGCCGCGGAACTGCGACGCCGCGGCGCCGACATCGTGGTGTCCGATCCCGGTGAACTGCTGAGCGACGTGGACGACTGATGGCGGGGGCCTGGGAATGGTCGTACGAGGGGTACGAGCCGGAAGAGGAGCGGCTGCGCGAGGCGCTGTGCACACTCGGCAACGGATACTTCGCCACCCGTGGAGCCGCATCCGAGACATCCACCGGCAGGTCTCACTACCCGGGCACCTACATGGCGGGCTGCTACGACCGGCTGATCTCATCGGTCCAGGGCCGGACGGTGGAGAACGCCGACCTGGTCAACCTGCCGAACTGGCTGCCGCTGCGCTACCGAATCCGCCCCGTCGGCGCAGACCCCGGACCGTGGCTCTCACCGGACCACGAACATCTCAAGGAACACCGGCAGACGCTCGATCTGCGCCGCGGCACGCTGACCCGTCGGTCCGTCTACGAGGACGAGGCAGGTCGTCGCCTGGATGTCGAGCAGTGCCGGCTGGTGCATATGGGCACCCCGCATCTCGCCGCCCTGCACACGGTTTTCACCGCGGATGGCTGGACGGGCTCGATCGAGGTGGAAGCGGCGATCGACGGCGACATCCGGAACACCGGTGTCCTGAGGTACCAGGATCTGTCCAACCGCCACCTGACCGGCTGGTCGACCGGAGCGGAACAGGACGATGTGGTGTGGCTGAGATGCCGCACAGTGGAGTCGGACATCGGCTTCGCGCTGGCCTCCCGCACCGTCGCCACCTCCGGCGGTCCCGGGCGGCACACGGATGAGTCCGGTCGGCATGCCCGTCCCTGGCAGACTCCACGGCAGATCTTCCAGACACTGGTGCTGCCGCTGGATCCGGCACGCGACGCCGTCGTGGACAAGACGGTGGCGCTGTACACGTCGCGTGACCCGGCGATCGGCAGCCCCCTGCGGGCTGCCGTGGCCGGTGTCCGGACGGCCCCGGAGTTCGCGGAGCTGCTGGCCTCGCACCATCGGGCGTGGGCCGGCCTGTGGCGGCGGGCCCGGATCGAGGTTGCGGGCGAGGCGGGCAGGATTCTGCGACTGCACCTCTTCCACGTGCTGCAGACGCTGTCTCCGCACACCGCCGAACTCGACGTCGGTGTACCGGCGAGAGGACTGCACGGTGAGGCGTACCGCGGCCACGTCTTCTGGGACGAGCTGTTCGTACTGAGGTTCTTGAGTCTGCATTTCCCGGAGGTGTCCCGGGGCCTTCTGGACTACCGCTATCGGAGGCTGTCCGCGGCCTGCCGCGCGGCACAACAGGCCGGGCGGGCCGGGGCGATGTTCCCTTGGCAGAGTGCCGACGACGGCCGGGAGGAGACTCAGGAACTCCATCTCAACCCGCGTTCGGGGCGCTGGCTGCCCGATCGTTCACGACTGCAGCACCACGTGGGTTCGGCCGTTGCCTACAACGTGTGGCAGTACTGCCAGGCCACCGCGGACACCGAGTACCTGCATTCGAAGGGCGCGGAGATGCTGCTGCAGATCGCCCGGTTCTGGGCGGCCGGCGCCGAATGGGACGCGTCGCTGGCCCGGTACCGCATCCGCGGTGTGGTCGGCCCCGATGAGTACCACGACGCCTATCCGGGAGCCGGGACTGCAGGCATCGACGACAACACGTACACGAACGTGACGGCGGCCTGGGTGCTGGCACGGGCCACGGAGCTGTACCGCGACCTGCCCGAGCCACGGCGCAGGACCCTGTTGGAGCGCTCGGGGCTCGATCCCGCAGAGCCGGAACGGTGGGAGGACATCTCCCGGCGGCTGTATGTGCCGTATCACCGTGGTGTCATCAGCCAGTTCGCCGGTTACGGAGAACTCGACGAACTCGACTGGGCCGCTTATCGGAAACGCTATGGCGACATCCGGCGCCTCGACCGCATTCTTGAGGCGGAGGGTGACACGGTCAACCGCTACCAGGCATCCAAGCAGGCCGATGTGCTGATGCTCGGCTACCTCTTCTCACCCGGAGAGCTCGGCGGCCTGTTCCAGCGCCTCGGGCATGTGCTGGACGACGAGACCTGGCGCGCCACCGTCGACTACTACCTCGCGCGTACCAGCCACGGTTCCACCCTCAGCTCTCTGGTTCACGCCTGGGTGCTGGCACGGGTGCACCGCGAGGAGGCGTGGACCTACTGCGAAGAGGCGCTGACCGGTGATGTGGTCGACATCCAGGGCGGCACCACCGCCGAAGGCATCCATCTGGGGGCGATGGCCGGCACCCTCGATTTTGTGCAGCGTGGGATGACCGGGCTGGAGACTCGTGACGACGCGCTGTGGCTCTCCCCGGCCCCGCTTCCCCAGCTTTCGAAATTCGGGGTACGCATCCGATTCCGCGGACACGGGGACGTGGACCTGGGTATACGAGCGCAGCGGCTCCGGATCGCGGTACCGCACTCGCACCACCCAGCCGTGCGGCTGGTCCTGGGCGGCCACACCCACCTGATCGCCCCCGGCACCGCGCGATGGCTCGATCTGCCGTCGGGCCGACGTCCCGACCGCCGTCACAGGAAGGGTCGTCAGGGCTGAGACCGCACCATCGGCGCGCCCCCCAGTGCCTCGGAGCTGTCCGGCCTCGGTGAACGGGACGAGCCCTCGCAGCGGTCAGCGGGGGAGAGACATCTCGAAAACTGTGCGACCGGGTTCGCTGCTGACCCGGATGCTGCCCCCGTGCGCGGTGACCACGGCATGGACGATCGCCAGGCCGAGGCCGGTGCTGCCGGTCGCGCGGGAGCGGCTGCGATCTGCCCGGACGAAGCGGCCGAAGATTTCGGGCTGCAGACTTTCCGGGATGCCCGGGCCGTCGTCGGTCACGGTCAGGCGGACGGCAGCGCTCTCGGACACGAGCCGGACGGTCACTTCCGTGCCGGCGGGGGTGTGGGTGCGCGCGTTGGTCAGGAGGTTGCCGATGGCCTGCTGGAGGCGGTGCGCGTCACCGGTGACGGTCACGGGTTCTTCGGGGAGATCGAGAATCCAGCGGTGCCCGGGGCCGGCTGCGCGGGCGTCGTCGGCCGCGTCCAGGACGAGCAGGGTGAGGTCGACCGGCTCGTGTTCGAGAGGGCGCCCTGCGTCGAGGCGGGCGAGCAGGAGCAGGTCGTCCACCAGGTCACCCATGCGGCCCGACTCCGACTGGATGCGTTCCAGAGCGCGCCGGACGTCGGCGGGGACGGGCCCTCGGTGGCGCAGGGCCAGTTCGGCGTGACCGCGGATGTTGGCAACAGGGGTGCGCAGTTCATGGCTGGCGTCGGCGGCGAAGTGCCGCAGGCGTTCCTCGCTCGCCTGCCGCCGGGTGAGAGCGTCCCCGATGTGTCCGAGCATCCGGTTCAGCGCGGTGCCGACCTGGCCCACTTCGGTGCGAGGGTCGGTGACGGGCAGCGGATCGGGCATGGCAACCTCGCCGCTGGCCAGCGGGAGCCGGGCCACGCCGGCCGCCTGTTTCGTGACTCGTTGCAGGGGGCGCAGGGAGATCCGTACCCAGAGGGCGCCGGTGACTGCGGTGGCGAGCAGGGCTGCGCCGAACACGACTCCCTCCACTCCTTCGAGCCGGTGCAGTGTCTCTTCCACGGGGTGCAGCGGCAGCCCGGTGATCAGGACGTCCTGGTCGTCTCCCGGGACGGCGGAAACCCGGAAGGAGCCGAGCCCGGAGAGCCGTACGCTGCGGCCTTTGCCATCGGCGGGGACCTCCTGAAGCGTCTGCCGGTCGCTGCGGGTCAGCGGCACCTTGCGGACGTTCTGCTCGTCGACCACGGCCGCCTGGGTCACCTGGCCGTTCAGCAGTCTTGCGCCGAAGGTGTGGTCCGCCTGGCCCCGTGAGTCGGGTTGGTTGTCGGTGTCCGGCGTCGCTTCGTGCTCCAGGCTGGCGGCGAACCTGCCCCCGGACGCCGTCAGTTGCTGGTCGAGACGGCGCACGAGGAAACCTTCGAGGGCGAAGACGGTCGTGAGGCCGACGGCGAGACAGGCGGCGGCGAGCAGCAGGACGAGCCCGGCGGTGAGCTGTCCGCGCAGCGTGTGCGGCGGTGGCCGCCTCATGAGGGATCCGGTTTCAGGACGTACCCCACCCCGCGCACGGTGTGGATCATGGGTGCGCGGCCCGCGTCGATCTTTTTGCGGAGATAGCTGATGTACAGCTCGACAACATGGGCTCGGCCGCCGAAGTCGTAGGCCCAGACCCGGTCGAGGATCTGCTCCTTCGACAGCACCCGGCGTGGATTGCGCATCAGGAACCTCAGCAGCTCGAATTCGGTGCGGGAGAGCTCGACGACCGCGTCGCCGCGTCTGACCTCCCGGGCGTCCTCGTCCATGGTGAGCTCGCCGACGACCAGCCGGTCCCGGCCCGGGGCACCCGCCATTCCTGCCCGGCGCAGCAGCCCGCGCAGCCGGGCGAGAACCTCCTCCAGACTGAACGGCTTCGTCACGTAGTCGTCGCCGCCCGCCGTGATCCCGGCGATCCGGTCCTCGACCGCGTCCCGGGCGGTCAAGAAGAGCACACATATGTCGCGTGACTCTCGGTGCAGTTCCCGCAACACGCGCAGGCCGTCCATATCGGGCAGCATCCAGTCCAGGACGACCGCGTCCGGCCGGAAGACACGCGCGGTCGCGAGCGCGGACGAGCCGTCGGCGGCCGTACGGACGTTCCAGCCCTCGCTCGTCAGGGCTCCGGCCAGCACCTCGGTGAGATCCGGTTCGTCGTCCACGACCAGTGCCCGCACCGGAGTCCCGTCCGGCCGCAGCAGGGGCGGCTGTGTGTTCTGTGTGTTCATGACCCGTCCAGCATCTCCTGATGCCGCACGTGGCGGGGGAGCGGCATCCTTTGAGTTCTCTCTGAATCCGGCGGCCGCACCGTGCCCGGACGTCCGCGTGGGCCGCTCCCCGCCGCCCTGGTCAGTAGCGGGCGCTGCTGGCCTGCAGTAGCGGGGACACCGTCGACGGGCGCCCGTCCACGGTGGCTCCGCCGAACTGGATCATCGGCGCCAACGTCCTGTTGTTGTGGGCCGGGAAGTTCAGCGTGGGAGTGGACACGTCATCCAGCACACCGCGCTGGGCTTCGGTGAGGGTCATGTCCAGGGCCTGCAGGTTGGCCTCGAACTGGTCGATGCGGCGTGCGCCGACCAGGGTGGAAGTGATCCCGGGACGGCCCTGCACCCAGGCCAGGGCCACTGCGGCGGGACTGGCGCCCACTTCGCGGGCGACGGCGTTGAGTGCGTCGATCACGACATAGTCGGCTTCGCTCGGGGCACCGACCAGCTGCGTGCGCGTGGTGTCGACCGGGCCGGTGGTGGTGCTGGAGTACTTGCCGGACAAGAACCCGCTCTTCAGCGGGCCCCATGGCATCACGCCCATGCCCAGGGCCTGGGCCATCGGGATCAATTCCCCCTCCGAGGTGCGTTCGAGCAGGGAGTACTCCAACTGCAGCGCGATGATCGGAGCCCATCCGCGGAAGCGCGCGATGGTGGCCGCCTCGGCAGCAGCCCACGCCGGCACGTCGGAGAATCCGACGTAGCGGACCTTGCCGTCGCTGATCAGGTCATCCAGGGCGCGGAGGGTCTCCTCCACCGGCGTGGACGGGTCGAAATTGTGCAGCCAGTAGATGTCGACGTAGTCCGTCTGCAGACGTCGCAGCGAGTTCTCCAGCTGTTGCACGATCGACTTCCGGCCGGGTCCGCCGCCGTTGGGGTCGTTCTCGTACAGGTTCCCGAAGAACTTCGTGCCGATCACGACCCGATCACGCAGCGCGGACCGGCCGGCGAAGTAGTCGCCGATGATTTTCTCGGAGTGGCCGTTGGTGTAGATGTTGGCGGTGTCGATCGAGTTGCCGCCCCGGTCCAGATAGGCGGCCAGGATGTTCGCGGACTCCTGTGGGCTGCTGCCCCACCCGAGATCCTCACCGAAGGTCATGGTGCCCAGCGTGAAGGGGCTGACGCGCAGGCCCGAGCGGCCGAGCGTGACGTAGGAATCGAGCGACATGGTGGAACTCCCTGGCCCAAAGATGTTCGTGGATGCCGTGGAGGCCATCCCGGTGCCCCTCCATTCGACCTTGCTGCCTGGCGATCTCCTAGACCGATGCGGGCGGATCGTTGCACAATCCGCTCAACCTTGCCCGGATCGTGTTGGCCCCGCGCGCAATTCCATGGTCCACTGGTGTGGTGCATCACCTGGACGAAATCCGTAACCGGATCGCGCGGCTTGCCGCAGGCAGCCCACGTCCGGTGCGGATCGCCGGAATGACGGTGTTCTCGGCCGAGCACGTGACCGAACCGCTGGGCACGGTCACCGAACCCGTGATCGCTCTGGTGGCCCAGGGAGCGAAGCGCTCTGTTCTCAATGACCGCGTCTTCGACTACCACTCGGGCCAGTACCTCGTCGCGAGCGTCGACCTTCCCCTGACCTCACAGATCACCGACGCCACGCCCGCCGAGCCGTTTCTCGGCCTCGGGCTTCCGTTGCAACCTGCGATCGTCGCGCAGCTGCTGGTGGAAGCCGGCCCCGCCGACGTCCGCTCTCACGACGGACCGGGCATCGCGACCAGCAACGCCGACGACAAGCTGCTGGACGCTGTCGTCCGGCTGCTGCGTCTGCTGGACGAGCCACGTGACATCCCGGTACTGGCGCCCGGCGTGCGACGCGAGATCCATTGGCGACTGCTGAACGGGCCCCAGGCGGCCCTGGTCAGACAGATCGGCCTGGCCGACAGCCGCATGACCCTCGTCGCCCGCGCGACCGAGTGGATCAAGACCCACTATGACCAGGTGATTCGCATCGACGACCTCGCTCGCGAAGTCGGTATGAGCGTCTCCTCGCTCAACCGGCACTTCCGTGCGGTGACTGCTATGAGTCCGCTGCAGTATCAAAAGCAGCTGCGGCTCCAAAAGGCCCGCATTCAACTCATCGCAGCGCCGCACGACGTGGCCGCGATTGGACACGCCGTCGGGTATGACAGCCCGTCGCAGTTCAGCCGCGAGTACCGGCGCATGTTCGGAGCCCCGCCGGGTCAGGACGCAGCACGCCTCCAAACCGCGGTGATTGTCCAGGAGTAGACGCTCGGTCACGCCGCCTCCCGCCGTCGGACTGCGCCTGTCAGGGGCACGGGCCAGCAGGGCCTGCAACGCCGTCGGCTCCACGAGACCCTGGCTGACAGCCAGGGCTTCGATGGGGGGTGTGGATCTGGGCGCCCTGGTCGGCGCACCGGAACAGCTTCCCTCGGGCGGGGTGCTACCGGCGTCCGGACCAGTTCGTCGTCCGCCCGATTGCGGAGAGCCGAGGCGGCGGTCTCCTCGCTGCCAACCAGGTGGGTGGGGTGTGGGCCGCGGGCCAGGCGCCCGGCTTCAGCTATCCCGGGACGGGGGATCGTGTCAGAAGAGTTGGATGCAGCAGCCGAACGCGATGGTCACCACACCCACGGCTACCGACACCCTCTTCAACGCCATCGACATCTTCATGGGAATCCCTTGTGCTGAATGGTCGGATGCTGAATGGTCGGAGCGTCTCGCGCATCACAGACACATGCGCACGAGCCACTCGTCGTAGTTGTAGGCATCCCTCGCCGGATCCAGGACCGTGGCTGCGTGCCCTTCGGTCGTGTCCTCCAGGCGGATGCGCTCCGGCAGTTTGCCGAACCGGGTGTGACGTGCCACTTCGGCGTCGCTCGGAACCTTCTCTGTTCGCGACATGGGTCGCCTCCTGCGGTTTGTTGTGCTGGAGCGTGGATCGTTGCCGGAGATGCGGCACCGGCGAGGGTGATGGCCCGCGTGATCACGTGCCACACATTCACAGATGCATCACTGGTTAGAGTAGTGACGATAGTTGCATGCAAGTTCGTCACCTGTCAAGGTGGTGACATGGAACACGCCTTTCCCAGTGGCACCGCGGCGCTCGACTTTGTCGGAACACTGCGCGCGCGGCGCAACGCTGTGCCCTGGGACATGCTCAGATCGCCGGAGAGTCTCGACTCCTGGTTCCGCGAATCCGGAACCACTGACGGGAGCACGAAGTGCAAGGCGTCGGACGTCGAGGAGGCGGTGGCTCTTCGAGAAGCGATCCATCTGCTCGTCACCGCCAGGTTGGCGAACGAGAGCTACGACGAGGGGGCGCTCTCGCTGGTGAACCGCGCAGCGAGCATGCCCCCTGCAATTCCGCAGCTCACTCCGGCGGGGCGCCGGATCGAAGCCACCCCGGAGCAGGCGCTCTCCTCCGTGGCCCGGGATGCCATCGACATCCTCAGCGGGGTGGACATGCCGCTGCTCAAGGAGTGCGCGAATCCTGAGTGCACGCAGATCTACATCGACCGTTCGCGAGGAGCGCGCCGAGAGTGGTGCGCCATGGATCCGTGCGGCAACAAGATCAAGGCGGCGGCCTACCGCGCCCGCAAGCGCGCGGGCAAGTCGGCATCAGTCGCCACGCGTCCGTGACAGGGGACGGGGTGACGATCTCGATCCCGCTCGTCGAGCCGCAGCAGCCGGGGCTCCGGTCCGGTTGAAGGTCCGGTTGAAGGTCCGCCGGGCCGACAGCGGCGAGGTGTTCCGATCACGCCGGCCGCTGACGGGCATCCACTGGGACATCCGCTGGACGGCCTATGCAGACTGTGGGGTGCCCGATCGAAAGCCGTCGACCTCGATGACGGCTTCGGCAAAGGCTTCGGGGGCTTCCTGCGGCAGGTTGTGGCCGACGCCCTTCAGCGTTCGGTGGGCGTATGGGCCCGTGAAGCGGCCGCGATAACTGGCGCCGTCTCCGGGAGGCGTGAACGGATCCAGCTCACCGTCAAGGGTGATCGTCGGGAGCGCGATGACGGGGCTTCGGGCAAGTTGCTTTTCGAGATGATCGAATTGCGGGTCGCCCTCGGCCAGGCCAAGTCGCCAGCGGTAGTTGTGAATCACGATGGGGACCCAGTCCGGATTGTCGAAGGCCGCCGCAGTGCGCTCGAACGTTGCGTCATCGAAATGCCACGTCGGGGAGACGTTCTTCCAGATGAGCTTCGCGAAAGCGTGCTTGTACTGCTCAAGGCCGAGCCTGCCCCTTTCCGTGGCGAAGTAGTACTGATACCACCACGTCCACTCGGCTTCCGGCGGCAGCGGCGCCTTGTTGCGCTCACGGTTGGTGATCAGATAGCCGGTCACCGAGACCAGCGCCTTGCAGCGTGCCGGCCAGAGCGCCGCGATGATGTCGGCCGTCCGCGCGCCCCAGTCGAAGCCGCCGAGGACCGCCTTCTCTATCTTCAGCGCATCCATCAGCGCGATGATGTCGAGAGCAACCACCGACTGCTGAGCATTCCGGAACGTCTTGCTCGAGAGGAAGCGCGTCGTGCCATGACCGCGCAGATAAGGGACGATCACCCGGTAGCCCTTGGCGGCCAGCAAGGGCGTCACGTCGACATAGCTGTGAATGTCGTAGGGCCAGCCGTGCAGAAGGACGACCACGGGGCCGTCGGCGGGGCCGGCCTCGGCGTATCCGATGTTCAGGACTCCGGCATTCACTCGCTTCAGTGAGGCGAAAGACGTGTTTCCCGCCCGCCCCGTGGGGGGCATCGCGCGATTTTCCCGGTCGGGTGCCGAGGCCGATGTCGCCGAGAGTGCCGGTAACGAGGCTCCGACAGCCCCGACGGCGAGAATTCTGGAAAACGTCCGTCTGTCCATCGGGCTCACCTTTCTGCGAAATCTCTCCACGCTCATGGATGCCGGGCGAGTGGCCACATCGGACGTGACGGATGAAGCATTTTTGGGTACCTGCGTGACGTCATGGGCGGCACGACTTGGCCATCCGGTGTCATCACCGCCTCATTTGGGGTTCATCGCCGGCGACGGGGGCTCCCGGCATTGCGGACACGGCTTACCATCCGCCCGTGCCCTCGTCAGTTGCCTCGCCAGATGTTGTCGAAGGCCGCATCTTCGATGGCTCGCCGTTGCCGTACAGCCTCCAGTTCCATCACTGCGTTGTTGACGGCGGCCAGCACCGTCTCGACCGCGTCGTCGGCCACGCTCGGGGAGTCCTCAGCAGGCAATTCGCGGATTCCGACGGCGGCAGCGAGGACCGCGAGGACGGGCTCGCCCGACGTCCAGCGGTCCGCCGCGTGGCGTCGAGCGGGTGAGTCGACCAGTGTCGTCCGGGCGGTCCGGGCGGGACTCCAGCGGCCGTGCTGCCGGGTGACCTGTCCTTCCGCCTCCAGGGCGGCCAGATAGGCCGAGGACAGTCCGCGGCCTCGGCGCCACAGCCAGTCCTCGACCGACTCGTAGGGCATCTGCCGAACCAGCGACGACGCGGCCTCGTCCAACAGGTGATCAGCCAGTGTCCACGCGGCGCTCGGCACGATGCGGTCGTCATCCAGTGTCAGGGCTTGGGCGTCGATGAGATCGATCACCTCGGCTCCCGCGAGCGCGAGCGACAGATCGCCCTGCTCCACGGGACGGCTGGGCACCACGTCCAAGGCGACGATCAACAGATCTTGCGGTGTGGTCATGAGGGGCTCCACGTCAGAAGCATCGGTAGCGATACGTCGCTGAGCAGCCGGCCTGGCACCGGGCGCGAGGCCGAACGTGGCGGCGGGCCTTGGGTCCGGCCGGACACCGGGGACGGTGTCCGGAGTGGGGAGCTTTTCGTACTCGGCCGACTGTAGCCCGGTCGCGCCGGGGGCGGTCGGTCGAAGCCGGGGCGGTTACTCCGATGCGGGCCATCCGGGGAGTGTGCGCCGCACGAGGGCCATGCGGTACGGGGAGCCGATCCGCGGGACGGCGCCGGCAACGCGGCGCGAGGATCACGAGGGCGGCCGGGATCAGGGTGTGGAGCGCATTCCGGACGTCCAACGGCGACGCCCGTCGCTCACCCGTGGCGCCGTGCCCGGCCAGGGTGTGTGCCGGTGTCGACGCGCCCGATGCCGTGCTCGGCGAGCGGGCCGACGGTCAGACCGAGCCGACGGCACTCGGTGAGCAGGCCGGGCAGCGCACCCACCGCGGCTCGCCAGGCGCCCGGCGCGCTCCACCCGTCCGCATCGTGCAGCAGCACGGTGCCACCGCCGGTCAGGTCTGCGAGGACCGACGCCCGCACTGAGCGAGCATCGGCGTACGCCGTCCAGTCCCGGCCCCAGGCCGACCACAGCACCGGTCGCAGCCCGGCGCGGCGGGCAGCGGCCAGGCGGCCGCCGGTGAGGATGCCGTAAGGCGGCCGGTACCACTGCGGAACAGTCCCGCAGATCTCCCGTACCGCGACGACGGTGCGCGTCACCTCCCGTACGTCGCGCAGCGGCGTGGGGAACCAGGGGCGCTTGTGCTGCCAGCCGTGCACCGCGACCTCGTGACCACCCGCCACAAGCGCCCGGCCGAGGGCCGGATGCCGTTCCAGCGAGCTGCCGACGATGAAGAAGGTGGCCCGCACCCGGTACTCGTCCAGGACGCGCAGGAAGTGTGGGGTGCTGGCCGGGTCCGGCCCGTCGTCGAAGGTCAGCGCCACGTGGGCGGGATGGCCGCGGCCGTCCAGCGCCGGACTGAGGATCCTCCGTACGGGCGGCAGCCAGGTGGCGGCGGGCCCGATGTGCCACGCGGCAGCCATACCTGCGGCCACACCCACAGCGCCGGCCGCCACGCCGGTCGACACCGCCGTCCGCCCTGTGCCGGAGCGTCCTACCATCGCTGCTCGTCCTTTCCGGAGACCACTGGTGAACTGCTCAGATGCACGCTGGCGAGCGCGATGAGCCCCAGCGCAGCAGCCTCCGGCAGCACCCGCCAGCCCAGGTCGATCTGCTCTTCGAACAGGGAGACGCCCAGAATGACGCTCAGCAACGAGTCGCCGAGCGTGAGCGCGGGCTGCGACGCCGCCAGCGAGCCGGCCCGCAACGTGGCCTGCAGCAGCAGGAAGGAGCTCAGGCCCACGGCCGCTGCCGTGTAGAGCTGCCACGTCGCGAACAGTCCCTCGACTCCGCCGGACACCAGGCCGAGTGTGTCCTTGATCAGCGCCGCGGTGAAGGCGAAGCCGATGGCGGTCGCCGACCCCAGTACCGCCGCACGGGCGGAACCCCGCAGTCGCATTCCCACCGCGATCAGCACGATCGACACGGCGGCGGCGGGCACGGCGCTGAACAGCCACCTCTTCGGCGGCACGGTCTCCAGGCCGCCAGTCGGACTGGCCAGCAGGAGGAAGACCGCCAGACCCAGCGCCATCCCGAGGAACGCCCCCCAGGTACGAACCCCGGGCGGCCGCCGGAAGACGATCGCAGCCAGCACCAGCGTGAACAGCAGCTCCGTCGTCATCACCGGCTGCACCACAGCCAGCGGTCCCGTCGCCAGGGCGAGGGCCTGTGCCAGCCCGGAGACGACCAGCAGCCCCGCACCCCAGCGCCAGGCCGGCCGGCGGATGAATCCCAGCCTTCCGAACAGATGGCTGCCCGGGAGGCCGGGCAGGTCGACCGCCGCGGCGCGGCGCTGCAGCACGGAGGCTCCCGCGTTCCCCAGCGCGGCGAGCAGCGCCAGTACGACGGAGAGGATGATCACGTGTCACCACCCCTGCGCGCGTGTCCGTTGCCGTGGGCCCGCTCAGCCAAAGCGCGTGGCCAGCCTGCGGAAGAGCCGCGGGGCCACGCCCTGCACCCGGCCCGGGACGCCCAGCCAGCGCGGCACGGCGATCTCGTCCCGGCCACCGGCCAGCGCCTCCTCGACCGCTGCCGCGACCCGCCCGGCGGGTACCGGCCGTGGCCAGGACCGCGCGTACGGGGTGCCACGGCGGGTGAAGAACGGCGTGTCGACGGGCCCCGGCAGCACCAGGCAGAGTTGGACGCCGGTGCCCTGGAGCTCGTAGCGCAGGCTGTCCGCGAAGGCGATCAGCGAGCCCTTCGTCGCCGCGTACGCCGCCTCACCCCGCACGCCGAACCGCCCCGCGACAGAACCGATGAGCACCAGCCGGCCCGATCCGCGGGACACCATCTGCGGCAGCACCAGGCGAACGAGATGGAGAACGGCGCAGACGTTGACACTCACCAGACGCTCCACGGTGGCGGGCGGCATGTCGGTGTAGGCGCCCGCCCAGCCGAGCCCCGCTGCGGCGACGAGCGCGTCGACTCTGCCGCTGTGCGCCAGCGCAGCTTCGGCCAGCCTGCGGCAACCCTCCTCGGAGGCCAGGTCCATCGGCAGCGAGACACCGGAGGTACGCGCGGCGACACTGCCGAGCCGGCCTTCGTCCCGCCCGTTCAGCAGCAGCTCCCATCGGCCGCCGACCGCGAGCCGTGAGGCGACTTCGGCGCCGATACCGGAGGAGGCCCCGGTGATCAATACGACCGGCCGTGGGCCGTGGGCAGACGGACCGGCCGCAGCCGACAGCGCCACATCGGCCTCGGCTGCGGGCATACCGCGGGGTAGGGGGCTCTTACGCATGGGCCTTCCGTCCTCCGGGGTCGCCGACATCCTTGGTGCTCTCGAGGCACCGCCTGTACCGACCCGTACTCAGTAATCCTTCGGTGCAACCGACGCACCGGCAAACGCGCGCGACCGCACTGGGCTAACGGTCTGCCCGTCCGGGTGTGGCGCACCGGCCGCCATGCGCGGATGATCCATGCGGAGGAATATCCAAGAATGGGACGTCGGATTCTGATCGTCAGCGCGAGCATGGGCGCCGGACACGATGCCGTCGCCGCCGAACTGGCCGAGCGTCTGCGGTCCGGCGGCCATCTGACGGCATGTGTGGACCTCCTCGGCTTGCTGCCCCCCGGCGCCGGGCGCGGGTTGCGCGCCGTCTACCGTACGACGCTGCGCCGCTGCCCATGGGCCTACGGAGCGGTCTACTCGGCGTTCTTCCGCGACCGCGGAGACCCGGGCGACCGGAACAACCGGGCGCCGGGCACCGGGCCGCTGGCCGCGGTCCTGGAGCCACGCCTGCGCAACGTCGTGGAACGCTGGCGACCGGACGCGCTCGTTTCCACCTTCCACCAGGCTGCTCAGGTCACGGGGCGGCTGCGGTCCCGGGGCGGCGTCTGCCCGCCCAGCACGGTCGTGGTGACCGACTTCGCCGTGCACCGACAGTGGCTGCACCCCGGCAACGACCTGCACCTGTGTCTGACCCGGGCCGCCGCGGCACGAGTCCGCGCCACGACCGGACGCCAGGCAGAGGTATGCGGCCCGATCGTGCCCCCGGCCTTCGTTGCGGCCGGTCACGAGAACCCGGGCGGGCAGCCGTCGCGCTGGGCGCGGGAGTTCGCCCGGCGCGGCGCCGGCCGCTCACCCGTGCTTATTTCGGCCGGTGCCTGGGGCGTGGGACACGGGCTGGCCGACACGGCGCTGCTGCTCGCCGGCGCAGGCCACATCCCGGTGCTGCTGTGCGGCAGGGACGAACAACTGCGGGACCGTGCCGCGATGCTCCCCGGCGTTCTGGCGCTGGGCTGGGTCGAGGACCTGCCTGACCTCATGGCGGCTTCGAGCGCCCTGGTCGACAACGCCGCGGGGCAGACGGCCCAGCAGGCCCTCGCCGCCGGCGTACCGGTCGTCGGATACCGGCCGATCACCGGCCACGGCGCCGAGGGCGTCAGTGAGATGGCTGCCGCAGGCCTCACAGAGCATGCTGCCGACGAGGTCGCGCTGCTCCGCTCGCTGGACCGGCTGGTGCGCCCCGGCCCCGACCGGGACCGCCGGGTCGCCGCCGGGCGGGCTGTCTTCACCGTGGACGCGGCCGGACTGGTCGCCTGCTCCTGACAACCACTGACGATCGGCTGCTGCTCGGGGTGCGGGAGTGCAGCACCCATCCGGGCAGGCTGCACGGGCCCGACGATTGGCGCGTCGCGTGAGCCGCACGTCGGCTCGTACGTCCGACCGCGGCCGCCGGCGACAGCGACCGTGCCCCTGCGGCAAGCTCAGAGCGGCGTGTCGCCGGCCGCGGGCCCGGTCGTGGACGTGGTCGGTGCCGGAGTCCCGCTCGTGGTCGCGAGGCGTTGGAGCCACTCGCGCAGCAGCACGGTCTCGCCGGGGGAGAGCACATCGGAGAGGTCCGGCAGGACGGCGGCCAGGGCGATCGCCCTGGCGGCGGGCGTGTCCAGGTCGTTCGTGGGCCGGGGATCCGTGGTGAGGGATGCGAGCACTGTGTCGCGTGTCCGGGCGGACAGGTCGCTGTCCCGTGCCCCTGCCGGATCGGCGATCAGCGTCAGGGCGACACCGACGCTCGTGGCCTGCACCATCTGGGCGGCGGCAGCGACCGGAACGCGCAGGCGGCCCGCCCGTGCGACCCGCTCCAGCATGCCGACGAGAACCGCATAGGCCTCCTCCGCGGCGGCGGGGCGCTCGCCCGGCCGCACGGCGCCGTACATCAGTACGTAGAACGACGGGTGGGTCAGACCGAAGTCGATGTGCAGGTCCCAGCCGCGCCGCACGTCCTCGACCGGATCACCGGTGGCGCGGAGCGAGTGCTTGTCCGACAGATAGCGCTCGAAGCCGTACGCCGTGACGGCTTCGAGGAGCCCCTTCTTGTCGCCGAAGAGCCGGTAGAGGGTGGGCGCCTGGACACCGGCGGCCTGAGCCACGGCGCGCGTGGAGACGGCGCCGCTGCCGCCCTCGGCCAGCAGTTCCGCGGCGGCGGCGAGGATCCGCTCGCGGGTGTCGGCGCTTCTTTCGGATCTCTCGGAGATTTTTTCGGCGGTCATGGAATCAACGCTACCTGAAGCCTGTTAGCATCGATGACATCGCTGGTAACGACTTATCGTTATCGACGCTAACGCATGATTGGATCGCTCTCTGTGAACACCCGTATTCTCGGCACCGACGGCCCCACGGTCTCCTACCTCGGCCTGGGACTCATGGGCATGTCGGACCTGTACGGACCGGCCGACGACGCCGAGTCGATCGCCACCGTCCACGCCGCTCTCGACGCCGGCATCACGCTCCTCGACACGGGCGACTTCTACGGCATGGGCCACAACGAGCTGCTCCTGCGTGACGCCCTGCGCGGCCGCAACCGCGACAACGCCGTGATCAGCGTCAAATTCGGCGCGCTGCGCGACGCCGTCGGCGGCTGGAGCGGCTACGACGGCCGTCCCGAGGCCGTGAAGAACTTCCTCGCCTACTCCCTGCGTCGCCTCGGCACCGACCACATCGACATCTACCGCCCCGCCCGGCTCGACCCGAACGTGCCGGTCGAGGAGACCGTCGGCGCCATTGCCGAGATGGTCCAGGCCGGTCTGGTCCGCCACATCGGCCTGTCCGAGGTCAGCGCCGAAACGCTGCGCCGCGCCCAGGCCGTGCACCCCATCGCCGACCTTCAGATCGAGTACTCGCTGATCTCGCGCGGTATCGAGGACGAGATCCTTCCCACCGCCCGTGAGCTGGGCATCGGTATCACCGCGTACGGTGTGCTGTCCCGCGGCCTGATCAGCGGCCACTTCACCAGCGACCGGAAGCTCGCCGCCAACGACTTCCGCGGCATCAGCCCGCGCTTCCAGGGCGAGAACCTCGACCGCAACCTCGCCCTGGTCGAGGCGCTGCGCAAGATCGCCGAGGCCAAGGGCGCCACCGTCGCCCAGATCGCCATCGCCTGGGTCGCCGCCCAGGGCCAGGACATCGTGCCGCTCGTCGGCGCCCGTCGCCGTGAGCGGCTGTCCGAGGCCCTCGGCGCCGAAACCGTGACCCTCACCGAGGCCGATCTCGCCGTCATCGAGCAGGCCGTCCCGGCCGGCTCCGCGGCGGGCGCGCGCTACGCCGCGCCCCTGATGAACCATCTCGACAGCGAGCGCTGACCCACTCGGCGCCCGCGCGGCGGCACGGACATCCCCCCGTTGCGGTGCCGCCTGGGCCGGGCGCCGCCCCTCATGGGCGGCGCCCGGCGACCACCCCAACCGGGAGCCGAAGCACCGGCTGTTGAATCCGGGCCATCCGGCCTGCGGGAACGACGGAAGGTATGGGCGAGTTGGAGATCTTTTCAGAATCGTGCCACGACGCCCTGTGGCGCGGAACCCGGTGAGTACGGGGGCGAGTTGGCATTCGATCGGACGCGCAGGGGCCGGCGTATGGACTTCTGATGCGACGTCATGGATTCGGAATTCTTCTTAACCCGGGTACCTGTCCACCGCGTTCCCGCGGGGAGGCGAGGGATGGCTCTGCCGTCCACTCGCCCGCGTCGACCTTGCGACGCTTGCCGGTGAGAGCAATGGCGGAGGAGTCACGTGAGCCCCCTCCGGCCCCTTTCGTGGCCGGCACGGCAGTCGCCTTCCTGCCGTGCCACCGAAGGGGTGTGGCACGTAGCCGGTCGACCATGACCGTCCCCGTGGCCGAGAGGAAGATCAGCTGTGTGATGGTGCGGGGGATGAGCTGATCCCACCAGTCCGTCGCGGTGCCGGAGGCGTACACGTTGGCGGGGAACAGTGCGAGCAACAGGAGGCCGAGTGCGCCGGCGGCCGGTCCGGAGGTTGGTGCCCACAGGAGCGCCAGGGCGCCGACGAGTTCAAGGAGGCCGGACACGGTGACCAGTACCTCAGGTGCCGGCAGGACGGGCGGCACCATGGCTATGAGCTCCTCGCGCATCCCCACGAATGGGCCCCTCCGGTCAGCAGGAACATGGCCGCCAATCCGCCACGCAGGGCGGTGGGCAGCCGCCGGAGCGGCCGGGCTTTCCATCCGCCGGTGATCAGGACAATGCAGGTGACCCCGACGAGAACGATGAGTGGTTCCATGGGAACTTCCTTGTAGAGGCCGGGCGTAGAGGCCGGGCCGGGAAGAGGCAGATGCGCGGCCCACGCCGGTCAGCACGCGACCAGAAGGTCTCCGCATGAGGTGCGGCAGGCACGTGGACGCCGTGCGGCTATGCCCCGTGCTGACGGCAGTTACGCGGGCTTTCCCCTCGTCGCCGCTGCCGAGCTTCGGACGGCGACGTGGTTGATCTCCTGAATCTGGATGACGACGCCGTCAGGGTCGGTGACGCGGATACTGCGGCCGAAGTTCTCGTCGACGAGGTCGTAGTCGTATCCGGATCGAGCGAGTCGCTCCGCGATGTCTTCCAGCCGCTCGTCCGTGGCGAAGCCCAGTTCGGTGGTGCCGGGCAGGCGTCCCTGGGAGACGGTGGCGTCGTGGATCCCGACAGCGCCGGCGTCGGCAGCCAGGTGTGCCCACATGCCCACGCTGACGTCGGGTTCGAAGATGAGGCCCAGGCCGGCATAGAAGTGCCGGGAGGCTTCCACGTCGGTGACGTACCTGATGGGGAGTACGGTCAGCATGATGTTCTCATTCCTCCTCGTTCCGGGCGGGCGAGGGCGTGTACGGGTGGTTCCGACGTCTTTGCCGGTTGCCGGAAGTGTCGTCCCCGTCCGTCCACCCCGCGGTGTAAAGCCGACCGGGTTTGAGGGAATCGGCCGTTTGGAGAGGCAAGGCTGATGGAATCCGTCACCCTCGACGAGCTGGACCGCCGCCTGATCCACGCCCTCCAACTCGATGGGCGCATGTCGTTCAGCCGCATCGCAGCGGTTATCGGTGCCCCCGAACGCACCGTCGTCCGCCGCTACAACCGTCTGCGGTCGCGCTTCGTCCTGCGCGTTGTCGGGCTCGTCGACAGCCGCCGGATCGGGATGCTCGACTGGGTCGTCCGCGTCCACTGCGCACCCGAGACGGCGGATGCGCTTGCCGCCAAGCTCGCTCAGCGCGGCGACACTTCATGGATCGCGCCGTTGGTGGGCGGAACGGAACTCACCTGCATGGTCCGCACACCGCCACCGAGCGACGAGGGACAGCGCTCGTTCTTCGAGCAACTCGCCCGGACGCATGGGGTACGTGATGTGGAGGCGGCTTGCGTGCTGCGTCCGGTCGCCGGCGTCGGTGGGTGGGCGGGGCGGATGGGTGCACTCAGCGAGGCGGAGCAGGTTCGGCTTCGGGTACCGGCGCTGCCCGAAGCACCGGACGCGGCGTGCCTCGCCGTCACGTGGAATGAAGCGGACACCCGTCTTGTGCGCGCCCTGTCGGAGGATGCACGTGCGGACCTGGGACGGCTGGCCGCTGCGACGGGATGGTCGGAGTCCACCGTCCGGCGCCGCATCAGCCAACTGCGTGAGACCGGGGTGCTTGCCTTCGAAGTAGAGGTGGACCCCGCGCTGTTCGGCTTCCGCATCGAGTCGCTCATGTGGCTCGAAGTGGCGCCGGCCGCGCTCGGGCCCGTCACCGAAGCGCTGTCCCGGCACTCCTCGGTCGCGTTCGCCGCTCTCACCACCGGGCCGTCCGCCGTCTTCGCGATCGTGGAGTGCCGCAGCGCGGACGCGCTGTGCGATTACCTTTCCACCGAGTTGGCCGGTCTTCCGGGCATCACCCGTGTCGAGACTGCCCTCACCCAGCGCCGCACCAAACGAGCCGGGCCACTGCTGATGCCCGCCATGGGGGCACGGCCGGGCCCGGGTCCGAACGGACCCGTCGCGCAATAGCCGGCTCCGGCCGGGTGGGACCGGGACACTGATGCTGGACTTGAAGTTGCCGCTGCGGCAGCTTCTACCGTCCTTACCAGGGCCGGATCGGCCGGCCCGGTGAAGCATTCGTGAGGAGGGCGGACATGGCCTGGCCGATTGCGGAGGTCGCCCGGATGTCGGGTGTGACGGCGCGAACGCTTCGGCACTACGACGAGATCGGCCTGCTGCCGCCGGCCCGGATCGGCACCAACGGTCACCGCTACTACGAGGAGCGACAACTGTTGCAGCTGCAACAGATCCTCGTACTGCGGACGCTGGGCCTGGGACTGCCCGAGATCGGCCGGATCCTGGCCGCGCAGGTCGATGAGCTGGAGGCCCTGCGCGGCCACCGGCGTCGGCTGCTCGCAGAGCGTGACCGGCTCGACGCTCTGGTCGGCACCGTCTCCCGCACGATCGCTGAACTGGAGCAGTCCAGGAAGGACGGCAGAATTATGACCAGCATCAACCGACCGGAGAACCTGTTCGAGGGCGTCCGGCCCGCCCAGTACGGAGAGAGCCTGCGCGACTTCCCGGAACTGGCCGAGAAGGTCGAGCAGCGCACTGCGACGATGAGCCAGGACGAAATCGAGGCCGGGCACCGCCGACGCACGGCGCAGATGATCCGGCTGGCCGAGCTGCAGGCCGCAGGCCTGCCCGCCGACGCCGACCCGGTGCAGGCCGAGGCCGACGCCCAGTACCGGGTACTGGCCGAGCTCCGGGCAGTCTCCGCCGAGGAGTACCGCGCGATCGGGCGCTCCTGCGTGGAGAACGAGCAGTGGCGCGCGGCATACGAGGCGATCGCGCCCGGCCTGGCCGCGTATCAGCGGGACGCAATCGAGGTATATGCCACCACCCGGCTGAGCTGAGCCGGTACCGGCCGCCGTCACGGGAACCGTCCTGCGACGGCGGCCCCCGCCGGGGCAAGCCCGCGCCGGCGGCCCCGCAACCTGCCGCACGGATCAGCCACAGACTGCCGTCGGGCTTACACCGAGGTCGGCCACGTCGTACTCGCCTGCATGCAGTAGTCCGGCGCGCGCAGCGAACCTTCTGCCGCAAGGCTAGCGGGCGTACGTGCTCCCGCCGCCCGCTCGGCGAAGAGGAAAGAAGGCCCCTGTGCGTATGTGGCGAATTGTGCTGCCCCTCACGGCTTCCTTAGCGGCAGTTCCACTCGTGGCGGCGCCGGCCAGAGTGACGATGGCCGGGGTCGTCGGCGGGACGATGCAGGGTAGCCCTGCCGCGGTGCTGCCGGCCGGTGCGGGGACGGCGCCGACCGTCGATCCCGCGCGGTCGGTTGCGCTGAAGGCGATGGCGGTGGCGTTCCGCCACGCAGCACTTCGCCCCACCATCGTGTCGCGTGCGCAGTGGCGGGCCGACGAGACCAAGCGCGATCCCCGGGCCCACTATGCGAACGGGGTGACGGCGATCTTCATCCACCACACGGACACCCCCAATACCTACGATTGCGCTGACGTGCCACATATCCTGCGCAACCTGTACACGGGCCAGACCCGTGATCAGCAGTGGGGAGACTTCGGCTACAACTTCCTCGTCGACCGATGCGGCAACATCTACGAAGGCCGTGCCGGAGGTGTCGACCGCCCGGTCGTCGGCTCCCACACTCTTGGGTTCAACCAGGGCACTGCAGGGATTGCGGCGATCGGCACCTTCGGGCTAGGGACGAAGGTGCCGGCACCCATGGAACACGCGATCGCAGCCCTCGCCGCCTGGAAACTCGGCCTGCGCGGTGTCGACCCCCGCAGCAAGGTGCGACTCACGTCCACCAATGACAAGAGCCGCTACCCCAAGGGAACTTCGGCCAGTTTTTATGCCATCTCCGCCCATCGCGACGGCTTTGCCACCGACTGCCCGGGGGAGGCGCTGTTCGCCCGTCTCCCCGCGATCCGGGACATCGCGGCCCGCCTCCAGGGCAGGGTTATGCGCGAACCCGCTCGCGTCCCGCTTTCCCAGGCCTTGCCGAGCCTCGACGGTGGCCGCTGACCGACCACCTGTATGCGGTGCGCCTCCTGGGCCGGCGGCCCACACCGGCCTGCCGGTCAGCCGCCTCTGGCCCGCTTCAGCACCTCGTGCAGATCCTGGGCGGCTTCGAACGTGCACAGGACGGCAGCCGTGAGGTAGGCGGCGGTGACCGCCGCTCGCCACTTCCCGCCCGTCGGTACGGGGGACAGGAGCGCAGCCACCCGCCGCGGCACAGGGCCCGCCTTGTCCGGCCCGGTTCGCTCCCCGTCCATCCGGCGCTCCGCGCCCCGGCGGCCGAGAAGTCCCAGGGCCGCGGCAGGCAGCCGTCGCAGACCGCCGGAGCGCTTTGTCGCCAGCGCCGCCTTTCCCACGGTGACCGCCACCCGCCGCCGGTTGCCGGTTGCGCTTGCCGCGGCCTCGTCCGCCCACCGCTCCACCGTGTAGGTGACCTGAGCCGCCAGGGGGCGTACCAACGGGTTCGCGGTTGCGGCCAGTTGGGCGGCTGCGGCGAACAGATAGTGGTGCGCGCGCAGATGGGCCCGCTCGTGCGCGAACAGGATTGCGCGCTCGGTTTCGTCGAGCGTGGCCAGCATGCCCGTCGAGACCACGATGCGGCCGGGCAGCCCGGGCATCGCGAACGCGTCGGCGACGGACTCCTCCATCACGACGAGCGGATCCTGACCCGGGAAGCATGCGGACTCCAGAACAGCCGCACACACCGCCCGCACCCGGCGGACCAGGAAGCGGGAGGCGACCACGGTCACGGCGAGCAGCAGCACCGCTGCCGTCGCGGCCACCGGCACCCACGCCGGATCGTCGCGTCCCAGCACCGCCGGTGACAGATCGGCGAGTCGGGCGATCCTCGGGATACGCACCAGACCGGCGAGGGCGAGCAGGCCGAGTACAGTCGTACTGCCCGCGGCCAACACCACGGACGCCGTCGTCAGCACCCAGGTGGCCAGCCGCGGTTCCAGCCGGTCGGCAAGCGGCCGGGCGGCGGGTGCCGCCAGCAGCGGGAAGAACAGCGGCAGGTAGATGGCGAGATGCATGGCAGCCTCCGTGGCCCTACCGGCCGGAGTCCAGATCGCCGCCGAGCAGGCGGCGCAGAAGCGCCTCGTCGCCGCTCGACAGGTCGTCGACGAAACGGGTGAGGACCGTCTCGCGATCCGGCACCTCCTCCATGGCCTGGCGCATCCGCCGGGCGGCGAAACCCGGTTCGTCGGTCGCGGGCGCGTAAGCGAAGGCCCGGCCTCGTGGGACCCGGGTGAGGACGTCCTTCTCGTACAGCCGGGTCAGGATGGTCACGACGGTGCTGTACGACAAGTCGTCGTCCATGACTTCACGTACGGCTCTCGGGGTGAGCGGCTCCTGCGCCGACCGGAGCACGGCGAGCACCTCGGCCTCCCGCTTCCCATTGGCCAGGCGGCTGTCCGTCTCGTGTGTCCAGGCACGCTCGACCGCATCCACTGTTGGCTGCCTCCTTGCTCATCCTCTACAGTCACACCCGTCTTCTACGCGCGCGTAGATGACGATGGCCTTCCCCGAGTGTGCCACGCATGCTCTTGGACCCGTGACGCCCGCCGCCATGACAGGAATCCCATGCACCGTCACACGCCCGAGCCCAGGGCACTGCCCGGCCCGGGACCGGTGCACCCGCCGACCGGCTGCCGGCGGCTGCACGGGCCTCGCTTCTCGGAGCGGCTCTGAGCCGAGAGCGCCACCGCACCGCACCACCACCGTCATCCCATCGAATGCTTCGCAAGGACGGAACACTTGAGCGCCATCACCATCGGACAGGCCATCGTTCTCGGGATCGTCGAGGGGGTGACCGAGTTCCTGCCGATCTCCTCCACCGGGCATCTGAAGATCACCGAGGGGCTGATGGACATCCCGGTGGACGACAAGGGCGTCGTTGCCTTCACCGCCGTCATCCAGGTGGGTGCGATCGCCGCCGTCCTCGTCTACTTCTTCAAGGACATCGTCCGATTCGTCACCGCGTGGGTACGGGGCCTGGCCCACCGCGACCAACGGGACAGCCACGACTACAAGTTCACCTGGTGGGTCATCTACGCCACGATCCCGATCGTGATCGTCGGACTCGCCGCGAAGCCGCTCATCGAAGGACCGCTCGCCTCGCTGTGGGTGGTGGCCGGATCGCTGATCGTCGGCAGCGGCGTGATGTGGGCGGCCGATCAGATGGGCCGGCACAGGCGCGGCGAGGAGGACACCACGCTCAAGGACGCGATGCTGGTCGGCTCCTCCCAGATCCTGGCGCTCCTCTTCCCCGGCTTCTCCCGCTCGGGCGCCACCATGTCCACCGGCCTCATGTTGGACCTCAACCGGGTCGCCGCGACCCGCCTTTCGTTCTTCCTCGGTATCCCGTCACTGACCGGCGCCGGGCTGTACGAGCTGAAGGACGCGGTCGGCGGCGGGGTGGGCGCGGTCCCGCTCGCCGTCGGCACGGTGGTCTCCTTCCTCGTCGCGTACGCCTCGATCGCCTGGCTGCTGAAGTTCGTTGCCAAGCACTCGTTCAACGCGTTCGTGATCTATCGCCTCATCGTGGGCGTGCTGCTCTTCGCTCTGCTGGGCGCGGGTGTCCTCAACGCCTGACCGACAGACCCCGCACGAGAGACGGCGAGGCCGATGGGCCTCGCCGTCTCGGTGTCGGTGGACCGTCGAGTCCCTTCACCCGGTGGGCGGCGGGACTCGAGGCTCTGGCATCGTCAGGTCGGGCCGGAAGTGGTCACCTCCGTGGCCGACACCGGCTCGGCCGTCGCGGATTTGCCGCGGGCGCTTGTGTGGTTGAAGAGCAGGTTCAGGAGGAACGCGGCGAGGGTGGCACTGGTGATGGCGCTGCCACCGATGATCTGGACCCAGGTCGGGAAGGCGTGATAGATCGACGGCGCGACGACAGGGAGCATGCCGATCCCGATGGAGACAGCGACGATCAGCAGGTTGTTGGTGCCCTCGAACTCCACTTTGTGCAGGGTCTTGATGCCCACGGCGGTCACGGTGGCGAACATGATCAGACCGGCCGCGCCGATCACCGGTTCGGGGAGTGAGGCGACGATCTCGCCGAGCTTGGGGACCAGGCCCAGCAGGACCAGGATGCCTCCGGCGACGGCGGCGACGTAGCGGCTGCGGACCTTGGTCATGCCGACCAGCCCGACGTTCTGGGCGAATACGGTGTCCAGGAAGCCGTTCATGATGCCGCCGAAGATGCCGGAGACGCCGTCGGCGGCAAGCCCCCGGGCCAAGTCACGCTTGGAGAGCGGGCGGCCGGTCATCTCGCCGACAGCGAGCATGTCGGCGGTGGACTCGGTGAATGTCACCAGCATCACGACGCACATCGAGATGACGGCGGCGATCGGGAACTGCGGGGCGCCGAAATGGAACGGCGAGGAGACGCCCAGCCAGTCGGCCTGCCCGACCGAGGAGAAATCGGTCAGGCCCATCGGAACGGCGACCAGGGTGCCGCCGACCAGGCCCAGGAGCACGCCGATCTGCGCGACGAAGCCGCGGGTGAAGCGGCTGACGACGATGATGAGCAGGATGATGCCGCCGGCCAGCGCCAGGTGGCTGGGGGCGGCGTAATCCTTGGCTGTGGGGTCGAGACCGGCGATCAGGCCGGCGGCGACTCCGATGAGCGAGAGCCCGATGACGGTGATGACCGAACCGCTGACCAGGGGCGGGAAGAACCGCACGGCGCGGGCGAAGGGCACGGCGACGATCAGGCCGAAGACGCCTGCCGCGATCATGGAGCCGTACACGGCCTGCATGCCGTACTCGCCCGCGATGAGGATCATCGGGGTCACCGCGGTGAAGGTGGCTCCGGCGACGACCGGCAGCCGTACGCCGAGGAGTTTGCCGATGCCGAGCGCCTGGATCAGTGTGATCAGGCCGGCCACCAGCAGGTCGGCGTTGATCAACAGTCCGATGGTGGACGTGTTCAGCTTGGCGGCGGAGCCGAAGACGAGGGGGACGGTGACGCAGCCTGTGTACATGACCAGCACGTGCTGCAGACCGAGAATCCCGAGCCGGCCGGGCGGCAGCACCTGATCGACGGGGTGGCGGGCGGGGGCGGGCGGGGACGGTGCCTGTGACACGGATGCCTCCGGAATGGGGCGGCGGACGGGCGGGTGCGCGTGAGAACGGGTGGGTGGGCGTGAGCGCGGACGGACAGCCGTGTTCGAGCGTGGGGGAGCGGTGACGCGGCAGCGGGTCAACTTTCTGTTGAATGTGTTTCCCGTACATTGCCGCATTCCTAAGGTGCGGTTGCGGCTGCGCCCTGCGTCCCGGGCCACCGGGCGGTTCCACTGCCGGTACTCCGCGAGGCCGCGAGCCCCGGATCGGCCGGCCGATCCGGGGACTTCGGCCTCGGCCGCGCTGGTCGATCCCGGCACATCGGCACCCGTCCGGTCGATTCGTGGGGCTGCAAGCGGTCGTGCAAGGGAAGGGGAGTGAAATGCCAGAACTCTCCGCACCTGTGGTCAAGCTCGTACGGCGAACCACCGAACCTGTCGCGGCGCAGACCCTGCGCTCGACGGCGGCGGCAGTCATCGCCTATGTCGTCGCGGTGTGGACCCTTCCTCAGCCCGCTCCGCTGACAGCTCCGCTCACCGCACTCCTTGTCGTTCAGGTCACCCTGTACGCGACACTCACCACGGGCATCCGGCGCGTCAACTCCGTCGTCGTCGGGGTGCTCATCGCCATCGGGTTCAGCGCCCTGGTAGGCCTGACCTGGTGGAGCCTGGGGCTGACGATTTTCAGTTCGCTGATCATCGGACGCATGGTGCGGGTCGATGAGTTCGTGCCCGAGGTGGCCATCAGCGCGATGCTCGTGCTCGGCGTGTCCCAGATCGCCTACACCGCGTGGGACCGCGTACTCGAGACCCTGATCGGTGCGGGCGTCGGCCTGTTGTTCAACCTTCTGTTCGCACCGCCCGTATGGGTGCAGACCGCCGGGGCGTCCATCGACACGCTGGCACGGGAGATGGGACGGATGTTCCGTGCCATGGGCGAGGAGACCGGCGGACACATCTCCGTTCCGCAGGCAGCGGCCAGACTGCACGACGCCCGTCGACTGGACCACGACATCGTGGCCGTCGACGCCTCGCTGCGGCAGGCCGAGGAAAGCCTCATGCTCAACCCCCGGGTCCGCCAGGGACTCCTCTACCGGATCGTCCTGCGTACCGGACTCGACACGCTGGAGATCTGCGCGGTCGTGCTCCGCGTGCTGGCACGCACCCTGACGGACCTGGCCAAGGCCCGCACCGAGGAATCGCTGTTCCCCGATGACGTGGCACTGTCACTGCGAGAACTCTTCGCCCAGATGGCCGAGGCCATCGAAAGCTTCTCCACGCTGATCACCACCCCGGTGTCCGCCAACGCCGAGGAAGCCGAGTCGCGGCTGGCCGCCGCACTGGTGTCCAGCCGCGCCGCCCGGGACGTGGTGGCCGACCTCCTGTTGGAGGACGTCCAGGAACACCCCAGGGAGTGGCAACTCCACGGTGCCCTGCTCGCCGAGATCGATCGCATTCTGGATGAGCTGGACATCGACAAGCGCGCCGAACGACTCGGTCACGAACTCGACCGTCACTCGGCTGAAATGCATGAACGACATCCCCGACTCGCCGCACTCCGGCGGCGGCTGGTCGGCAGCCGGGAGACGCAGCCGTCGGCCCCGGTGAGGTGAGGGACGACCGACACAGGCGCACCGTCCCACCTGGCCTTACGATGCAGAAGGGGAAACGGAAGGCCTCAGCGCGTCGAGCCAAGACCTTTGAGGTCCGTGTGCTCACGCTTGATTCCCGGAGGCACGTCCCATGGCACCTGACCGGATTCCAGGTATCGATCCCACCGCGGCTCCCAGTGGCACAGGGTGTGCGGACTGTCTGGCGGGCAACGGACCGGGGTGGTGGTTCCACCTGCGTCGCTGCGCCGCCTGCGGACACATCGGATGCTGCGATTCCTCACCCGGGCAGCACGGAACGAAGCATGCCCGCGACGCGGGGCATCCGTTCCTGGCCAGCTTCGAGCCCGGGGAGAGCTGGATGTGGAACGTCGAGACCGAGGAGTACTACGACGGGCCGGAGCTGCTCCCGCCCACCTGTCACCCGCCGGCTCAGCCGACCCCGGGTCCGCAGGGCATGGTCCCGGCGGACTGGGAGCGGCAGTTGCACTGAGATGGCTCGGGTCCACTCCGCGTGATCGTCACTCGTGATCTTCATCAACGAGCAGCGGGACCTGTGGAGCGGAAGCGCAGAAATGGGTCCGTCATCCCGCCGGGACACGCGAGCCGGTCCATGTCCCAGCCGGCGCGACCGGCCCCCGCCCGGTAGGCGCTTTCGTAGAAGTCGAGCACGGACGCACGCGGGTCGGTCCGAGTGCGTGCCGCGTCGTACGTGAGCACCGCCAGATGGCTGTCACCGCGAGCGACCCATTGTGCAGCTTCGGGCCTGAGTGGCTCCTCGGCCAGCTGTGCCGGCTCGGGGGCGGTGTAGGAGTAGAAGGCGGGCTCGGCGAAGCTGTCGTCCCCGAACCAGAAGCCGAAGCTGACCACCTCCCGGGAGTATGCCTCCCGGGTCACGGGGTCGATCTGCTGAGGCTGGTCGATCTGACGCTCCGAGAAGCGGGTGTGGGCGATGTCGAAGGTGTGCCAGAAGTGGTGTACCGGACTGACTTTTCCCGAAAAGCGCGCCGCGAATTCCTCCAGCACCAGTGCCACCTGGCTGAGGACCTGCCAGTAGCGAGTGGCGTGTTCGGGGTCGTACGCGGCGTGCTCGGTGTCCTCGGAGAACGGCCGGTCGGCATCCGGCAGGTCGAACGGCCTTGGGGTGTCGATGTCCACCCGGACACCCAGCGCGTCCAGCGCGGCCATGACGCTCTTGTGGAAGGACGCCACGGACAGGCCGGACAGCGGGAAGGAGACCGTCATGCCGTCCAGCCTCGCGACGATCAGCTGATGGCCGACGAAGTCGAAGTCGATCGTGAAGATGGGATTGCCGTCGATCTGTCCCATCGGACGGGTGGTGATACCGCGTCCGGTGAGGTGATACGGAACGTTCCACCAGTGGTTGCGGCGGACGCTGGCGGCGAGACGGACCTTCCCGACGACTTGCGCGAAGCGGTGCAGCGTCTCCTTGGTGTCGCGCCACTCGGCAAGCGGGATGGACGGGAACAACTCCATCGCCCTCACTCCTCTCGTGCTGCCGGGCGGTCCCGACGGGGTGCAGGACCATGCTGCCCATGATGACCACGCCGGGCGCGCACGGCACGTCGCGCGAACCCGCGGTCGGCGCTCGCGTCAACCTTCCGGACAGGAGCGCCTGTGACACGCGTACTCGACCGGGTCCCGGGACGGCGCGATGATGACAGAGTTATCCGTGCAGCGGGACACATCGAAGTCCGCGCTGCCCGAATGCCGACGATGGGACAGATGCCATGCCTCTCAAGGGTGAGTACGAGCCGAGCCCCGAGCAGTGGGTCCGCGATCAGGTCGCACTGTTCGAGAGTTCGGGAGGGACGGAGGGGACCACGATGCGGGGCATGCCGGTCATCATCCTGACCACGCGCGGAGCCAAGAGCGGCAAGATCCGCAAGACACCGCTGATGCGGGTCGAGCACAACGGCGCGTACGCCGTGGTCGCCTCGCTGGGCGGAGCTCCCCGGCATCCCGTCTGGTATCACAACATTGCCGCGGACCCCCGGGTGGAGCTGCAGGACGGCCCGGTCCGCCAGGACATGAACGCCCGTGAGGTCACCGGCGACGAGAAGCGCGTGTGGTGGGAGCGCGCGGTCGAGGCCTTTCCCGACTACGCCCACTACCAGAAGAAGACGGACCGCCAGATTCCTGTCCTCGTCCTGGAACCGGCAGCCGAGAGCCACTGACCACGGCCCGGAGGAGGCGTCGTCCCGGTTGCCTGCCGTGTCTCCTCCGGCGCGCCGCCCGGCGGTGCACGTCAGCGGCTGAGCGGGGGCGTACGAGATGCCGCCCGCCTCATGGGTGTGCCAACGTGGGAAGAGCCCGGTGCGCAGCCCGTCGTGTCGTGGCGGTACGGGAGGTGCCGATGGATCCGGTCGACGCCCTGCGCCGGATCGCCTTCCTGCTGGAACGCGACCGGGCAGCCACGTACCGCGTACAGGCGTTCCGTGCAGCCGCCGGTGCGGTCGGAGCGATAGATCGCGGAACGCGTGACGGCGGGGACGCTGGAGTCGGTCAGAGCCATCGGGCCGAAGACGGCGCAGGTCGTACGGGAAGCGCTGGCGGGGGAAGTCCCGGGCTACCTCCGGCGGCTCGAGGAAGACACCGCCGCTCCGCTCACCGAAGGCGGCAGCACGCTGCGTGCCGTGCTGCGCGGCGACTGCCATCTGCATTCCGACTGGTCGGACGGCGGCAGCCCGATCGAGGAGATGGGCCGTACGGCCATGGAGCTGGGACACGAGTGGGCGGCCCTCACCGACCACTCCCCCCGGCTGACCGTGGCACACGGCCTGTCGCCGGAACGGCTGCGCCGCCAGTTGGCGGCCGTGGCCGAACTCAACGAGCGCTGGGCGCCGTTCCGGCTGCTCACCGGTATCGAGTGCGACATCCTTCCGGACGGCTCCCTGGACCAGGAGGAGCAACTGCTGGAACAGCTCGACGTGGTGGTCGTGTCCGCGCACTCCGAACTGCGGATGGACGCGCGGCCCATGACCCGCCGGCTGGTCACTGCTGTCGGCCATCCGCAGGCGAACGTTCTGGGGCACTGCACAGGCCGTCTGGTCACCGGCCGGGGGCGCCCGGAGTCGCAGTTCGACGCGGACGAAGTGTTCGCCGCATGTGCCGAGTCCGGAACCGCCGTGGAGATCAACAGCCGGCCCGAACGGCTTGATCCGCCCCGGCGACTGCTGCGTCGCGCCGTCGATGCCGGAGTGCTGTTCGCCATTGACACCGACGCCCACGCACCGGGCCAGCTCGACTGGCAGATCTTCGGCTGCGCCCGGGCCGAGGAGTGCGGTGTGCCGGCGGAACGGGTCATCACCTCATGGCCGGCGGACGAACTGCTGGCCTGGACAGGACGGTGACCCAGGTCCCGCCGGGGCGACCTCGCCGTTCGGGTTCGTCGTGCCGGGGGCCCAGGTAGTCGTCGGCGGTCAGGAGATTGCCGTCGGGGACGATGGTGACGACGAGAGGGATTCCTCGCCGGCACCGCACTCGACCTCAGACCTGGCTGCCCCGTGGACGTCGTGCGAGGAAGACGAACTCCCGGCCCGGACGGTCGGGCGCGTCGCGGACGTCCTCCACCACGTAACCGTGCGTGACCAGCTCCGAGCCATGCGGCCGAAGGTATGCGGAGCCGACTCCGGACGGCCACTCAGTTTTGCCGCCACCCAGTGTTATTGAAACGGCCACCGTCCAAAACCTGTCGCTCGTGCTCGATGTCGGTGATGCCGCCGTGGCACGCGTCTGTTGCCTCCCCCCTCCGGCCATCGCTCACGGCACAGTGGAGACATGAAGGCGGACGACAGGAACCATTTGGCCCGGGGACCCGTGGCGACCAGGCTTCCGGCCCAGGACCTGGACCGGGCGCGGCGTTTCTACTCCGAACAGCTCGGTCTGGAGCCCGTCGATGAACGGCCCGGTGGGCTGCTGTATCGGTGCGGGGGTGCGGAGTTCGTACTGTTCCGGTCGGCGGGTGCCTCTCCCGGTACCTTCACTCAGATGGCGTGGGTGGTGGACGACATCGAGACAGTCGTGGCGGAGCTCAAACGGCGCGGCGTGGTGTTCGAAGAGGTCGACGTACCCGGGTTGCGGACCAGGGACGGGATCGCCGAGATCGAAGGGAATTACCCCAGCAAGGGTGCACGGGGTGAACGCGGCGCCTGGTTCCGTGACAGCGAGGGGAACATGCTGGGCATCGGTGAACCGGTCGTCTGAGGAGAGCACCTGATCCACGCCCGGCAGGTACGGGCCGTCGTTGGTTCCGCTCCTGGGTTCTTGCGACACCTCGATCGAGGGAGTACTCGCCGCGTCCGGATGCGCGGCGAGCGTGCAGGACCGGTCGGCACATGAAGCGGTCGAGTGCGGTGCGGCCCCTGGTGGGCCGTTGCACCCCAACAAGCCCACGGCACG
Source organism: Streptomyces sp. NPDC002206 (assembly GCF_053593595.1). Classification (NCBI taxonomy): domain Bacteria; kingdom Bacillati; phylum Actinomycetota; class Actinomycetes; order Kitasatosporales; family Streptomycetaceae; genus Streptomyces; species Streptomyces sp. NPDC002206. The sequence goes on from NZ_JBSFCW010000002.1 coordinate 490,049, forward strand.
CGATGATGGCCCCGTGACACACGCCCCCTCCTCCCCGCCTCCCTTCCAGGAGCAGAGCACACGTGACCCGGGGACCCGGACACCGCTGCGCGCGTTCCTCGTGACCGAGTCCGGCAGCGCGGCGGTGCTGCTGGCCGCCACGGTGGCGGCGCTGGTGTGGGCGAACGCGGCTCCCGAGGGTTACGCATCCTTCTGGGAGACGCATCTGTCGGTGACCCTGGGATCGTCAGGGGTGTCGCTGGACCTGCGCGAGTGGGTGAACAGCGGCCTGATGACGTTCTTCTTCTTCGTCATCGGGCTGGAGGCGCGCCGGGAGTTCGACATGGGCGAGCTACGGGAGCGGCAGCGGGTCATGCTGCCACTGGCCGCAGGGCTCGCCGGAATGATCGTCCCCGTCGGGGTCTACCTCGCGTTCAACGCGGGCGGTGCCTCGGCCCACGGATGGGGTGCGGCCATGTCCACGGACACCGCATTCGCCCTGGGCATGCTGGCGATCCTGGGACGACGGTTTCCCGTCGCGCTGCGCACGTTCATCCTCACGGTGACCGTGGTCGACGACCTGCTGGCTCTGGTGGTCATCGCCCTCGTCTACAGCGAGAACATCACCGTGCCCGCCCTGCTGGCGGCCGTGACTCTGTTCGGCTTGATCCTGCTGCTCAGGGCGGCGGGCGTGCGCCACGGATTGACGTACCTGCTGATGGGGGCCGTGACCTGGGTCGCCCTGCTCAAGTCCGGTGTCGATCCGGTGGTCGTGGGCCTGGCCATGGGGCTGCTGACCTATGCCTACCCGGCGGCGCGCAGCGACCTGGAACGCGCAAGCGATCTGTTCATCTCGTTCCGGGAGCAGCCCACACCTGAGCTGGAGCGTTCGGCACGCCAGGGACTGGCGTCGGCGGTGTCGCTCAACGAGCGGCTGCAACAGATGTACCACCCGTGGACGAGTTATGTGATCGTGCCGCTCTTCGCCCTCGCCAATGCCGGCATCACCATCGACGCAGGACTGCTGTCGCGGGCGGTGACGTCCCCGGTCACTCTGGGCATCCTGTTCGGCTATCTGGTCGGCAAGCCGGTGGGTATCACCGCTGCCTCCTGGCTGCTTGCCCGGCTGAGCCGCAACCGACTGAGACCTCCGGTGGGTTGGGGCGCCCTGGCCGGAGGCGGCACGATTGCCGGGGTCGGGTTCACCGTGGCCCTGCTGATCTCCACGCTCGCCTTCGAAGGAGACCGGCTCGAAGAGGCGAAGCTGGGCATCCTGAGCGCGGTGATCTGCTCCTTCCTCGCAACCTGCGCCGTGGCGACGGCGATCAGGCTCCTGTCGCCGCAGCGGCGTGCACGGGTACTCCTCGGCACTGCCGAGAGGGTGATCGATCTCGCGGTCCCGGTCGACCCCGCCCGTGACCACGTCCGGGGCCCGATGAACGCCCCGGTGACACTGGTCGAGTACGCCGATTTCGAATGCCCCTACTGCGGCCAGGCCGAACCCGTGGTCCGCGACCTTCTCGCCGACTTCGGTGATCTGCGATACGTGTGGCGGCATCTGCCGCTCACCGACGTCCATCCCAGCGCGCAACTCGCTGCCGAGGCGGCCGAGGCCGCGGCGGAGCAGGGGGCCTTCTGGCAGATGCACGACCGCCTCCTGGAGCACCAAGGCGCGCTCCAGGTGCCCGATCTGAAGCGCTACGCGGACGAACTGGGCTTGGACGCCGCGCGCTTCCATCGCAGTCTGCGCAGCCACGCGGGGGCCGGCCGGGTCGCCGAGGACAGGGAGTCGGCCGATCTGAGCGGGGTGTCAGGAACGCCCACCTTCTTCATCAACGGCCTGCAGCACCGCGGCGCCTACGACATCGACGCATTGTCCGCCGCAGTGCGGACAGCCCGTGCGCGCGCAGGACTGAGGCGGTAGATCCGCCGGACGGCACCGGGTGACAGCACGGTGTTCCTGCAGCAGCCGGGCTTGCGGAAGGCTTCGGCTGTCGGCTCTGCGTTCCCAGCGGGTACGGAGGCGTCCGAAGCCCAGAAGCCAGGCGCAGATCCGCTCGACCACCCATCTGTCGGGACGGTCTGTTGCGATCTGCGCGGCGGGCCGGGGCGGTCTACGGTGAGAGGTGATGCCTCTTAATCGGCTGGGTCTGGTTGTCCACCAAGGCAGGCCCGCCGCCGTCGCGGCGGCGCGGACTGCCCGCCAGTGGTGTGCCGCTCGTGGCATCGCCTGCACCGACATCGACGTGTGGCGGGAAGGGGAACCGCGGCACGGAGGCCAGGAAGAGGCCGAGGCAGCGGGCCATCCTGGGTCGATCATCACATTCGGTGGTGACGGTACGTTTCTGCGTGGGGCACGGATCGCTGCCAAGGACGGGGCGTCGGTGCTGGGCGTGAACGTGGGCCGGGTCGGCTTCCTGACCGAGATAACCACCGACCAGGTGGAGGACGCGCTGGACGTTCTCCACCGGGATCAGGCGGTGATCGAGGAGCGGATGGTGCTCACGCTGCGTGCGTCGCGCCCGCTTCAGACGCCCGTCGGCCTGGACACGGTGCTGTGTTACGGGCGCGGCCCTGCGCTGCCGGCGCCGACGCTGCGCCCCGCTGGGCCGCAGCCGGTCGGCTGGGGTGTCGCCCTGGACGTCACCGCCGTGAATGACGTGGTCCTGGAAAAGCTCGCCCGGGACCGGCAGGCGAGCGTGGCCGTGTACCTGGCCGGGCAGCTGCTCGCCTCCTACTCGGCCGACGCGGTGATCATGGCAACCCCCACCGGCTCGACCGCGTACAACTTTGCCGCGGGAGGGCCGGTACTGGACCCTGCCGCCGACGCCATCGTCTTCACCCCGGTCGCTCCGCACATGGCCTTCGGCCGTACCGTGATAGCCGCCGCCGACGAGGCGATCGCGGTACGTGTGCTGCCGCATTCCGGCCGGGTGGCCGTGAGCATCGACGGGGAGACGCGCGGAGTGCTGGACCCGGGGGACTGGGTTGCGGTCTACCGGGCACCGTACCGGCTGCGCCTGGCCCGTCTGGCACCGCTGGAGTTCTACCACCGGCTGCGCGAGCGCTTCCAGCTGGCCGACGCCCCGGCGACCGCCATCGACCAGACCCCGCTTTTCCACCGGCCCGACAGCCCACCGCCCGACGATCTGGCCCACCTGCGCCTGCACACGCCGCCTGTCGCATGAACGCACGGCTGGTGAGTGCCCGCCGTCGTGGTCACGACACGGCACATGGCGGTGGTGCAGCTGAGGAGGCAGAGCCAAGTTCACATGTGTGGAGATTTAGACTCTTATCAGGGTTATTTTCGGTTTCACGGCGGTGGCGCCGCAGTGGCAGGGAGGCCTGGCATGGCGTTCGAGAATGCCGGATACGGGCAGGGAGCGGGCTCCGGACGCTATCTGCCGATCGCCGAACACGGCCTGATCGGCGACCTTCGTACCGTCGCGCTCGTGGGCACCGACGGCACGATCGACTGGTACTGCTGCCCGCGATTCGACGCGCCCAGCGTGTTCGGCTCCATCCTGGATGCGGACCGGGGCGGATCGTTCCAGCTGGCCGCCGACGTGCCTGCGCGGACCCGCCAGTTCTATTTTCCCGACACCAATGTGCTGATCACGCGATTCTTCGCCGCGGACGGGGTGGGCGAGATCCAGGACTTCATGCCCATCGGTGACGAATCGGGCGAGGCTCACCGGCACCGGCTGATCAGACGCCTGCTGTGCGTCCGGGGCTCGCTTCCGTTCACCGCGCGGGTGGCTCCCCGCTTCGGTTACGGGACCGAGTCGCACACTGCGCGCCTGGAGGGCGACAGCGCGCACTTCGAATCCGAGAACCTGTCCTTGGCTCTGACGGCCACCGTCCCGCTCGAATGCGATGGCACGGACGCCTGGTCGCACTTCAAGTTGCTGGAGGGCGAGTCCGCGGTCTTCGCCCTCGACCGGGTGGGGGCAGAGGTCGCTCCGCGGGGGTGTGCCAGGCGTGAGGCGGAGGACGAGTTCCAGGCCACGGTCCGCTACTGGCGGCAGTGGCTGAGCGCCTCCCGTTACCACGGACGGTGGCGGGAGATGGTGCACCGCTCCGCGCTGACGCTGAAGCTGCTCGTCTACGCGCCGACCGGCGCGATCGTGGCTGCGCCGACGACGAGCCTGCCCGAAGAGATCGGATGCGAGCGCAACTGGGACTACCGGTACACGTGGGTCAGGGACGCCGCCTTCTGCATCTACGCCATGCTCAGGCTGGGCTTCACATCGGAGGCCGAAGCGTTCATGGGCTTCCTGTCCTCCTGCATCATGTGCGAGGACGATGCCACCGGGCCGCTGCAGATCATGTACGGCATCGACGGACGCCGCGAGCTGACCGAGCGCGAACTGTCGCATTTCGAGGGGTACATGGGGTCGTCTCCGGTACGGGTGGGAAATGGCGCCGCGACCCAGCTCCAGCTGGACATCTACGGAGCGCTGATCGACTCCATCTACCTGTACGACAAGTGGGGGCAACCCATCAGCAGCCACCGCTGGGACGAGGTCGGCGCCGTGGTGGACTGGGTCTGCGACCACTGGGACCAGCCGGACGAAGGCGTCTGGGAGACCCGCGGGGGACGACGGGACTTCTTGTACTCGCGCCTGATGTGCTGGGTGGCGATCGAGCGGGCCATGCGTATGGCGACCCGGCGTGGCCTGCCTGCCGACCTTGTCCGGTGGGGGCGGAGCCGTGACGCGATCTACCGGCAGATCATGAGCCGGGGCTGGTCGGCCGAGGTCGGCGCCTTCGTCCAGCAACTGGACGGCGACGTCCTGGATGCCTCTGTGCTGATGATGCCCCTGGTCAAGTTCGTCTCCCCCGTCGACCCGAAGTGGCTCGCGACGCTGGACACTCTTGGTGCGAACCTGGTCACCGACTCGCTTGTCCACCGCTACGACGTGGGAGCCAGCCCGGATGGCCTCCTGGGCACGGAGGGCACTTTTTCGATCTGCTCGTTCTGGTACATCGAAGCCCTCACCCGAGCCGGCCGCCTGGAAGATGCCCGCCTGGCCTTCGAAAAAATGCTCACCTACTCCAACCATCTCGGCCTGTACGCAGAGGAGATCGGACCGACGGGAGAACAACTGGGCAACTTCCCGCAGGCCTTCACCCACCTTTCCCTCATCAGTGCTGCATTCAACCTCGACCGTGCGCTCGGCTGAACCCCGATCAGACGTGCTCGACGTCAGCGGTCATTCGGGGGGCGCGAGGGCGTGCGTGTCGGATTCCGGCAGGAGCGGAGCCGGGATGTCGGATCCGTGCATCGTCTGCGCGGTCCAGATGCACTTGCCGGCAGCGGTGTAGCGGGTGCCCCACCGCTGGGAGAGCGCGGCGACCAGCTGCAGTCCCCGGCCGCCCTCGTCCGTCTCGGACGCGTGGCGGACCCTGGGCATGGTCAGACTGCCGTCGGAGACCTCGCAGACCAGGTCGGCGTCGAGCAGCAGCCGCAGTTGCAGCGGTCCCCTCCCATGTCGTACGACGTTCCCGACCAGCTCGCTGACGAGCAGCTCCGTGGTCGTCGCCATGTCGTCCAGCCCCCACGTGGACAGCTGCTCCCGGACGTGCCTGCGGGCCAGGCCCGCTGCTCGGGGGTCCTCCGGGAGCGGCCAGGAGGCCATCCGGTCGGAGCTGAGCGCGTACACACGGGCGACCAGGAGGGCGGCGTCGTCGCTGGTGTGCTGTCCGGCGGGGAGCAGGCCGGCGATGAGGGTTTCGCAGAGCCGGTCCAGGTCTTCGCTCTCCCCGGTGCGCAGGAGCTGCGCCAGCTCGGTCATGCCCTGGTCGATCTCGCGCTCGGACGATTCGATGAGGCCGTCGGTGTACAGCACGAGGAGGCTTCCCGGGGGCAGCGTCAGCTCCACCGTCTCGAACGGCGGCTCTGCCACCCCCAGTGGCGGATCCGGGACCGGATGCAGGAAGTGCACGGTGCCGTCGGGGTGGACCACTGCCGGTGGTGGGTGGCCGGCGCGGGTGATGGAGCAGGTCCGGGTGGTGGAGTCGTACAGTGCGTAGAGGCACGTGGCGTACGAGTCCTCCCCGAGGCCGCTGACGATGTCGTTGAGGTGGCTCATGATCTCGTCGGGTGGCAGTTCGAGGTCGGCCAGGGTGTGAACGGCCGTGCGCAGCCGTCCCATCGTGGCAGCCTCGGAGAGGCCGTGGCCCATGACGTCGCCGATGACGAGGGCGACCCGTCCGGCGGAGAGCGGGATGACGTCGTACCAGTCGCCGCCGACGTCCATGCCGTGTCCGGCGGGCAGGTAGCGGGCGGCGGCGGAGCACGACGGCAGGTCGGGCAGTCTCCGAGGGAGCAGTGCGCGCTGCAGCTCCCGGGACCGGGTGTGCTCGGCGTCGTAGAGCCGCGCGCGTTCCAGGGCGTGCGCGACCAGGGCGCTGATGGCGGTCAGCAGGGTGCGTTCTTCGTCGGCCAGGCGGCGCGGCTGGTCGAACGCGATCACGCAGACACCGAAGGTGTGCCCGGAGGCGGTCAGCGGCAGGAACGCCCAGGACTGCTTGCCGATGTCCTGCGGGTGGTCGGCCATAGCGGGATAGCGTGCCGCGTACTCCTGGGCCGAGGAGAGGAACAGCGGCCCCTGAGTGGAGATCGCGTCCCAGACGGGGTCCTTCGCGATTCGGGAACGGCCGTCGACGCGTTCGAGGAATGCGCTGGGGTAGCCGACGGCTCCGACGTTGTGGACCCGGTTGCCCTCGACGGCCTGCACGAGCAGCCCGGTGGCGCGGAACGGCGGCAGCACCCGCTGGGCCACCGCGTCCACCACGTCCCGTGAGGTCGTCGCCGTGGCGAGCGCTGCGGTCAGCTCCGTGATCCGGGAGGCACGCTCGGCGGAGGCCCTCTCGGCGGTGATCCGCTCGGCCTCGTGCCTGCGCATCTCGGTGACGTCGGTGAAGTACAGCGTGACCCCGTCGGGCACCGGGACGAGCCGCAGGTGGTAGCAGCGTCCGGTATCCGGCATCTGCGCGTCGAAGCCTGCGGGGGTGGCCGTGGCGGCGGCCCGGCGGCACCGGGCCTCCATGTCGGGGACCTGCTGCACGGCGGGCAGTGTCCATAGCACGCGGCCGAACAGCTCCTCCTCGGAGGAGCCCAGCATGCCTTCCGCCTCCAGGTTGACGAAGGTGATCCGCCAGTCGTCGTCCGCCGACAGGAAGCCGTCGCTCATATGGCGCAAGGCGTGGCTGAGCGCGTCACGGGCGGACCGGGACTCGTTGCTGTCCCACGCCGTCCCGATCATCCGGTAGGGCTCGCCCGCGTCGTCGAGCACCACCCTTGCGCGGGCCTGGGTCCAGCCGTAACTGCCGTCGGGGCGTCGTACTCGGTATTCGGCCTGGAATACACCGTGGTTGCGAATGGCCTTCTCGACGGCGGCGAGCGCCCGCGGCACGTCGTCGGGGTGGACCACCTTCATCCAGCTCTCGACCTGGGACGTGAAGTCGCCAGGCTCGGTGCCGTAGATGGCCATGGCCGCATCGTCCCAGGACAGTGAGCCGGTGCGGATGTTCCAGTCCCAGGTACCTACCTGGACGGCCTTGAGCGCCTGCCGCAGGAAGTTGCCGTTCGGCTCCTCCGGGGCAGGGCGAGCGGGTGGCGGGGCCTGGATCATCCGCTCCTTCGCCCAGGCGGCCACCGCTGTGAGGAAATCCCAATGCTTCCTGGTGGGCTCTCCCGAGGCGCCTGTCACCACGGTGAGCGCGCCGACCGGGCGCTCCGCGCCGAACACCGGTACGGCTGCCAGGCCTGTACCGGGCCAGTCGGTGGCCGACTCGGGCGGGGTGGTGCCCGAGAGGTCGTGGAGCGCCCACACGCCGGTTCCCTGGCGCACGGCGCGGGCCGGGGCCGCGGTGTCCTCCTGGTCGATGATCTCCCACGGTCGGACGAGGGCCGGAGGCAGTCCAGCCACTGACACCAGACGCAGCGCCGACATGGGACCACGTAGGTGCACCGTCCCGCCCAGGCCGTCCAGCTCGGCGACGGCGTGCTGAAGCGCGAGCCGCAGCACCTCGCCCTCCGTGACGCCCTGTTCCACACTGTCAAGCAGGGCCAACCGAGCATTCATGGATCAACTGTATATTTCGGGCGCGAAGTCGGTAGGAAATCGCGCTGCGGTGCGGCCGTCCGCCGACGACGTGATCGGTAATTCAACGGACGGCCATTACTACGCCCGCGCCGTCGACCTCCGCACTCGTGGAGGCCGGGGGCCTGGCCCGACGCTGCAGCCTTGTGGCTCCGGCTCGAATCCGGTCGGACGCAACTGCTGTCGCCACCTCCACTTCAGCTTTCGTCATCCTCCGCTCGGCGCTCGCCCTCGGCCTGGGAGGGCTGGGTGCGTGTCGTGGCGGGGTGCCGTTCCTCGGCCGGATTCAAATCCTCTTCCAACCTCTCGCCCTCGGCCTGCGACGGAGTCGGGTACTCGTCGGTAGGGCGCATGGCTGCCTCCACAGTCGGAACGAATGCATACAAAATGAGCGTAACGCCACGAGTGATCGACTGCTGCTGCACGTATCGCTTGTGCGAGGAGGATCTCGGTGAGTCCGGGCATCATCTGCCGACGGTGGAGGGAAGCAGTCAGGATGTGTTCAGGTTCGCCGTGCCAGCCTCACCGGTCATGACGAATGAAACAGCTTCGTATCCGGCACGCGCCGGGGCGCGGCAGATGCTGAACAAGGTCCCCGAAGTCACCGTGTACTTCTGGGTGATCAAGGTGCTGTGCACGACGGTGGGCGAGACCGCGGCCGATCTCCTCAACGACAACCTCGGTCTGGGCCTGACGAACACCTCGCTGGTCATGGCCGTGCTGCTGATCGGCACGCTTTGGTTCCAGTTCCGGGCCAAGAAGTACGTGCCCGGGCTCTACTGGCTTGCCGTGGTGCTGATCAGCGTGGTCGGCACGCTCGTGAGCGACAACCTCACGGACAACTTCGGGGTGGCGCTGGAGACGACGACAGTCGTCTTCGCCGTGTTGCTCGTCGCGGTGTTCGCTGCCTGGTACGGGAGCGAGCGGACGCTCTCCATCCACTCCATTCACACGGTCCGCCGCGAGGCGTTCTACTGGGCGGCGATCCTCTTCACGTTCGCTCTCGGCACCTCGGCGGGCGACCTCACGGCCGAGCGGATGGACCTGGGGTACTGGGTGTCCGCGGTGCTGTTCGCGGTGCTCATCGCCGCCGTGGCCGCCGCCCACTACGGGTTCGGCCTCGCCGCCGTCCCGGCGTTCTGGATCGCGTACATCCTCACCCGTCCACTGGGCGCCTCGCTCGGCGACTATCTTTCCCAGGCACGCGGTGACGGCGGCCTCGGCCTCGGTACGGTCGGCACCAGCGCGATCTTCCTCGTCCTGATCCTGGCCCTGGTCAGCTATCTGACGGTGACCCGGCGGGACGTGGCCGACGCTTCTGTCAGCCTGCCGGAAGGCTGACCACGAACCGCGCACCGCCGGCGGTCGGGTCCCACTCGATGTCGCCGCCGGACGCGCGGGCCAGCCGCCGGGCCAGCGCCAGTCCGAGACCGGCCCCGTCATGACCGTCCTCCGGATCCGCCCGGCGGCCCGGCTCGAAGACGGCCGGGCCGGTCTCTGCGGGCACACCCGGGCCGTCGTCGGTCACGGCGAGCTCCACACCGGCCGGGGTCTGCGCGAACGTCAGGGTGACGGCGGTGGCGGCATAGCGGCGGGCGTTGTCGAGCAGCGGCGTGAGCATGCGTTCCACGAGCGCGGGGGAGACACCTGCGGTGACGGCTGCGCCGCCCCGTACGGACAGCGGCGGGGCGGCAGGGTGCTGACGTGCGTACTGCTCGGCCAGGTGATCGGCCATTGCCGGCAGTCGGCAGCGGCCGGGGGGCTGCCCGGTGCGGGCGCGGGCCTCGGAAAGCAGTGTGTCGCAGATGTGCCGCATCGTGCCGGCGGCGGCAGCGATCGCCTGGTGGGAGGCGTGCTGTCCGGCCGAGTCCCGTGGCCGGGCGGTGAGCCAGTCGGTCTCGGCGACGATGCGGGCCAGCGGGGTGCGCAGCTCGTGCGAGAGCTCGGCGGTCTGCAGTTGTTCGTGGCGGAGTACGGCGGCCAGCCGGTCCAGGAGTTCGTCGAGGTTGGTGGCGAGCGAGGCGAGCTCGTCCGGGCGGTGGCCGGTGCCGAAGCGTTCGGCGGCGCCGAGTTCGCTCCAGCGGGTCGCCCGGGTGCTCATCTCGGCGACCGGGCGCAGGGCCCGGCCGACGATGGTGCGGGTGAGCAGGTACACCCCGACCAGGAGCAGCAGCCCGAGGACCGCCGAACCGGCGAGGGCGGCGCGGGCGGTGCTGCGGTACGGGTCGAGAGAGACGGCGACGACAACGGTGCCCGTCTGGCGGTCGCCGACGCGCACCGGCAGGGCGTAGAGCCGGGAGGCGTTTCTGCCGCCGGACTCCTGGTATCCGCTGCCCCGGCCGGTGAGCCGGTCGGCCTGCCGCTGGAGGGCGGGGGGCGCGCTCGGCCTTTCGACGGCCGTGCTTCCGCGGTAGATCCACGTGCCGACATCCAGGGCGCGGTCGTCGGGCGGTTCATGGACGACGATCCCGCCGTCCGGGCGTGCCTCGACGGTGGCGGCCACCGCCGCGGCCCGGGTCTGCAGCAGGTCGGCGGCCTGGCTGCTCAGCCGTCCGGCGAGGACGATGTTGAACGCGATGGTGAGCGCGGCGACCCAGGCCGTGGCGGAGGCCAGGGCGAGCAGGGCGAGACGGCCCCGCAGAGTGTGGGGCAGCGCGGTGCGGAGCCGTCCGATGACGCGGAGCCGCCTCATATCAGGCGGTACCCGACGCCGCGCACCGTACTGATCGCCTGTGGGCTGTCCGCCTCGCGCAGCTTCCGGCGCAGCCGGGTCAGGTACTGGTCGAGCGTGTTGTCGCTGACCTGAGCCCCGTCCGGCCAGGCCGCGCGCAGGAGTTCCCGTCTGCGTACGGTGGTACCGGGCGCCGCCATCAGCGCGGCCAGCAGGCGGAACTCGGTGGGGGTGAGTGCCACCGGCTTGCCGTGCACCTCCAGGAGGTGGCGTACGGGGTCGAGCCGGAGCTCCGCCAGCTCGACCACGGGGTCCGGCCCGGCGCGGCGCAGCGCCGCGCGGATCCGGGCGGCGAGTTCGGCAAGATGGAAGGGTTTCGCCAGGTAGTCGTCGCCGCCCGCGGAGAAGCCCGAGAGCCGGTCGGTGAGCGTGTTGTGCGCGGTGAGGAAGACCACCGGGGCCTGCAGCCCCGTCGAACGCATGGCCTGGCACACGTCCCGGCCGTCCGAGTCGGGCAGTCCGATGTCGAGGACGACGGCATCCACCCGGTCATCGAGGGTGCGCAGGGCGCCGGCCCCACTGGCGGCGGTCACGACGGCGAAATTCTCCTCGCGCAGTCCGCGGGCGAGCACGTCGCGCAGCCCGTGGTCGTCCTCGACGACCAGGACACGGCGTTGCACAAGGTCCGTCACGGCAGTCGAGTCCTTCTGTCGGGGGCCCGTAGCCCGGCGGTATCACTCTCGTCTACAGGACTGTAGACGAAACCGGTGGCCTCGTGCTCTGCGGCGGGGAGCGGCGGCGCGGATCACCTTCCCGACACTCCTGCGGCGCAGCGAGGACGGGTGCGGGGGAGCGCAGGACCCATGGTTGAAACGACGTTCGGCCGTGGCGGCCACGAGTCGGAACGGGAGAGCATGTGACCACAACACGGATCGACTACCGGGCGCTGTTCGCCGCCACGCCCAGTCCCTATCTGGTGCTCGGTCCCGACCTGGTGATCATCGATGTCAACCGGGCGTATCTGACAGCGACCGGCCGCACTCGGGAGGATCTGGTCGGGCAGTACCTCTTCGACGCCTTCCCCGACAACCCCGCGGATCCGGGCGCCGACGGGGTGCGGAACCTGGGCAGCTCCCTGCGCCGGGCCCTGCGCTCCAAGGAGCCGGACACGATGGCGGTGCAGAAGTACGACATCCCGGTTGCGGACAAGCCCGGCGTGTTCGAGGAGCGATGGTGGTCCCCGATCAACACCCCCGTGCTCGGACCGGACGGACAGGTGGCGTGGATCATCCACCGGGTGGAGGACGTGACTGCGTTCGTGCGGTCCCTTCCCTCCCGCCCGGGAGGAGGCGGGGACCTCAGCAAATGGGAGGTGATGGAATCCGAACTGTACGCACGGGCGCGTGAGCTCCAGGGGCTGAACGAGGAACTGCGCCAAGCCCACGCCCGTGAACGCCAGGTCGCCGTCACCTTGCAGGAGGCCATGCTCTACTCGCCCGACCTGGCCCGGCATCGGGATGTCGCGGTGCGCTACCTTCCCGCCGCCGGATCTCTGAACGTGTGCGGCGACTGGTACGACCTGGTCGACCTGCCCGACGACGGCTGCGCCGTAGCCGTCGGTGACGTTGTCGGCCACGGCCTGGGGGCCGCTGCCGTCATGGGAATGCTTCGCAGCGCACTGTCCGCCGCCGTCCGAGCCCGCCAGGAACCCGCCAAGGCGCTGGAGGTTGTGGGCTTGTACGCGCGCTCGGTCGAAGGTGCGCTGGCCACCACCGCGTGCCAAGTCGTCATCGCCCGCCGCAGCCACCGCATCACCTACAGCAGCGCCGGTCACCTCCCGCCGGTCCTGGTCCACCACGACGGCACCTTCGATCTGCTCGACCAGGCCACCGACCCGCCGCTGGGAGCCCGCCCCAAACACGTCCCCCGCCCCCAGGCAGAGCTGTCCTACACCCCCGGCGACACTCTCGTGCTCTACACCGACGGCCTCGTCGAACGCCGCGGCGAGGACATCGACGCCGGTCTGCACCGCCTCACCGACGCACTCGCCCGCTTCACCGGCCTCAGCCCCCAACGCCTCGCTGACGCCGTGCTCGCCCGCCTCGGCGTCAGCGCCGGCGCCCGCGATGACATCGCCCTGGTGGTTCTCCGCCTGTAAGCCCCAGGGCGCGCCCGCCTGCCGAGCGGAAGCCGACTGCCCGCCGGGGCCGACAGCGCCGACTCCACCGCCGATGTCATCAGGACCGCCGAGATGTCCCGTGAGCAGGGTCCGCAGCTGCACGCGGATCGGTTTTCACTGGAAAGCATCACTGCCGGAGCGACTGGGTCGCGCTCCAGCTCGCTCCCTGAGAGCGTAGGAGCACGATGCGACACGGTGCGGACGCGTTCACCCGCGAGGACATTGTCGAGCGGATCCTTGAGCCGACACGGGGCCAGGACGACGACACCGCCATCGAGACACTCTGTGCGGACGCGACGCTCCGGGCCGCAGTCGAGAACACCGTGCGTCGAAAAGTGATGATCACCTTCTGGGTGTGCACATCGGATCGCCCGGTCCTTTTCGGCTCGGCGGAAGCGAGGCGGCATGCACGATCCCGACCCACCGTTCCGGCCGGTCCGCAGGCGGGAGGGTTACCTGCCGCTGGAGGACCTCGGCCTCATCGGGGACGGCGCGACGGCCGCGCTGGTGGGCCTGGACGGCTCCATCTCGTGGATGTGCCTTCCCCGATTCGATGCCGAACCCCTGTTCTGCGGCTTGCTGGATCAAGCACGAGGGGGGCATTTCACCCTGGCACCGGAAGACCTGGTGGAGGCGCGACAGCGCTATGAACCTGATACCGGTGTACTGACAACCGAATTGCGCAGTCCCACCGGCTTGGTTCGCGTCACCGATGCGCTGGCCCTGCGCTCCGGCGCTGATCTCACCGATGACGCACCGGCTGATCGGGCCGAACTTGTGCGTTCGGCGGTGGTGCTGGCCGGCAACGTCCGCCTACGAGCGGACCTCGAGCCCCGCGGCGGTGGGCATGCGCGGGCATTGTTCAGCGGACTGGAAGTGCGATCGTCCCGGCGCCCGGACCTGCGACTCCACCTGCGGTCCAACCGTCCCCTGGGGGGCCTGCACAGCACACATGACCTGCAGCAAGGTGATCGCCTCGATCTCGTGTTGTCCTGGGGCCGCTTCCATCGCCACCACCGGTTCGATACCGACGCGATGCTGCAGGGAACCGCCGACGCGTGGCGCCGCTGGATGAAGCATATGGAGTACGGCGGTCCTGAGGAGTCCTTGGTCAGGCGCGCCGCGATCACGCTGAAAATGTGCGACGACTGGGCCAACGGCTCGCTGGTCGCGGCACCTACATCCTCCTTGCCTGCGCCGATCGGCGGGATCCGCAACTGGGACTACCGCTATGCCTGGATCCGCGATGCGGCCTTCGCCGTGTTCGCTCTGCGCCGCATCGGCTTCCGTGGCGAGGCCGATGCCTTCCTCGGCTGGGTTCTTGACGCCTTCGAGTACAGCCGACGGCCGCGGATCATGTACGGCCTCAACGGCAGTCCGGTGCCGGACGAGGTCGAGGACAGCGAATTGGAAGGCTATCGGTGCTCTGCCCCGGTGCGATGGGGCAACGGCGCGGCCGACCAGCGCCAGCACGACGTATACGGCGAGATCCTTGACTGCGCCGACCAGTGGCTGCTTTCCGGCGGCGAGATCCAGCCCGCGCTGTGGACCAGCCTGGCCGAGCTGGCCGAAGCGGCGGGGCAGGCCTGGCGGCAGCCGGATCAGGGAATCTGGGAAGTGCGCAGCGAGGGCAGGGTGTTCACGTACTCGGCCGGGATGTGCCAGGTGGCCCTGGACCGGGCTGCGGCTATCGGTGAGCGGCTTCATCTGCCCGGGCGGATCGCCGAGTGGCGAGCCTCAGCCGACCAGCTGCGCCGGCTCATCCTGGAGCGGTCCTGGGACGAGGACGCACAGACCCTGAGCACACACCTGGACGGCGGCGGCATTGTGGACGCGAGCCTGCTCGCCCTTCCCCTGCGCCAGGTTGTGCCGGCTGATCACCCGCGGATGGTGGCGACCACCACGGCTGTCGCCGAGCGCCTGTCGGCCGGCAACGGGCTGCTCTATCGCTACCTGCACAAGGAGTCACCCGATGGTCTGGCCGGCGACGAGGGCGCCTTCGTGCTGTGCAGTTTCTGGCTGGTCGACAACCTGACCGGCCAAGGCCGGATCGAAGAGGCCGACGAACTGTATGCCTCGCTGTGTGCCCGGGCGAGCCCACTGGGGCTGCTGTCGGAGCAGATCGACCCGTCCACGGGAGAGTTCATGGGCAACTTTCCTCAGGCATTCAGCCACATCGGAATCATCGCCAGTGGCGTCAACCTCGCCCGAGCGAAGGCAGGCGCTCCGGCCTGATCAACCGGCTCGCCAACTCATGCGCCAACAGGGGGACCACGTCGGCGCATGGAACCACGGAGTGTCCCGCTACGGCTGGCAGCAAGGCCGCGACGCCGGTTTCGCCACCCGCCACCCCGCGCTCACCTCAGGCAGGGCGACCATCCGGCTGCGGCCCGACGACGCGGCTGCCATCCCGGATGACGAGCTCCGTGACCTGGCGTGGGCCGCCTTGGCGAACTGAGCTGTCGGCGCGACCGGTGACTGCGCCTGCTGGGTGACTTCGCGTGTATGCAGCCGCGGGAGCTGGGATGATGCGTCGGCGACTGGTACCAGCAAGGAATGCCCAGGCGATCGCATCTGCAGCCCGACAATCCGGACCCCGGCTTCCGGCCTGAGAGACGGAGGCACCGGGCTCGGGCGGCGTCGCGCCAGGCACTGCGCGGCATCAACGGCCGTGCTTCCCGGGGCCCGGGCTCGCAGCATGGGCCGACCGACCCGACGCAGGAGCCGCGTGTGTCCCCTGCGCTGCGGACGGCCGCTGCCTACGCCTGGCGGACCCTCGTCGTGGGAGCTGTCGTCTACGCCGGTTTTTCGGCGATCGGACGGTTCCACGAAGTCGCGGTGGCAGTCTTCCTCGGCCTGGTCGTCACCGCAGTGCTGCGCCCGCCGACGGACCTCCTGGCTCGTGTGCTGCCGCGGCCGCTCGCGGTGGCAGTGGCGCTCCTCGGCAGCTTCGTCCTGGCCCTGGGTGTGCTGTCCCTTGTCGGTGAGGCGGTCGCCGGAGAAAGGGCCGGGCTGGAGCGGCAGTTCAGCGACGGCCTCGCCAGGATCGAGCGCTGGCTGGAGGAGCCACCGTTCCGTCTGAACCCCGGGGCACTGAAGGACTTGCAGGCCCGGGTCGGGCAATATCTGTCCAGCCATCGGTCCACCGTGATCAGCTCGGCGCTCAGTGGCGTGGGCCGACTGGTGGAGGTGATGACCGTGTTCGTTCTCGCCCTGTTCTGCTCGGTCTTCTTCATCTACTCGGGCGATCGGCAATGGGACTGGTTGTGCGAGCAGCTCCCGGCGACGGTGCGGGAGCGGGTGGAGATCGCGGGCCGAGCGGCGTGGGGGACGTTCACGGGGTACACCCACGGCATCATCGTGGTGGCTGCCACCAACGCCGTACTCGTCGGCCTCGCCCTGTTCGTACTGGGAGTGCCGCTGGCGCTTCCGCTGGCGCTGCTGGAGTTCTTCGCGGCCTTCGTACCCCTGATCGGCTCACCCATCGCCCTTGGAATTGCTGCCGTTGTGGCTCTGGCGTCGAAGGGCCCGATCGTAGCGGCCGTCGTCGTCGCGCTGATCGTCGTCATCGGCCAGATCGAGGGGCACCTCCTGCACCCGATCGTGATGAGCTGGGCCGTCCGCCTGCATCCGGTCGTGATCGCGCTCTCCGTGATCGCCGGCGCGATCGCGGCGGGGGTGCTGGGAGCGATCGTGACAGTGCCGCTCGTATCCGTCGTCTGGTCGGTCCATCAGGCTCTGCAGCGGGCGCGGAGATTCACACAGGTGAAGGCCATCCGTGCACGGTCGGCGACCGGCATCCGAAGGGGACGAGGGCCGGACCGTCCCAGCATGTAGCGGACCCGGGAGGGGGCGGCCTCGGGCCGGTGGCGCGGTCGGCGGATCGTGACGATCCGAGTGCGTTCCTACGTCTCGCGTTCCGCCATCAGCCGTCCCACCGCCTGTTCCAGTTCGACGATGCGGTCGGCGAGGTCCGCCCCGCCCGGACCGTTGGCATCTCGTAGCAGGAGTTCCGCCTGGGCGAGTTGGCCGACGACCTCAGAGAGCCGGTCGGCGTCGTCCGGGTGTGCAGGGCGTTCCGCGGTGTCCGTGGTGTCCTTGCCGTACGACGGCTCGGTGGATGCGCAAGTCGGGGGAGGGGTGGACGGCGTAACCGTTGGGCGGCCGCCGTCCGCCGTCAGGAGGCGTTTCAACTGTTCGGATTGGTCCATGAGTTGGCGGTTCTTGCGGAACAGATCGAGGAAGACGTTGACCTTGGTCCGCAGCAGCCAGGGGTCGAAGGGCTTGATCAGAAAATCGGCGGCGCCGACCGTGTAGCCGCGGTAGGCGTAGTTCGGATCGACTGCGGCTCCGGTCAGCAGGATGATCGGGACATCCTTCGTCTGGTCGAGCCCCTTGATGTTGGCGGCGGTCTCGAAGCCGTTCATGCCCGGCATCAGCACGTCGATGAGCACGACCGCGAACTCCTGGCGCAGCATCGCCTTGAGGGCTTCCTCACCCGAGTGCGCGCGGACCACATGGCCCAGTGAGCCGAGTACGGCTTCGAGAGCGACCAGGTTCTCCTCCATGTCGTCGACGATGAGGATGCTGGCGGTCTCCGATGCTGCTGGCTGCGTCGCCGTCATGTTGGCCGTCCTGTTGGTCCGTCGTCATCGTCCCTGTTCCTGAGGGTGTCGCCGTCGTCCCGGTCCGTGGCGCTGACGTTGTCGGAGGGATCCGGCCGCGGCTCCGGCAGAGTGCACTGCGGGTCGAGGAGCCGGCAGATCACCGACAGCAGGCGGTCGACGTCCACCGGCTTGGGGACGTAGTCGTCCGCGCCGCTCTGGATGGCCTTCTCGCGGTCACCGGGCATGGCCTTCGCGGTGAGCGCGATGATCGGCAGGTCCGCGAAACGAGGTGTGCGACGGATCGCTGCGATCATCTCGTATCCATCCATTTCGGGCATCATGATGTCCATCAGCACCAGTGATACGTCAGGTGTCTGATCAAGGACCTCCAGGCCCTCGCGGCCGTTCTCCGCGTACTTGACACTGATGCCGACGCGCCCCAGCACATGCGTCAGTGCGAAGACGTTCCGGATGTCGTCGTCGACGATGAGGATGCGACGGTCGGTCAGCACCCCGGCGAGGCGGCCACTCAGCCAGTCCCTGAGCCGGGTCGTCTCCGGCCAGCTGACGCCGTCGTCGCCGCCGTCGGGCCGGGTTCCGGTGCGGGGCACGGACTCCTGGGGCCTGAACACATCGACCTGCGACGCGGGTCCGGGCTCGGCCGCGGGTCGGCCGGTGAGGGCGGTGAGTTCGGCGATGGCTCGGGTGGTGCTGCTCACGGGGCGCGCTTCCACCGCGGGGAGAGCGCCGGAGGGCGGACCCGTGTAGTGCACGGGGACGAAGAGGGTGAAGGCGGAGCCGACGCCCTCTTCGCTCTCGGCGATGATCCGGCCGCCGAGCAGGCCCGCCATGTCCCGGCTGATGGAGAGGCCGAGCCCGGTGCCGCCGTATTTGCGGTTGGTGGTGCCGTCGGACTGCTGGAAGGCCTCGAAGATCTGGTCGAGCTTCTCCGGCGCGATGCCGATTCCGGTGTCCTTGACGGTCAGAGCGATGACGGCGTCGGCGTTGCGCAGCGTCTCCTCCTCGAAGTCCGAGACCATCGAGCGTTCGACGATCAGTTGCACTCCGCCGGACGAGGTGAACTTCATTGCGTTGGAGAGGAGGTTGCGGAGGATCTGCTGGAGCCGCTGCTCGTCCGAGTAGAGTTCGAGCGGCACGCTCTCGCTGACCTTGATGTCGAACGACAGGCCGCGGTCCAGAGCGAGCGGCTGGAACGTCGCCCGTACGTAGTCGAGCAGTTTGATCAGCGGCAGTTTCTTGGGATGCACATCCATCCGGCCTGCTTCGATCTTCGACAGGTCGAGGATGTCGTTGATCAGTTGCAGCAGGTCGGAGCCCGCGCGGTGGATGGTGACGGCAAACTCCACCTCCTGCGGGGAGAGGTGGTCGTCGGGGTTGTCGGCGAGGAGCCGCGACAGCACGAGGAGCGAATTGAGCGGGGTGCGCAATTCGTGCGACATGTTCGCCAGGAATTCCGACTTGTACTGGGAGGACGTGGCCAGCAGCGCCGCCTTCTCCTCGAGCTCGGCGTTGGTGAGCTGCAACTCATCGGAGCGCTTGCGCAGTTCGGCGGTGAGGCGCTGGGATTCCGAGAGGAGGGACTCGGTACGGGAATTGGCGATGATGGTGTTGATGGAGACACCGATGGTGTTCACGAACTGGTCGACAAAGGCGAGGTGGACCTCGCTGAAGCTGCTGAACGAGGCCAGTTCGATGACTCCGAGCACCCGGTCCTCGAAGAGGATCGGCAGGATGACGACGCTGGCCGGGGGCGCGGCGCCGAGGCCCGAACTGATGGTGATGTATTCGGTGGGGACCGCCTCGATGAGAATCCGCCGTTTCTCCGTTGCGGCCTGGGTGACCAGACCCCAGCCAGGGGCATCGAGGCTGAGCCGGGTGCGCCGGCGGCGGACTTCGGGCTGGCCGGTGCCGTAACCGGCCAGCAGCTCAAGGTCCTCGCCGGGCTCCGCGCCCGCTTCTGCCAGGAAGAATGCCCCGTACTGGGCGTTCACCAGAGGGGTCAGCTCGCGCAGGATCAGGTCGGCGACCTCGACCAGGTCGCGGTGGCCCTGCATGAGTCCGGCGATACGGGTCAGGTTGGACTCCAGCCAGTCCTTGGCCCGGGTGGTCTCACGGAGGTTCGCCACCATGAGGTTGATGTTGTTCTTCAGGGCGGCGACCTCGCCCTGGGCCTCCACCGAGATGGAGCCGGACATGTCGCCCTGTGTGACAGCGCTCGCGACCTCGGCGATCGCGCGCACCTGGGTGGTCAGGTTCAGCGCCAGTTCATTGACGCTGGTGGTCAGCCGCTTCCACGTCCCGAAGACACCTTCCACCCGGGCCTGGCCGCCCAGCTGTCCCTCGCTGCCCACCTCGCGGGCCACTCGTGTCACCTCGGAGGCGAACGAGGAGAGCGTGTCGACCATGGTGTTGATCGTGGACTTGAGTTCCAGGATCTCGCCGCGCGCGTCCACGTCGATCTTCTTCGACAGGTCGCCCTCCGCGACGGCGGTGGCGACCTGGGCGATGTTGCGGACCTGGGAGGTGAGGTTGTCGGCCATGAAGTTGACGTTGTCGGTGAGGTTCTTCCAGACGCCCGAGACACCGTGGACCTGGGCCTGGCCGCCGAGTCGCCCGTCTGTGCCGACCTCGCGGGCCACCCGGGTCACCTCGTCCGCGAAAGCCCTCAGTTGCTGGACCATCGTGTTGACGGTGTCCTTCAGCTCCAGGATCTCGCCGCGCGCGTCCACGTCGATCTTCTTCGACAGGTCGCCGTTGGCGACGGCGGTGGTCACCTGGGCGATGTTGCGGACCTGCGAGGTCAGGTTGAGCGCCATGCGGTTGACGTTGTCCGTGAGGTCCTTCCAGACCCCGGAAGCGCCCCTGACCTGTGCCTGACCGCCGAGGTTGCCCTCGGTGCCGACCTCGCGGGCGACGCGGGTGACCTCGTCGGCGAAGGCGGAGAGCTGGTCGACCATGGTGTTGATCGTCGACTTCAGCTCCAGAATCTCTCCCTTGGCCTCCACGGTGATCGTCTTGCCGAGGTCGCCCTCCGCGACGGCGGTGGCGACCTGGGCGATGTTGCGGACCTGGGAGGTGAGGTTGTCGGCCATGAAGTTGACGTTGTCGGTGAGGTCCTTCCAGACCCCGGATACGCCCCTGACGTGGGCGCGGCCGCCGAGCTGGCCCTCGGTGCCGACCTCGCGGGCGACGCGGGTGACCTCGTCGGCGAAGGCGGAGAGCTGGTCGACCATGGTGTTGATCGTCGACTTCAGCTGCAGGATCTCGCCCCGCGCGTCCACGGTGATCTTCTGACTGAGGTCGCCGTTGGCGACGGCGGTGGTCACCTGGGCGATGTTGCGGACCTGGGACGTCAGGTTCGACGCCATGAAGTTGACGTTGTCGGTGAGGTCCTTCCAGACCCCGGATACGCCCCTGACCTGGGCGCGCCCGCCGAGCTGGCCCTCGGTGCCGACCTCGCGGGCGACCCTGGTCACCTCGTCGGCGAACGCCCGCAGCTGGTCGACCATGGTGTTGACCGTGAGCTTCAGCTCCAGCAGCTCGCCGGTGGCTTCGACCGTCACCTGCTGTGTCAGGTCGCCGCGCGCCACCGCCGTCGTCACGACCGCGATGTCCCGCACCTGTGCCGTCAGCCGGGACGCCATCGTATTGACCGCTTCGGTCACATGGAGCCAGTCGCCCGACAGTCCCTGCGCCTTCGCCCGGCCGCCGAGGCGCCCCTCGGTGCCGACCTCGCGGGCGACCCTGGTCACCTCGCCGGTGAAGAGCGAGAGCTGGTCCACCATGCGGTTCACACCGATGCCCAGACGCCGCAGGTCACCGCGGAGCTGGCGGCTTCCGTCGTGCAGATCGACGTGCTGGGTCAGATCGCCGTCCGCGACGGCGTCGAGCACCCGGGTGGCCTTCGCGACGGGTACCACCAGCGCTTCGAGCACCGTATTGGCAGCCTCGATGTTCGTCGTCCAGGTTCCCGTGCCGGGACTCGCCGAGATCCGCTCGTCCAGCCGTCCCTGTCGGATGATCTCGTGGCGCACCCGCTGGAGCTCCGAGGCGAGATGTGCGTTCCGCGCGACGATCTGTTGGAACACCCCGGCCATTTCGGCCAGCACCCCGTCCGGCACGACGGCGCCCTGTTTCTCCGGGTCCTCCACGCGCGCTGTGAAATCACCGTCGCAGAGGGCCTTCATCGCGCCGAGCAAGGGGCGTAGATCGCTCGTACGAACCCACTGCCCGTCCGGCTCCGTGACGGGTCGGGTCGGGTCCAGTGTCATGGAACACCCTCCGCCCAAGATCCATCGGTGCACACCAGAGGTTCATTGGTCACGCATGTCATAGTATAAAGCGCACGAAAATACTGCTTTCTGGGCGTATTTGAGGCACACGGGGGGAAGAGGGGTTTCGTTGTCCGTACACGCGACCGAATCCGTGTCCAGGAAGGGGCTGCCGGCGAACCAGCTGGCGGCTGCCCGGGCGCGCGAATTCGTGTATGCGGCGCTTGAGGGGTGGACAGCGCCCGCGAACGGGGACGGCGCGTCGGCCGCCGATTCGGCTCCCGGTGCGGCCGCGGCCCCTGCTCCGATGACGGTCCCCGAGGAGCTCGTCGACGACGCCGTCCTGCTCGTCAGCGAGCTGGTCACCAACGCCGTCATGTACGCCGGCACCGATATCGACGTGGTCTGCCGCCTGGAGCGGAACCCGGCCACCCGGTTGGGTGTCGTCGTGGAGGTCGCGGACCGCCACCCCTCCAGGGGGGTACGCGGCGGCGCGGACACCCGGCGTGGCGAGCCCGGCTACGGCCTCCAGCTGGTGAGTGCGCTCTCGGAGTCCTGGGGCGTGACCTACCGGCGGGCGGAGAAGAGGGTCTGGTTCCGGCTGGAGGCCGCGGAGGGAGGGACTGCTGCGACAGATTCGGCCGCCTCCGGTCCCGGTATCACCGAACCCGGTACCACCGGGCGCCACAGCGACGCACAACCCCATGACGCAGGGCCATCAGTACATCCGGCACATGCCCAGGGGTACGCCGCCGAGTGGACCGACCGTGGCGGCCCGTCGTTCCTCGCAGAGACCAGCGAACTCCTGGCAGGCCAGCTCGACGAGGCCATGGTCACCGCGCTCGCGGCCCAGATGCTCGTACCCCGGCTCGCAGACTGGTGCGGCATCTGGCTGAACACGCCTGGGATGGGCCTGCAGCTGTCCCGGGTCTGGCATGCCGACGAGCAGCGCATCACTCCGCTGCGCGAGGAACTGGAGCGGATCCCGCCGCCCTCCGCGGTCCGCATCGGGGGTACGCCCTGGCCGTGGCCGGAGAGTGCCGGCATCGCCCATGCGGGTGGGTCGGCGTTCGCCTTCCCACTCATCGCCCGCGACCTCGACCAGGGTGTACTGCTGCTCGGCCGGGCCGGGCAGCCGCAGATGACCGACTCCGTGGTGCGGATGGTCCAGGACGTGGCCCGCAGGGTCGCGCAGGCCGTGTACACCGCTCGCCAGTACACCCGGCAGCGCAGGATCAGCGCCGCGCTCCAACGCAGGCAGCTGCCGGCGACGCTGGCCAGGATCGTCGGCGTCGATACGGCGATCGTCTACGAGCCGCACGGCGAGGGGCAGACCGTCGGCGGCGACTTCTACGACATCTTCCCGAGGGGCGAGAACCACTGGTGCTTCCTGCTCGGCGACGTACAGGGAAAGGACCCGGAGGCGATGTCCGTCACCGGCCTGGCCCGCCACCTGGTGAGGCTGCTGGCGCGCGAGGGCCATGGCGTCGAATCGGTGCTCGGCCGGCTGAACGTCGCCATGGCGGAAGAGAGCGCCGAGGCATTCGCGCTCGGCGCCGAGCAGACAGGCTCCCGCTTCCTGAGCCTGCTGTACGGGGAGCTGACCGTCGACCCGGGCGTGCCGGGAGCCCACTGCACGGTCGCCACTGCAGGCCATCCTCCGCCGCTGCATCTGCATGCCGACGGCAAGGTGGAACCGGCCTCCGTGCCCCAGATGCTGCTCGGCATCGATGAGGGCGCCGAATTCCGGGCCGTCACCTTTTACCTCGCGCCCGGTGAGACGCTGTTGTGCGTGACCGACGGCGTCACCGAACGCCGCTGCGGCAACTGGCAGTTGGACGATAATGACGGTCTGGCCGATGTGCTCAGGCAGGGTATGGGACTGGGTGCGAAGGCACTTGCGGAGCACGTACGGCGGGCGGCGCACGACTTCGGGACGGGGCCGGTCGAGGACGACCTCTCGGTACTGGTGCTGCAAGCAGTGACGGACCCCTGTGCGAGTCGGACCTGAACGTCGACGGGTAAGCGGAGAGGCCGCTCGCTCAGGCCCGATCGCCGTTGTCGAGAGCTTCGGATGCCGCGCGAAGTGACCTGTCGGCGGCGAGCAGTTCGCACAACACCTGCGACCGGACGATACCTCGGGCGATATCGTGCCGATCGACCGTCGATCGTGTTCTGATTGATCTGCAGCAATGGATCGTTGACATGCAGTGGGAACCGGTCACGGGAGGCGTCGTGGCCGACGCCTGCGTGGAATTGCGCGATCGCTTCGCGCATGCCGGCTCCCCGGCCGTGATTCTTGTCCGGTACGTACGTGCGGACGGTGCCGACGGCGGTGTCGACGCCGCCCCCAACCGGCTGGTCCCCGGCCTCGAACCCCGCGCCGGGGACCGTCTGGTGACGAAGAACGGGCTGGACGCCTTCGAGGGCACCGGCCTCGACGACCATCTGCGCGGATCCGGCGTCACCAAGCTTGTCCTGGCGGGCCTTTCCACCGCGAACGGGGTCGCCGCGACCGCTTCGACGGCGAAGGCGCTCGGCTACGAGGTGGCTGTCGCCGCCGATGCGACCGCGAGCCGCAGCCAGGCCGAGCACCGCACGGCACTGGAGCAGCTCGCCGCGCTCGGCGTGCGGATCGGCCGCGTCGAGGAGCTCCTGCCCGAACGAGTCACTGGCAGCTGACCGACGTGGGCTCATACAGATGAGCGTTTGTGCGAGGGCCGGTCCACTCGCTGGCAGGACATACAGGCGAGTCAGCTGAAGGACCGCCGGTAGGTGTGGGGGCTGACTCCGGTGGTGCGCCGGAAGCGGTCGCGGAAGGCGGTGGGCGATCCGAAGCCGACCTGGGCACCGATGCGTTCGACGGAGTGCCGGGTGGTCTCCAGAAGGTGCTGGGCCTGGCGGATGCGGGCCCGGTGGAGCCACTGGAGCGGGGTGACCCCGGTCTGTTCGCGGAAGCGCCGGATCAGTGTCCGGGTGCTGATTCCGGCCTGAGCGGCGATGTCGGCGAGGGCCAGATCGCGGCTCAAGTTGTCCTGGAGCCATGTGAGCAGGGGTTCGAGCGCGGATCCCCGTGGGGTGGGTATGTGGTCGTGGACGATGAACTGCGCCTGACCACCCTCGCGTTCGAGAGGGACGACGGACAGGCGTGCGGCGTCGGCGGCGACGGCCGAGCCGTAGTCGCCGCGGATCATGTGCAGGCACAGGTCCAGGCCGGCGGCGGCTCCTGCCGAGGTGAGGATCTGCCCGTTGTCGACGTACAGGACATCCGGGTCGACCTCGATGTCCGGGTGGGCGGCGGCCAGGAGACCGGCCGCGATCCAGTGGGTGGTGGCGCGCAGGCCGTCCAGCAGGCCGGTGGCGGCGAGGGGGAAGGCGCCCGAGCAGATAGAGGCGATACGGGTGCCGTCCTTCGCCGCGGCGCGCAGCGCGTCGCGGACGGCGGAGGTGAGCGGGGCGGCGGGGTCGGCGGTGCCGGGCACGATGATCGTGTCGGCGCCCTTGAGGCCGTCCAACCCCCAGGGCGCGCGCAGACTGAATGCGCCTGCGTCGATTTCCGGCTGCTCAGCACACACACGGACCTGGTAACCGGGGCGCCCGTCCGGGAGGCGGGTGCGGGCGAAGACCTCGATCGGGGTGGACAGGTCGAAGGGGATCACCTGGTCCAGGGCGAGAACAGCGACGGTGTGCATGGCCAGAACTTACCTGCCCGCCCTGCCGCCGACTCGGCTTCAAGGAACCAGGCGCGATCGTCCACCCAGCTCAAGGGCCATGGTCTGACCGATGGCGATATCCCGTTGAAACATGTCACTCACGCCACTGGGCGGTCGGATGAAACGTGTTTAGCGTCGAGGTCTACCCGGTGCAGACCGGTCCCCCGTACGTGAAGGAAGTTCCATGCACGCCCAGATCGTCCCGTTCGACGGCTTCGATCCGCTTGATGTCATCGCCCCCTATGAGGTGCTGTACGCCGGTGGAACCGCCTCCGGCGGAGCGGTGAGTGTGGAGCCGGTGTCCGCGGAGGGGCCCCGCGCGGTGGTCAGCGGGTCCGGGGGGCCGACGCTGCAGGCGACTGCCGCTCTTGACCCCGGCCGTGCGGGCCTGGTCCTGGTTCCCGGAGCCTCGGGCCGTGTCGGGGAGCCCGGCGAAACACCTGACCTGGAGGCCGGGACCGGCGAACAGAAGCAGGACGAGCTCATCCCCGTACTGCTGGGCCGCACCTTGAATACCGAACTGCCGACGCTGCTGAATGCGGCTGTGCACAATCCGCAGGTGACGGTCGGCGCGGTGTGCGGCGGCTCGCTCGTGCCGGCCATGGCCGGCCTGCTCGAGGGCCGCCACGCCACCACCCACCACATGGGCCTGGACATGCTCGATGCCACCGGCGTCCATGCGGTTCACGCCCGTGTCGTCGACGACGGCGACCTGGTCACCGGCGCCGGTGACACCTCCGGGCTCGACCTGGGCCTGTACCTGCTGCTGGAGCGCGAAGTGGGCCCCCGGATCGCCCACGCCGTCGAGGAGCTGTTCGCCCACGAGCGTCGCGGCACCGTCCGGCGTGCCCGGGGCCCAGCTCCCACAGGCCTCTGACCATGCCCTGCTCGGGCACCTGTTCACCGCACGCACCGTAAGGAAGTACAGCAACATGTCTGTCGAAGATACCTGGCACCTGTCCATCTCGACTCCCATCGGCACGATCAAGGCAGTGGTCGAACTTCGCCGACAGCACAGTGTCCTGACCGGGGTGGCCCACGGGGCGGGGGAGGAGGTCCCGCTTGTCGACGTCGCCCTCGACGGTCACCGACTCACCTGGAGGCAGACCGTCACCCAGCCCGTGCGCCTGAACCCGGTCCTTGCGGTGGCGGTCGACGGTGACACCCTGATCGGCACTTCCGAGGCCGGATGCCTGCCCGCCTCGAAGGTCACCGGCCGGCGCCGGGCCGCCCGGCCGATCACGGAACACTGACCATGACGAAACTCCTCCTCTCGCTGCACGTTCTGGCCTCCGTCCTGACCATCGGCCCGGTCACCGTCGCAGCTAGCATGTTTCCCAAAGCTCTACGTCACGCGCACAGCGACCCGGGCGACCGCGAGGCGCTCACGAACCTGCGGTTGCTGCACCGCATCTGCCGCGTCTACGCGGCCATCGGCATCGCCGTCCCGGTCTTCGGGTTCGCCACGGCCGGCAGCCTCGGCGTTCTCGGCAGCGGATGGCTGATCACTTCAATCCTGCTGACCGCTGCGGCCGCGGCCACCCTGGCCCTGCTGATCCTGCCCGCCCAGGACCGCGCGCTCGCCACCGCACAGACCCCGGGCGCCGGCTCCGGCCCCCGCTCGGCCGGCCGCCTCGCCATGCACACCGGCGTCTTCAACCTGCTGTGGGCCACCGTCACCATCCTGATGATCATCCGCCCCGGCTCCACGACGGGAGCATGACCGTGAACCTCCGTCACCTGCGTATCGCGGCCCAGGGCGAACTCATCTCACTGATCATCCTGCTGACCAACCTCGCCACCGCCCACCTCCAACCTGTTTCCTCCTTGATGGGCCCCACCCACGGCTGCGCCTACCTGTTCGTCGTGGTGGCCACCTGGCGCCTCAAGCAGGCCACACCCGTCACCAAGGCGACGGCTGTCATCCCTGGCATCGGCGGCCTCCTCGCACTGCGCCGGCTCCGCGCCGACCTCGTCGATCAGCAAGGTGAAGGCGCCATCCGGCCCTGACTCCCGCTCCCCGGTGACTGACAGCCCGGTGGGAACCCGGCCGGTTCAGTCGAGACGGTCGTACCTGTCCGGCTCCCAGTCGGCGAACAGCGTCAGCGCCTGCTCCGTCTCGGTGCGTTCCGGTGCGGTGGAAGTGGCCGGCCACCAGTTCTCCACCTGATGTGCGTCCACGAGGACGAAGCCGCGGTACCCGTCGAAGTCACCGGGGTCGCTTGCCACGCCGATATGGATGGGCGCGTCATCGGGAAGATCCTTGAGTGCATCGCGCAGCTGGGCGGCGTTCCAGATTTGAGGGACGTGCTCGAAGGTGTCGGTCATGCGCACAGGTTGCCGCAACGCGGTGTCCTGCAGGCGGAGGCACGGCTGCTTCCCGGCCCGAAGCGCTGATCCGGTGCAAGGCCCGGGCAAGGATCGGACGAATCGCGGGGGCAGGCGGCAAAATGCCGGCTAAGCGGGCGCTTCACCGACGGCCGGCCCTGCCGGCAGGGCCTGTTCCACCCAAATGGTCTTGCCGGTGGTCGTGTAGCGCGTGCCCCACTGTTGCGCCATCTGGGAGACGATGAACAGGCCGCGGCCGCTCTCGTCGTCAGCGGCGGCATGGCGCAGATGGGGTGAGGTGTGCCCGGTGTCGGCGACCTCGCAGATCAGGGTTTCGTCGCGGATGAGCCGGACGTGGATCGGACCCGCGGCGTAGCGGATGGCGTTGGTGACCAGCTCACTGACGATGAGTTCGGTGGAGAACGACAGCTCGTCCAGCCCCCATGCTCCGAGTTGCCCCGTGGTCACGGCGCGGGCTTTGCCGACCATCGCCGGCTCCGCGGTCAGCTCCCACGTAGCCACCTGGTGTTCGTCGAGCATCCGTGTGCGTACGAGGAGCAGGACCGCGTCGTCGTTCGCCGGCCCTGGCACCAGGGTCGCGACTGCGCGGTCACAGAGTTCTTCCAAGGGGCGCCGGTACTGGGCGAGGGCGCCGGTGAGCAGACCGAGTCCGACATCGATGTCGTCGGCGGCCGCCTGGACGAGCCCGTCGGTGAAGAGGGCGACGAGGCTGCCCTGCGGCAGCTGGAATCCCATGGTCTCGTAGGGCAGACCACTCAGTCCCAACGGAGGGCCCGGCGGGAGATCCGGGTAGCTGGCGACGCCGCTGTCCGACAGGACGACCGCAGCCATCGACTCGCCGGCGCGCGCCATGCTGCACTGTCCCGACACCGGGTCGTACACCGCGTACAGGCACGTCACCCCCAGGGCGTCGTCCTCCCGGGGCCCCGCGCCGCCCGCACCATGAACGGCCGCCCGCTCCTTGGCGGTCTGCCCTACCAGGTCGTCCAGGCGCGAGAGAAGCTCGTCCGGGTCGAGGTCCAGGCGGGCGAGGACGCGTACGCCGGTGCGCAGGCGCCCCATGGTGGCGGCGGCGAGCAGTCCGTGGCCGATCACCTCCCCGACGACCAGGCCGACACGCGTTCCCGACAGTGGGATGACGTCGAACCAGTCACCGCCCACCCCGGACCGGCTGTCGGCGGGCACATAGCGGCTCGCCATCTCGACAGCGGTCGGCTGCGGCAGCCGGCGCGGAAGCAGGCTGCGTTGAAGCCTGAGGGCCGCGGCGTGCTCGCGCGTGACGACCAGCATCAGCACGACGCCGAGCAGCAGGGCTCCGAGGCCCACGACGGTGACCCCGCCCGTCAGTCCGATGAACGGCAGGTCGATGGAGGTTGCGCCGTATCTGGGGTCGGCGTAGACGACGAAGGCGGCGTAACAGAAGAGGAAGAGCATCGTCAGCCCGCCCAGACCCGGCAGCAGGCCCTTGAACAGGAAGTCCCTGCGGCTGCGGGTGAGCACCCTGCGGAAGTACCAGACACAGGCGAAGCCGGTGAGGCCGTAGTAGAACGTGATCGCGAGCCCGACCGACCCGATGGTGTCGGCCAGGACGTTGTTGCTGATCGCCGTCAGCAGGACGAGGAAGCCGACGGAGGCCAGGCCCAAGGAGACGGTCGACCAGGTCGGGGTGAGGAATCTGGGGTGCAGTCGGGCGAACCGGGAGGGGACGGCCTTGTGCGCGGCCATGGAGAAGACGGTCCGGGCCATAGGAAGGATGGTCGTCTGGGCTGAGGCCACGGCGGACGTCAGCACCATGAGGATCAGCAGCTTGGAGAAGAAGGGCCCCACCCCGTGGGTACCGAAGACGGCGTTGCCCAGACCCGAGAGCACGTCGCCCGCGTTGTCCCTGTTGCCGAGCCCGATCCCGGCGGAGCCGACTCCGGCGAAGGCCTGCGCCGAGGTGGCGACCAGGGCGTAGATGACCAGCAGCAGTACAACGGAGATGATCGCGGCGCGTCCGGGGATGCGCGTGCTGTCCGCGGTCTCCTCGTTGACCGTGACGGCGGTGTCCCAGCCCCAGTAGATGAAGACGGCGGCGAGGATCCCCGCGGTCAGCGCTTCGGCCGATGGCACGTGGAGGGGGTTGAACCAGGAGGCGGAGACGTGGATCGCCATCTCGGGGTTGCCGGTGTAGACCTTGACCAGGGCGGTGACGGCGAACAGCAACAGTACGGACACCTCGATGCACAGGAGCCAGCGCTGGACGGCAGCCGAGATCTCGATGCCGATGTAGCAGATCGCGGTCATGACGATGATCCAGATGACACCCGCGAGGGTGGTCCACACCCTGTTTTCCGTGAGGGAGTCGTAGCCCAGGAGACGGAAGCTGTAGATGCCGGCGATCTCGGCGAGGTTCGCCATGACGATGATGTCGGCGACGATGATGCCCCAGCCGCCCATCCAGCCGGTGCGTGGGCCGAAGGCACGGGTCGCCCAGGTGAAGGTGGTGCCGCAGTCGGCGTTGCTCGCGTTGAGTTCTTTGTAGGCGTACGCGATCAGGAGCATCGGGACGAAGGCCAGCATCGTGATGATCGGGGCCTGCAGGCCGACCCCCGCCACGATGAGGCCCAGGGTGGCCGCGAGGCTGTACGCCGGGGCGGTGGACGCCAGGCCGATGGCAACGGAGGAGAGCAGTCCCAGAGCACCGGATTTGAGCCCTTTCTTACCCGCGCCTGAGTCGAGTGCGAGCGGCGCGTCGGTCGCGCCGGGGCTACGGGAGAGCTTCACACCGGATGCCAACCTCCTCAATTGCTTTCCGTCCACCATTTTCGCCGCAGGCGAGGAGGCCTGCCACGGGAAACCGGCTGGGTGATCCACACCGCCGCAAGCAGGACCAGCGGTACCGGACTGCCGAGCGTCGAGCACGGCGCCGGTGGCAAGCGCCCCCAGCCTCGAAGCAAGCGCGCACCCGCTGCGACGCCTCGCCGAGTTGCTCCACGGTCAGCGCCCTGACCTCGCAGCGCGCGCGGGTGAGGGCTGGGATGACGTTCACGGCCTGGCCGCCGGCGGTGACGATGCCGTGTACGACCACACCGGGCGGCAGCTGCCGACGGAGCAGTCCGACGGCAGTGTGGGCGACGGTCATCGCGTCGAGGGCGTTGATGCCTTCCCAGGGGGCGAGTGCGGCGTGCGAGGGCTTGCCGCGGTAGGTGATGTCCCAGGGCCCCGATGGCCGGTGAGGAGGCGCCGAAGCTGTCGTCGGGGGCGGCGTGCACCATCAAACGCATGGGTCACCTGCTCGACGAGCAGGTGCGCCGCATCGGCGTCCAGCCGATCTCGCCCTGGTAGCCGGAGCGAGGGAGCGCTCGCCCGGGATGGGCCTCCTTCACCCCCACGGCAGCGTCCAAGGCGCCGTCGAGCAGGCCTGTTACGAATCCGACACGAGCGGGCCAGAACATTCCGGACAGGCATAGCGTGAGCGGGCTCAGGATCACGCGCATCCCATGGGGGGATCACATGTCGTACGGCTACCCGCCTCAGCAGCCCGGCCAGCAACCCGGCCAGCAACCCCAGTGGGGGCAGCAGCCTCCGCCGCCGTATCAGCAGTGGCCCCAGCAGGGCCCGGGGTGGGGCGCGCCGCCGCCCAGGAAGTCGAATACCGGGCTGATCGTGACGCTGTCGGTGCTCGGTGGGCTGGTGCTGCTCGGCGGCTGTGGTGCGCTGGTGGCAGTCACGGTGAGCCATGCACCGAAGCCGCGGACGCTGCCGACGACCGAGGCGCCGCAGGACAAGGCACCTGGGAAGGACGCACCCTCCGAGGAGCCCGCCGTCGAGAAAGGGAGCCCCGAGGCGGATGTGAAGCTCACCAAGTGCGTGGTGGATTCGCTGACGACGTGGCCGGCCGCTGATGTGGAGATCGTGAACCACGGCGACTCGAAGGCGACCTACGTCGTCAACGTGGAGTTCGTGGACGGTTCCGGTACACGTCTCGGCGAGGGCTTGGCCGCAACCGACAGCCTGGCTGTGGGGCAGAAGGCCAGGGAGAAGGCGCAGGGCCTCGTGAAGGTGCCGGGCAAGGTCAGGTGCAAGGTGTCGAAGGTGACGCGTTACCCGACGAACTGACGGCATGACGATGCCCTGTCGCCCGTGGTGGTGGCGGGGCATTCGTGTGATCGGTGGTGGCCGCTCCGGCTCTGCTGCGACTCCGGCCGCACCCGACGAGGTCAGGTGCGGTTCCGGCTTCGGCTACGGATCATCGACATCAGCAGTCCGTGGGTCTCGGCGTCGGCGGCCACGACAAGCCCGCGGCCAGCCTGCCCGATCGGGACGCCGTCGATCCCGGTGACGACGCATCCGGCGGCCCGGCAGACAGCGATGCCCGCGGCGAAGTGCACGCTCCCGGACAGGTCGCCGCCATCGGTGACATACGCGGCGCGCTTGCCGGCGGCGACCCAGGCCAACGCCAGCGTCGTGGACACCACCCGCGGCCGGAACCGCTCGACGAACCCGGGGTGGGCCAGCAAGTCCACGGCCCGGAACCCCGGCGCCCCCGGGAACGGCGGATCCAGGTTGACGTCCACCAGCTGGGTGGCGGGCGTGGGCACCAACTGCGCATCTGCCCCGTTCTGCCGCACCCGGGCGGTCTCACCGTCGGTGAAGAAGACCTCGCCGCTGAACGGGTCGGCCACCGCCGCCGCCCCGTCGCGCAGCGCCACGTTGACGGCCACCAGCATGTTGCCGACGGCGTAGTTCAGCGTGCCGCACAAGGGATCCACCAACCACTGGCGCACCGCGTCGGCAGCACCCTGCTGCCCGCCCTCCTCGCCGAGCACCGCATCATCGGGCCGGGCGGCACGGATGACACCGAGAATCGTCTTCTCGGCCTCCACATCGGCGGCGGTGGCGAAGTCCCCGGCGCCCTTGTCGATGCGGGTGAGCCGCCGGCCGTACATGTTGTGCACCACGTCCGCGCCGGCACGTGCCGCAGCTATCGCAACACCGGCATCGTCAAGGCCCGCATATGAGTTGATCACGTCGCGCAGAATATCGGCGTGAAGCGTGTCCTCGTCGGTCGGACCGGCATCGTCGCGAAGTGTGGCCGGGACAGGAACATGGCACGGCGGGTGCCAGGGGTCACCTCCCCTGGCACCCGCCGCGATTCAGCCGGGTAGGTCCGCGCTACCGTTCCGAGCGCCTCATGCGGTGCCGGGCTGCAGGTACGCGCGGTCCACTGTCTGCCGGACGGTGTTGCCGGCCGCGTCCTTCGCGGTCACGCGCAACGTCACGTACGCGTCGCCGTGCATCCGGGCCGGCCGCTCCACGACGGAGGTGAAGCCGCTGCCCTTGCGGGCCGTGGTGGCAGTGGTCCAGGTCCGCCCGTCGTCGTAGGACGTCTCGACCTTCAGCGTCACGCCGCGTGGCGCCGCCATGCCGTCCTGCATCCGGACGTCCAGGCCGAGAGTGTGGCTGCGCTGCGAGTCCACCGCGTTCCGGGCGTCGACCGGCACGGTGTAGTCGACCTGCAGCATCGGCAGCAGGGCCGTGTCGGCGGCGGTGTCGGAGCGGAACGTCCACGACGTTCGCGTGCCGGTGCCGAAGCGCCAGTCGTCCGAGGTACGGGCGGTCGTCAGGTCCATCCGGTATTCGGCGTTGCCCGCGGGCACCTCGAAGTTGCCCCACGCGCCCTGGTCGGACTCGGCGATCCGCTGCCCGTTCCGGTACAGCGCCGCCGTGGCCGTGTCGTTCATCGCGGCCGCAGTGACGCCGGTGCCGATGCCGCCACCGAAGGGGTCGGCCTCCGCGAACGACCAGTGGCCGTTGCCGGAGTCGTTGAACTCCGGCACGTACACCGACAGGGTGTCGCCGTTGCGCACCGACGGCAGGTGCCCACCACGCGGGATCGACGGGCGGACCACCGCGCCGTACCAACGCTCCGTGGTGCGCTCGCCCGGCCGGTAGGTACGCGTGTCGTCGTGCATGCCGGCCGCCAGCGGGAAGTCGGGGACGTCGATGACGTTGTGGTGCACGACGTGCTTCCACAGCGTGTCACCGCCGGTCACGTACTCGACGCGTTCCTGTCCCGCCGGAACGTAGCGCGTGTACTGGTTCCACGCGGTGTCCTGGTACGGCCGCCATCCGAAACGCTGCTCGCTCGCCCAGGACGAGGCACCGGTGCGGGTGTACGTGCTGCGGACCACCGCGCTCTCGCGCTCGGAGACGGTGTACACCAGCTGCTTGGGGACGGAGCCCTTGGCCACCTGCATCACGTCGTACAGGTACGGGCTGCGGACCGTGCCGGAGAACTCCACCGTCGTGGTCCGCTCGCTGGCGCGCTTGAGCACCGCGGTGCCTTCCGCCGTGCCGGCGCGCATGGTGGGCAGAGCCATCCGGTCACCGGTCGGGCTCCACCGCGTCCAGGGGTAGAAGCCGTCCTCCACGACCAGCATCAGTGCCTCGGCCCCGGCGTCCGCCGCGGCCTGCGCGAGCGCCCGGTCGTCGGAGAAGTCCCAGCGGACGACGGCCAGCTTGCCGCGTACGTTGGCGGCGCGAAGCTCGGCGCTCGTGCCCTTGCCGGCGTCCACGGCGGTCAGCCGTGCTCCCTTGTCGCTGAAGGCCGGGGAGGCGTTCACGTAATACGGGCTGAAGCTCAGCGATGTACCGGAGACCTTCGCCCGCAGCTGCGGGGCCACCATCTGCCAGCGCGAGGAGAACTCGAAGTCGCCGTCGGTGACCTTGGCGGTGGGGCTGACGTAGATCCGCTTGGCGATGTCGAAGAACATCACGCCCTGGATCAGGCCGTTGCCGTCGATCTTCCGGTACGTCTGGTAGCTGAGCACACCGCGCTGCTCGGCGGGGCGGGGCGTGCGGATCTGCACCGGGGTGGTGTCGGCGGCGTTGAGCGTCACCGACATGTCCTTGGTGACCTTCACCTCCGGGTTGACCACCTCGCGCAGCTCCTGGCCGTCGGCCGCCCTGTCCAGCGTGCCGAAGCTGAGCTGGTAGGTGCCCTCCTCCACTTCGGCGACGGCCGGCTCCATGCTCGTGTAGTTCACGAAGCCGTCGGCGCCCCAGATCACCGGAGCGGCGCCCGGGATGACCTTGCCGTCGCGGTCGCGGGCGACCACGGTGAGCTTGTGGACCGGGGCGTGCACGTTCAGGGCCACAGTGGTGTGGGTGAGCACGGTGCCGTCGGCTGATGTGGCGGTGACGTAGCCGTAGTACTTGCCGCGGACGGCGTTCGCCGCGTCGGTGCGCAGCGGTACTTCGGCCGTGGCGCCGGGGGCCAGCTGCACGGTGTCGGAGCCGAGGGTGACCACGCCGCCGGCGAGGGCGCGCCCGGTGTTGGTGGCCAGGGTTGCGGCCAGGGAGAGCGTCACCGGCTTGTCGCCGGTGTTGGTGTAGCGGACCGTGGCCCCCTGCTGCTTCCCGCTGCCGCCGGTGTAGAGCGGGGCGAGGGTGACGCTGCCGGTTGCCGTGACAGGGCCCATGGCCGTGGCCAGGTCGATGCGGCCGCCGCCCTGCTCGGTCACCTTGGTGCCGGGCACCGTGTGGGAGGTGCTGATCAGGGCGTCCTTGAGCTGCTGGGCGCCCCAGTCGGGGTGCTGCTGGGCCAGCAGCGCGGCGGCACCGGCGACATGCGGGGTCGCCATCGAAGTACCCGACGCGGAGGTGTAGTTGGCATCGACCGGGTCGCCCATGGTGGTACCGGACGCGCGGGCGGCGACGATGCCGACGCCGGGGGCGGTCACATCGGGCTTGACCGCCGCGTCGCCCAGGCGCGGGCCGCGGCTGGAGAAGGAGGCGAGGGAGTCGTCGCGGTCGACGGCTCCGACGGTCAGCGCGGCGTCGGCCGCGCCCGGCGACCCGACTGTGGACGGGCCCGGTCCGGCGTTGCCCGCGGCGACCACGAAGAGCGTGTCGGTGGACGCGGTCAGGGTGTTGACGGCCTGGCTCATCGGGTCGGTGCCATCGGTTTCGGCGTCCGAACCGAGGCTCATGTTGACGACCTTGGCGTGCTGGGAGGCAGCCCATTCCATGCCGTCGATAACGGACGACTCCGAGCCGTAGCCGTCGTCGCCCAGTACCTTGCCGATCAGCAGGTCGGCGTGGGGCGCGACACCGCGCCGGGTGCCCGAGGACGCGGCGCCCGTGCCACCGACGGTCGCGGCGACGTGCGTGCCGTGGCCGAAGTGATCGTCCGTGCTCGGGCTGCCGGAGAAGTCCTTCGCCTCCGCAACGCGGCCGGCCAGGTCGGGGTGGTTCGCGTCGACGCCGGTGTCCAGCACGGCCACCTTCACGCCCTGGCCCTCGTAGCCGGCCTTCCAGGCGGCGGGGGCGTTGATCTGCGCGGTGCTGCGGTCCAGCACGGCCTTCACCTTGCCGTCCAGCGAGACCCGCGGAACGACCGCGGCACGGGCGGCGTCCGACTTTCCGCCGGGGTTCAGCGTCTTCCAGAAGCGGCCGAGGTCGTCGTCGGCGACCCGCAGCGACCGCGCGTCGAGGCTCTCCAGCCTACGGGCGGGCGTCGCGGCCGCCTTGAACGCCACCAGCCGGTCAGCAGTGGCTGCGGCGGCCTTCGCCGCCTGCGAGCTGACCCTGGCCCCGACCCGTGACGGCTCCGAGGAGACGATCAGCGGAAGCGTGGAGGCGTGGGCCTCGTCGTAGCCGTCGGCGATCAGGGCCGTCACATTGAAGAGGCGGCGGTCCAGGGTGCCGGCGGACACCAACGACTCGGCGTCGAACGGGATCACGGTCAGTGCCTTGTCGTCCCCCTCCAGCGTCCGGAAGGGGATATCCTCGCGCCCGGGTCCGGGCTGCACCGACGCGGTGTGCCGTCCACCGGGCAACGACGTCACGGTCACCCGGTCGCCGGTCATCAGTCGCACGGTCGCGGAGCGAGCTCCAGGCTTGGCGGCGGGACGAGTGGCGGTCCCGGTGTCTGCCTTCCCCGTGGTGGCGGCGGCCGGCATCCCTCCGGCAACCACCATCAGTCCTGCCGATATCGACCCCGTCAGGCGGATCCATTTCATCAGCGAAAAACCTTTCGTACAGCTGGGGGTCACAACCTGCCCGAAAGAATCCACTGATGAAGCTGACGTGTCGCCGGCCTCACGTGTCACAACTGCGACATGTCCCAACAGCGACACGCGCGGCCTGCGCGTCCGTCCCGCCTGAGAACCCGGGTTCGGGTCACTGGGGTTGCAGCGTTTCGCGCAGACGCTGCGGCCCGTCCGGCGTGCTGTCACCTACAAATTCCGCGAACTGTCGGCCGTTCTTCCGATCGACCGGCTCCAGCAGTCCGTGCACGTGGTCACGGATCCGTCGCTGCAGCTCGACCCGCGAGAATCTGCCATCCACCCGGAGGAAGAGGGGGCGAATTTCACCCGCTGACGGTCTTGAGGGTGCCGGTGAGCGGAGAGCGTTATCGGTGTTGAGGCCGTGGCGGGCTGCCCAGGCGAGGGCGCCGTCGAGGGTGGCGTCGGCGTGGGCCGGGCGGGCGGTCGGCGGTGAGGGTGGGTGGCACTTTGCCCTCGTCCAGCAGGGTGGTCCACCGGCGTCCGGTGAGGGACAGATGGCGGAAGCCCGTCAGTTCGCCCAGGACGGTCGGGCCGGGGCGTCGGCTCCGGGCACGGACTCTCACACTCGCGGTGTGAGACCCTCTACGTCCGCATTGCGGGCCCCTCGGATCGCTCCGGTCGCCCTTCCCGCTCCCGGATTCAGCGGTGTTCGGGATTCTCGAAGTCGAAGCGGCAGCCGGCGTCCCACTCCGAGCGCTGGTTCCCGTGCGCCGGAATGCCACCCGCCTCCTTGAGCAGCCGCGCCAGGTGCAGCAGGTTCCACGTCATGAAAGTGGTGTTGCGG
Organism: Streptomyces sp. NPDC002206; assembly: GCF_053593595.1. Taxonomy (NCBI): domain Bacteria; kingdom Bacillati; phylum Actinomycetota; class Actinomycetes; order Kitasatosporales; family Streptomycetaceae; genus Streptomyces; species Streptomyces sp. NPDC002206. The sequence goes on from NZ_JBSFCW010000002.1 coordinate 527,790, forward strand.
TTGGTGAAGTCGTTCTGCGGGCCGCCCGAGTCCTTGTCCAGGTACGACGGTCCCGGACCTGCTTCTCCCACCCAGCCGGCGTCGGCCTGCGGCGGCACCGTGTACCCGAGGTGCTGCAGGCTGTAGAGCACGTTCATCGCGCAGTGCTTCGCACCGTCCTCGTTGCCCGTGATCAGACAGCCCCCGACTCGCCCGTAGTATGCGTACTGCCCTGCCTCGTTGAGGATGGACGAACACGCATACAACCGCTCGATCACGCGCTTCATGACCGACGAGTTGTCTCCCAGCCAGATCGGCCCGCACAACAGCAGGATGTCGGCGGCCATCACTCTTTCGTACAATTCGGGCCAGGCGTCGGTCTCCCAGCCGTGCTCCCTCATGTCCGGCCACACGCCGGTGGCGATGTCGTGGTCGATGGCCCGGACCACCTCGGTGGTGACGCCACGCCCCTCCATCACCGCGCGGCTCCGGTCGATCAGTCCCTCTGTGTTGCTGACTTCGGGGGAGCGCTTGAGCGTGCAGTTGATGTACATCGCGCGCAGATCGTCGAAGCGGTATGCGTCATCGGTAGGGCCGGGTGACACCATGCGGGACTCCTCTGTGCGTACGGGAGAACATGAGACGTCACCCGGTCTACCGTCACCGCCGGGCATCCCCGGCCATAGGCGCGCGGGTGCCCCCCATACGCAGCAGGTGCACGAGGAGTGGGCCGGACAGGCGTCGCCGTATGCGCGCGGTGAGTACGCGTGCGGTGTTCGTGGGGCTCGTCGACCGGCCCTGAGAGGCGATACGCCGCAGGAGGTGGACGAGCCCGACGGGGCGGATCACTGCTTGCTCAGCGGGCGATCGCAGCCTCGGCCGCCGCCTTGATCCGCTGTCCGAACGCGGGCGCGTCCTTGCGCGCGGCACCGGCGGCGAAGCCCACCAGGAGCTTGCCGATGCCGTGGCCCTCCAGGACGTTGAAGATCCGCACCTTGGTCGTTCCGTCGGCTGTGGCCTCGAGGTCGTAGCCGCCCTCGGCAGCGGTGACCAGGTTCTTCGAGAGCTCCTCCCAGCGGATGCGGGTGGGCGTCACCAGCTCCCTGATACGGAACTCCCGCCGGGTCTTCATGCCGGCATCCTTGACCGTGCTCCGGAACACCGTTCCCACCGCCGTCGGCCCGGCCGGCGACTTCTTGATCCTCATCACACGTGGACTGAACTCCGGGTCGTGCTCGCCATCGGCGAGATAAGCGAAGACTTCGGCGATGGGCCGGTCGATCTCGACCGTAGCCTCGAACTGAGTGGCCATGACTTCTCCTCGTCACCCTGATCAGGTGCGTTCGGGCTGCGGGGGCGGCACGCGACCGCAGGCCCGCGAAGGCCCGCGAAGGCGCGGGACGGCGATCATAAGTCCGCCGGGGAAGGACGGCAGGCGGAACGACATGTGACGGCGCTGCGCGTCACCCTGGGCAGACGGTGACGGCTCAGAAGGCGCCCGGGCGCGCCGCTGCCCCGTCGGCCGTGACGCACCGGAGCAGCCCGCACGGCCGCCCGGTCCGATGGCATGCGATCGCCGCGAGGTTCGCTCCGGCCGCGCCGCCCCGAACAGTCGATCCAGGCGCGCGGCTCCCGTCTCGCCGCGCTCCAATGAAAACATGACCGCGCCACCCGACGACTGCCTCGCGCGCAACGACTGGCTCTGCGGGGCCTATCTGACGAGCCGTCGCGAGATCCTCCAGGACGCCGTCATCCAGCATCTCCAGCTGACCGCGGTCTCCGTGTTCGTCGGACTGCTCCTCGCCGTCCCGCTCGCTCTCGCCGCCCGGCGCCGGCGCTGGGCGGCCGGACCTGTGCTCGGCGTGACGACCATCCTCTACACCGTGCCGTCGCTCGCCATGTTCTCGCTGCTGCTGCCGGTCTACGGACTCTCCGCCTCGCTCGTCGTCGCGGGGCTCGTCCTCTACTCGCTCACCCTGCTCGTACGGAACATCCTCGCCGGACTGCGCGCCGTGCCCGAGGAGACCCGGCAGGCCGCCCGCGGCATGGGCTACGGGCCCATCCGTCTCCTCGTCGCCGTGGAGCTGCCACTCGCGCTCCCCGCCGCCATGGCCGGGCTGCGGATCGCCACCGTCTCCGCGGTCTCCCTGGTCACCGTCGGCGCGATCGTCGGCTACGGCGGGCTGGGCAATCTCATCTACTCCGGGATGAACACCTACTTCAAGGCCCAGGTGCTCACTGCATCCGTCCTCTGCGTCGTCATCGCGGTCTGCGCCGACCTGATGCTGCTCGGCGTCCAGCGGCTGCTGACCCCGTGGACCCGGAGGCAGTCGTGAAGACCGTCTCCGACACCTGGTCCTGGCTCACCAGCTCCGCCCACTGGTCCGGCGACAACGGCATCTGGCACCGCCTCGAACAGCATCTGTTCCTCACCGTCGTCTGTCTGCTGATCAGTTGTCTCATCGCACTGCCGGTGGCCCTGGTCCTCGGTCATCTCGGCAAGGGCGGCGCGCTCGCCGTCAACATCTCCAACGTCGGCCGGGCCGTCCCCACCTTCGCCGTCCTCGTTCTCCTGCTCCTCACCCCGATCGGCAGGTACGGCGAGGGGCCGACCGTCGTCGCCCTGGTGCTCTTCGCCGTCCCGCCGCTGCTCACCAACGCGTACGTGGGGATGCGGGAGGTCGACCGCGATGTCGTACGGGCCGCCCGCGGTATGGGCATGACGGGCCGGCAGCTGCTGTTACGCGTCGAGGTGCCGCTCGCTCTGCCGCTCATCCTGACCGGCGTGCGGATCGCCGCCGTCCAGCTCGTCGCCACCGCCACCCTTGCCGCACTGGCGGGCGGCGGGGGACTCGGCCGGATCATCACCGCGGGCTTCAACCTCGCCTCCACGCCGCAAGTGGTCGCAGGGGCGATCCTCGTCGCCGTCTTTGCTCTGATCGTCGAAGGGATCTTCGAGATCGGCCAGCGGTTCGCCCCCGCCTGGGTGCGCGGCGAGGACACCGGATGAGGGCTTGCCGGACCCTACCCGTACTCCTGACGCTGCTGCTGACGGGGACCGCGTGCACCACCGGGCCCGCCCTGGAGAACCAGGGGGACGTCACCGCCCCGCCGGGCGACAGCAGACACCTCACCATCGGCTCCGCGGGCTTCACCGAGAGCGATCTGCTCGCCCGGATGTATGCGCTGCTGCTCGACCGGGCCCGCTACTCCACGAAGATCATCTCTGTCACCAACCGGGAGATCTACGAACCGGCGCTGGAGAGCGGCCAGATCGACGTCGTACCGGAGTACGCCGCCACCTTCGCCGACTGGCTGAATGCCAAGAAGAACGGCGCCGACGCCACCCCTGTCGGCTCGCCCGACCTCGACACCACCATGAAGGCCCTGCGCGCCCTGGCCGCCCCCCGCGGCCTCACCGTCCTCGACCCAGGACGCGCCGTCGACCAGAACGCGTTCGCCGTTGCCGCCCCGTACGCGGCGCGGCACCGACTGAAGACGCTCAGCGACCTCGGCAGGTCCGGGCTGCCGGTGCGGCTCGCCGCGGGCGACGAATGCGTACAACGGCCTTACTGCGCACCCGGGCTGAAGAAGACGTACGGCATCGACATCACCGCCGTCGACCCCAAGGGTGTCGGCACCACCCAGGCCAAACAGGCCGTACAGAGCGGTCGGGACCAGATGGTTCTGACCACCACCACCGACGCCACCCTCGACAACTTCGGGCTCGTCCTGCTCGCCGACGACAAACACCTTCAGAACGCCGACTACCTCGTCCCCGTCGTCAACCGTGCGCGGGCCGGCAGCGCCGGGGTACGCAACGCACTGGACCGGCTCAACACTGTGCTGACCACCTCCGACCTGGCCCGCATGAACGAACAGGTGGACAGCTGGCGACGGCTGCCCGAGGACGTCGCGCGGAACTACCTGGAGTCCAAGAAGCTCCTTGTGGGTGGCTGAAGCTTCAGGGCAGCGGTGGCGGGCCGCCGAATGTCATACCGTCGGCTCGGGCGCCCAGCCGGGGACATTGCCGTGCAGGGCGCTGTAGTACGGATCGCCCGGACCGATCTCACCGGCACGGACGGTGTGACCGGTGAAGGCGGCCTTGTACAGGGCGGCGACCAGTTCGAGGCTCGTCCAGCCGTCGGCGCCACTGCTGCGCGGCCGCCGCCCGGCGGCAGATCGTCGATGATCCCGGCTGGATCCAGCCGACGAGTGAAGTCGGAAACGACAGGCAGAGCGCCCAGACGCTTCTCCACCACGGACGTCACCGCTACTTCAAAACGCTGACGCTGAGACCGTGGCCGCGGGGACCGGGAAGTCTTCGACGCACCCCACCCAACGCCACACCCGGCCCGAGGACACCCCCCGACCGGTCACACCATACGAATCAACGACCCGCGAAGTCCGGGTCTAGTAGACCGTCGCGGCTAATTTTTGGGATAGAGGTGGCGCAGTTTGATGCGTGCGTGGTGGGTGGTGAACTGCCAGTTCACCTGACGTTGGTCGGTGTTGGTGGCGTTCTGCCAGGCTGAGAGTTCGGTGTTGAGGTTGTCGAGGTTGCTGATCCGGCGGTCGAGGCATTGCCGGGTCAGCGCGGAGAGTTCGATCTCGGCGATGTTGAGCCATGACCCGTGCTTGGGCGTGTGGTGGATCTCGAGGCGTTGGGCCAGGGCGAATGCCTCTTCTGGTTCGAATGCCTCGTACAGCGAGGCGATGCCGTGGGTGTTGAGGTTGTCCATCACCAGCACCACGGCCTCAGCGTCTGGGTGGTCCACGCTCAGTAACTGCTTGACCTGGCCGGCCCAGTCGATCCGGGTCCGCTGGGACAGCGCCTGAACGCGACGCCATCCGCGCAGGGGTTCGACCCACACGAAGATCGAGCACGTGTCGCAGCGGATGTACTCGCTGTCCTGGCGGGCGTCGTGACCAGGGCGGGCCGGGAGCGGGGCGCGGGCATCGGCGAGGAGCTGGTAGGGCTTCTCGTCCATGCACACCACGGGACGTGTCGGATCGTAGGGCCGGGCATAGATGGCCAGCACGTCTTCCATCCGGGCCGCGAACTCCGCGTTCGCTCGTGGCGGGATGGTCCAGCACTTTCTCAGGTGAGGACGCAGTTCCGTTTTTTTAAGACCCGCCCGATGGTGGAGTGGTCCAGATCGGGGATGTCCTCGACCAGCGCGACATGCTTCTCCAGCAGCCGCAGCGACCACCGGGTATAGCCCTGGGGTGGCTGTGAGCATGCCATCGCGATCAGTCGGGCTTCGACCTCGCCGGTCACCGGCGAGGGCACCGGCGGGAGGTCACGCCTCTTCCGCGCGACCGTGGCGTGCACATCGCCACTGGTCTCGGCGAAACGCTTGGCGACCAGCCGTAACGTCTCACCGGAGACGCCGGGTCGGACCGCGATCGCCTCCTTGGTGTCCACCTCACCCACCGAGCTGTCCAGCGCAAGCAGCACCCGCGCACGATCATCGAGGCCCCACGAACACCTGTCGTGGTCACCCGGACCAGATCCTCACGATCCTGCGCGGTCAACCTGACCGGCGGCTTCTTCTGCAAACCCACAACAACAGTCTTATCTGGCAAAGGGGAAGGAATCTGCCAGACACCAACCTCCCAGGGCAATACATCTAGGGCGTGGGTGGTGTCACCGACGCCAGGTAGGTCGCCATCTCGCTTCCGTTGTTGCTGTAGCGGTGAGGCCGTGTGGCGTCGAAGGTCAGCGCCTCGCCCGCCTGCACGTCGAAACGCTGATCGGCGACGTGTACCGTGACCGTGCCGCTGATGACGTAGGCGCATTCGACCGCGACATGGCTCCACGGCTCGTCGCTGGAGGCATGGCCCGGTTCGAGCTTGCCGAGCAGGACTTCGAGCTGGCCGTTGCTCGGCGTCAGGCGTTCGTACTGCACGAGGCCCTTCGGCATGAGCAGCCGGGAACGTTCGTCGGGTCGGCTGTGGTGAGCCGTGAGCGGGGCTTGCTCATGGAACAGCGAGGCGGCCGACGGACCGAACACCGTGCTCAAGGCCCGGAGGGTCTTGAGGCTCGGCTCGCGGATGCCCCGCTCCACCTGGCTGAGCAGGGTCGCTGACAGGCCGGTCTGCGCCGCGAGATCGCGCAGGCTGAGCCCCGACTCCGTCCGTAGCGCGCGTAGCTGGTCTCCCATCACGGTGGTCAGCCTAGCTGAGCCGTGCACCCTTGTGCACTCTTGTACACCCGAGGTGCGTGGTCCCTGGGAAGCTTCGGCACGCTACTGCCGAAGAGTCACCGGTTGACAGCCACGGCGTCGTGCACTTTTGTGTACTCGTGTAAATAAGTACACGCCCTTGCGTTACCCTCAACGTCATGGAGAGTCCACCGCCAATGAGCGCCGACAACCATCTGGTCTTCCGCGGAGGAAAGGCACTGGCATTTTTGCCGGTCGCCGTGTTCCTCGGTTTCTGCGTCGTCTTCTTCGTCGTGTTCAAGACGTTCGACATGACCGCCCTCGCCGCGGGAGGTGTCGTCGCGCTGCTCGTCGGCGCGCTGTTCGCCAAGCCGTATTCGGCGTACTGGTCCGCCGTGACCAGGGGGATCGGATCGTCCACCGCGGTCACGATCGTGATGATCCTGTTCTGCGTGGGTCTGATGTCCGCCCTGATCAAGGAGACCAACGTCTCTGGCGGGTTCGTGTGGCTCGCCGAGTTCCTCGGCGTCGACGGCGGCACCTTCACACTGTTCACGTTCGTCGCGGTGTGCATCATCTCGATGTCGACGGCGTCGTCCATAGGGACGATGTTCACAGCGTTTCCGATCTTCTACCCGGCCGGCGTGTTCCTCGGCGCCGAGCCGGCGTTCCTCGCCGCCGCGGTCATCTCCGGCGCGATCTTCGGAGACAACGTGGCCCCGATCTCCGACACGACCGTCATCTCGTCGTCGACGCAGGCGTTCCGACGCAAGACCGGCACCGCCGATATCGCCGGAGTCGTGCGCAACCGCGCTCGTTTCGCCTTCACCGCTGCAGCCCTCGCGGCCGTCGGGTTCTTCGTGCTGGGGTCGTCGGGCCGCTCGAGCAATTCTGCACACTCGCAGGAACTGCTGGAGCAGGCCGCCAACCCGCTCGCCCTCGTGATGCTCATCCCCGTCGCGCTCATGCTCACCGTGGCGCTGCTCACCCGCGACATCTTCAAGGCGGTCACGATCGGGCTGGCGACCGGGATCGTCACCGGCCTCGCCTCGGGCCTGCTGACCCCTGAGGGAGTCATCGGCGTCCGCGACGGGGCTCCGACCGGATTCCTGATCTCGGGCGTCGGCGACATGCTCAGTGTGATCGCTCTGGTGGTGGCCGTGTTCGGCATCATGGGCGTACTCACGGACGCGGGCATCCTCGACTGGCTCGTGGGCGCCCTCACCGGAAGCCGGCTGTCCCGCACCCCGCGCGGTGCGGAGTTCGCGATCGGCATCGGGATCTCGGTCACCACGCTGCTGTTCGGCGGCGTGAACTCGGCCGCGATGCTCACGTTCGGCCCGGTCGCCGACAAGATCGGCGCCCGCGTCGGCCTGCACCCGTACCGCCGGGCGGTCGTCATGGACTGCTTCGCGATGGGGATCGCCGCCATCGTCCCCGTTCTCAGCGCCTATCTGTTCATCGGCGCGCAGCTCACGACCGGGTTCAAGGGCGTTCCCGCCCTGGCCACGACGGAGATCTTCGTCGCGATGCTCTACCCGCTCGTCCTCACCGTCGTCCTGGTCGTGGCGGCCGCGACCGGTTGGGGTCGCCGTTTCGAGGGCCCGGACGGCGTCGAATTGAAGCGACCCGAGCGCACGCCCGCCGCGGTCTGACCGGCACACCCCAGCAAGAACACCACCGGACGACGGCAACTGGAGCACGCATGGATCGCAACACAGTCAACTGGCGCGGCTACATCCCCGCAATCACCACACCGTTCACCCGCGAGGGCTCGCTCGACATCGACGCGTTGCACGTGCAGGTCGCCTGGCTCGTCGACGAGGGCATCCAGGGTGCGATCCTGGCCGGCACCAGCGGCGAGTGGTTCTCCCTGTCCGCGAAGGAACGCGCGGAACTGTTCGCGGCGGGCGCCGAGCACCAGAGCGGCGCCTTCCCGGTCCTCGGCGCCTGCAATGCGTTCACCCCGCAAGAGGCAATCGCCCACGCCCGCGCGGCGGAGGCGGCAGGCCTCGCCGGCATCCTCCTCACCCCGCCGCCCTACATCGTGCCCAACGGGAAGGAGATCGTCGCGTTCTACCGGGCGGTCAGCGATGCCACCGACATCCCGATGACCGTGTACAACTGGCCGCGCGGCTGCGTCGTGGACATGGACGTGGAACTGCTGACCGAGCTCGCGCAGATCGAGAACGTCGTCGCGATCAAGAACTCGACGGGAGACTTCGCGAGCTTCCTCGCCGGGATGTACGCGCTGGAGGGCGAGGTGCGGTACTTCGGCCTGCCCACCAACGCGCTCGGCGCCGACCTTGCGATCCTCGGCCACGGCGACGGCCTGATGGGAACGGGCGGGATCCTCGGCCGCGACCAGGCCGACTTCTGGAACGCCGTCGACGCCGGGGACCGGGAGCGCGCGGTCCAACTGGGCAAGAAGGACCGCGTGTACATGGACGCGTGGTTCCGTCCCGACTACGGCGTGCAGTTCGGCAACCAGCAGGCGATCATCAAGACCGCGCTGCGGCTGCGTGGCATCCCCGCGGGTTTCGTGCGGGCGCCGCTCCTTGAGCTCACACCGGACGAGGTCGCCCGCGTCGAGGCGACCCTGCACGAGCTCGGCATCGACACGCACCCGCTCGCCGATGACTGAGCGGTACGACCTGGTTGTCGTCGGCGGCGGGCTGCTCGGCTGCCTCACGGCGTGGATGGCCGCCCGCGACGGTGCGCACGTGCTCCTGGTCGACAAGGATCAGGTGAACCAGCACGCCTCGGGCCAGAACGCCGGGAGCCTGCACTTCCAGCTCGAATACCGGATGGTCGAGGCAGGCGAGGAGGCCGCGCGCGTCGCCGCGGAGGCGATGCCGCTGCACCTCGACGCCGCCGCGATGTGGGCGCGCATGGAGGACGAGATCGGAGAGCCCCTCGGCGTGCGCCAGACGGGCGGGCTCATGGTCGCCGAGAACGCCGACCAGGTCAGGATGCTTGAGTTCAAGGCGGAGCTGGAACGCTCCTGGGGCCTCGATGTGCGCACGCTCGATCGCACCGAGCTCGACGCCGTCGCACCGTACCTCTCACGGAACATCCTCGCAGCCAACCTCAGCGCGCTGGAAGGAAAGGCGGACGCCCGCATCGCCGCTCCCGCGGTCGGCCGCGCGGCCGTCGCGGCCGGTGCGAGCGTGCGCACACGCTCCCGCCTGGTCGGCGCGCATCGCGTTCCGACCGGATGGGAAGTCACCCTCCGGGAGACGGGCCGCGCAGGAGACGAACAGGCCCGCACCGTCCGGGCCGCCGCAGTCGTGCTCGCCGCCGGCGTGTGGACGACCGAGCTCGGGCGGATCTTCGACTCAGAGCTCCCCACTGTCCCCCTCGCCCTCACGATGACCGTCACCTCGAAGATCCCCAAGCTCATCCCGCACCTCGTTCAGCACGCAGGCGCGCGCCTGTCGCTCAAGCAGTCGCTCGACAGCACGGTCCTCATCGGCGGCGGGTGGCCGGCACGTCTGATGAGGGACGCGCACGGCGCCCCGGCGTTCGACCGCAAGCACCAGCTGATCCCGCAGTCGATCGCAGGCAACGCGCGTGCGGCCGTGAACACCGTTCCCGCGCTGGAACGGGTACCCGCCGTGCGCAGCTGGGTCGGCGCAACCACGGTGGCACCCGACCAGCTCCCGCTCGTCGGCGCGGTCAAGGGCGCGCCCGGGGTGTTCGTCGCCACCGGCGGATCGGCGTTCACCCTCGGGCCGAGCTTCGCGCGGGTGCTGACCGGCCTCATCGCCGGGCGCTCACCCGATATCGACCTCGCACCGTACGACCCGGCCCGCTTTGCGGAAAGGAGCACCTCATGACCACAGACAGTGCCTGGCGTCGCACCGCGCAGGAGCGCGGCGACGCCGTGACGATCGGCGTGGACGGTGACCCGGTTCGAGCCTGTTCGGGCGAGACGGTGGCCACCGCCATGCTCGCCGAAGGGGCCGCGTTCGAACGAGACCGCACCGGGGCACCCCGGGCGCCGCTGTGCAACATGGGGACGTGCTTCGAGTGCGTCGCCACCGTCGACGGCCGGCCGCTGACCCGCACTTGCCTGGTCCCGGCGCGCGAGGGCATGGTCATCGAGACGTCAGGGAGGCTGTGATGTTCGATGTCGCGATCATCGGCGCAGGTCCGGCGGGCATGTCGGCGGCTCTCACCGCAGCCGACCATGGTCTGACGGTCGTGGTCATCGATGAGCAGCAGCGGGCGGGCGGGCAGATCTTCCGTCAGCCGCCCGAGGCCTTCACCGGAAGCATCCTGCACCCCACCGCCGGCTACGACTGGGCCACCGAGCTCATCCAGCGGTTCGAGGAAGACCCGCGACTGACGACGGAGCTCGGCTGGTCTGCGATCGGTGTGCTGCACGACGACGCAGAGCTGGACGGTCTGTGCGTGGCGATCAACCACCCGGAACACGGCACTCGCGTGATCGGCGCGCGGCGGCTGCTGATCGCCACCGGCGCCTATGACCTCCCCGTCGCCTTCCCCGGCTGGACGCTGCCCGGCGTCATGACTGCCGGCGGTGTCCAGACCCTCGTCAAGGCACAGAAGATCGCACCCGTCGGCGACGTCGTGCTGGCCGGGGCGCATCCGCTGCTGCTGCTCGTGGCCGACCTGCTCGTCCGCGACGGCGTCCCGGTACGCGAGGTCGCGTTCGCGCAGAGCATCCCGACGCCGATGGACATGCTCCGCGCCCTCGGCGCCGTACCCGGTCATCTGCGGATGCTCGCAGAGACGGGCGCGATCCTGGCGCGGCTGGTGCGCAAGGGCGTCCGAGTCTCGCCCCGGACCATCGTGACGGCCGCCCACGGCACGGAACGCGTCTCCCGTGTCGAGCTCGCCCGGGTCGACCGGCGGTGGGAGGTGACGGGCGCACCCCGCGAGGTCGCTGCATCGCATCTCGTGCTCGGGTACGGCTTCTCCGCGTCGACGGAGCTTGCCCGCCAGATCGGATGCGAGCTCGCGTTCGACTCGCCACGGGGCGGCTGGGTGGTCGCACACGACGAACGACGGCAGACATCCGTCCCTGGAGTGTTCGTCGCCGGCGAGCCCACGGGTGTCGCCGGCGCCGACCGGTCCCGCGCCGAGGGCGCGCTCGCGGGTCTCGGGATCGCCGCCGACCTCGGCCGCGCCGTGCCCCCCGCGGCGTTCGCCGAAGCGGAACGTGATATCCGTAAAGCGACACGATTCTCCACCGTGGTGCAACGCATGTTCGAACCGGTCCGCGAGGCACTCGGAGATCTGGCGATGCGAGAAACCACCATCTGCCGATGCGAAATGGTCACACGCGGCACAATCGACGACTTCCTCGCATCGTCGCCGTTCGTCAGCGACGTCAACGCCGTCAAGCTCTCCTGCCGCACAGGCATGGGCCCCTGCCAGGGACGCTACTGCGAGAGCAGCGTCGGCACGATCCTTGCATCGGCGCGCGAGCAGCCGATCGGGCTCGGCGGACGCTTCTCCGCCCACCTGCCGGTCAAACCTGTGCCTGTCGGGGACCTCCGAAGCCTCGACTCGGCTGCCGAGCAATCCGCATCGGACGGATCGGATCCTCTTCGTTCGTGACCGGTATGCCACGGCCGTTGGACATCTCCAGCTGATCTCTGACGCCGCGCGCCGATCCACCAGGGATCACGGGACAACCCTTTGGCGCCGCATCAGACGAGGACGCGGCCGAGGAAGTCGTGGATGTACTGGGTGATGTCTCAAGATGGCTCTCCAGGGCGAAGTGCCCGGACTCGAGCAGGAGGATCTCGGCATGGGGCAGGCCCTGGATGAAGGCCTGCGCACCCGCCGGGCCGAAGATCTCGTCGTTGGCGCCCCAGACCGCACAGGGTGTACGGCTGACTTCCTGAGCTGGGAAGTCAGCCGTCTCTCATACCTGGAGGGCACTCTCAGGGCAGGCCCTGATCCGGAGCAGCCGACCCGAGGGGTTCGAGGAAGTCTGGACCACCGCCCGCTGAAAGATCTCACCCCGGCCGTCATGGCTCCCGAGGCGGGCATGAGGAAATGCCACCCATCCTGAGACAAGAACGCTCAGCCAAAGCGTGAGACAGACCGAGAAGCAGCCGGTCAGCGCGATGGCGCATGACACGAGCCGCGAGATCCTACACGTGCCCTCCAGCCTCCTGGACTCCTCCTGCCCCGGCGTCCTACACAGCGTCGTCGGCGAAGCCGACGAAACGCACGCGATGAAGGAGCGGAACACCTCGCGGTAGCGTCGTCGTTGAGGTCGACGGAGAGGAACCCCGCAGCATGCTGCAGCCCACGGACACCGCCCACCACGACGCCCCCCGCGGGCTCATCCTGGACTTCGCCGGGGTGCTGACCGGGGACCCCCGCCCCGTGCACCGCGCATGGTGCGAGTCCGAAGGGCTCCCCGCGGAAGCATGGCGGGCGACGCTCAACGACCATCCCGAGGGGCGGCGGCTGTACACCGCCCTGGAGATCGGCCAAATCGCCCAGGCCGAGTGGAACGAGGGGACTGCCGCCCTGCTCGGCGCACACGTTGCACCGGAGAACCTGATGGGACGCGCCTGGGCGGGCGTACCGTCGGCCCGACGCATGGCGGCGCTCGCCCGCGCCGCCAAGGACGCCGGATACCGGCTGGCGCTCCTGTCGAACAGCTTCGGACTGGAGCCGTTCAACCCTTACGCTCATGCGGGCATTTGGGACCTGTTCGACGTCCACGTGGTCTCGGAAGTGGTCGGTCTCGCAAAGCCCGACCCGGCGATCTACCAGCTCACCCTGGACCGCCTCGGCCTGCCGGGGCCGGCCTGCTTCTTCGTCGACGACCACCCAGTGAACCTTCCGCCCGCCGAGGCCCTCGGCATCACCACCGTCCTCGCGACAACTGAGAACGAGACGGTCGACGAGCTGGAGCGCCTCCTCGGGGTGAACGCAGTCCTCCCCGAGGAGGCGCTTTCCAGCCAGCCCGCCAACTCGCCGTCATTCAAAGGGTGCACGCACCTGTGGTGAAGTGGGTACGGTCCAAGCCTGGCTTGAACGGCAGATCGCCCGCGGCGTTCAACTCCACCTCCTCGATCTCCTCGACACCGACATCGGACAAACCCACTGGCCACAGACCTGAATCGGTGACCCGCGAAGTCCGGGCCTAGGCTTCGCGGGAGAGCCGGTCAAGGGATCTTCGGCTCGGGTGCCGATGGGGTTGAGGCCGGTGGGCACGAGATCTGGGCCGGCACGGGCGGGGGCGACTCCTCCTCGATGTCGAAGTGCCCGGCTTGCTACGCGTCCGCCACCGAGTCGAACTGCACCTCGTCGCGCCCCACCCCCCGCGCGTCCGCGTCCACCGACCGACGCAGCGCCTCATGCAGCTTCGCCGGAGTCAGTACGCCGAGGAAACGGGCGCCGTCCAGCACCGCCACCCACCCGGCGTCCTGCTGGAGCATCTCGCTGAATGCCTGCTTCAGCGGGGCTCCGACCGGCACCCACGCGTCCATCCGGCGGGCCAGGTCCCCGACCGTGCCGTTTTCCCCGGCGGTCCGCAGCGCGTCCGCCGACACCCAGCCGTGCAGCTCCCCCTCGCCGTTCAGTACGACCGCCCAGCGGGCGTCCACGTCGTTCAGCCGGGCCGCCGCCGTCCGGGCGGGTTCGTCGAGCCGCGCGACCGGCGGTTCCTCCAGGTCGTCCGGCTCGATCGTGGTGACCGACAGCCGCTTCAGTCCCCGGTCCGCGCCCACGAACCGGGCCACGTACGGAGTCGCCGGCGTGCCCAGCACGGCGGCCGGGCTGTCGAACTGCTCGATGCGCCCCTCCCCGTACACCGCGATCCGATCGCCCATCCGGACCGCCTCCTCGATGTCATGGGTCACCATCAGGACCGTCTTCCTGACCGTCGCCTGCAGGCTCAGGAACTCGTTCTGCAGACGCTCGCGCACCACGGGGTCGACCGCGCCGAACGGTTCGTCCATCAGCAGAACCGGCGGATCGGCGGCCAGCGCCCGTGCGAAGCCCACCCGTTGGCGCTGGCCTCCGGAGAGCTGGGCGGGGTAGCGGGACCCGTACGTCTTCGGGTCCAGTCCCACCAGATCCAGCAGCTCGGCCGCCCGCTCCCGCGCCCTCGCCCGCTTCCAGCCGACCAACGAGGGGACGGTCGCCGTGTTGTCGAGGACTGTCCGGTGCGGGAAGAGCCCGACCTGCTGGATGACATAGCCGATCCGGCGGCGCAGCTTCACCGGGTCGATCTGCGCGATGTCCTCGCCGTCGACCAGGATCCTGCCCGAGGTCGGCTCGATCAGCCGGTTCACCATCATCATCGTGGTCGTCTTGCCGCAGCCGGACGGTCCGACCAGCGTGACGAGCTCCCCTTCGCCCACCTCGAAGGACAGCCCGTCGACCGCGGTCGTACCGTCCGGATAGACCTTGCTGACCTGCTCGAACCGGATCATGACTGCACGCTAGGAGCGCTCCGTGCACGGCGCACACGGGCCGGGACCGTCCGAGTCACGGCCGTGTGCTGAACTGTCTGTGAAACATCTGATCCAGGAGCATCTCTTGAGCAGTTACCGGCAGCCCGGCGTCGTTCTCACCGACCGTCATTTCACGGTTCCTCTCGATCACACCGATCCGGGCGGTGAGCAGATCGAGCTCTTCGGCCGGGAAGCCGTCGCCCGCGGCAAGGCCGACGAAGAGCTGCCGTGGTTGGTCTATCTGGAGGGCGGACCCGGCTTCGGGGCCCGCCGTTTCGTCGGTACGGAGGCCTGGCTCGGGCGGGCGGTGGAGGAGTTCCGCGTGCTGCTCCTCGACCAGCGCGGCACCGGCCTTTCCACGCCTGCCAACCGGCAGACGCTGCCGCTGCGCGGCGGCCCGCGCGAGCAGGCCGACTATCTCGCCCACTTCCGGTCCGACAACATCGTGCGCGACTGCGAGCTGATCCGGCCGCAGCTGACCGGCGGCGCCCCGTGGACCGTGCTCGGCCAGTCGTTCGGCGGCTTCTGCGCGGTCCGCTATCTGTCGGCCGCCCCCGAGGGGCTCAAGGCTGTCCTGATCACTGGCGGGCTGCCCTCGCTCGATGCCCACGCGGACGACGTGTACCGCGCCGCGTACCCACGGATCGAGCGCAAGGTCGCCGCCCACTACGCCCGCTACCCGCAGGACGTCGAGCGCGTCCGCGAGATCGCCGCGTACCTTGCGGAGCACCGCCCGGAGAGCGCCGGACACCGCCTCACGCCCGAGGGGTTCCAGTCCCTGGGCATCATGCTGGGCAGCGGCAACGGCAGCCATCAGCTGCACTACCTGCTGGAGAACGCCTTCGTCCGCACGCCGCTGGGCATTGAGCTCTCCGACACGTTCCAGGAAGCCATGCGCACCGCCAACTCGTTCGCGGGCCACCCTCTGTACGCCCTGATGCACGAGGCGATCTACGGCCAGGGCAAGCAGCCCACCGGCTGGGCCGCCGAGCGGGTCCGTGCCGAATTCCCGCAGTTCGACGTCGCCACCGCCCTGGCGGGCGACGGGCCGGTGCTCTTCACCGGCGAGACCATCCACCCCTGGCACTTCGAAGTCGACCCGGCGCTGCGTCCGCTGCGCGAGACCGCCGAACTGCTCGCCTCCCGTACCGACTGGCCCGAGCTGTACGACCCCGAGCGCCTCGCCGCCAACCAGGTGCCGGTCGCCGCGGCCGTCTACCACGACGACATGTACGTCGACACGGAGCACGCGCTGTGCACCGCCGCGTCGATCCGCGGACTGCGCACCTGGGTGACGAACGAGTTCGAGCACGACGGTCTGCGCGCCGGGGGACCGCAGGTGCTGGACCGGCTGCTGGCCCTCGTCCGGGACGACGTCTGACCCGCTTGCTCACGGCAGGAGCCGGTCACGCGGGTGGCGCGACCGGCTCCTGCCGTACGGGCACTTCCGTACCGCTTCAGCTCTGCAGTGCGTCCAGCGTGGCGTCGAAGTCCACCGCCGAGCGCGGCGCCCGGTTGTGCGGCAGCTTCGCGAGAACGGCGGCCATCCCGCAGGTGTTGGTCACCGCGGAGAAGACCAGACCGGAGCCGACGCCCGCCGACAGCCAGCGTGCGGCCGGGAAGCGCCGGCCCGCGAGCAGACCGGCCACCACGAGCGAACCGGCGGCGAACCGGACCTGACGCTCCATCGGCCAGGTGGCCCGGGCGCCGGCGGGGCGGTCCAGGCCGTGGCCCTCGCCCTCCCATGCCGACGTGCCGCCGGACAGCGTGACGGCGTCGATGTCCGCCGCGGAGAGAACGTCGCAGGCTCGGGTGGAACGGACACCGGAGGCGCATACCACGAGCAGGGAGCCGCGGGCCGACGCCGCCTTCAGAGCGGGCAGCGCCTCGTCGAGACGGTCCAGCGGGATGTTCAGCGCGCCCGGCACGTGCCCGGAGGCGTACTCGCCCGGGGCGCGCACGTCGATGACGGTGAATTCGCCGATCCGGGCTGCGGCCTGGGTGGGGGAGAGGGAGGCGGGGCTGGTCACGAGGGATGCTTCCTTTCGTCGCCGGGGCGTACCCCGGACAGGCTAGAATACCCCTTGGGGTATTCGAAGGAGGATGTGTGGAATTTGACATGGCGGCCGACGAACTGAAATCGGTCCTCAATCGCCTTCGCCGCGCTCAGGGCCAGCTTGCCGCGATCATCAGGATGATCGAGGAAGGCCGGGACTGCGAGGACGTCATCACGCAAATGGCAGCCGTTTCGCGCGCGCTCGACCGGGCGGGTTTCGCGATCATCGCGACGGGCCTTCAGCACTGCATGGCCGACGACAGCGCCGAACCCGCCGACCGGAACCAGATGCGCGCCCGGCTGGAGAAGCTGTTCCTCTCGCTCGCCTGAGCCCGGATCCCGATCCGCTGTCGACGGCGTGGCGTGGCTCAGACCACGCTGTCGACCAGCATGAAGAGCGCAACGGCGAGCAGCGATGCGCCGAAGATCCGCTGGAGTGCGGCAGTGGACACCTTGGTGGCCAGACGCTTGCCGTCCCAGGCCCCGAGGACCGCCGCCGCCGTGAACGGGGCGATCACCGCCCAGTCCAGCGAGGTGGGGGTGGTGAGCCGGGTGGCCAGGGCAGCCGTGGAGTTCACCGTGATGACGAGCAGGCTGGTACCGACCGCTGCCGTCATGGGGACGGCGAGGACGGTGACCAGCGCGGGCACGGCGAGAAATCCGCCACCGACCCCGAGGAACCCGGTCACGGAGCCGAGGCCGGCCCCGGCGCGCACGGCCCGCCAGGCGTCCGTACGGTCGGCGGGGTCCGGGGCGTACGCCCCGGCCGAAGTCGCCTCGCAACGCGCAGGCGCCCGCGGTCGGATCATCCGCACCGCGGCCACGACCGCGAGCACTGCGAACGCCGCCGTGAGCACCCCCGTCGGAATCCGGACCGACAGTGCCCCGGACACCGCTGCCGGCACGATGCCCGCCATCGCGAAGAGTCCGCCGGTCCGCCAGCGGACGTGACCGTCCCGGGCATGCGCCACCAGCGCGGTCAGGGAGGTCGCGATGACGATGAGCAGAGCGGCGGTGGTGGCCGCGGCCGGGGTGAAGCCGAGCAGATAGATCAGTGCGGGAACGGCGAGGACACTGCCGCCGCCGCCCAGCCCGCCCAGTGCCAGACCGACCACCGCACCGGCGACCAGGGCCAGGATCAGGGTGGTCATGCGACGGTGCCCGCCGCTCCGTGACGGTTCCGCACGGGCAGCCCCTCGGCCGCCCAGGCGGTCATGCCCCCGGTGACGTCGACGGCGTCGGTGCCGCGTCCGGCAAGGATGCGGGCGGCCTGCCGGGAACGGTGGCCGGAACGGCAGACGACGACCACCGGGCGGCCCGAGGCCGAAGCGGGCAGTGTCTTCCCGGCGGCCAGCCGGGAGAGCGGCAGATGGACGGCGTCCGGAGCGTGTCCGGCTTTCCATTCGGGGGTTTCGCGTACGTCGAGCAGGACCGCCGCACCATCGGCGGTCCGCCGACGGGCCTCGGCCGGGGTGACGCGGCCCGGGCCGCGCCGGAAGAAGGACATCAGGGAAGGCATGGGGAAGTGCTCCAGAAGTGCAGGACGGGGAAGTCCGACGGTCAGGCGGCGGCCGGTGCGGTGCCGGTCGTCCTCTCGGGTGCGCCGGCTGCCGGAGCCGCGATCGTCAGACCGGCGGCCTCGGCAGCGGCGAACCCGTCGTCGACGGCCACGACCTCACGGCCGGCGGCGTCCAGCAACGACGCCGCGATCGCCGCCCGCATCCCGCCCGCGCAGTGCACCCACACCTTGCCGCCCGGCACGTCGTGCAGCCGCTTGGGCAGCTCGTGCACCGGGATGTGCACCGACCCGGCGACAGCTCCGGCCCGGCGTTCGGAGTCCCTGCGGACATCGAGAATCACCGGCTGCTCGCCACGCTCGCGTGCCGCGGCCAGGCCCGCGAAGTCCGACCTGCGGAACGAGCGCAGCTCGTCCGTGGTGCGGACCCAGGTCTGCGGGTCGCCGGTCGCAACGGCCACCGGGCGGCCGATGCCCACCCGGGCCAGCTCGCGCTGGGCGTGCGCGACGTCGTCGGCGCTGTTCGCCAGCAGGGTGACCGGTCTGCCCCAGGGGATCAGCCACGCCAGATATGTGGCGAGCTGGCCCTCGCCCTCGAAGTTGAACGAACCGGCGACATGCCCCTCGGCGAACGCCACCCTGCTGCGCAGATCCACCACCCACTCACCTGCGGCCAGCCGCCGCGCGATCTGCTCGGCGTCGGCCCGGGCGGGTGGGGTCAGATCGACCGGGTCGGGACCTGCGGCGTTGGCCGGGCCCATGTGCGCGTAGTAGGCGGGGACGTCGTCCAGCCCGGCGAGCAGCTCGGCGACGAATGTGTCCACATCCTTGACGAGCGCGTCGTTGCGGGCTCGCTCGGCACCGATCGTCGTGGTGTCCCCGTCGGCCTGCGCGGAGGAACAGAAGCTGCCGAAGCCGTGGGTCGGCAACACGGGCACGGCGTCGTCGAGCTCGTCGGCGAGGCGGTGCGCGGAGGCGTGCTGGGCGCGGGCCAGCACGGCGGTGAGCCGGGGCTCCACCAGGTCGGGCCGGCCCACGCTGCCGATCAGCAGCGAACCGCCGGTGAAGGCGGCCACCGGGCGGCCGTCCTCCTCCAGCACGTACGAGGTGTGGTGCGGAGTGTGCCCGGGAGTGGCCATCGCGCGCAGCGTCAGGCCCTCGTCGACCGGGGCGGTGTCCCCGTCGGCGACCGGCACCCGGTCGAACGAGACCGGCGCGGCGGCGGGCACCAGGTATGCGGCCCCGGTGACACGCGCCAGCTCCAGGCCGCCGGTCACGTAGTCGTTGTGCAGATGCGTCTCCACGACCAGGGCGATCCGCACGCCGCGTCGTGCCGCTGCGGCGATGACCCGGTCGATGTCGCGGGGCGGGTCCACCACCAGGGCGGAGTGCCGCCCGCCAGCCAGATAGCTGCGGTTGCCGAGGCCGGCGGTCTCCATGGTGTCGACGAAGAACACGGCGTGATTCCTTCCGTACGGGTTACCCCGGGGGGTATCTCTCACCGAGATTAGCATCTATACCCCGGGGGGTATTTCTGGCTCCGGTGTGACGTGCGGAACGACGGGGCCGTCGCGGACCCGGCGCCGCCGGGCGCGAGGTCGCCCACGCGCTCGCCACCCGTGGCGAGGCGGCTACCGACGCGCCGGGCCGGGGGTGCGCGTACCGCTGCGCGAGCAGGATCAGCGGGCGTGCTCCGCGGTCGTGGGGCACTTCGTGTCGCGGACCCAGGGCGTTCCGTGCAGTCACTGCCGACGCATCGCGCGTGCGCGTTCGAGCTCTTCGAGCGCAGCGAACCCACGAGGCGTTCATGCGGTCGCGGAGCCGGGAACGCTGCTCCGCGATGGTTCTCCCGGGTGGTTATGGGAGCGGGAACGCCGCGGGCGGGTAGTCAACAGATCTGTGCCACCCGTCCCTTCCCGTACTCAATCCTCGACGGAGCCACCGTGAAATTCGGGGTATCGACCTTCATCACCGACCAGGGCATCGCCCCGGCCTCACTCGGGACCGCGCTCGAAGAACGCTCCTTCGAGTCGTTGTTCATCGCCGAGCACAGCCATATCCCGGCCGACCGTCAGACGCCCTACCCGGGCGGTGGTGAACTGCCGGAGATGTACTACCGCACCCTGGACCCCTTCGTGGCCCTGACCGCGATCGGCGTGGTGACCGAGCGGCTGTTGCTGGGCACCGGCATCGCGCTGATCCCGCAGCGGGACCCGATCATCACGGCGAAGGAAGTCGCTTCGCTCGATGTGATCTCCGGGGGCCGTGTGATCTTCGGTATCGGTGTCGGCTGGAACCGTGAGGAGATGCGGAACCACGGCACGGATCCCTCGACCCGTGGCCGGCTCACCGACGAGCGGTTGCGTGCCATGCGGGAGCTGTGGACCTCGGAGAGAGCCGAGTTCCACGGTGAGTTCGTGAACTTCGATCCCGTCTTCGCATGGCCCAAACCCGCACAGAGCCCCCATCCGCCGATCTACGTCGGCGGCGGCGAGAATGCGTTCCCGCGGGTGTCGCAGCTCGGAGACGCGTGGCTGGCCAACAGTGCGTCACCGCAGGAGCTCGGTCCACGGATCGAGCGGCTGCGCGCACTTGCCGAACGAGAGGTGCCGGTGACGGTGTACGCGGCTCCCGACGATCCCGGTCAGATCGAGGGGTACATCGGTCTGGGCGTCGAACGGCTGCTGCTCTATCTGCCGACGATGCCTGAACGGGAGACGCTGGAGTACCTCGACCGGCTGGCCGAAGTGGCTGCCCGGTACCGCTGAGACGCCGGAGGCGACGCGCCTCGGGATGTGGACCGATCCGGAAATCCCCGACCGTCCGCCGTGATTGCCGCAACTGTCGTAAGGGGTGTGATGCCCGCTCTGACGAGTGCTGAGGCCCGGGAGAGGTTCGCCGCGGCGCGCATCGCCCACCTCGCGACGATCGACGCGGCCTCCCGCCCGCACCTGGTGCCGGTGGTGTTCGCCCTGGACGGCGACACGGTGATGCTGGCCGTGGACCACAAACCGAAACGGACCGTGCGGCTGAAACGCCTGGCCAACATCGCCGCCAACCCGTCGGTCTGTCTGCTCGCCGACCACTACGAGGAGGACTGGGACCGACTGTGGTGGGTGCGGGCCGATGGCGAGGCGCGAGTGCTCCCGTCACCGGACGGCTTCCCCGAGGCCGCCCGCTGCGTCGGACTGCTCACGGCGAAATACCAGCAGTACGCCGACCGTCCTCCAGACGGACCGGTGGTCGAAGTCTCGGTCCTGCGGTGGAGCGGCTGGCGCGCGTCGTGACTCGGTCACGCACGTGGTCCGCCGCCCGGCAGGCGTTCGGCGACAACTCCTCTGCGGGAGACGGGAACGTGTCACCCTGCTGCTGACCGGCACGTCCGGGAGGCCCAACACCGCCGCCCGGATGCTCGACGGTGACGACTCGACATACTTCTGGAGCGACGGGGCCCCCGCCGCCGGTGATCAGGTCACCGTCGACCTGGGCCGGGCACGGGAGATCGGCGACATCACCCTCGCCATGGCCAAGCCCGGCAGCACCGGCGACTACCTCCACGACGGCGTGCTGGAGCACTCCGTCGACGGGCAGAGCTGGCAGCAGCTCACCACGTTCTCCGGAAAGCCGGACGTCACCGCGACCGCCCCCGCCGGTACGAAGGCCCGCTATGTGCGGGCGAGCGCGGGCCAGACGAACTGGCTTGTCGTGCGTGAGTTCGCCGTCGAGCTGAAGGACGGTGCGGTGGCCGGCGGACCGCCCGCCGCCACCGGATCCGCCCTGCGCTCGGCGGCCGACGGCGACCCGGGCACTGTCTACCGGGCGACGCGCGCGCCGGAGGCCGGTGAGGCGCTGGAGCTGGGGCTCGGCTCCGCGCGCTCCGTCGAGTCCGTCACCGTCCTGCAGCCGGCCGGGTCGGACGCCCTCGCCGACATCCAGCTGCGGGGCGCCGACGGAACCTGGCACACGGTCGGTGAGCTCGACGGTCCGTACACCAGGGTGAACACGACCGGTCGCACAGCCGATGCGGTACGTCTCGCCTGGCGCGCCGGGTCGGCGGCGCCGCAGATCGCCGAGTTGGTGGTCGGCTGAACCGGTAGGGGCCGTCGGAGCGGCCCTCGACACCGGCCGGATCTGCTCCGACCGGCCGCGCGCCCGGCATCCCCTGACCTCTCGGGGTGTGCCGGGCGCGCAGTGATGTCCCGGCCCGGCCGAATCGGTCCGGGCAGGCTGTTCCCAGTCGGGCAAGCGACCGCTTAGTATGCGCCGGAGCAGTGGTAACGCCGACAGTGTTGTGGAGGCCCCTCATGCAGGCATGGCGAGTGCACCGGAACGGCGAGCCGAGCGAGGTGATGCGGCTCGAGGAGACGGACCGGCCCACGCCCGGCGACGGGCAGGTGCTCCTCAAGGTGCTCGCCGCGAACATCAACTTCCCGGACGCGCTGCTCTGCCGCGGCCAGTACCAGGTGCGGCCGCCCCTGCCGTTCACCCCGGGAGTCGAGATCTGCGGCGAGACGCCGGACGGGCGCCGGGTCCTCGCCACCCCTGCCCTGCCGAACGGCGGCTTCGCCGACTACGTCGTCGCGGACGAGGCGGCTCTGTTGCCGGCCCCGGACGCCCTGGACGACGCCGAAGCGGCCGCTCTGCACATCGGCTACCAGACGGGCTGGTTCGGACTGCACCGCAGGGCGCACCTCCAGGCGGGCGAGACCCTCCTCGTACACGCCGCGGCGGGCGGTGTCGGCAGCGCGGCCGTCCAGCTCGGCAAGGCCGCCGGGGCCAAGGTCATCGGTGTCGTCGGAGGCCCCGAGAAGGCCAAGATCGCCCACGAGCTCGGCTGCGACCTGGTCATCGACCGCCGCGCCGAGGACATTGTCGCGGCGGTCAAGGAAGCCACCGGCGGGCGCGGCGCCGATGTCGTGTACGACCCGGTCGGCGGCGACGCGTACGCCAAGTCGGTGAAGTGCATCGCCTTCGAGGGCCGGGTGATCGTCGTCGGCTTCGCGAGCGGCGTCATCCCCACCCCTGCGCTCAACCACGCACTCGTCAAGAACTACTCGATCGTCGGGCTCCACTGGGGTCTGTACAACACCAAGGACCCGGCCGCGGTCCGCGCCTGTCACCAGGAGCTCACCGCGCTCGCGGCGCGCGGTGTCATCAAGCCGCTGATCAGCGAGCGTGTCGCGATGGACGGGGCGGCGGGTGCCGTCCAGCGTGTCGCCGACGGCACGAGCACCGGCCGTATCGTCGTCCTTCCGGCAGGAGCCGCCCGATGACGACCATCGACGCGGCCGAACTCCGCCGCCGCACCCGGGAGCTGCTCGCCGCACACCCCCCGGCCACCACCGGGCGCACGGAGTTCCTGAGGGCCCGCTTCGACGCCGGCCTCGCCTGGGTGCACTATCCGGCCGGGCTGGGCGGACTCGACGCACCGCGCTCCCTGCAGCCGGTCGTCGACGCCGAACTCGCCGCAGCGGGCGCCCCCGACAACGACCCGCGCCGCATCGGTATCGGCCTCGGCATGGCCGCCCCCACAATCCTCGGCTTCGGCACCGACGAGCAGAAGCAGCGCTTCCTGCGCCCCCTGTGGGTCGGCGAGGAGGTGTGGTGCCAGCTCTTCAGCGAGCCAGGCGCCGGATCCGACCTGGCCGCGCTCGGCACCCGCGCCGTGCGCGAAGAGGCCGACGGGGACTGGATCGTCGACGGCCAGAAGGTCTGGACGTCCAGCGCCCATGTGGCCCGCTGGGCGATCCTCATTGCCCGAACCGACCCGGACCTGCCCAAGCACCGCGGCATCAGCTACTTCATCTGCGACATGACCGACCCGGGTGTCGAGGTACGGCCGCTGCGTCAGATCACCGGCGAGGCCGAGTTCAACGAGGTCTTCCTCACCGGCGTATGCATCCCCGACAGCCGGCGGCTCGGCCCGGTCGGTGCCGGCTGGAAGGTCGCCCAGACCACCCTGATGAACGAGCGCGTCTCGATCGGCGGATCCCGGATCCCGCGCGAGGGCGGCATGATCGGCCCGGTTGCCAGGACCTGGCGCGAACGTCCCGAACTGCGCACCCACGATCTCCACCAGCGACTGCTCACCCTCTGGGTCGAGGCCGAGGTCGCCAGGCTGGCCGGCGAACGGTTGCGCCAGCAGCTCGTCGCCGGGCAGCCGGGCCCCGAAGGCTCCGGCATGAAACTCGCCTTCGCCCGCCTCAACCAGGAGATCAGCGGACTGGAGGTCGAACTCCTCGGCGAAGAGGGGCTGTTGTACAGCGACTGGACGATGCGCCGGCCGGACATGGTCGACTTCACCGGACGCGATGCGGGCTACCGCTATCTGCGGTCCAAGGGCAACTCGATCGAGGGCGGCACGAGTGAGGTTCTGCTGAACATCGTCGCCGAACGCGTCCTCGGGCTGCCCGCCGAGCCGCGCAACGACAAGGACGTCGCCTGGAAGGACCTGTCCCGATGACAGCACAGACCGAAGAGACCGTGGCGCCCGATCTGCTGTACTCGGAGGCCGAGGACGACCTGCGGGCCGCCGTGCGGTCGTTGCTCGCCGACCGGTCCGACGCGCCGACGGTGATCGCCCGCATCGAGTCCGACACGCCGTACGACCCGCAGCTGTGGAAGGCTCTCGGCACCGGCATCGGCGCCGCCGGGCTGCTCGTGCCGGAGAAGCTCGGCGGCCAGGGCGCGAGCCATCGCGAGGCTGCGGTGGTCCTGGAGGAACTGGGCCGCAGCGTGGCCCCCGCCCCCTATTTGACCAGCGCGGTCGTCGCGACCGAGACGCTCCTCGCCCTGGGGAGCGAGGACGGGCCGGTCGCCGAACTCCTCGGCGAGCTGGCCGCAGGACGCAAGGTCGCGGTCCTCGCCATGCCGTTCCCCGCGACGCCGGAGAACAACGCGGCGGCCGAGGCCGTGACCGGCACCCTGGACGGCACCGTCACCGCGGTCGCCGACGCGGCCGCAGCCGATGTACTGCTGGTGCCGACCACCGGCGGCCTGTACGCGGTCGAGGCGGATGCGCCCGGCGTCACCGTCGAGCCGCTCGTCCCGCTCGACCGGACCCGCCCGCTTGCCACCGTCACCCTCACCGCCGCCACCGGAACCCGCCTCGCCGACGCGGAAGCGGCACGCCCCGCCGTACGCCGCGGGCTGCTCGCCGGTGCCGGACTGCTCGCCTCCGAGCAGCTCGGCCTCGCCGAGTGGTGCCTGACCGAGACGGTCAGGTACACCCGCGAACGGCATCAGTTCAACCGGCCCATCGGCTCGTTCCAGGCGCTCAAGCACCGGATGGCGCAGCTCTGGCTGGAGGTCGTCTCGGCCCGCGCCGCCGCGCGAAACGCCGCGGACGCCCTCGCGACCGGCAGTCCCGACACGCCGCTCGCGGTGGCCGTGGCACAGGCGTACTGCTCCAAGGTCGCGGTCCACGCCGCGGAGGAGTGCATCCAGCTGCACGGCGGCATCGGCATGACGTGGGAGCACCCCGCGCACCTGTATCTGAAGCGGGCCAAGGCCGACGCGATCGCGTACGGCACGGCCGGAAGCCACCGCGAGGCGATCGCCGAACTGATGGAACTGCCCGCGCCGTAACGGAACTGCGCCCACGGCGGCGGGATGAGGGGCGGGGATACGGGTTGTGTATCCCCGCCCCGTTCGTCGTTCCGGGCGATCGGACGGTGCAGAACATGACCCCGACCGGAGGGAGGCCGTGCCCCAGTCAGGGCCAACCACTGCACGGTGTACGCCGGCTACCGCGAACCCGTGCACTTGCTCATCGACATCAAGACGGACGGCGCCGACGCCTACCTGGATCTCGACCGGCAACTGCAGCGGTACCGCCGGATGCTGACCTCGTACCACGACGGCCGGGTACGCGCAGGCGCGGTCACCGTTCCTAACCAGTGCGCACAAGCGAGTCCTGGGCTCACTGCTGCGTACTGGGCGCATCCCGAACGGTGTTGGATGCACTGGTCCCCCGCGTTCGCTTCCCGCTCGGCGACGGCCCTCCGGGGGGCCGGTCCGTGGTGGGTGGGCGGGTTCCCTCAACTGCACCGAGAGCTTCGGCCGGCTGGGCACGGGCCCGTTCCCCGCCGCCGAACGGGACAGGCTCCGCGCCCTCGTCGGCGCCGCTCGCCGCGCAGGGCAGCGCGTCCGCTTCTGGGCGACGTCCGACGTCGCGGGACCCGAGCGCGACGCCGTCTGGACCGAACTGCCGGCAGCAGGGGTCGACCATCTCAACACGGACGACCTGGCCGGGCTCGAGCTCTTCCTACGTGCGAAGAACAGCGGTACCCGGGACGGCGCCTGACGGGCCGTACTGCCTACTGCGGTGACAGTCAGTCAACACCCGGATGGCGGACACGCCAGTCCGCCGGATGGCCCCTTCGTTACGCCACACTGGCGGCCGAATGCCGCATTCCGGCGCGGCGGAGGAGGTTGGCCATGGCCATTTCGATCTCACTGGTGCTGTTACTGCTGGTCCTTGCGGTGATCTTCCTCCGCAACGGCGGACTGAAGCTCTCGCATGCGATCGTCTGCGCGCTGCTCGGATTCTTCCTGGCGGGGACGAGTATGGCGCCGAGCATTCAGGAGGGACTGACGGCCACGGCCGACGTCGTCAGCAGTCTCAAGCCCTGATCGGACTCGTTGTGCCGCCGTGAAGCGGTCATGAAACACAGGGAACTTCCGCGGGCACCTCAAGGTGGTCGCTCCGGCGTCTGGCGGCGGTGCGACCCCGTACGCAAACCGACCTCTTCGGTGACGGCGGAACCTGACACCTCGGCGCGGTCGACTTCCGCACCGGCGAACGCCGCCGACGCAGGCTGACGGGCACGGGCCCCTCGTACAGGAACAACTGGGCGCCGATCACCATCGGTCCCGATGGCGCGGCCTGCGTCGGCGTGTTTCAACGGCATCGGGGCGGCGCGCGACACCCATTGACGTACAGGGTCGGGGGTGCGGCCTGCGCGGATCAGGTGCCGACGAGGCGCGACCGGATCAGGAACCGGACCCCCTCCGGTGCCTCCAGCGAGAACCCGCTGCCGCGCCCCGCCACCACGTCGACGATCAGCCGGGTGTGCGCCCACACCTCGTGCTGGCTCTTCGACATCCAGAAGGGGACGCGCTCCGCGATCCCGTCGACGGTGAGCGAGGCGAGCAGCACGTCGGAGTTGCCGGTACGGAACTCGCCGTCCTGGTAGCACATCGGCGCACTGCCGTCGCAGCAGCCGCCGGACTGGTGGAACATCAGCGGCCCGTGGGCCTCGCGCAGCCGCCGCACCAGATCGGCGGCTGCGGGGGTGAGCTCCACGAGCGGTGCGTCCGAGGGGATCACGTGTCGACCTTTCGCTGTCCGATCCGATGCGATGGCTCCAGGTAACCCCGTACGACGTTGCGTGGAGGTTGCACGCGAACCGTGAGCCCTGCGGGTCGCGCTCATATGAGCATCGCTTCATCACGGTTATGTCTCGCTGTGGCGGGGGGGTCTTGCTTCGAGGGCATGTAATCGTTTCCAATCGTTCGTGTAATCGTTTCCACGGGCTTCGGTGCCGACCGCGCCGCCCTCTGGATCCGTGCTCACGGAAACCACAAGGAGGTGGTCCGGCAGTGGCGAGCATCAAAGATGTCGCAGCCGAGGCGGGCGTGTCCGTCGCCACGGTGTCGCGAGTCCTCAACAGTCATCCGTCCGTCAGCCCCGACGCGAGGGCCCGCGTCCTCGCTGCTGTCGACGCGCTCGGCTACCGGCCCAACGCCGTCGCCCGATCGCTGCGCACCGACCAGACGCGCACCCTCGGGCTGATCATCAGCGACGTACTCAACCCGTACTTCACCGCGCTGGCCCGCTCCGTCGAGGAAGCGGCGCGCGCCCTCGGGTACAGCGTCATCATCGGAAACGCCGACGAGCGGCCCGAGCTGCAGGACCACCACATCCGTACGCTCCTCGACCGCCGGATCGACGGGCTCCTCGTCTCGCCCACCGACGGCGGCTCCCCGCAGATACTCGACGCCGCGCGCGGCGGCACCCCCATGGTCTTCGTGGACCGCTGGATTCCCGGGGTGGACGTGCCGGTGGTGCGCGCCGACGGATGTCCCGCCGTGCGGGACCTCGTCGCCCATCTGCACCGCCTCGGCCACCGCCGGCTGGCAATCATCGCCGGCCCGGCTGCCACCACCACCGGCAGCGAGCGCGTCGAGGCCTTCCGCGACGCCTTGCGTCAGCACGGGCTTCCGCTGCCCGATGCCTACATCGGTCAGGGCGACTTCCAGGCGGACAGCGGACGCCGTTCCACCGAGCGGTTCCTGGCCCTGCCCGAGCCGCCCGACGCGGTCTTCGCCGCCGACAACCTGATGGCCCTCGGCGCCCTGGACGCGATCCGTGCGCGCGGGCTGCGGGTTCCACAGGACATCGCGCTCGCCGCGTTCGACGACATCCCGTGGTTCGTCCACACCGATCCGCCGATCACGGCGATCGCCCAGCCGACCGGAGACCTCGGCCGAGCCGCCGTACGGGCGCTGGTCGACGTCATCGAGGGCCGGCCCCCGCAGTCCGTCACCCTTTCCGCCCATCTCGTCGTACGCAGGTCGTGCGGCGAGCCCGCTTCGAACCGGAGGAGCAACCTGTGAGCAACCAGGACGAGTTGCTGCGCATCGAGGGAATACGAAAGACCTTTCCCGGCGTGGTCGCGCTCGACTCCGTCGACTTCGACCTGCGCCGCGGCGAGGTGCATGTCCTGCTCGGTGAGAACGGCGCGGGCAAGAGCACGCTGATCAAGATGCTCTCCGGTGCCTACCGCCCGGACAGCGGACGGATCCTGGTCGACGGGAACGAGGTGCGTGTCCACGGCGCCCAGGACGCCGAAAGGCTCGGGATCGCCACCATCTACCAGGAATTCAACCTGGTGCCCGAGCTGACCGTCGCCGAGAACATCTTCCTGGGCCGCCAGCCGCGGCGCTTCGGCATGATCGACCGCAGGAAGATGGAGGCGGACGCCGAGGAACTCCTGCGCCGGGTCGGCGTGCGCGTCTCACCGAAGGCCAAGGTGCGCGAACTGGGCATCGCCCGGCTCCAGATGGTGGAGATCGCCAAGGCGCTCAGCCTGGACGCCCGTGTCCTGATCATGGACGAGCCCACCGCCGTGCTGACCAGCGAAGAGGTGGACAAGCTCTTCCGGATCGTCCGGCAGCTGCGCACGGACGGCGTGGGGATCGTCTTCATCACCCATCACCTGGAGGAGATCGCGGCGCTCGGCGACCGGGTCACCGTGCTGCGCGACGGCCGCAGCATCGACCAGGTGCCCGCCTCGACCCCCGAGAACGAGCTCGTGCGGCTGATGGTCGGGCGCAGCATCGAGCAGCAGTACCCGCGCGAACGCCCGGAGACGGGCGAAGCGTTGCTCTCCGTGCGCGGGCTGACCCGCGGCGGCGTCTTCCACGACATCAGCTTCGACGTGCACGCCGGAGAAGTCGTCGGACTCGCCGGACTCGTCGGCGCCGGCCGCACCGAGGTCGTCCGCGCCGTCTTCGGCGCCGACCCCTACGACGCAGGGAGCGTCGAGGTGCGCGGCGAGCGGCTGGGCAAGGGCGACGTGAACGCGGCCATGGGCGCCGGGATCGGGCTCGTGCCCGAGGACCGCAAGGGGCAGGGCCTCGTGCTCGACGCCTCGGTGCAGGAGAACCTCGGCCTGGTCACGCTGCGTTCGGCCAGCCGCGGCGGTCTCGTGGACCTCAAGGGGCAGCGCACAGCCGCCGCCCGGATCGCCAAGGAGCTCGGCGTACGGATGGCAGGCCTCGGCCAGCACGTCCGCACTCTCTCCGGCGGCAACCAGCAGAAGGTCGTCATCGGGAAGTGGCTGCTCGCCGACACCAGGGTGCTGATCCTCGACGAGCCGACCCGAGGCATCGACGTCGGCGCGAAGGTCGAGATCTATCAGCTCATCAACCAACTGACGGCCTCCGGCCACGCGGTCCTGATGATCTCCAGCGACCTTCCCGAAGTCCTCGGCATGAGCGACCGGGTGCTCGTCATGGCCCAGGGCCGGATCGCCGGCGAACTGCCCGCGCACGAAGCGACTCAGGACACGGTGATGGCGCTCGCCGTCAGCGCCCCGTCCGCAACAACCACCCCAGATGTGAACGATGAAGTGGAGGGCTCCCGTGGCCACTGACACGCTCAAGAGCAATACGGGCGCAAGTGGCGCCTCGGCGCTCCGCCGCATCCTGCTCGACAACGGCGCACTGAGCGCCCTGGTGGTCCTGGTAGTGGCGATGTCGCTGCTCTCCGGCGACTTCCTCACCACTCAGAACCTGCTGAATGTGGGTGTGCAGGCCTCCGTGACGGCGATTCTCGCGTTCGGCGTGACCTTCGTCATCGTCTCGGCAGGTATCGACCTGTCCGTCGGCTCGGTGGCGGCGCTCTCGGCGACCGTACTCGCCTGGATGGCGACGTCCGAGGGCGTCCCCGTGTGGATCGCGGTGCTCCTCGCCGTGGCCACGGGCATCGCCTGCGGTCTCGTCAACGGCGTCCTCGTCTCGTACGGGAAACTCCCGTCGTTCATCGCCACGCTGGCGATGCTCTCGATCGGCCGCGGCCTGTCCCTCGTCATCTCGCAGGGCAGCCCGATCCCCTTCCCCGACTCCGTCTCGGTGCTCGGCGACACGCTCGGCGGGTGGCTGCCCGTCCCCGTCCTCGTGATGGTCGCGATGGGGCTGGTGACGGCAGTGGTCCTCGGGCGCACGTACATCGGCCGTTCGATGTACGCCATCGGCGGCAACGAGGAAGCGGCCCGGCTCTCGGGCCTGCGCGTCAAGCGGCAGAAGCTCGTCATCTACGCCCTGTCCGGACTCTTCGCCGCTGTCGCGGGCATCGTCCTCGCCTCCCGCCTGACCTCCGCGCAGCCGCAGGCCGCGCAGGGTTACGAGCTGGACGCGATCGCCGCGGTCGTCATCGGCGGCGCCAGCCTCGCGGGCGGCGTCGGCAAGGCCTCCGGAACCCTGATCGGCGCGCTGATACTCGCCGTGCTCCGCAACGGCCTCAACCTGCTGTCCGTCTCGGCCTTCTGGCAGCAGGTCGTCATCGGTGTCGTGATCGCGCTCGCGGTCCTGCTGGACACGGTGCGCCGGCGGGCCGGCGGTGGGTCCACGACGTCGGCGCCCTCGTCCGGTGCTACCGGGCCCCGGGGCAAGGGAGCCGCGAAAATCGCGATCGCCGCGGTGTGCGTGGCGGCCGTCGTCGCAGCCGTGTCCTTCTTCAACTCCGGCAACTCCGGTACGACCACCAAGGTCGGCATGTCGCTCTCCACGCTCAACAACCCCTTCTTCGTCCAGATGAAGGCGGGCGCGCAGGCCGAAGCGAAGGATGCGGGCATCGACCTCACCGTGACGGATGCGCAGAACGACGCGTCGCAGCAGGCCAACCAGCTGCAGAACTTCACCGGCGCAGGCATGCAGTCGATCATCGTAAATCCGGTGGACTCGGACGCGGTGGGACCCGCGGTGCGGTCCGCCAACAAGGCCGACATCCCGGTGGTCGCCGCCGACCGCGGCGTCAACAAGGCGGACACGGCGACGCTCGTCGCCTCCGACAACGTCGCGGGCGGCAGGCTCGCCGCGAAGGCACTGGCCGACAAGCTCGGCGGCAAGGGCGACATCGTCGTCCTCCAGGGCACCGCGGGCACCTCCGCCAGCCGCGAGCGCGGCAAGGGATTCACCGAGGGCCTGAAGGCCTACCCGGGGATCAAGGTCGTCGCCTCCCAGCCCGCGGACTTCGACCGCACGAAGGGCCTGGACGTCATGACCAACCTGCTGCAGTCACACCCGCGCATCACCGGTGTCTTCGCCGAAAACGACGAGATGGCGCTCGGCGCGGTCAAGGCGCTCGGCAGCAAGGCCGGCAAGTCCGTCGACGTCGTCGGGTTCGACGGCACCCCCGACGGTCTGAAGGCAGTCGCCGCGGGCACCCTGTACGCCTCGGTCGCCCAGCAGCCGAAGGAACTCGGGAAGATCGCCGTGCAGAACGCGGTCGAGGCGGCGCGCGGCAAGCAGGTCGACACCATGGTCAAGGTGCCGGTGAAGGTCGTGACGGAGAAGAACGTCGCCGACTTCTCCTGACCAGTCCCACCCCCGCACCCCAGTGAAAGGAGGACAGCGATGCGCGACTACGACCTGCTGGTCGTGGGGTCGGCCAACGCCGACCTGGTGATCGGCGTCGAGCGTCGACCCGCGCCGGGCGAGACCGTGCTCGGTTCCGATCTTGCCGTCCACCCCGGCGGCAAGGGAGCCAACCAGGCCGTCGCCGCCGCCCGCCTCGGCGCCAGGACCGCGCTGCTCGCCAGGGTGGGCGACGACGCCCATGGGCGGCTGCTGCTGGAATCGCAGCGCGCGGCCGGTGTCGATACCGGTGGTGTCCAGGTCGGAGGTGCGCCCACCGGCGTCGCGCTGATCACGGTGGACCCGTCGGGCGACAACAGCATCGTGGTCTCGCCAGGGGCCAACGCCCGGCTGACCCCCGGCGACATCCGCGCCGCCGACGGCCTGCTCGCCGGCGCCCGGGTCGTCTCGGCGCAGCTCGAGATCCCCCTGGAGACCGTGGCCGAGGTGGTACGCACCCGGCCGGCCGGTTCCCGGTTCGTACTGAATCCGTCGCCGCCCGCGCCGCTGCCCGCGGACGTACTCGCCGCCTGCGACCCGCTGGTCGTCAACGAGCACGAAGCCCGGTTCACGCTCGGCGATGCGGCGGGGCCGGGCCCCGAGGACTGGGCGCGGGAGCTTCTCGCGCTCGGCCCGCGGTCGGTGGTGGTCACGCTGGGTGCGCAGGGCGCACTGGTCGCCGACGGCCGCACGGGCACCGTGGTGCGGGTCCCGAGCCCCCGGGTCGACGCCGTGGACACCACCGGCGCCGGTGACGCCTTCACCGCCGCCCTCGCCTGGCGGCTCAGCCTGGGCGAGGACCTCGCGACGGCTGCCGCCTTCGCCGTGCGGGTGGGCGCCGCCGCCGTCACCAGGGAAGGCGCGCAGGCGTCCTTCCCGACCGCCGAGGAGGTCTCCGCGCTGTGAAGAAGGCCGGAATCCTCAACCGTCATCTGGCCGGGGCACTGGCCGAACTGGGCCACGGCGACACGGTCCTCGTCTGCGACGCGGGCATGCCCGTCCCGGCCGGTCCGCGCGTCGTCGATCTGGCTTTCCGCGCCGGTATCCCTTCTTTCGCCGACGTGCTCGAAGGGCTGCTGGACGAGCTGGTGATCGAGGGCGCCACGGCCGCACGCGAGGTGCGGGAGGCGAATCCTGCGGCCGCCCGGCTGCTGGCAGGGTGCCTCCCGGAGCTGGAGCTGGTCGGACACGACGAGCTCAAGGCGCTGTCGGCAGGGGCGCGGCTGGTGGTACGTACCGGAGAGGCGCGGCCCTACGCGAACGTGCTGCTGCGCTGCGGAGTCTTCTTCTGACACGCGTGCGTACGAGTGAGGCCCGGCACCGCAACGCGGTGCCGGGCCTCACTGCGTGCCCTGGCGGTCCGGCAGCTCAGCGCACCCGCCCCGCCTGTGCTGCCGACACCGATACCCAGGGCACGGGCCACCTCGAACCGGCCCCGCGGACCACCGGCTGCTCCAGGTTCCCCGGAGGGTGCTCACCCCACGTGGCCGGAGGGACCCCGGTCCGGATCGCCCTGGCGGCCGTCCAGAATGTCGTCGACGCCTTCGACGCCTTCGACGGCAGACCGCTTCGCGACGATGTCTCCTGACTCGGCGCGGGGACCAGCCCCGACGTGTGGCCACCCCGGCAGGGCGGTGGTACGGCCGGCCGGCGCAGGCTGCCAGGAGGTCACCCAGCCGTGGCGTACGTTCCACGTGCCGCCGTCGGCGCTCGCGCCGCGCAGGCCGTCCAGGACGTTTTCTCCGGCGAGCGCGAGCAGGCGGGCGTCCTGGAGTGAAGCGAAGGCAACCGTACGGTCAGGGGCCCAGTCGGTGCTCCGGCGCAGGCGGCGGGCCAGTTGGGCGAAGCCCAGCGGGGCGGCTGCGACCACCCAGGCGTCAGGTGTCTCACTGGTCAGCCTCGTCGCGGGGCGCAGCCAGGAAGCCGCCGACTCGGGCCAGTCGACCACAGCCAGAACCGTTCCGTCGCCGACCCGCCAGGCGGTGCTGAAGGCTTCGGCCGCGGCCCGGGACGCGTCGTCGCGGCTGTGGCCGACAGACACGGTCTCGATGCGGGACCCGGGGTACTTCAGCAGCCCGATGAGTGCGGTGAGTTCGGCCTCGGTGTGCGGGGACGGGAGCGGCAGATCGCCGTACTCGGGGAGATCCGAGGCGGGGATCAGAGGTGAGCGGTCCTGCTTCCGCTCCTCGATGGTGTCCATGGCGGAGGCGCTCTCCCGGTTCTGTTTCCAGCGGGCGTACGTCGCGGGCAGGCACACCGCGCAAGGCCGGTATCCGGCCGTGATCGCGGTGGTCTCGTCGGGGAAGAAAACCCGATGTGCGACATAGTGGCCACGGGCGAGGGCCCGCAGGGCGGACGGGCAGTCGAGCCGGCCGTACAGACGCCCGCGCCGGTGCCCTCCGAGCGTGCCAGGAGTGGTACTCCGGTACGGCAGTCCGTCCACGCCGAGCAGGGTGTACATGCGCTTCAGGCGGCATCGTGGAAGACCAGGCCCAGCGCATGGCGGCGGCCGGAGCGCACGGTGCTGATCCCGTGCCGCATCGCACCGGCCGACCAGCCGCGCCTGGTGGCCACCGGGCGGTCGCGCGTGGTGAAGATCAGTCCGTGGCCCTGATCGAGGACGTTCGTGGTGCCGCGCGACTGGGCGCGCGGACGCTGCTCGACGAGCAGGAACTCCCCGCCGGTGTAGTCGGTGCCGTACGCGTCGAGACCGATCACGACCTGGAGAGGGAAAAGCATGTCGCCGAACACGTCGCGGTGCAGGGCGTTCCAGTCGCCTTCCTCGTAACGCAGCAGGATCTGGGCCGAGCGGTCCTGCCCCGCTGCGTGACACATGGCCACCCATTCCTCCAGGGTGTCGGGCCAGGGTGCGGGGCGGCCGAGCCGAGCGGCCCAGTCGCGGGCGACGGTCAGCAGGTGCGGGTAGAACGCGGCGCGCAGTTCGGCCACCGGCCGGGGCAGGTCATGGGTGAAATATCGGTACTGGCCGGAACCGAAACGGTGGCGTGCCATGTCGACCGTCGTCCGGAACAGGTCGTCCCGGTCGTAGAGTTCACTGATCTCGGCGCACTGGGCGAGGGTGAGGAGGCGTGGCGTGAGCGCGCATCCGTAGGCGTCCAGTTCCTCGGCGAGGTGCGCCCAGTCGGCCGTGTCCACCTGTCTGCGGGTGTCCGCGATGTCGGTCTCGGTGCTCATCAGTGTTTCTCCGGTAGGGGGTGTGGGCCGCGCCGCCGTCGGCGGCGCCCGCCCGTCGTCAGATGAGCGTCGGCTGCAGGGCGCCCTCGTGCGTGAGGAGCTGCACCTTCCGCTCTACGCCGCCCGCGTAACCCCGCATCGAGCCGTCGGCGCCGATCACGCGGTGGCAGGGGCGCACCAGCAGCAGGGGGTTGGCGCCGATCGCCCCGCCCACGGCCTGCACCCGCTCACGCGGGAGGCCGAGCTGTTCGGTCAGCCGGCCGTAGGTGGTGGTGGCGCCGTACGGGATGGCATCCAGGGCGCCCCACACCTGCTGCTGGAAGTCGGTCCCCGTGGGGGTGAACTCCAGCTGGAACACGGTTAGTTCACCTGCGAAGTAAGCCCGGATCTGTCGTACGGCCTCGGCGAAGGCGGCTTCGTCGTGCCGCCGGTCCTTGCGGACGACGGGAGCTTTCTTCATGCCCTGCACGGACAGTGAATTGACCGCCGTACCACCCGGTGCGGTGCCGGACTCCTCGCCCACCAGCAGCAGTTGGCCGAGTGGGCTGTCAATCATGGTGTGGACCCTCATGGTCGTGGTCCCCTTCGTCTGGATGTTTCCGCTCTGCTCTCACAGCCTGAGGTTTTCGGGCGCGAACGGCTGGCGGTATTCGGACGCCGCGCTGGGAGCTGTCGTGGGGCCGGACTCCACGACGTCGAAGAGGCCCGTCACGACGGCCCGACGTCGCTGTGCGATGCCACGCCGAGCTCATCCACTTGCAATTGTTCGTGCTGTTTCAGCAAGATGATGGACGTGGACGAGCTCAGCACCGTACTGGCCACTGTCGGGCCGCGACTGCGCGCACTGCGCAGGCAGCGCGGCATCACCCTGGCCGACCTGACGGAGACGACCGGCATCTCGGAGAGCACGCTCTCGCGACTGGAGAGCGGCGGACGGCGGCCGACCCTGGAACTGCTGCTGCCACTGGCCCGCGCCTACGGAGTGCCGCTCGATGAACTGGTCGGCGCGCCGCGGACCGGGGACCCGCGCGTGCACCTTCGTCCGGTACGCCGATCCGGGATGACATTCGTGCCGCTGAGCCACCGGGCCGGCGGAATGCAGGCGTACAAACTGGTGATCCCGCCCAGCCGCCAGGACACCGAACCCGACCTGAAAATCCACGAGGGGCACGAGTGGGTCTACGTCCTGAGCGGCCGGCTGAGGCTGCTCCTGGGAGACCAGGACCTGGTTCTCAAACCCGGTGAGGTGGCGGAGTTCGACACCCACCTGCCGCACTGGCTGGGATCTGCTGACTCCGACGCGGTCGAACTGCTCGTCCTCTTCGGTCCGCAGGGTGAGCGTGCCCATTTGCGCGCCCGCGCGACCTGACCACATACGGTGGTCCGCGCCCGCTCAAGAGGCGGGAGGCTGCTTGCGGCCGGCGGTCAGGAAGCGCACGCCGCCGACCGGCGCAGGGGAGTCACCGAGCAGTGGGGCGACCCGGGTGGAGCAGCGTGTCGAGTCCATGACGGCGATTCCCCAGGGCGCGCTCGCAGCCGGCTGCCTCAGCATCCGGGCTGAAGGCGTCAACGAACCGCGTCTCCTTCCGGCGTGCCACCGCGGCATCGGTGTCGGCGGCCACGAGATCGGCGTTGATCGCCGCCGCGGCCTGTACCCCGGAGGCCGCGGCGGCGGGGACTCCGCCCAGCAGTTCGGTGACGTTCCCGGCGACCCACACCCCGGCGACCCCGGTGAACCCGCTCGCGTCCGATTCCACGTAACTCCCCACTCCCACAGGGTGCTCCACCGCCGTCAGGCCGAGGTCTGCGAGCACCTCGCCACGGGCGTCGAACCGGGGCGCCACCACCAGAGCCCGCACCGGTACCCGCAGACCGGAGGAGAGCCGTACAGCCGACAGGCGGTCATCGCTCACTTCGAGAGCGGCGACCCTTCCGTCGACCACGCTGATTCCGCGAGCGGCCAACTGCTCCCACTGCTCCTCGCCCGGGTCGTCCGCGGTGTGCAGGAAGAGAGTCACGTGCGGCGACAACTGGCGGAACAGCAGCGCCTGATGCACTGCGGCCGGCCCGTCGGCCAGCACTCCGATCGGCGCGTCGCGCACCTCCCACCCATGGCAGTACGGGCAGTGCAGTACGTCGCGACCCCACCGCTCCCGCAGGCCGGAGACATCTGGGAGTTCGTCCACCAGCCCGGTGGTCACCAGCAGCCGTCGTGCACCGTAGCTCCGGCCTCCGGCGGTGTCCACGACGAACCGTTCGCCGTCACGGCGGACGACCACCACCCTGTCCGACACGACCCGCCCGCCGTAACCGGTGACCTCCTCCTGGCCGGTCCGCAGCAGCTCGCGCGGCGCGATTCCGTCGCGCGACAACAGTCCGTGGACCCCGGATGCGGGAGCGTTGCGCGGTTCCCCGGAGTCGACCACCAGCACCGACCGCCGGGAACGGGCCAACGTCAGAGCGCCGGACAGCCCGGCGACCCCACCTCCGACGACCACGACATCTACAACAGCATCTGCCTCAGTGAGGCTGTTCTTCTCCGTCTCATCCATACGGACACCCTGCGAGCCACTCGAACCCAGCTGCAAGGTTTCTTGCTGGTCTGGCAAGTCTGAGAACGACGTAGATCGCAGTGTCGTATGGGCGTCACCGCCGGTCATCGAGGAGGCATCGGGGCCGATCGGGTACCTGCTTATGTCCTATGGCAAGGCTGAGGAAGTGTCCGAGTACGCCGCCTCGCTGGCTCGCGAGCACGGTCTCGTCTGCTTCGATCCGCAGGGAGAATGCCTCCGGCCGTGAACTGCCTGTTCGCTCCGAGGGTGGACCAGAGGAACCTGTTTTCTCCGGGATGGGACACCCGAGCCGGTCCTCGCCGCGCTGCGGTGGCACACAGGCGCAAGCGCAGACCGTCCGTCGCACCTCGATGCGAGCGAGCACCCGTACCCGCTGCTCGTCCCGGGCCCGGACAGCTGTCTGCCGGGTGGGGACTTCGCGTCCCTGCAGCGCCAGTTCCGCGGAAATGGGATGCCTGGGGACTGCCCACCCGAAACTTCTGGCTGGACGACGGCATCGGTGAGCTCGTCACACTCCTGGCCCTGCTGGCGTCCCACGTCGAAGACTCCGGATACGGCGGACTGGCTACGCTCGCGAGAACGGGAGTCGTTTGTCGATGAC
This sequence comes from Streptomyces sp. NPDC002206, assembly GCF_053593595.1. Classification (NCBI taxonomy): domain Bacteria; kingdom Bacillati; phylum Actinomycetota; class Actinomycetes; order Kitasatosporales; family Streptomycetaceae; genus Streptomyces; species Streptomyces sp. NPDC002206. The sequence goes on from NZ_JBSFCW010000002.1 coordinate 566,472, forward strand.
TTCGGGAGTCACTTCGCATACTGCGACGGTGATCAATGTCGATGAGTTCGGGGGTCAATCACCGCCCCAGGCGGTACCAGCGCCTAGCTTCATCACGAGGCCCGGTGCCGGATTCCGGGTTCGACTCCCACCGAAAGGATCAGCCCGTCATGGATGACGACACCTGGGTCGAACAAGGTGAGAAGATCGGCACCACGAACGAGCTGCGGGAGTACGTCACCGCGATCCGCGCAGAGGTGCACCACATGCAGACGGGGCTGGGCCGCGCCGCGTGGGGCGTGCTCAGGGGGCGTTCCTGGCTCGACACTCCACGTGACGAGCGCTTCGACCACGCCGACGTTCTGCGCGAGCAGCTGGACATGACCGTCACCCCGGCCGGGATGGCCGCCAAGGACGCCGTGTACCGGCAGTCGCTCGCGGCTCTCCTCGCGGCCCTGGACGCGGTTGAACGTGTGACCCTCACCGCCTGGCTCGCCGACATCAACGCCAAGGACCCCGACCGGCCGGCGTGAGCCTCGCCCCGGGTTCTCCTCGGTTCTGGCTCAACTTCTGTGACGCAGTCACCGTAAGTGATCATCGCTACCCCAGCGCTCGGAGAATCAGCAGCACCTGTTGGCGCCGTTCGCGTGCGTCCACTGTGGTCTGTCCAGCCGTGGAGCGAGGGCAGCCCCGACAACGCGGTCGCAGCCGGTCAGCGGCTCGAGCTGGCGGACCGGGCCGAGAACGCGGAGCAGCCGCTGTTCGTCGGATCCGCCACCCACGGTGACCAACGGGGCAGCGTGACGGTGACCTTCACCGACGGCACCACTGCTGCCACCGACCTGTCGTTCGGTGACTGGACGCTGCCGGGCGGCGGAGAGGACCCGGTGTTCGACAACACGGTCGTGGCCCGCACCGATCACCGCGACGAGTCAGGGGGACGCGGGCCTGCCGCGCATGTGTTTGCGACAGCGCCCTTCTCGGTGCCTGACGGAAAGCGGATCAAGAGTGTGACGCTGCCCGACAACGCCAACCTGCACGTCTTCGCCGTCGGACTCGGCTGAGCGGCGAGCGGTCCGACGGGTGGGTGCGGGCCGGGAAGGCAGGTGGGCCGCCGGTCCACGCCGTGTCCGGGCCGCCGCATGAAGTAGTGACGTGAAGAGCGCCTGGTGGGTATCCGCCCAAGGCAGGCGCCCTTCTGTCAATCCTGGACGCTGGATGACGAGCCGTTGGCGCAGCAGCCGACGGGGATGCCGTCAGGCGATCCAATGCGGCCGTCGGGTGGAGGACGAGGGCGGGAGGCCGTCGGCGAGCGCGGTGGCCATGCGACGCACGGCCTCGCGCAGGGTCTCGGGAGGCGTTGTGTACGGGATGCGGAGGCGCTGTTCGAAGATGCCGGGGTCGGTGGCGAAGTAGGCGCCGCCCTCGATCCGAACTCCGTAGTCCAGGGCGCGCTCGGCCAGCGGTGAGGCGATGGGCTCGCCCAGGTCGACCCACAGAGAGAGACCGCCGGGCGGCAGCTGCCAGGTCCACTGCGGAATGTGCTGGGCCAGGGCAGCAGCCAGGGCAGCGCGCTGCTCGCGCAGGTGTTCCAGGCGCGGCGTCAACAGCTCCCCGGCCCGAGCCAGCAGGGCGAGGGCCAGGAGCTGGTCCAGGACCGAGCCGCCCATGTCGGTGGCGATCCGCTGGCCGGCGAGCTCGGTCACCAGCCGCGACGAAGCACGCAGCCAGCCGATGCGCAGACCGCCCCAGTGGGTCTTGCTCATCGAGCCGATGGTGATGACCTGGCCGGTCCCACCGGGCGTGGCATGGGCGGCGAAGGGCAGCGGGGCCGGGACATCGAGGGCGAGGTCGGCCAGGGTCTCGTCGATGACCAGCCAGGTGCTGGAGCGCTGAGCGGCGCGCAGGATGCGGACGCGCTCCTCATCGGGCATGAGGCAACCGGTCGGATTGTGGAAGTCGGGGATCAGATAGGCCAGTTGGGGCACCACTTGGTGCAGGGTCGATTCGTTGATCTCGATATCCCAGCCGGTATCGGTCACCGGGACCGACACGGTACGGAGGTGGGCGCGGCGCATGGCCTCCAGGGCGTTCGGGTAGGACGGATTCTCGACCATGATCCGGTCGCCAGGTCGGCACAGCAGCCCCATGACCAGCGTGAGTGCGTGCTGGGCGCCGGAGGTGAGCAGGATCTGTTCGGGCACGGTGGCCAGGCCGCGCCGAGTGAAACGCTCGGCGATGGCGGCGCGCAGTTCCGGAAGACCGTAGGGGTGATAGCCGGGTGTGTGAGCGTGCTCGGCCAGCCGGGGGGCGACCTGGACGAGGGCGTCGACGAGCGTCTGTTCCGGCAGACCGGGGGCGGCCCTGGCCAGGTCGATCGCGGTGTCCTGCGGTCCGAGGAGTCGGGTGATGCCGCTGGGCGTACGGCCTTCCGGCAGAGCCGTCCAGGTACCGGAGCCCTGGCGGCTGTGCGCGTAGCCGCTCTCGCGCAGCAGGTCGTACACGGCGGTGACGGTGGCCCTGCTGGTGTTCAGAGCGGTGGCCAGCTCCCGCTCGGCAGGCAGTCTGACGTGCAACGCGATCCGTCCGTCCAGGATCAGCGCGCTGATCGCCCCGGCCAGGTGACGGTAGGCGGGCCTCATTCCCGTCGGGTCGGGCAGCAGCGCGGCAAGCTGTCGGCTCCCCAGGGTCCGGCCGGTGCGGTTCACCCGGTCCACCGGCTGGAACGGATTCGAGTCAGCCATACCACTCTCCCCGGATTGGCCGTGTTGTCTGGGCCAATCACTGTACAGACTCGCCGCCTGTGGCCTTGAGCCACCCGAACTCGCTGGAGGCGACTGGTATGGGGCAGAAGGACACGGACCGCTGCGAGCGCGAACTCCGTCGCCGTCACGAGGAACGCACTGCCGCTCCACCGGTGCCCATCACGCGCCCGTCTCCGCCGTCCCTCACCTACGTCCCCTTCGGCGAGCACCTGCCCAGGCGTCTTCCCCAACTGTTCATCGGCCTTGGCCTGTACGGATTCAGCCTCTCGCTCATGGTCCGCGCCTCGCTGGGCGTCAACCCCTGGAGCGTCCTCAACGAGGGTCTGGAGCACCACACCTCCCTGAGCTTCGGCACGATCACGGGCGCCGTCGGTGTTCTCGTCCTCCTGTTGTGGATCCCGCTCAAGCAGAGGCCGACGTTCGGCACCGTCGCGAACATCGTCGTCCTGGCGTGCTCATCCGACCTCGGCCTCCTGCTCATCCCCGAGGACCTCGGCTCCCCTGCCCGGGTCGGCCTGCTCGTCGGGGGTGTCTTCCTCAATGGGTTGTCCGTCGCCGTCTACGTCGGCGCGCGCTTCGGCCCCGGCCCCCGGGACGGGTTGATGACCGGCGCGTCCGCCGCAACCGGGCGTTCCATCCGGCTCATCCGCACCCTGATCGAGATCACCGTGCTCGGCGCGGGCTGGCTGCTCGGCGGGAGCGTGGGCGTCGGCACGGTGCTGTACGCGCTCACGGTCGGCCCGACCACGCAGCTCTTCATGCCGCGGTTCGCCTACCGGAGCACCGCCGAACGAGCTGCGACGGAAGCCCGATCCGAGAGGGCGACCCCGACTGCACCGGTCAAGGCTTGGGAGGGACGCACGGAAGTGGCTGGAAAGACGGTGACTCCTGCTCAGGGCGAGGCTCTGCCAAGAACTAGCCTGGAGCCTGTTGCGAGAGTGCGTGCCCGAGGTTTCCTGGCGGCTCAGAGACATGATTACTTCACATGGAGGCGTTGATGGCCGTTCGCCGTGTCGTGCCCAACATCCAGTCGGAGACCGTACAGGAGAGCCGGGACTTCTACGGTCTGCTGGGCCTGGAAGAGGTCATGAATCACGGCTGGATCATGACGCTTGCCTCTCCGTCCGCCCCGACGGCACAGGTCAGCTTCATGACGAACGACAAGACCGCACCGGTCGTGCCCGACATGAGCGTCGAGGTGGACGATGTGGACGCGGCCTACGCGGTCGTACGTGACAGCGGTGCGGAGATCCTGCACCCGTTGCAGGACGAGGAATGGGGAGTGCGCCGGTTCTTCGTCCGGGACCCCAACGGTCGGGTCGTCAACGTACTGGGCCACCGATAGGGGTCCTCGCAGCAGCAGCAGCAGCAGCAGCAGCAGCAGCTGCTCCTCCGACCGAGCGGGGCGCCCCCGAGGAACTGCTGCACCGGATACAGCTGCTGGGCCTCACGGGTCCCGCCTGCCGGGAAGACCTGCACTCGCCGAACCACCGTTGCTGAGCCGAGAACTGCGGCACCGTCCGTCCGTGCGCGGCCGTGTGCGTCCACCGGCCGTGTCGCCGTTCCCGTGACGCCCGCAGCATCGTCGCGCCGGAGCGCGCGGAACCGGTGCTTCCCCGGCGCGCGCATTGCCGCAGCCGCTGCCCTTCCTGACCGGTCGGTCTGCGAACCCGGATGGACCAGCACCGTTCGCGTCGGCCGCCGGCAGGCATTAGGACAGAGGTGACGGGTGGCAGGGAGGAGCGGGCCGGGATGCAGATCGTTGTCGACCTCAATCGCTGCCAGGGGTATGCGCAGTGCGTGTTTCTCGCACCGCAGGTGTTCGAGCTGCATGGCGAGGAGGCCCTGATGTTCACGCCGACCGTGCCCGACGATCAACATGAGCGCGTCCGCCGGGCGGCGGCGGCCTGTCCGGTACAGGCCATCCTCGTCGGTGAGCCGGCAGGCGTCGGCGCTCCGTGAGCGGCGTCGGCCGGATCGTCGTCGTCGGTGCGTCGCTGGCCGGTCTGCGCGCCGCCGAGACGTTGCGTGACGAAGGCTTCGCCGGATCGCTGACCCTTGTCGGGGAGGAGCCCCACCCTCCTTACGACAGACCACCGCTGTCCAAGCAGGTGCTGCTCGGGCGGGTACACGCGCATGACGTCGGGCTGCCGAGCCGCCGCGAGGTGAACGCGCGATGGAAGCTCGGTGTCCGTGCCGTCGGGGTCGACCCGATCAAGAAGCGGGTGGTCCTCGCCGACGGCGAAGAGCTTCCCTTCGACCGGCTGCTGATCGCCACCGGGACCCGGGCCCGACCCTGGGCGAACTCCGACGAAGCCCGCCTGGACGGCGTACTCACCCTGCGTACGAATGACGACGCGGCCCGCCTCGCCGAACTCCTCGACGCAGGACCGCGCCGGGTTCTGGTGATCGGGGCCGGATTCATCGGCTCGGAGATCGCGTCCGCCTGCCGGGAGCGCGGTCTCGACGTAACGGTCGCCGAACGCGGTCCCTCGCCTCTCGTCGGCGCGCTCGGCGGGACACTCGGTAGCTATGCGGGGCGGCTGCAGCGTGCGCACGGGGTCGACCTGCGCTGCGGCGTGACCGTTACCGCTCTGAAGGGCAGCAACGGCCGGCTCACGGGCGCCGAGTTCTCCGACGGCCGCCGGATCGACGCCGATGTCGCCGTGGTCGCGTTGGGAGCCATCCGTAACACCGAATGGCTCGACGGATCAGGCCTGGCCGCGGGCCCTCGAGGCGTCGCTTGCGACGCGGGGTGCCGCGCCTTCGACATGTACGGGATCGTCACCGACGACGTCTTCGTCGCCGGAGACGTGGCACGCTTCCCGCATCCGCTCTTCGAGTACCAGATGCTCTCCCTCGAACACTGGGGCAACGCGGTTGCACAGGCCGAAGTGGCGGCGCACAACATGATCAGCCCGGGACCACGCAGGCGTCCGCACCTGTCGGTGCCCGCCTTCTGGTCCAGCCAGTTCGGCCTCAACATCAAGTCCGTGGGCGTACCGACCTTCTCGGATCAAGTGGTCATCGCCCAGGGCTCGTTGCACGAGGGCCGGTTCGTTGCCGTCTACGGCTACCGGGGACGTGTCACCGCGGCGGTCAGTGTGAACCGCGCCAAGTGGCTGGAGCACTACCAGTACCTCATCGAGACGGCGGCACCGTTTCCACCCGCCCCCGGTGCCGCCGACCGGTCCGGTTCGCCCGCGCCCGTCCCCTCCGACGTGCCGTCCCCTCAGCTGCTCTCGCACGGTCCGACCGTGGCTCTCACCGGTCATCTGCCGGACCGGCACCTGATTCTGGTGCGGGCCGAATCACCCCCGACCGCCGCCCACGCTCGATGAGGAGCCCCACGCATGCCCCCGGACACTCTCTTTGAACGCATCACCGACTACGCGAACCGCGCCGACCCGTATCCGCTCTACGCAGAACTCCGCGAGAACGGCGTGTCACGACAGGGCGATGGCAGCTACCTGGTGGGCACCTACCATGAGATCGCCGCCCTGCTCCACGACCCGCGGATCAGTTCGGACCTTCGTAACCGAACGGATCCGGATGAACTGCCGGCCAGGTCGGACGACATGCCGCCGGCCTTCATCGGTGTCGACGACCCCGAACACGACCGGCTCCGCCGCATCGCCATGCGCCCTTTCGGTCCGCCGCACTCCCCGGGACGGATCGACGCCCTGCAGGGCGACATCACCCGGATCGCCGAGGAACTGATCCACGAGTTCCGGGGCAAGGACCGGATCGACCTCGTCGACGACTTCGCCTACCCGCTGCCCGTCACCGTGATCTGCGGGCTCCTGGGCGTGCCCCAGGAAGATGTGCCCCGCATCCGTGTCTGGACGAACACGATCATCGCCGGCTTCGACTTCTCGCACGGGGAGGACCCGGCGCAGCGTCGGCAGTCGGCCATGGAGGCGCGGGAGGCGATGGCGCACTATCTGGGGGACCTCGCCGAAGAGCGGCGTGGCCACCCGTCCGGCGACATGCTCTCCGCGCTGGCCAACGACGAAGGACCCGAAGGCCGTCTCACCCAGCCGGAACTGATGGCCACAGCTGTACTGCTGCTCATCGCTGGTCACGAGACGACCGTCAACCTGATCACCAACGGCATGCTCACCCTCCTGCGCCACCCCGACATCCTGGCGAAGTTGCGCGCGGAGCCCGAACTCATGCCGAGGGCCGTGGAGGAACTGCTGCGCTACGAGCCCCCCGTCCAGTTCCTGCCGCAGCGCTCACCGCTCACCGACATCGAAGTCGCGGGCGTCTCCATCCCCAAGGGCGCCTCTCTGATCCTTGTGCTCGCCTCCGGCAACCGGGACCCCCTGAGGTTCGACGACCCGGACCGCTTCGACCCGATGCGTGAGGACAACCAGCACTTCGGCTTCGGCAGTGGCATCCACAACTGCTTCGGCGCCCCGCTCGCCCGTGTCGAGGCACAGATCGCACTCAATGCGCTCCTCCGCAGCCTCGACGACCCCCGCCTGGTCGAGGACCCACCCCCGTACCGGCGCAGTCCCGTGCTGCGCGGTCCCCGTCATCTCGTGATCCAGCACGCCGCAGGAACGTAGCCGGCAGGTCGCTGCGGCTCCGGCGAAGCAGCGAACGTGATCGTGCGCACGGGGTACCGGAAGCACTCATGCCACCAGGGGGCGGTCCCTCGGGGCTACGGGGGCCGGCAGTTCTGTGGAGCCGCTCAGATAGCGGTCCGCTGCGGCCGCGGCGGACCGTCCCTCTGCGATGGCCCACACCACAAGGGACTGGCCACGTCCCGCGTCGCCGGCGATGAAGACCCCGTCGGTCCCGGTACGGACCGTCCGCTCGGCGCTCCGGGTTCGCTCAGCGCACTCCGCCGTTTCGGCGGCGAAATCGGCATCCCGGGCGAAGTTACCCCGGTCGTCCAGCGTGAGCGCGAGCTGCTTCATCAGGCCGGTGCCCCGTTCGGGACCGTAGAAGCCGAGCGCGAGCAGGACCAGATCCGCCGACATCACGTGCTCGGTGTCCGGCCGAGGCCTTCTGTCCTCGGGTTCCACCTCCGCCAGGCGTATGCCGCGCACGTGGCCGTGCCGGTCCCCTTCGAGACGGAGGGTGGCGGAGGAGAAGATTCGCGGATCCGTACCCTCCCGTTCCCGGCCCTCTTCATGGGCATGGGAGATCCGGTAGACCTTCGGATACGTGGGCCAGGGCTCGGTGTCCCGCCGGGCCTCGCCGGGCTCCGGATTGATGTCCAACTGGACCACGGACGTCGCTCCCTGACGCAGGGCGGTGCCCAGGCAGTCCGAACCGGTGTCCCCGCCTCCGATGATCACCACGTGCTTGCCCTCGGCTGTCACGGGGGACGAGACGTAGTCGCCCTCCCTGACCCGGTTGGCGAAGGTCAGGTAGTCCATGGCCTGATGAATGCCGTGCAGGTCACGGCCGGGGACGGGCAGCTCCCGTTGTCCCCTGGCTCCGACGGCCACGACCACCGCGTCGTGACGTCTTGTGAGCTCGATGGCGTCGAGATCGCTGCCGACGTCCACACCCGTGCGGAACTTGGTGCCCTCCGACCGCATCTGCTCGATGCGGCGGTTCAAGTGCTGCTTCTCCATCTTGAACGCGGGTATGCCGTAGCGCAGCAGTCCACCGATACGGTCGGCGCGCTCGTAGACGGCGACGGTGTGACCGATACGGGTGAGTTGTTGTGCTGCAGCCAGTCCGGCCGGTCCGGAGCCGATGATGGCGACGGTCTTCCCGCTGAGCCGCTCGGGCGGTCGCGGTGACGCGTACCCGCGCGCCCAGATCTCGTCGGCGATCGCCTGCTCGACGTTCTTGATCGTCACCGGATCAGCATTGATGGTGAGCACGCAGGCGTCCTCACATGGCGCCGGGCACAGCCGTCCGGTGAACTCCGGAAAGTTGTTCGTCGCGTGCAGTCGCTCGGCGGCGGCCCACCAGTCGTCCCTCGCCGCGTACGCGTTCCACTCGGGGATCAGATTCCCCAGCGGACAGCCGCTGTGACAGAACGGTATGCCGCAGTCCATGCAGCGCCCCGCCTGCTCGGACACGAGCGGAAGCCGTGCCTGCCCCGCATAGACCTCGTTCCAGTCGCCCAGCCGTTCCTCGACGGGGCGCGCCGGAACGGGCCGACGGGGAACTTTGAGGAAGCCGTGGGGGTCGGTCATGCTCCGCCTCCATCGCTCAATTGCGGTGTATAGGCGTTTTGCTCAGGGTACGCCTGGTTTATTCCTCTTTCATCGGGCTGTGGACGTCATTCGCAAGTCGGCAGTCGTTCCGCCACCGCTTCGATGCGGTGCACGCGTTTCAACCTGTTCCAGCAGACGCTCGGGTGGAAGGAGCGCCGGCCGCGCAGCCCCCGGCGCGCCCGCCCCCGGCACTCGTGCGGGTACGGCTACTCGAAGCGTGTGGTGTCTCCTGCTCCTCGGCGTACGATCGCCGCCTCGCCCTCGGAGAAGTCGATGACCGTCGTCGGTTCGGTGCCGCAGTCTCCCGAGTCGACCACGGCGTCCACCACGTGGTCGAGCCGCTCCTTGATCTCCCAGCCCTGAGTCATCGGCTCGTCCTCGTCGGGAAGGAGCAGTGTGCTGGACAGCAGCGGCTCACCGAGCTCGGCGACCAGGGCCTGAGCAACAGCATGGTCGGGAATACGGACTCCGACCGTCTTCTTCTTGGGGTGCAGCAGCTGGCGCGGCACCTCCTTCGTCGCAGGGAGGATGAACGTGTAGCTGCCGGGCGTGGCTGCCTTGATCGCGCGGAACACGTCGTTGTCGATGTGCACGAACTGGCCCAGCTGCGCGAAGTCCTCGCACACGAGGGTGAAGTGGTGACGATCGTCGAGGTTCCGGATCGACCGGATCCGGCTGATGCCGTCACGGTTGCCCAGCTGGCATCCCAGGGCATAACAGGAGTCCGTCGGGTACGCGACGAGCGCGCCGGAGCGGATGCTGTCAGCCACGCTGCTGATGGCGCGCCGCTGAGGATTTTCGGGGTGTACGTCAAAGTACTTTGCCATCCGCCGAGCCTATGCGATCCGGACAGCTGTGGTCAGGGACCGGATCGCAGTGGTGAGGTGGCCGGCCTCTGCGGTGGTTGAGCTTTCACGCTCCTGGTGAGCACCGGCTGCTACCGTTGATGGCCTCCATCATCTTCACTTGCCCGTTCTTGCGGTTTGCCGGCTTCTCCGTCTGCCGGGAATTCCTCGATACGTGCCGCACATCGAGGAAGGCTCTGTATGACGCGCTCAGCTCGCACGAACGCCCCGACGGGTGAATTCGCCCTGCCGGACACGGTCACCCCGGCCCTGCCGGCGGCGGCGTCGTTCGCCGACCTGGATCTGCCGCCCGACCTGCTGGAGACGCTCACCGGCCTCGGCGTGAACCACCCGTTCCCGATTCAGGCGGCGACGCTGCCGAACGCCCTTGCGGGCCGGGACGTCCTGGGCCGGGGACGCACCGGATCGGGCAAGACTCTGGCTTTCGGCCTGGCGCTGCTCACCCGGATCGCGGGCCGGCGTGCGGAGCCGAAGCAGCCGCTCGGGCTGATCCTCGTCCCCACCAGGGAGCTGGCCCAGCAGGTCGGCGAGGCGCTCACACCGTACGCACAGGCTCTGAAGCTGCGGATGGTCACAGTGGTCGGCGGCATATCGATCGGCAGGCAGGCCGGTGCGCTGCGGGCCGGGGCCGAGGTCGTCGTAGCGACCCCCGGACGCCTGCACGACCTCATCGAGCGCAAGGACTGCCGGCTGGACCGGGTGCGTATCACCGTGCTGGACGAGGCCGACCAGATGTGCGACATGGGCTTCCTGCCCCAGGTCACCGAACTGCTCGATCAGGTGCGCCCCGACGGGCAGCGGATGCTGTTCTCGGCGACCTTGGACCGCGATGTCGACCTGCTGGTCCGCCGCTACCTCCACGACCCGGTGGTCCACTCGGTCGACCCGTCGGCGGGGGCGGTCACGACGATGGAACACCATGTGCTGACCGTCCACGGCGCCGACCGGTACGCCGTCACGACCGAGATCGCGGCCCGCGACGGCCGGGTGCTCCTGTTCCTGGACACCAAGCATGCGGTCGACCAATTGACCAAGCACCTGCGGGCCAGCGGTGTCCGAGCGGCCGCGCTGCACAGCGGAAAGTCCCAGCCCCAGCGCACGCGCACCCTCGCCCAGTTCAAGAACGGTCAGGTCACCGCGCTGGTGGCCACCAATGTCGCAGCCCGGGGCCTGCACGTGGACGACCTCGACCTGGTGGTCAATGTCGACCCGCCCAGCGACCACAAGGACTATCTGCACCGTGCAGGGCGTACCGCCCGTGCCGGTGAGTCCGGCAGCGTCGTCACCCTGGTCCCTTCGAGCGGGCGCCGTGAAATGAGCAGGCTCATGGCTGACGCCGGCATCACGCCGAAGATCACCGCGGTGCGCTCGGGTGAGGCGGAACTGAGCCGGATCACCGGTGCCCGGGCCCCCTCCGGTGTTCCCCTCGACGGCGGTCCTGCAGCAGCGCGCCCGAAGAACGGCAACGCCCCGTTCCGCGGCATGGGGACCGCCCGGGGCGAATCCGGGCGCACCGGTGGCGGGTCCCGCCGGGGCGATGACGCCCGCAAGATGGCCGAGGCCCGCAGGGCCGCACGGGTACGCCGCGGCTCCGAGTAGGCGCCTGGCGGTAAAGGTGCAGATCAGGCGCCTTTACGGGTCTGCAGGGGGCAGGGGAGCCCGGCTTCTTCGGGCGGTGCGACACGAGGAGAGTTTTCGTCCGCCGGCGGTACATGTGGCACAACCCCGCCGAGTGCGGTAGGCGGCCGTTGAACGCGCTGCGTCGAGTGACTTGGGCCAACCGTCAGTTCCAGAGGCGGTAGGTCACTTCTCTCGGCATCTCCGGCGGCCTGTGGCCCGTGTAGACGAGGTGCATCTGGGTGTAGTGCCGTTGCCCAGCATGCTTATGCCATGGCTCCGGGCGATCGAGCCTGACGGCCACAGGGTAGGAGTGGAACTTGCCTGCAGCACAGTAGGGCTGGCAGTCGTTCAGTACGTTGAGCCCGCTGCCCGTGGCGAATTTCGGTTTCCAGGCCGACCACCGGAGCGCGGTGAGGATGCTGTTGCCGTCCCCGCAGGCAATCAGGAACGTGTCCGGGCGTGCTTGAGGGTCCGAGAAGCAGTCGATGATCACGGTGTTGGGAGACTTCGGCTTTGTGGTAGCCGATGCCGGTACGACTGCTGTTGTGAGGGACACCGCGGCACAGATCAGGATCGCTGTCTTCAGTTTGAGTCTCTGCATGTCCGCTCCCCAGCAGTCTCTCCGGCCCGTGAGGCCTCGCGTACGCCCGGCTCGCGCCGCGGTGCGGGCCGCGGATCCGGAGCAGGCGCCTGACGGCGCTTCCGGCCTCTCCTCAACGGATGTTCCGCTATCGACGCTACGGCCGAGCCCGGGGACGCACCACCCACACAGGTAACAACTTCGCAAAGTAGTAAATATGCACCCATTGGCCTCGTCTTCTCTCAGCCCCCCGCGCTGAGAGGAATGGGCGCTCCTCGTGATCGACCGGCGCGTGACGCGTACGGAACTCGGCATCGCGGCGTGAGCACTCACCGGGCCGGCCGGCAAGGCCGGGCCGCACGGACGCGGACGTTGCGCACTGACCGAATGGATGCTGCGGGCCGAGCGAAGTCCGTGACTGCCGCTGCGTGAGCAGCAGTTTGGATCAGCGTGGCGTAGCGATCGACAGGCGGGAAAATCCAGCGGCTTGCCTGCCTGACAGCGTGTCAGCCTTCGACGTCATGGACGCGGACGTGTGGAACGAGCAGGTGGCGCAGGGCTACGACGAGTAGCCCGCGCACATGTACGCGCCCCGAAGTCCTGGATCCCACGGTCGATGTCACCAGTTGCGGACGAGGCCCAGCAGGTGGTCCCGGACTCGTGTGACATTCGGGTTGTCGGGGGTGCCGGGGCGCTGCACGAGGTAGCTGGTGTTGATGGGCGGGTCGTCCGTCTCATGGAGGAGGGCCAGGGAGCCCCCGGCCATGTCGGTCAGGCACAGGTAATGCGGGAGGACCGAAAACCCGGCGCCCGCCTTGACCGCGGCAAGCACGGCCCGCAGGTCGGGGACGGTCACGGCGGCCTCGCGGTTCAGACGGGCCCCGAAGACGTGACGCCAGTAGCGGCGGACGATCGGAAGGTCGTCCGCGTACGTGATGAGCGGCACCGTGTGCAGTGCGGCGGGGCCGTCGGCGGCCAGAAGTGGCTTGGTGCGCTCGGCCACGGCGGGGGCGGCGACCAGGAGGAACTCCTCGTCGACGAGGGGCACCGAGGCCAGGGTCCGGCCACGTGGGCGGACGGTGGCGATGACGAGGTCGTGTCGGCCGTGCCGCAGCTCGTCCAGGAGGGGGTCGGTCAGCCCTGTCGTGACCCGCAGCCGTACGCCGTCGGCGACGAGCGGGGCGAGGCCCGGCAGGACGCGCTCGGCGAGGAACTCGGCCGGCCCTGCGAGGTGGACGGGGTCGGGGCGCGCGTGCGGTTGCGCGGCGGGATCCCGGCCGGTGGCGGCGAGGGCGTCGAGCGGGCCCGCGACGCGGGTCGCGAGGTCGTGAGCGATCGGAGTGGGGGAGACGCCGCGCGGGAGGCGTTCGAACAGCTCGCGGCCGGTCTGTCGTTCCAGGGAACGGATCTGCGTCGTCACCGTCGGCTGGGACAGGCCCAGCAGATGAGCGGCGGCGGTGAAGGAGCCGACGCGGTAGACGGCGAGGAAGGTACGCAGGAGGTTGAGGTCTGCGAGCGGTGCCGGACCGGCGTGCGGCACCACCCGCGGCTCATCTGAATCCCTATGCTCCATGCAGATAAATATAGGCATTCTTATGGGAGTGCATGTCGTCCATCGTGCGCCGTACGTCATACCGGGTGAGGCAGTTGTCATTGGCGTCGAGGACCTCTGCGAGCCGGTCGGCACTCATCGTCAGGCCAGCTTCTTGAGGACCTCGGTGGCGAGCGGGGCGGACGAGGCGGGATTCTGGCCGGTGACAAGGTTGCGGTCGACGACGACGTTCGGGACCCACGGCTCGCCCACCTGCACCTCCACGCCCGCCTCGGTCAGACGGTCCTCGAGCAGCCACTTCGCCTTGTCGGCGAAACCGGCCTGGGTCTCCTCGACGTTCGTGAACGCGGCCACCTTGTAGCCGGCGAACGCGTTGGAACCGTCGGGCTTCTCGGCGGCCAGGAGCGCGGCCGGGGCGTGGCAGACGACCGCGAGCGGCTTGCCGGAGGCGAGGGAGTCGATGAGGATCCGGCCGGAGGCCGGGTTGACGGCGAGGTCCTCCATGGGGCCGTGGCCGCCGGGGTAGAACACGGCCGCGTAGTCGTCGAGGTTCACGTCCGCCAGCGTGATCGGGTGCTGGAGCTCGGTGATCGAGGCGAGCGTGGCAGCGACCTTGTCCGCACCCTCCTGCCCTCCATTGAACTCGGGTGCCAGGCTGCCCCTGTCCACGGTCGGGACGACGCCGCCGGGCGTGGCGACAACGATCTCGTGCCCGGCCGCCTTGAACGCCTCGTACGGGGCGACGGCCTCCTCCGCCCAGAAACCGGTGGGGTGCTTCGTGCCGTCGGCCAGCGTCCAGTGGTCGACGCCGGTCATCACGAAAAGGATCTTCGACATGAGTGGTCTCCGGGAACGGGGCCCGCTCGGGCCCATGGGATGGGGGATTCGGATCGCACGCTCCTACGTCCTGCGAACTCCGACCCTCCGGGGCCGGATCGTCAGTGCGGCGATGTCCTCGAAGTTAGGACGGCAATCCATGCATTTCCAATGGGGATCCGAATGGCAGCCATCAAAATTCCAATGGCTCAGAGTAAATATCATCCAATCAGCTGACTTGCGCTGATTCTCAGTCCCTGTGTGCAGGGCGCGCGGGAAAGGAGACGTCAGGATCCAGTGCCACCTGCGGGAACCAATGTCGGGATCCCGATGAAAGATCGCATGCACCCCGTGGCACGGAACGGCGAGGACCGGCACGCTGGACGCATGACGAACAACACCGGCCAGGCCACCATGCGCGCGATCAGTCAGGACGCCTACGGAACCCCGGATGTACTCAGGGAAGTCCGGCTCCCCAGACCTGTCCCGGGCCCGAGCCAGGTTCTGGTCGCCGTCCGGGCGGCCGGCGTCAATCCCACCGACTGGAAGCACCGGGCGAACCGCCTGTTCCTCGACCGCCTTCCGCTCGTTCTCGGCTGGGACGTCTCCGGGGTCGTCGAGGCCGTCGGCTACGGGGTCACCCTCTTCAAGCCGGGCGACGAGGTCTTCGGCATGCTGCCTTACCCGTACGGCGTCGGCTCCCACGCCGAGTACGTGACCGCCCCCGCCCGCGCCCTTGCCCGCAAGCCGGCCGACATCGATCACGTCCAGGCGGGCGCACTTCCGCTCGCTGCCCTCACCGCCTACCAGGCACTCGTCGACACCGCCGAAGTCCGGCCCGGGCAGCGCGTCCTCATCCACGCCGCGGCCGGCGGCGTAGGCCACCTCGCCGTACAGATCGCCAAGTCCCTTGGCGCATACGTGATCGGCACCGCGAGCGCGCCCAAACACGACTTCGTACGCGAGCTGGGTGCGGACGAAGTCATCGACTACCGCACCGTCGACTTCGCCGACGCCGTTCAGGACATCGACATGGTCCTCGACCCCCTCTCCGGCGAGACCCGCGCCCGCTCCCTCGACGTACTCCGCCCCGGCGGGATTCTCGTCTCCCTCCTGAACGGCGGCTCGCCGAAGGAGGCAGCGAAGGCCGCCGGGCTGGGCATCCGCGTCGAGACGCTCCTCGTCGAGTCCGACCACGCGGGCATGAAGGCGATCGCGGATCTCGTCGAGACCGGCTCTCTCCGCGCCCACATCGAGGCCACCTTCCCCCTCACGGATGCGGCCAAGGCCCACGCGCTGGGGGAGACCGGCCGAACGACCGGCAAGATCGTCCTGGTCGTGGAGTAGGCAACCCCGGGGCCGGCTCGCTGCTGCCGTGCTTGACCGTGCTCGTCCTGTCCTTCAGGACGGCGCGTGCCGGTCCCGGTCGGCGCTCAGCCAGAGTCGGACGAGGTCACGGCGGCGCTTCGGCTCGGGGTGGTCCACGTACTCGATGCGGCTGTGCAGGGTGGCGTGGTTGTTCAGGAACTGCATGTCGCCCGCGCGTAAATTCACGGTGCGGCCGACGTGTCGGCCCGCTCCCAGGGCGAGGATCTCGCATTGCTGCTCGCTCAGATCGGCGACGGGTGCGCCCTGCAGCAGCACGAAACCGCGGCCGTCCATCAGTTCGCAGACGAGGCTGTGGAGCAGGGGACCGAGTGTCGGCAACGGAAAGTCCTCGCGTGAGAAGTCGACGAGACCGAGGCCGGCCGACTCCACGGCGCCGACTGCGGCGCGCAGTTCGGCTTGATGGACGGCGCTGAGCTCGACCCGCCACTCGTCGCTGATGGCGACCTCGGCGCCACACCAGCCGCCCGCTCCGCGCACTTCCGCGATCACTGTCATGCCGACCCGAACCCGAACCCGGGTGCCCCCGCGGGCACTCTTCTCGACGCGTGCTTCCTTGTCGGCAACGTTCGTGAACGGTTCCGAGTGCCCTGATGGTTCGGGCAGGTACTGGCGTGCGCCAGGAGGTCGACGAGTGTTCCGACGCCCGTACGCGAAGAGGCGGCCGCCGGATTATCCGGTGACCGCCTCCGACGCGTGGCGGATGTTATTCGCAGGTGCCCGCGAAGGTGGCTCGGGTCACCACGTCGGTGTCGGCGGCGGTGGTGTCGAGCCATGCCACCCGCTGGCCGTCACCGAGGGACGGGGCCGGCTGGGCGCCGGACGAGCAGGATGCGCGGCTGAAGGCGCCGGTCCCTGCGACCACGTCGGCGGTACCGGCGACCTGGACCTTGATCTTGTCCGGCCCGCTCCAGGCGCCGAGGCCGCTCCAGGCGTCGTACGTCGGGTAGGCGAAGTAGTTGTCGCTGACGGAGAACTGGGCGAGGTAGGTCCCCGTCAGCTTCGCCCACTTGGCCAGGTCGTTCAGCGGCGCGGACATGAAGTTCGTGGAGCCGAACAGGCTGCTGTTCTCCCGCCAGAAGATGCGGTCGGAGGTGAACTGGATGTCGCCGACGGAGTTGAAGAGGAAGCCACCGATCCGCTTGCTCTGGGTGGTGCCGGCGGCGATGTCGTAGAGCCTGACGTAACTGCGGTCGGCGCCGCCGGCCCAGGCGATGCTGCCGTGCTTCATCGCCAGTCGGCCGGCCCTGGTGCCGGGCTCGGGTGTCACGTTGACAGTGGTGCCGTCGGCCCTGCGGAGCATGACGTCCTGCTCGCCGTCGGGGGTGGTGCGGATCCAGGCGAGGTCGCCGTGGTCGGTGACCGGCTCGGTCTCGTCGGCGGCGGGGTCGTCGACCAGCTTCTTGATCGCGCCCTGTCCCTTGTTCCCCGCCGCGTAGATGCCGATGCCGTCGGCGGTGATCCGGGTGAAGACGATGCGGTCGTCGTCGAAGGACGGGTCGAGCAGGTAGGCGTCGTCCTGGGCGATTTCGTGCTCCGCGTTGCCGTGCAGCTTGCTGAAGCGGCCGACGGTGATGTTGAAGGCGGCGCCGCCCCGGTCCCAGGCGATCGCGTCGCCGTGGCTGATGGCGTAGACGTCGCCGTTGATCTGCGCGGCCTGCTCGTGCACGCCGCCGTACACCTCGTAGGCGGGCAGCACCCGGGCGCCGATGGTGGTGCCGTCGTGGGTGCCGGCCTGCTGCTCCCAGCTGTCCACGATGCCGTGGGTGTCGAAGGCCTTGCGGATGACGGCGAGGTCGTCCCCGGGGACCTTCAGGGACTTGGCGGCGAGGGCCATCGCGTTACGCATGTCGGTGAAGCCGGACAGCGGCGTGAGGTAGTTCTGCGCGGCCCGGTAAATTCGGGGCGAGGACCCGGGAGCTCGCGCCGTACTGCACCCGGCCGAGCGTTGCGGCTCCGCCGTGCGGCGCACGGAAACGACGGGCGAGAGACGGAGCGTCTGCGCGACCGGCGTGCCGAGCCGATCCGGCACGAGCGATGATGTGACCGGCCGGCCCATCGCCCGCATTGTCTTCCGGGTGATGTTCCTCCCGCGGACGGGTGTCGGAAACCACAGCCGCCCGGCCGGTGCACAGGCTGTTCGAACAGGATGAGTCGGCTCTCAACGGTGGCCGAGCCGATCCCCGTCAGAAAGGAACTCTCCATGGATGAGCAAGGTGAGCGCTTCGACGTCGTCGTACTCGGAGCAGGCCCAGGCGGATATGTCGCCGCCATTCGAGCAGCCCAGCTGGGCAAGCGCGTCGCCGTTGTCGAGGCCAAATACTGGGGCGGCGTCTGTCTGAACGTCGGTTGCATCCCCACCAAGGCCCTGCTGCGCAACGCCGAGCTGGCGCACATCGTCACACGCGAGGCCAAGACCTTCGGCATCAAGGTCGAAGGACAGGTTTCCTTCGACTACGGTGAGGCGTTCCGGCGCAGCCGCCGTGTCGCGGACGGCCGGGTCAAGGGTGTCCACTACCTGATGAAGAAGAACGGGATCACGGAGATCAGCGGCCGTGGCACGTTCGTGGACGCGCACACGCTCGACGTGGCCCTCTTCGACGGCTCGACCCGGACGATCGGCTTCGACCACTGCATCATCGCCACCGGAGCGACTCCGAAGCTGCTGCCCGGAACCCGCCGCACCTCACGCGTGGTGACGTACGAGGAGCAGATCCTTGCGGAGGACCTGCCGCAGTCCATCGTGGTCGCCGGCGCCGGGGCCATCGGTGTCGAGTTCGCGTATGTCTTGCACAACTACGGTGTGAAGGTCACCGTCGTTGAATTCCTGGACCGGATGGCGCCGCTGGAGGACGCGGACGTCTCTGCCGAACTGGCGCGGCAATACAGGAAGTTGGGCATCGATGTGCTCACCTCCACCCGCGTCGACTCGATCGATGAGTCCGGCCCGCAGGTCCGCGTCACGGTCATCGGCAAGGACGGTGCACCACAGGTCCTGGAGACCGACAAGGTTCTGCAGGCGATCGGCTTCGCACCGAACGTCACCGACTACGGCCTGGAGAAAACCGGTGTACAGGTCACCGAGCGCGGGGCGATCGATATCGACGGCCGCTGCCGCACATCCGTACCGCACATCTATGCGATCGGCGACGTCACCGCAAAGCTGATGCTCGCGCACGCCGCCGAGGCGATGGGCGTGGTCGCGGCCGAGACCATCGCGGGAGCCGAGACCATGGAGCTCGACTACCCGATGATCCCGCGCGCCACGTACTGCCAGCCGCAGGTTGCCAGCTTCGGCTGGACCGAGGCGCAGGCACGGGAGAAGGGCTTCGACGTCAAGGTTGCCAAGTTCCCCTTCACCGCGAACGGCAAGGCTCACGGACTGGGCGACACGACCGGCTTCGTGAAGCTGATCAGCGACGCGAAGTACGGGGAGATCATCGGCGCCCACCTGATCGGTCCGGACGTCACCGAACTGCTGCCAGAGCTCACCTTGGCCCAGCAGTGGGACCTGACGGTCCACGAGGTGGCTCGCAACGTCCACGCGCACCCGACGCTGGGCGAGGCGGTCAAGGAGGCCGTGCACGGGCTCGCCGGGCACATGATCAACATGTGAGAAGGCGGCGCCACACGTTGCCCCCGGACTCCGTCGGCTCCGTCGCCAGGGGCCGGGGAAGACCATGAATCCGCCCCGGACGGCACCTCGCCCGGCGGTGGCTGCGCCATGCCCGCCTTCTGCAACCACCCGGTCGGGCGCGGCAGCACCCGCCCGTCGTAGGCGTGATGGCCGGAGCGGGCCTCGTGCACCTGCCCTTCGGGGAGCCGGCGATTGGCTGCGCGACCCCGCGCCGCGCCACGCGGGGCCCACAACGCTTCGGGCGCCGCAGGAGCGGCTCCGGGATCAGAGTCCGAGGTCGCTGAGACCGGGGTGGTCGTCGGGGCGGCGACCGAGCGGCCAGTCGTACTTGCGGTCCGTTTCCTTGATCAGCAGGTCATTGATGCAGGCGTGCCGTACGGCCATCAGCCCGTTCTCATCGAATTCCCAGTTCTCGTTGCCGTAGGAGCGGTACCAGTTGCCGGAGTCGTCGTGCGACTCGTACGCGAACCGCACCGCGATCCGGTTGCCGTCGAACGCCCAAAGTTCCTTGATCAGCCGGTAGTCGAGCTCGCGGGTCCACTTGCGCGTCAGGAACGCGACGATCTCATCGCGTCCCGTCACGAACTCCGCCCGGTTGCGCCAACGTGAGTCCTCCGTGTAGGCCAGGGCGACCTTCTCGGGGTCCCGTGTGTTCCATCCGTCCTCTGCCTGGCGGACCTTCTCGATTGCGGTCTCCCGCGTGAACGGGGGGACAGGCGGACGTGCGGTCATGACTGCTCCTTCAGGCTCGGGCGCTCTGACTTCGACGCTAGGGCTGCCTGTACCCGCTTGCCAGTCGACCGCACCCACTCCGCCTGGCGTTTCGCGGCACCAACGTGGTGCCGGCCGTCCTCGCCGGGCAGCCCGCCAGGGGAGTCATTGCGATCTGGGTGAATTCGGTACCGACACGTGCACCGGCTGTCGTCGTGTCGGCACGCGCCGATCCCGATCGATCCCAGGACACCCGCCGATCCGGCTGACGCTTCCACGCCTGACCTGAACGAGTGCTTGCGGCATTGCGTGCTCGGTAACGCGCTGAGGCCGACTCAGGGCCCGTCACCGCAGCAGACGGATCTCCGACAGCGGCAGGCGCCACTCGCCCAGCAGCACGACAGGATCCGGCGAGCCGAAATCGCGGAGGGGGCCAGGACGCCGCGCGCAGCAGCTTCGGGCGACAACGGCGCCGGCCCGACCCGCTGGGTAGCCGTCAGAGCTCCACGCGCCACCTGGCGATCATTGCAGAGGCTGATCGACTTCGGGGATCGACGCCAGACCGGTCGCGGACAGGATCGCCCCGACTGTTTCCTCAACCGTCTGATCAGCGTTGTCGATCCAGGTTCCCTGCTGCCCGAGTTCGGAGCGCAGCGCCGTATCCAGGGGAGACCAGTCCGTGGTCAGGACCTTCTCCCGGGTCTGGTTGCGCTGCCACGCGACCGCCGGGCCGGGAGCCAGAACGATGACATGGAGCGGCACGACGGCCAGCGTTGTGCGATAGAAGTCGAGGTGGGCACGGCGGACCACAACATCGTCGAGCACCGGGATGAAACTCGCCCGCGCGAAGCTGTCCGCCAGAAGGCACGCGTTGCGGGCCCGCAGGAAGATCTGCCGGTCGGCTTCCGCGTTTTCGGCCGGAGAGGGCCATTGCCCACCGCTGACGATCATCTGCTGGAGTGCGTCCACCTCGATATGGGCCGACATCCGGAGCCGGCCGGCCAGCGCTTCGGCCACCGTGGACTTCCCACTGCCCGGGATGCCGGTCAGCAGGACAGCCCCGGCGGCCGACTCGCGGTCGATGGGTACCGGATTCAAGCTCATACGAGTTCTCCAAACACAGCGATAAAGACCCTGAGAGTACGCGCTTCGCGTGATCCGCCGAGTCGACGGCCACTCGGTCCAGGCGTGAGACGAAAAGCGGGGCGCAGCGAAGCGCCCGGCGATGCGCGTCGCCGGGTGAAATCAGTTGACGGGCTGGGCTCTTCGGGCATTTCTTTGGCGGATGGTCAAGATGCATGCTGATGAGACGGACATCGACGCAGACCTCGTCAGGCGGCTGGTCAGTGGACGTTTTCCGCAGTGGGCGGATTTGCCGGTCGAGCGGCTGGCCTCTGGGGGTACGGTCAATGCGGTCTACCGGCTCGGCGACACACTGACCGTCCGGCTGCCCCTCACGGAGGGCGGCGCCAAGGATCTGGAGCGGGAGGAACGGTGGCTGCGCAAGCTCGCTCCCGCTCTGCCCGTCACTGTTCCGACCGTGGTCGCGACGGGGGAAGCCGCCGAGGGATATCCGTGGGCGTGGTCGGTGCATCGGTGGATCGAAGGTGAAAGCCCGGTCGAGGGCCACCTCGACAAGCCCGAGCTCCTCGCGTGTGATCTGGCCGAGTTCATCAAGGCAATGCGAAACATCCATGTCGAAGGCGGGCCCAGCGCCTACCGAGGGACTCCGCTGGCGAAGGTCGATGCCCGGACACGCGCTGCGATCGAGGAACTGCGCCATGCCGACGAAGACTTCGACGCCGACGCGGCCGCGGCTGCCTGGCAGGACGCGCTCGCCGCGCGGCCATGGAGCGCAGCACCCCGCTGGGCACATTCCGATCTTATGCCGAGCAACCTGCTCGTCGCCCGAGGCAGGCTCACCGCGGTGCTTGACTTCGCCACCGTCGGCGTCGGTGACCCCGCCTGCGACCTGATCCCCGCGTGGAACCTGCTGCCGTCCTCGACCAGGGACGCGTTCCGGGACGCCGTGGACGTCGACGACGCGACATGGGCGCGCGGCCGTGGCTGGGCCCTGGCCATGGCCGTCATCCAACTCCCGTACTTCCGCAATACAAACCCGATCATTTCCGCCAACGCCCGCCACGTCATCCGTGAGGTACTCGCCTCCCAGTGCGCTGATCGCTAGGAGACGCTGCGAGGACACGGGTCCCGCGAGGGACCAGGTGGAATCATCCGTTTCGAGGCACCCACGAGCGGCGGCCGTCGAGTTATGCGGCCGGCTCGATTCCCCGTCCCGTCTCGCCGCCGGGGGCACGACAGGGCCTCTGCCGGCTCTCCGACACCGAGTTCCTCGACCGCCCGCGCGAAGCCACTCTCACGAGACGGTCGCTGCGGTGATCCTGGCGCGCGTGACCTGTCAGGGGAGGATGGAGTCGACGTATCCACCGTCCGCGCGCACGGCCCCGCCGGTCGTCGCGGAGGCGAGGTCCGAGCTGAGATAGACAGCCATGTTTGCAATCTCTTCCGGTTCGATCAGTCTCCGCAGGAGCGACTGAGGCCGGTGCTTGACCATGAACTCCCGCTGCGCTTCGTCCCAGGGAAGACCGGGGTCGACGAGTTCGTACACAAAATCCTCGACGCCGCCGGTGTGAGTCGGCCCGGCGATGATCGAGTTGACGGTGACTCCGGTGCCGGCGGCGTCCTTGGCGAAGCCCCGCGTGACGGCGAGCAGAGCCGTTTTCGACACGCCGTAGTGGATCATCTCCACCGGGATGGCCACGGCCGAATCGCTTGCGACGTTCAGAACTCGCCCCCAGGAGCGGTCCTTCATGGTGGGGAGATAGGCGCGGATCATTCTGACGGCGGACAGAACATTCACGTCGAAGTACTGGCGCCACGCCTCGTCACTGATCTCCAGGGCAGGTGTCGCCCCGAAGATGCCCAGATTGTTGACAAGGATGGCGACGTCCGGGGCTGCCTCGATGACCTGCCGGGCGCCGTCGTCGGTGGTGATGTCGCCGGGCGCGGCGATGAAGCAGTCACGGTCCGTTTCCTGCCGCAGTTTCTCGATGGCATCGTCCACGGACTGCGGTCGGCGGCCGTTGACAGCCACGCGGGCGCCGGAATGGGCCAGCCCCGCAGCAATGGCAAAACCGATACCTTGCGTGGATCCGGTGACGAGCGCGGTCTTGCCGGTGAGATCGATGAGCACGGTTTCTCCTCAGACACGTGGTTGGTGCGACACGGCCCGTCGCCGGTCGGTGCGACGGTGTTCGGAGGCCGGCAGCCGGCGAGCGTGCGACGGGCGAACACAGCCGCCCGGGCGGTGGGGGCGCCGTCCAGCGGCCTTCACGCATCCGCTAATTGAAGCTGTCGGGGTCGGGGCCGGTTCGGGTGCCGCTGTCGAGGGCGGCGATGTCCCGGGCGTCGGCGTCGGTGAGTTCGAAGTCGAAGACGTCAAGGTTCTCGCGAATGCGCTCGGGGGTGACGGACTTGGGGATGACGACATTGCCGAGCTGCAGGTGCCAGCGCAGGATGACCTGCGCGGGGGTCATGCCGTGACGCTCGGCGATGGTGGTGATCGCCTGGTCCGTGAGCAGGGCTCCCTGAGCGAGCGGGCTCCATGCCTCGGTGACAATGCGGTGCTGGGCGTGGAAGGCGCGCAGCTCGTTCTGCTGGAGCCGAGGGTGCAATTCGATCTGGTTGACGGCGGGGACGCTGTCGCTGTGCTCCAGCAGCCGCTGCAGGTGAGCGGGCTGGAAGTTGGACACGCCGATGGCGCGCGCCCGTCCCTCGGCGTAGATCCTCTCGAGGGCGTGCCAGGTGTCAAGGTATGTGGCGCGTGCCGGGGCGGGCCAGTGGATGAGGTAGAGATCCACGTAGTCCAGGCCGAGCCGGTTCAGTGAGGCATCGAAGGCAGCCAGGGCACTCTCGTGGCCCTGGTCCTCGTTCCACAGTTTGGTGGTGACGAACAGTTCCTCGCGGGGGATGCCGGAGGACGCCAGAGCCCGGCCGACGCCGGTCTCATTGCCGTAGACCGCTGCCGTGTCGATGCTCCGGTAGCCGCAGTCGAGGGCGGTGGTGACGGCGGTGGCGGTTTCCTCGTCCGGAATCTGGAAGACGCCGAAACCGAGCTGCGGCATCACAACACCGTTGTTGAGCGTGACGTTCGGAGTGGGAATGCTCATGGCCCTGATCCTTCCGTGTTGAGGATCGGCAACGGCGGCAAGGCGCGTACAGGGGATCGGGAAAGACCCTGAAGGGTGACGGCAGGCCTCCCACAAGGGCCACCCGCAGGCCCCGTCGACGGGTCCTGCGGCGCCCTGGCGGACCCGATCGCCTGATGGAGAGAGAGGTGTGTCGGCCCGGCGACGGGCCGGCACACCCTCGGGCCGTCAAGGTGGGGTGAGGACATCGTCGGATCGCGGGGAGTTGGACCGAGATGAGTGTCGAGCGGGTGGGGGTCGTCGTCCACCAGGGCCGCCCCGAGGCCGTCGTCGCGGCGCGCGTCGTACGCGATTGGTGTGCAGGTGAAGACATTCCATGCACGGACATCGACGTGTGGCGCGACGACGAACGTCGGCGCGGCGGCCGGGAGGAGGCCGATGTCGCGGGCAACCCCGATCTCATTGTGACGCTCGGAGGCGACGGGACATTTCTGCGCGGCGCCAGGATCGCTGCCAAGACCGGTGGCGCCGTTCTGGGGATCGACCTGGGCCGTGTCGGCTTCCTGACCGAGGTGCCGGCCGAGGACGTCGTCCGGGCGCTCGACGCCGTCCACCGCGGAAGAGCGGCGGTCGAGGAACGCATGCTGCTGACGATGAGGGCCTCCCGGGTGCTCGAGGTGCCCAAGGACATCGACGCTCTGATGGGCTACGGACGACGTCCGATGCTGCCGCCGCCTCAGGTCGACCGGGACGCGGAGGCCGGGGCGGAGGGCTGGGGTGTGGCGTTGGATGTCACCGCTCTCAACGACGTCGTCGTGGAGAAGCTGGCGCGTGACCGGCAGGTGAGCCTCGGCGTCTATGTCGGCGGCCGGCTCCTTGCCTCGTACTCGGCCGATGCCGTCATCATGGCCACCCCCACCGGGTCGACCGCCTACAGCTTCGCCGCAGGCGGTCCGGTGGTCTCACCCCGCATGGATGCCGTCATCTTCACACCCGTTGCGCCGCACATGACCTTCGACCGCACGGTGGTCGTAGCGCCGGACGAACCGATCGCGGTCCGGGTCCTGCCCCATTCGGGACAGGGAGCGGTGACGATCGACGGCCATCTGCGTGGCGTGTTGGACGCCGGGGACTGGCTCGGGGTGTACGCGGCACCGCGTCGACTGCGGGTCATCAGACTCGGCCCGCACGACTTCTACGGGCGGCTGCGCACACGTCTTCGCCTCACGGATGCTCCGGCCACGGCTGCCTACGGGGAGAGCGCACCGCTCTTCCGTCCTGACGGTCCGGTTCCGCGCGACCTGGCACATCTCCATTTGTCCCTGGCGGACAGGGACGCGCCTGGCGGTGGTTGAGGCGGGCCCGGGGGACAGCCGTCGGATGCCGCCCTCCGTGATGACTGCCGCGTTCACCGGGTGCTTTCGGCTTCCGCGGGGCACTGTCCTGTGCCGCTGCCCACGTTGCCGGGGCAGCCGCTGCGCCAAGACCGGCCTTCGGCCCGTCGGGATCACGCGCGGTGACACATGCGGTCCCGATGGGCCCTGGGTCGGCTCACGGCTGACGGATCTCCACCCGGGCGCGCCGAACGGCCGGCGTGGCGTCAGGACGTGGGCGTGACCGTGGGTTCACCTGTTCCCGCGCGGGTTCACCCGCTCGCGCCGTCGCACTCGAGGTCCCCGAGGTCGATCGAGTCCGCCATCGCCTGCATGCCCTTGTCGTTGGGATGCAGATGGTCCCCTCCGTCGAACGTCGGCAGCAGCCGCTGCGGGTTGTACGGGCTGCGCAGGACCTTGTCGAAGTCCGCCACCGCGTCCACCGCGCCGCTGGTGCGGATCCACTCGTTCACCTCCACGCGTACCGCATCCCCCTGCGGATCCCACTCCGACCAGCCCTGGTAGGGGAGGACGGTGGCGCCGACGACGCACTTCCCCGCCGCGTGGGCCCGGTCGATGATCCGGCGGTAGCCCGCCGTCAGCGAGGCCGCCGTGACACCGCTGTGGGACTTGATGTCATTGACGCCCTCGAACAGGACCACCGTGCGCACCCCGGGCAGCGACAGCACGTCGCGGTCGAGACGTGCGAGCGCGCTCTGCCCGGCGCCGTCCACCAGGACCTGGTTCCCGGATATCCCCGCGTTGGCCACACCCTGCACCGTGGAGCCCGGCGCCCCGTGCAGCCGGCGCGCCAGGAAGTCGGGCCAGCGCAGGTTCTTGTCGGTGGTGGACTGCCAGCCGTCCGTGATGGAGTCGCCGAGGGTGACCACGGCGCCGGTGTCGGGGCCGGTGTCCACGCTGACCGCGTCGAGGTAGAACCACGACCCGACCTGTTCCGTGTACGCGCCGTCCCGTTCCTCGTCCGCGTGGTCCCCGGTGGTCGCGTACGACGTCTGGAGAGCCATCCCGTGCCCGGTGGCGGGACCGCCCGCCGTCCGTACGTACAGGCTGACCGCCAGATCGCTGCCGGCCTCGGTCCTCCCGGGCAGCGGATCGCTGTAGCGGATCTCGCCCGGCGCCAGGGTCACGGACGTCGCCCGGTCGAAGCGCAGCTTCCTGTTGGAGCCCGCGACGAGCAGGGCACCACTCCTGCTCAGCCCGGCGTATGCGCTGCCGATGACCAGTGGCCGGTCGCCGAACGCGTTGGACACCCGGATGCGCATTCCGCTGCCGCCCACGCTGGTGCGGACGACCAGACGGTAGCTGCGGTCGGACGGGGCCTCGCCCAGCCGGTCCGCGCTGGCCGCCCAGGTGACCACCGATCGGTCGGGTACGGGAGTTGCGGCGGCGGTGGCGTGGGCGGGGGCGAGAACTGTGGCGGCGAGGGCCACGACCGCGATCAGGGCGCGGTGCGCCGCGCCGCTCATCGGAAGTTCCGCAGCGTGACGGATTCCCCGGAGCGGAGGTCGACGTCGTGCGAGATGCCACCTGCGGTGACCGTGGTCCTGCGCCCACCGACACTTCGGATGGTGGCCTCGCGGACCCTGCCGTCGCGCCAGCTCAGGTCGACGACGAAACCGCTGCGCGCCCCGATGCCGGTGACCGAGCCGGAGCGCGCCCAGGCGGTGGGCAGCGCGGGGAGCAGTTCGATGTGTCCGGGGCGTGAGTAGAGCAGCATCTCGATCATGGCGGCGGGAGTACCGAAGTTGGACTCGATCTGAAAGATCCCGCGGCCCTTCCCGGTCTCGTAGATGTCGAACAGATTCATCGCGCTGCCGTTGCTGCCGTCGACGGACGGCCTCAGATTGGTGATCACCAGCCGATACGCGTTCTCCGCGTGCTTCAGTCGCGTCCAGCACAGGGACCGCCAGGCGTTCGCCCAGCCGAAGTTCTCCATCCCACGCGCGGTAAGGAGTTCGGTCGCGCCCTTCACCAACGCCGCGGGCGACGCGTCGGGCCGGATGCGGTCGCCCGGGAACAGGCCCACCAGCGGGGAGAGATGGCGATGAGTGGTCTCGCCGAGGTTGTCCGGGGACATCCATTCCTGTAGCCAGCCGGTCTTCGGGCTGACCTCGGGCATGTACAGCCGCTCCTGGAGCCCGGCGACGGTCTTGCTGTACGCGGCGTTCCTGCCGAGCAGCGCACTGGCCTCGCGGTAGTGCGCGAAGAGGTCCCGCACCACTTCCTGGGCGTAGGTGATGCCCTTCGCGTCCTGGGGGCCGTGCTCCGGCGACCAGTCCTTGTCGGCGACGAGGACCTCACGTTCCTTGCCGGTGTCCGTGTCGGTGACCGTCATGGTCAGCAGCCGGGTCTCCCAGAACTCGCAGGCGCCCTGGAGGAGCGGGTAGATCTTCGCGAGATGCTGCCGGTCCTGGGTGTACTCGTAGTGCTCCCACAGGGTGTTGCACAGCCAGGCACTGCCCGAGGGGTGCCACCACCAGCCCAGGCCGCCGTAGATGTTCGTGGAGTACGCCACGGTCCAGCCGGCGATTCTGCCCGAGGAGTTGCGGAACCGGTTGCGCGGATCGTTGAACAGACTATGGGTGAGTTCCGTCCAGACCGGGAGCTGAGAGAGGCAGTAGTCGGTGAACGCGTCGAAGTTGCGGGAGAGCGCGGTGCGGTCGGCCATCCAGTAGTTCATCTGGATGTTGATGTCGGTGTGGTAATCACCCATCCAGTCCGGGTCGTTGCCGTCCAGCCACGGGCCCTGGAGGGCGACCGGAAGGCCGCCCCGGGAGCTGCTGATCATCAGATAGCGGCCGAACTGGAGGTACAGCGCTTCGAACTCCGGGTCGGGCTCGTCCTGCTGGGTCCGCGCCTTCAGCCGCTCCCAGGTGTCGAGCGCCCGCTGCTCGGCCGTGGAAGGACCCAGCGAGATCTGCATACCGTCGAACTGGTCGCGGTAGTCGGCCACATGGGTGTGCAGCAGTGTGGTGGGCGAATGGCGCACGGCGGCCCGCACCTTGGTCCTGGCGAGTGCGGCCGGGTCGAGGTCAGCGTCCCGGTAGCCGGCCTTCGGGTCGGGGGAGTAGTTCGTACCACCGCTGATCACGACCGTCAGATCCGCACACCGGGTGAAGACGATCTTCGAGCCCTGGGTGGTGACCGATCCGCTCATGCTGTGCGCGGTGACCGCGGCGCCGTAGCGGAGCCCGTTGGTGAACTCGGCGCCGAAGGAAAGGCTGTCGTGTGCGCCGTCCGCCGATGTCGTTTCGTCGTGCGTGCCGTCGAGCGAGACGGTGCCGGTGTAGTGACCGCCACCGCGCTGGGAGAACTGCACGACGATCACGTCGTCCGGCTGACTTGCGAAGACGCGGCGCTCGAAGGACACACCCGAGCGGATATAGCTGGAGGTGACCAGGCCCTGGGCGAGATCGAGCTCGCGGCGGTAGCTGTTGACCGTGCCGAGATCGTGCTCCGGGATGTCGACCGTCACGTGAGCCAGCTGGGTGAGGCTGCCGAAATCAGTCCGCCCGTAAGGGAATTGCCCGTCCTGCTCCAGCACGTCATTGATCCCGCCGGTTCACATGGTGGCGTCGGAGACGAAGAGCAGTTCGTGCGAGGGGTCGTTGCCGACGAGAGCGCCGAGCCGGCCGTTGCCGACCGGCAGCGCCCGCTCCAGCATCGTCTTCTCGCCGGCCGGTGCGCGATACCACATCCGCGTCGTCGAACCTTGGCCCTCGGCAAGCATCGGGGACGTGGTGGGGCGCTTCGGCGGGGCGGTGGCGGCGAAGGCGGGGAGGCCGCCGAGAGCGGTGAGCGATCCGACGGCGGCGGCGAGCGAGAGCACGCGACGGCGGCTGGTGCTGGTGCTGGGCTGCGCAGGGGTGTGCGGATGCTGGTCGTTCACGGGACTACTCCATTCCTGCGGACATGGCGGAGGGCGCGGTGCGGTGTCGGGGGAGACCTGGGCGCGAGCGCGGGCAGGGGCAGCACGGGACGGGGGCGCGCCGATCAGGACGCGCCCCCGGATGTGGTCGTGCGACGGGGCTACCGGAGCGGAACGTCGATCTTGTCGATGTCGGGTGAGTAGCCCGTACCGCTGTCGAAGGTGACGGTGTTGCTGCCGGCCTTCAGCGTGACCGGCACACTGATCGTGTCGGCGGCTCCCCAGCCCCCGGTGGACGGGAAGGCCGTCGCGACGGGCGCCTTGCCGTTCGCGGACACGCCGATCGACCGCGGATCCCCCGACGTGTAGGCGACGTTGATCAGGTAGCGGCCGGCCTGCTTGACGACGACGTGCGTGAACTGGAGCGTGCCGCCCAGATACAGGTTGCCGACCTTCTTCGTGCCCGAGCACTCGGCGCAGTCGGCGACGGACGCGGAACCGGTCAGGACGTTGTCCGGGGACTCCGCCTCGTACGCCGTCGTCTTCAGTGCGGGGCCCTGCGGGGTGACGGTGAACAGGCGCGAGCCGTGGGCCGGCAGGGCCTGGGTGATGCCGTCCTTGTACCGGCCGAGGCTCTCGCTGTTCCACACGTCACGTACGGACGCCTGGCCCGTGAAGCCGAGGGCCGACCAGTCGGCTGTCACCGGGGAGGCGGAGTCACCCTGGTTGAACAGGGCGACGGTGTAGCTTCCGTCGGGGTTCTGGGCCGCCCAGACCTGCTCGTCACCGACCGAGGTGACGGGCTTGGCGGGCTTCCCCGGCTGCTGGTTGATCTTCAGCACATCGCGGTTGGTCATCAGCGACAGGCCGTAGTCGTCGAGCTGGGTGAGGTCGTCCCCGCTGAACAGCGGCGACTTGGCGATCGCCCACAGCGTCATGTAGCTCTGCCGCTCGGCCTTGGTCAGGCCGCTCATGGCGGCGTTGCCGACGTTGATCGAGTCGAGGTCGTTCCAGCCGCCGGGGCCGGCGTACCGCGTCCACCCGGGAGTGTCACGCCACCGGTCCTCGACGGAGTTCTCCCACGACACCAGCGTGTTGCAGTAGCACTCGACATCCGTGTCGACGCGCCATCCGTTGGACGTGGCCTTCCAGTCCTTGGCGTAATTGATGTCGAGCGACCAGGAGATCTCCAGATGGATGGGCCGTCCGGTGCTCTTGATGGCCTTCTGCCAGGCCGCGACGTCCGCACGGTTGTCGTAGTTGTCACCGCTCTTGAAGGACCCGGGACCCACGCCGTCGAGCTTGAGGAAGTCGTAGCCCCAGTCGGCGATGAGCTGCGCCTGCGAGTCGACGTACTTCTGGGCGCACGGCTTCGAGAAGTCGAGCTTGTACGAGCTGTCCCAGCCGTTGGTCGTCCGCAGATCGCTGTAGACGATGTCACCGGTGGTGCAGTTGTCGGTGTTCCAGATCGGCAGCTTACCCTCGCCGTATCCCTCTTTCTCCAGACCGACGGGCAGATAGATGCCGGCCTTGAGACCCTTGCCGTGGATACGGTCGGCGACCGCCTTCATCCCGCTCGGGAAGCGTGCCTTGTCGGCCTTCTGGCGTCCGTACGCGTCGAACTCCGGCGTCCAGTCCCAGCCGCGCCACCAGCCGGCGTCGATGTTGATGTACTCGTAGCCGTACTTCTTGAGCTTGGAGGCCAGGGCGTCCGTCTGCTTGTTGACGTTGGCTTCGGTGAGATAGCTGTAGTTGCCGTCGGGATTGATCCCCGGGTACGAGGTGGTCTGGAGGCTCCAGCTGCTCCAGCCCATGTACGGCTTCTGGGCCATGCCGTCCTCGCCGGTGCCGGCTGCGTCGGCCACCGCGGTGGTGGCGACGGGGGAGGTGGCGGGGGCCTCGGACGGGGCAGCCTGCGCCGTCGGCACGGCGACTGCCAGGCCGGCGGTGACGGCGAGTACCAGCGCGGAGCGCAGGGCTCTCGCGGCGGGGCGGGTGGGTGACCGCATGAGAGGGGACCTCTTTGCTTTCTCGGCGAAGGGATTCGGTAGTGGTGCGGTGTTCCGGTTGCGTGCAGTGCAGGGCTGCGCAGCGCGGGACAGGGTTCGCTACTTGCCCGAACCGAGGGTGAGCCCGCTGATGAACTGGCGCTGGAGCGCGAAGTACACGAGCAGCGTCGGGATCGCGGTCATCAGTGCGCCGGCCGCGATGAGGTTGGGATTGGTGAAGTACTGGCCCTGGAGGTTGGCGAGTGCCGAGGTGATCGGGCGTTTGTCGCCGGTCTCGATCAGGGCGAGCGACCAGAAGAAGTCGTTGTAGATCCAGATCGATTCGAGGGTGGCGAGCGCCGCGAACGCGGGACGGCACAGCGGCAGCACGATCTGGAAGAACTGGCGCCACACCGGGGCGCCGTCCACCAGCGCCGCCTCCGTGATCTCCTTCGGGATCGTCCGCATGTAGTTGCTGAGGACGAAGGTGCAGAAGCCGCACTGGTAGGCGATGTGGATGACGATGATGCCCCACACCGAGTTGTAGAGCAGGAACGAGTCGCTCATCCAGCCGGGCAGCGGGATCAGCAGGTAGAGCCGGTACAGCGGAGTGATCAGCACCTGGGCAGGGAGCAGGTTGCCCGCGGTGAAGAGCATCAGCAGGACGACGTTCCAGCGGAAGTCGAACCGGGAGACGAAGAAGGCCACCGCGGCGGAGAAGAGCAGCGTGCCGAGGACCGCCGGAACGGTGATCAGGACGGAGTTCCAGAAGAAGTGCGGCATCCCCGACTGGCGCCAGGCGGTGCCGAAGTTCTCGAAGCCGAGACTGTGCGGCAGGGAGAGGTAGCCGTGCCTGCTGGTGTCCGAGTAGGGCCGCAGCGAGGTGTACACCGCCCACAGCAGCGGAACGAGCCACAGGAAGGCGATCCCGCCGAGCAGCACATGCCGTCCGGTCTGTCGCCTCGGGCGCGCAGGGCCCGCGTCCGGGAGCGGCGCGCGGCGGGTGCGCGGGCCGGCGGCCGGCGGTGTGACGGTCGCGGTCACTGGTCCTCCTTGCGGAAGGTCTGGGCAAGGAAGGTCCCGATGGCGAGCAGCGAGACGATGAGCAGGACGACCGCGAGTGCGGAGCCGTAACCGATGTGGCTGGACTCGCCGATGATGTTGTCGGTGATCAGGAGCGACAGGAGCTCCATGCCGGGCTTGCTGCCGACACCGCCGCCGAGCACATAGACGATGTCGAACGCCCGCAGCGACTCCATGACGGTGACGACGAGAATGATGATGTTGACCGGCTTGAGTGCCGGGAAGACCACCTTCAGGAACGTCTGGCGTCCATCGGCGCCGTCGAGCGAGGCCGCTTCCTTCAGGGCGGGGTCGAAGCCCTTCAGACCGGCCAGATAGAGGATCATGATGTAGCCGGTGTGCCGCCAGGCCGAGGCGATGAGGACGGCCCACAGATTGAGGTCCGGATCGCCCAGCCAGTCGATGTGATGGCCGGGTGCCGCCCCGTTCAGGATGCCGTTGAGAAGCCCGTTGTCGGGGTTGTAGATGATCTCCCAGATGAAGCCGACCACGGCGAGCGAGAGCACCATGGGCAGGAAGATCGCAGTCTGGTAGAAGCGGGTGAACCTGATCTTCCGGTCGAGCTGGTACGCGAGGAAGATGCCGAACGGGGTGGGCAGTAGCGCCGTGAACAGCAGCCAGACGACGTTGTGCTGCACCGCGGGCCAGAACGGCGGGTAATTGGTGAAGATCTCCAGGTAGTTGTCCAGACCGACCCAGCGGATGTCACTCGGTTCGATGCCGTCCCAGCTGGTGAAGGACAGTCCGATGGAGGCCAGCGCCGGCAGCCAGACGAAGACCAGCAGGGCGAGCAGCGGAATACCGACGATGACCGTGAGGAAGAGGCGGTCACCGCGGCCGAGCCGCAGCGGCCGTGGGTGGGCACGCGGGGCGTCGGGGCGCGCCGGGGCGGGCGCCCGGGGAGGGGAGGCGGGGGGCGCCGAGCCTACGGAGGACATGGTGAACCTTCCCGGTCCGGATCAGGCCGTGAAGAAGCGCGAGCGCTGGGACTCGATCTTCTTCAGCAGGGCCGAGCCGTCGTCGGGGTGGCCCAGCCACTGAGCCAGGCCCGGCAGTACGACGGTGGAGACGAAGCCCGGGTCGCTGTCGCGGTCACCGAACTGCGTGATGTGCTTCGCCGAGGCGATGAGTTCCGCGGACTTCTTCTGCAGGGCGTTGTACGAGCCGGTGTCCGCAGCGGAGTGGACGGCGACATTGCTCGGGTCGGCCCCCATGTACAGGTTCTCCGCCTGGGCGCTGCCGAGGAATTCGAGGAGGCGGGCCGCGCCCTCCTCGTTCTTCGGCTTGCGGCTGAGCATGAACCCGTCGGTGGGCGCCTCGACCGTGTCCTGGCCGTGGGCTGCGTCGATCTCTGGGAAGGCGAAGAAGTCGATGTCCGCGCGCAGCTTCTCGTCGGTGATCTGCTGTCCCAGGAACAGCCCGATGACCGCCATGCCGGACTTCTTGTCGAGCAGTGACTGAGCGGCGTCCTGCCACGAGCGGCCGCCCGCGCCCTGCTGGTAGTAGGGGCTGAGCTCACGCCACAGGTCCAGGGTCCGGCTCGTACGCCGGTCGGTCCAGGAGACCTCACCCCGCATGAGCGACATGTGGAAGTCGTATCCGTTGGCCCGCAGATTCAGGTAGTCGAAGGCGCCGAGGATGGACCAGCTGTCGCCCCCGCCGTATCCGGAGGCGATCGGCGACAGGCCGTCCTTCTTCATCTGCTTGGCCAGTGCGGTGAATTCGCTCCAGGTGCGGGGCGGTTCGTACCCGCGCTCCTTGAACACGCTCTTGCGGTAGAAGACGGCCCACGGGTAGTTGTACAGCGG
The DNA here is from genome assembly GCF_053593595.1 of Streptomyces sp. NPDC002206. NCBI lineage: Bacteria > Bacillati > Actinomycetota > Actinomycetes > Kitasatosporales > Streptomycetaceae > Streptomyces > Streptomyces sp. NPDC002206. The sequence goes on from NZ_JBSFCW010000002.1 coordinate 600,882, forward strand.
GACGAAGTAGTACTTGCCGTCCTCGCCCTTGGAGAGCTGCTTCGCGGCGTCGCTGAAGCCGGAACCTATGGTGTCCCAGACGTCGTCGAGCGGTCGGGCGAGCCCCTTCTTGGCGAAGTACTGCATGCGGTAGCCCGCGAACCAGGTGAAGACGTCGTCCGGTGTGCCCTGGAGATAGGTGGAGATGCTCTTCTGGAACGTGTCATGGTCGACGGTGTTCGTCTTGACCTTGAGACCGCTGTCCTTGGTGAAGGCACTGGTCACCGCCGCGTAGGCGGATTTTGGTGTGGCATCCGCTCCGTTCGATCCGAAGGTCACCGTCTTCGGGTCGGCCGAAGGACCGCCGCCGCAGGCCGTCAGCAGCGGCGCGGCCAGTGCGGTGGCGCCGACTCCGAGCGTGCCTCGGACCACCGTGCGGCGGCTGGGATCGGTGACGGGCGACAGGATGCGGCTCTGCATCGTCATTACTGCTCCTCATACGTGTTCTGTACCGATGAAGGACTGGATCGCGGTCGCCGCGGCCCCGCGCGCCCATTCCTCGAAGGGCAGCGGACGTGTCATCACGTCGCACTGGGCGGCGGTACCGAAGGCGGCCGCGGCGAAGGTGTCGCGGATCTGCTCGGCGAACAGGTCGTACGCCGCCAGGCCCTCGCCCGAGATGATCACCCGCTGGGGTCCGAGGACATTGACGACGGCCCCGATGGCCCGTCCGATGGCCTCCCCGGCCCGTGCGTACACCTCCCGGGCCCCGGGATCGCCACGGTGCGCGAGTTCAAGGGCCTGCGCGGAGTCGGTGACCGGCAGTCCGGTCACCTCGCCGACCCGGCGGATGATGGCGGCGTCACCGGCGATGGCTTCCACACACCCGGTGTTGCCGCAGTGGCACGCCGGTCCCTGCGGGTCGATGGACAGATGCCCGATCTCGCCGGCCACGCCGTGCGCACCGGAGACCACCCTGCCGTGCACCACAAGACCGCAGCCGATGCCCGCACCGACGGTCACCAGCGCGAAGTCCGGCACTCCCACCCCGGCCCCGAACCACTGCTCGGCCACCGTCAGGGCCCGGACGTCGTTGTCGACCGTGACGGGCAGACCCGTCACGGCCTGCGCCAGCTCGGCGAGCGGCACGTCGTGCCAGTCCAGGAACGGTGAGTAGCGGACCACTCCGGCGGCGCGGTCCACATCTCCGGACACCGCGAGACCCATGCCGCTCACCCGCACCCCGAACCCGTCGGCCTCCGTGAGGAGTTCCTGCACGAGCGCGGCGGTCGAGGCGAGCACGGCGCCGGGATCACGGGTGGTGACGCGGACGTGCCGGGCGACCCGGATGCGGCAGCACAGGTCGGTCAGGACCGCGATGATCTCGTCCCCGGTGACCTTGACTCCGATGAACAGTGCGCGGCCGCCGTCCACCCGTACGAGGTTGGCGGGCCGCCCGAGAGACGGCGGTGCCTCCTCGTCCACGCCCTCGACGAGATAACCGGCCGCCATCAGGGGCCGTACAGCCTTGGTGACCGCGGCCGGTGAGAGACCGGTCCGCCGGCCGATCTCGGCCCGGGTGAGCGGGCCGTGGGACAGCGTGGTGGTGAAGACCAGAGAAGCGGCCGGCGTCGGAACCGGGACTGCTTCGGGACGGGGCGACGAGTGCATGGCCGAAACGTAGAGGGTGTTCTTTTCTGCTGTCAATAAAAGAAACAGGCTCTTTCGAAATCTCAACTCAGCATGGAAGAAGCATGCAAATCCCATACTGACGCGGGGGGTTGACAGCTGATCAAAGGCGCAGTTGGCTGCCGACTGCCTTCGTGGCGCAACCTGAACGTGAGGATCAATGTCTGTGATCGCCTTCGCCGCCGACACCGGGGTCTGGCTGCTCTCCACCCCGCGCACCTCGTACGCGCTACGGATCGATGCGACAGGAGCGCCCTGCCACCTTGCGTGGGGACCCGCGCTGACGCTTGAGGAGGTCCAGGAGTTCGTCACTGAGTCGGCACCCCCGGCCAGCAGCTTCGAGGGACGGCCGTCCGTCGGTGACGAACTGCCCGTCGACGGCGGACCGCGGTACGGACCCCCCTCGCTGCAGGTGCGCTTCGCCGATGGCACCCGCGCCTTCGAATGGCAGGCCACCGGGCACCGGGTCCACGAGCCGGCGCCGGGCTCGGCGGAGCTGGTCCTGGACTTCCGCGACCGCCTCAACCCCCTTCGGGTGGCACTCCACTACCGGGTCCACGACGACAGCGACGTCATCGAACGCTGGACCGTGCTGCGCAACGACGGCGACGCCCCCGTCGCACTCCAGCGCGCGGATTCCGCCGCCTGGACCCTGCCGCTCCGGGACGACTACCGGCTGAGCCACGTCACCGGCCAGTGGTCGGCCGAGACTCAACTCCGCCGGGACCTGCTGCCATTCGGCGAAACAGTCCTCACCAGCAGACGAGGTATCACCAGTCACCACGCGAACCCCTGGGTGATGCTCGACGCGGGCGACGCGACCGAGAACCACGGTCAGGTGTGGAGTGCGGCGCTGGCCTGGAGCGGTAGCTGGCGCATCACCGTGCAGCGCACCCCCGACGGCCGTGCGGGCTTCACCGCCGGCGCCGGCCACGAGGGCCCGTCCCTCCCGCTCGGCCCCGGTGAGGAGTACACCACCCCGGTCCACGCCGGCCTCTACTGCGAGGGCGGCTTCGGCGCGGCGAGCCGGGCCTGGCACGCGTACACCCTCGCCCACGTACTGCCGTACCCCCAGGAGATCCAGCCGGTTCTCTACAACTCCTGGGAGGCGACCGGCTTCGACGTCGACGAAGCGGGCCAGAGGGCGCTGGCCGCCCGGGCGGCGGCGCTCGGCGTGGAGCTCTACGTCATGGACGACGGATGGTTCGGGGGGCGCCGCAGCGAAGAGGCCGGACTCGGTGACTGGACACCGACCCCGGACCGCTTTCCCCGGGGGCTGGCGCCCCTGGTCGAGGAGGTGCACCGGCTCGGTATGCGCTTCGGCCTCTGGGTGGAGCCGGAGATGGTCAGCCCGGACAGCGACCTCTACCGCAAGCACCCGGACTGGGTGCTTCACTTCCCCCACCGCGCCCGTACCGAGCTGCGCAACCAGCTGGTCCTCAACTTCGCCCGCCACGACGTCGCCGAGTGGGCTTACGGATGGCTCACCCGGCTGGTCGGCGACCACGGCATCGACTTCCTGAAGTGGGACATGAACCGCGCATTCAGCGAAGCCGGCTGGCCGGACCGGGCGGACGGGGCCGACGAGGTGTGGACGACGTACGTCCACCACCTCTACGACGTCATCGACCGGCTCCGCGCCGATCACCCCCGCCTCCGGATCGAGGCGTGCTCCGGCGGCGGAGGGCGGGTGGACCTGGGCATACTGTCCCGCACCGATCAGGCATGGCCCTCGGACAACACCGACGCCGCGGACCGCGTCACCATCCAGCACGGATACAGCCAGCTCTACCCGGCACGGACCATGGCCGCCTGGGTGACCGATGTGCCCAACCAGCTCACCGCCCGTTCCGTCCCCCTGCGCTTCCGCTTCCATGTGGCGATGGCCGGCGCCCTGGGCATCGGCGGAGACCTCTCCCGGTGGTCCGAGGCCGAACTGGCCGAGGGCGCCGGCCTGCTCGCCGAGTACAAGCGGGTACGGCACCTCGTACAGCACGGCACACAGCACCGGCTGCGAGCCCCGGTCGACGATGGACCGGCCGCGACGCAGTACCTCGCCGCCGACGGCAGCGAGACACTCCTGCTCGTCTGGCAGCGGGCATCACCACATGGCAGGCCGTCACGCCCGCTCCGGCTGGCCGGCCTCGATCCCGACGCCCGCTACCGCGACGCCCGCACCGGTACGGTCCACTCTGCGACCGTGCTCCGGGAGTACGGGATACAGCCCGGGCTGCCGCCCGGCGACTGGGCGAGCGCGGTGGTGCACCTGATCCGGGTTCCCTGACCGCTCAGCGGCGGGGGAGGGGCAGGACGGTGACCGCCCATGCGACTCCGGCATCAGTCGACCGCGCCCGTCGCAGATGCCGCCCCGCAACGAGGCGGGCGGCCTGCCTCATGCCGGGGGCGCCGTCGTCATCAGGATCAGGGGGACGCCGTGGCAGGGGCGGAGCTGCAGCCCGCCGTGTTCGGCGCCGTCGGCCGAGCCGGCCAGTACCGCCGCGAAATCCGGGCCCTTGGTGAGCGATCCGACCAGGTGCTGGGGGTCGGTGGAGGCAGCGACCCGGCCGCGCGCGTTGACCAGGCGGGCGGGTCCCGGCAGGCGTTGGAGCAGGGGCATGACGACCGCTTCGAAGCGCCGCAGGTAGACGTCGGCGGCGGCCACTCCCATGAAGCGTCCCCCGATCGTCACCGGCGAGGAGAGGGTGAGGCTGTACTCGTCGGAGCAGAGGTAGTCGACATACGGTCCCGCGACCGCCCGCTGTCCGGTGTCGCGGGGCAGGGTGAACCAGTCCCAGTGGGTGTAGTCGGAGTACGCCGAGTGCTCCGGGTCCAGGTCCAGCAACAACGGATGCACGGCACCGTCCACGGTGGTCTGCCACCACTCGAGCCACGCCGGTACGTCGTCGAGCAGTCCGGGCACCGCCACGAAGCCGATCCCCGAGACCAGTTCGTACCGGGCGAGACGGGCGTGCAGGCCGGAGCGGAGCGCGGCCAGATCGGCCGAGACCGGCCGACGGCCGTCCGCGACGGCCGAGGCGAGCACCGCCTCCGTGTCCGTAGCGGTCCTGCCCACAGCGTCGAAGACTCCTTCGAGCGCGTCTTGGACGCGGGCGGCCGCGTCGGCGACCGCCCGCTCGTCAAGTACTGCCGCTCCGGCGCTTGCGAGACGGGGACTGCTGCCCATCGGGGCCCTCCTTCGGACGGGGACCGCGCGCACCGTCGGCCGAGCCGAGGCGGAGTTCGATCAGGCGCGCCATGGAGGCCTGCACGCATTGTTCGGCCAGGGCCCTGGCACGGTCATCCGCCCCATCATGCACGGCTGAGATTACGGCGCGGTGACGATCCGCTGTGTCCTTGAGGTGCCCGTCCTCGCAGAGTACGAGGCGCAGAAGTGCCCCCACTTCGGTCTGGAGAGTGACCTCTTCCCTGGTCAGCCGGGCGGACTGGGCGGCCGCGGCCAGCTCGACATGGAAGCGCCCGAAGATGCGGCTGCGCGCCCCCGAGTCCTTGGCTTCCACCATCTCTGCCAGAGATCTCTGCAGTTGCTGCAGATCCTCGGGCTCGGTGCGCTGGGCCGCGAGCCGCGCCGCGGCACCCGAGACGGCCGCCCAGTGGTCGGCGAGATCGCGGAGTTCCTCGGTGCTCCAGTCGGAGAGGCGGGCAAGCAGCCGGTCCTCCGCAGGACCGTCGGGCACGGTGACGAAGCTGCCTCCGCCGCGGCCCCTGCGGGTGGTGACCAGGCCCCTTTGCCGCAGTGCCATCAGCGCTTCCCGCAGGGTCACGGTGGAGACGCCGAGCTGGGCGGCGAGGTCGGACTCGCCGGGCAGCTGCTCGCCGTCGGCGAGCAGTCCGAGGTCGATGGCATCACCGAGCCGCCGCACGACGGCATCCACGCGAGCCAGGGTGTCGACCGGCGTGAAGACGACTCTGCGGGCGCCGGGTCTGTCTCGATTCACGATCACCACCTTGCCAGTTGACCCAGCTTTTACCTTAGCGGGGCCTTGAAATTAGAACTATGACTTCATATGTTTACAGCCAACTCCCGACAGCACCAGAAAGGTTCCCCCCATGGAGGGAATGGCCATCCGGTTGCAGAACCTGCGTAAGTCCTTCGGCCGGACAGAGGCCGTGGCCGGAGTCGACCTGGAGATCGCGGACGGCGAGTTCTTCTCCATGCTGGGGCCGTCCGGCTCCGGCAAGACCACAGTGCTCCGGATGATCGCCGGCTTCGAGGCTCCCACCGGCGGAACCATCGAGCTCGCAGGCTCCGACGTCACTCGTCTGGCACCCTTCGAGCGCGACGTGCACACCGTCTTCCAGGACTACGCGCTCTTCCCGCACATGACCCTGGAGCAGAACGTCGCCTACGGTCTCAAGGTCCGCAAGGTGCCCAAGGCCGAGCGGCTGAAGCAGGCCAGGGAGGCCCTGGCGAGCGTACGTCTCGCAGACTTCGGGACGCGTCGCCCGTCCCAGCTCTCCGGAGGCCAGCGTCAGCGCGTGGCGCTGGCCCGTGCCCTGGTCGGCCGTCCGAAGGTGCTGCTGCTCGACGAGCCGCTGGGCGCCCTCGACCTCAAGCTGCGCGAGCAGATGCAGGTCGAGCTCAAGGCGATCCAGCGCGAGGTCGGCATCACCTTCGTCTTCGTCACGCACGACCAGGAGGAAGCGCTGACGATGAGCGACCGGATCGCGGTCTTCAACCAGGGCCGCGTCGAACAGATCGGGACCCCGGCCCAGATATACGAACGTCCCGCCACCCCGTTCGTCGCGGGCTTCGTCGGTACGTCGAACCTGCTGACCGACGACGCCGCGGAGCAGGTCGTGGGCGACCGGGGAACGTACAGCATCCGGCCGGAGAAGATCCGCGTACTCAAGGAGTCCGCCATCGCCGACGAGCCGCAGCACTCCCGTGCCACCGGCACCGTGGCGGAGGTCGTCTACCTGGGAGATGCCACCCGCTTCCTGGTGGACCTCGACGCAGGCGGGCGGCTCACCGCCCTCCAGCAGAACCTGGAGACCTCCTCCGAGGACGTCGCCGCCTTCCGTGGCTCCCGGGTCACCCTCCAGTGGCACCGACGGCACAACTTCCAGGTCCCTGAGGCCCGGTGAGCGCACACACCCGCACGACCCGTCCCCGCCCCTTCCCTCCCGTGGAGAACCCTGTGCGTCTGAACCGAACGTCCCGAGCAGCGGCCGCGCTCGGCGCCCTGCTCCTCGCCACCGCCTGCGGTTCCTCGAACACCGCTGCTACGTCGCCCGGCGGCGGCGACTTCACCCCGCCCAAGCTCACCGCGCAGAAGACCCTCGGCAAGACCGAGGGCCAGGTGAACCTGATCGCGTGGGCCGGATACGCCGAGGACGGCTCCAACGATCCGAAGGTCGACTGGGTCACCGACTTCGAGAAGCAGACCGGCTGTCAGGTCAACACCAAGACCGCGGGCACCTCCGACGAGATGGTCAGCCTGATGAAGACCGGTCAGTACGACGCGGTCTCCGCTTCCGGTGACGCTGCGCTGCGACTGATCGCCTCCGGCGACGCCGCGCCCGTCAACACCGAGTTGGTGCCCAACTACAAGGACGTCTTCTCCGGGCTGAAGGACCAGCAGTGGAACTCGGTCAAGGGTGTCTCGTACGGCATCCCTCACGGCCGCGGCGCCAACCTGCTGATGTACAACACGAAGAAGGTCTCCCCGGCGCCCGACTCCTGGTCCGCGGTCTTCGACAAGTCCTCGGCGTACAAGGGGAAGGTCACGGCGTACGACTCGCCGATCTACATCGCGGACGCCGCCCTGTACCTGATGAAGACCGAGCCGTCCCTCGGCATCAAGGACCCGTACGCCCTGGACCAGAAGCAGTTCGACGCCGCCGTCGACCTGCTCAAGGAGCAGAACGCCAACGTCGGTGAGTACTGGAGCGACTATCTGAAGGAGGTGTCCGCCTTCAAGAGCGGCGACTCGGTGGTCGGCACCAGCTGGCAGGTGATCCTGAACACCGCCCAGGCCGAGAAGGTTCCGGTCAAGGCCGTCCTCCCCAAGGAGGGTGCCACCGGCTGGTCGGACACATGGATGATCTCCGCCAAGGCCAAGAACCCCAACTGCGCCTACAACTGGATGAATTGGATCATCTCGCCGAAGGTGAACGCCCAGGTCGCCGAGTACTTCGGTGAGGCCCCGTCCAACGCGAAGGCCTGCACGCTGACCGCGGACAAGAACCACTGCACCACCTACCACGCTGCCGACGAGTCGTACTGGAAGGACGTCCACTTCTGGACCACGCCCATCGCGCAGTGCGTGGACGGACGTACGGACACCAAGTGCGTGCCGTACACCAAGTGGGTCCAGGCCTGGACCGAGATCAAGGGCTGAGGGTTTCCTGTCCATGACCACCACCGCGCCTGCCGCCGGACCCGTCCGGCGGCTCGCCGGGACCCTGCACCGCCGCCCCCGGCTGCAGCTGTCCCTGCTGCTCTCCGCGCCACTGGCCTGGCTCGCCCTGGCCTACCTCGGCTCGCTCACCGTGCTGTTCCTCTCCGCGTTCTGGACCACGGACTCCTTCACCTCCAACGTGGTGAAGATCTGGAACACGGAGAACTTCGCCGCACTGTTCACCACCGACGTCTACCGTCAGGTCGCCCTGCGCAGTATCGGCGTCGCCCTCGCGGTCACCGCGCTGTGTGTACTGATCGCCTTCCCGATCGCCTTCTACACCGCCCGCATCGCGAACCCCAAGCGGCGGCCGCTCCTCGTCGTGGCGATCCTCACGCCGCTGTGGGCCAGCTACCTGGTCAAGGCATATGCCTGGCGGCTCATCCTCGCCCAGGGCGGTCTGCTCGACTGGGCGCTGAAGCCGCTGGGACTCGAGGGGCCCGGCTACGGACTGACCGCGACCGTCCTGGTGCTGACCTACCTGTGGCTGCCGTACATGATCCTGCCGATCCACGCCGGACTCGAGCAGCTCCCGGCCAGCCTCCTCGACGCCTCCGCCGACCTCGGCGCCCGCACCGGCCGGACCTTCCGCTCCGTGGTGCTGCCGATGATCCTGCCGTCCATCGCGGCCGGCTCGGTCTTCACCTTCTCGCTCAGTCTCGGCGACTACATCGCCGTACAGATCGTCGGCGGAAAGACGCAGCTCATCGGCAACCTCATCTACTCCAACATCACCCTGGACCTGCCGCTGGCCGCCGCACTCGGCACCGTGCCCGTCGTGATCATCGTGCTCTATCTGCTCGCGGTGCGCCGTACCGGAGCCCTCAGCAGTCTCTGACCCCTCTCCTTCACCCCCGTATCACGCACAGCGAAGGCCCCCGATGAATCTCTCCCGCCCCGCGCGCGTCACACTGCGCATCGCCGCCGGGCTCGGCTTCGCGGTGATCTACGTCCCGCTGCTCCTGGTCCTCGTCAACTCTCTCAATCCGGACCGCAGTTCGGGCTGGCCGCCGCCCGGCCTCACCTTCGACTGGTGGGTTGCCGCCTGGCACAGTTCGGGCGCCCGCGACGCGCTGTGGACCTCGGTCAGGGCCGGGCTCGGTGCGACCGCGATCGCCCTGGTCCTCGGCACGCTCATCGCCTTCGCCTGCCAGCGCTACAAGTTCTTCGGACGCGAGGCCATCTCCTTCGTGGTCGTCCTGCCGATCGCACTGCCGGGCATCGTCACCGGTGTCGCGCTCAACACCGCCTTCCGCACGGTGCTGGAACCGCTCGGAGTGGGCCTCGGAATGTTCACGGTGGTCGTCGGCCACGCCACCTTCTGCATCGTGGTCGTCTTCAACAACGTGATCGCCCGGCTGCGCCGGATGCCCGGGTCGTACGAAGAGGCCGCCATGGACCTCGGGGCCCACACCTTCCGTACGTTCGTCGACATCACCTTCCCGCTGGTGCGCTCCGCGCTGGTAGCGGGCGGACTCCTCGCCTTCGCCCTGTCCTTCGACGAGATCGTCGTGACGACCTTCACCGCCGGGCCCGGCGTCCAGACCCTCCCCGTCTGGATCTTCTCCAACATGGCCCGTCCCCAACAGGCCCCTGTCGTCAACGTCGTCGCCGCCGTCCTCGTCCTGTTGTCCGTCATACCGATCTACCTCGCCCAACGGCTGTCGTCGGACACCGCCTCCGGCAGCCGCATCTGACAGGAACGCCCCCATATCCCAAGGGCTCACTGACGTAGGTCGGGATGCCGGTCGGGAAGCAGGCCGGCTCAGCCCTTGCCCTGACCGCGGTCGAGATCGAGTTCGCCGTCGAGTTCGAGGGCGAGCACGGTGGGCCGGTTGGAGCTCCCCGGCCCGGGCCACCGCCTCCTCGCCGTCGACGGCTTCGCCGCACACCTCGATGCCGGGGCTGGAGTCCATGATCCAGGTCGGCCCGCGGCGCGTGAATTCGTTGTCGTCGGCGAGCAGGACACGGATGCTCATGAACCGGTGGACTCCATGCGGGCTGGGACAGGAACCACCGGTACAACCGCAGAGCGGATTCCGTCGCCAGGTCCAACTCGGGGTATTGATGCTCCAAATGGTGAATGAGGGCACTCGTCCGCGGTGACATGCGCCGGATACGCCACGACACGCTCTCTGTCGCTCTCCACTGGGACGCGCGGAGCGCGCCCGGCCGCTTACGCGGCATGAGCCTTTCGGACAATGGTCATGCCGGCATGCCTCCATGATCCATGGCGCATGTCGACCGACTTCCCCAACCGGGCGGCAGCGGACGAGTCGTCTGATCGCTCGTGCGCTGTGGGACCGAACCACCGCGGGGCGGGACGGCTGCAAGCCTGGACGCCGCCCGCTGCTCGCGCCTCTTGCCCGGCACAGTGGTCTCTGCCTCGCTGGTAGGTTTTCATCGTGCGCACCGCTGCCATGACCGGCTCCCTCGTTCAGGTGTGCCTGGACGAGCCACCTCGTGTGGCGAGCGTGGGCGTCGGCGTGCATGGGACCGGGAGCCTTCGCGATGTATTCCGGCTTCCGGATCTGTGGCAACTGCATCTGTACCGGTACGCAGGCGAGCTCACCGTCGACGGTGTGGTGCACGCGATCCGGCCGGGGCACGTGAGCCTGGCGCCGCCCGGTGCGTTGGTGCAGTACCGCTACCGCGGGCGATCCGAGCACCTCTACGCGCACTTGGAACTTCCGCAGTCCGGCGAGCAGTTGACCGTCCCCCTGATGCAGAACGCCGGTGCGGAGGCGCCAATGCTGTCCGGTCTGCTGCAGCAGGCCGTCGCGGTGGCTCCGCGCAGCCGGGCCCGGGCCTCCGCCGAGGTGTGGGCCGCCCTGTGGCGGGTTGCCGAGCTCGCGGCGCCACGAGGTGCGGGTGCCGAGCGGGCGCACAGCCCGGTCGCCGCGGCCGTCGCCCATGTCGAGGCCCACCTGGCAGGGCCGCTGTCCGTGCCCGAAGTGGCGGAGGCCGCCGGGGTTTCGCACAACCACCTCATCCGGTTGTTCCGGGCGGAGACCGGCGGCACCGTCGTTGCGTACATCCGGCGGCGCAGGATGGAGCAGGCCCGCCATCTGCTCCGCGAGTCGACGCTGTCGATCCCCGCCGTGGCGGCCTCGGTAGGAATCGGCGATCTGCAGGCCTTCAACAAGGCGTGCCGGCGCGAACTGGGCGCGTCGCCGCGCGCGATCCGTGCCGGCGGCTGACATCAGTCGCGGCCGGCGCCCTGGTACAGGTCGAGCTCGCCGTCGAGCTCCACGGCCAGCACGGTGGCGTACTCGTCCACATCTGCACCCGTGGGGGCGTCGATCCACTGAACTCCGGGCACTTCGCCGAGGCCGCCGATGACCCGGTGGCCGAGCTCGGTGCCCGAGCCGACCACGCTCACACGCTTGACCGGGGTCCGCAGGCCACGCAGTCCGATGGTCTCGCGCGGTGCGTCGAAGCAGATCAGATAGAGGGTGCGGCGGTCTGCTGACAGGGTGCTCGGACCGTAGTGGTGCGCTGCTGGGAGTCCGGCGACCGTGCCGTACACGGCGCCGCAGTGCTTGGCGATCCAGCCCCCGAGTCCTTCGAGACGCTCGACCTGCTCGGCAGGGATCGTGCCGTCCTCCCTGGGGCCGACGTCGAGGAGCAGATTGCCGCCCATTCCGATGGTCTCGGCGAAATAACGCACCAGCTGGCGCACGGATTTGTGGTTGTGGTCGTGGTGCTGGTACCCCCAGGAGTCGTTGACGGTCAGGCACAGCTCCCACGGCCCGTCCGGGGCCTGCAGCGGCACGCCCTGCTCGGGCGTGGCGTAGTCCCCGTAACTGAGCATCCGTGCATTGAGAACGGTGTCCGGGTTGCCCGCGAGGATCTCCTCGGAGAGCTCCCGCATCTTCCACTGCTCCTCGCTGCGCTCCCATTCGCCGTCGAACCACAGCAGGTCGGGGCGGAAGCGCTCGACGAGCTCGGCGACCTGGGCATTGCGGTACGCCAGGTAGCGTGCCCAGGCCTCGGGGTCCTCCGTGCCGGGTGCGGCCGAGGCGTAACGGTTTCCGGCCACCTCCTCGTTCGGTGGGTCGGTGTGCACCGTGCTCGCATAGTCGGGGTGGTTCCAGTCCGAGTGCGAGTAGTACAGGCCGACCTTGAGGCCCTGCTCGCGCAGCGCGTCGGCATACCCGGCAAGGAGGTCGTGGCCGGCGGGCGCGTGCCGCACGACGTTCAGGTCGCCCTGCTCGGTGTCCCAGAGGGCCACGCCGTCGTGGTGGCGTGCGGTCAGCACCGCGTACTTGGCACCCACGCGCGCGAACAGCTCCGCCCAGGCCTTCGGGTCGTACTTCGAGGCGGTGAAGCGGTCGAGCTGATTCATGTACTGCTCGTGCGGGACCTCGCCGGTGTAGAACGACCAGGACTCGGGGACGCCGTCGACGGCGTAGATCCCGTAGTGGATGAAGATGCCCAACTTGGCATCGGAGAACCAGGGCTGCATTGGCATGCGATCACGCTAGGCAGGGGTGCGCCGTCCGCGCGTGGGGCGCAGTCACCACTACTGGTCTGTTTTCACCCTGTGGGCAGGGTGCGCCGCGCAAGCGCCCGGTGAAGTACTGACCGGCCTTGAGGAGCTGGTGCGCATGCTCAAGGCCGGTCAGCATTGGCTACAACGGCGCCGCGTCGGCTCCATGGACCGGCAACGTGTCGGCTTGGCCGGGACGACCACGCAGGTAGGGCAATCGCAGACTGGTCGTTCAGCGTCTGCGTACATTCGGTGCCGGGACCAGACGGACGACAGTGTTGAGTACATGGTCGATCACGTCGTGCGAGGGCTTGTCCGTGAGGTTGGTGAGCATCCGGGCCAGGGTGTTGAGCAGAAACGGCGATCCCATGACGTACCGGTTGAGGATCGGTTGGAAACCCGAACGGCTGAAGATGACGTCGGCGGCCGTGTTGCCGAGACGGTAGTAGCGCCCCCAGCGGCGGTTCATTTCGACTGGGTAGCCGTGCAGCACTCGCTCCCGCCCGGGGCCCGGGGGAAGGGCGAGGGCGAGCGCGGCCCTCTCGGCTGCGACTTCGCCGGCTTCCATGGCCTGGCCGATGCCCTCCCCGTTCCAGGGGCTGATCATGCCTCCGGAGTCGCCGACCAGGAGGAGCCCCCGGGTATAGAGGGGATGACGGTTGAAACCCAGGGGCAGCGCCGCGCTCCGGACAGGGCCCTCGGCGTTCTCCTCACGCAGTCCCCAGGCGTGAGGTGTGCGGGCCAGCCACTGGTCCAACGTGGCACGCAGGTCCGCGGTGCCGTGCCGCCGGTGAGGCAGCGCACCGAGCCCGACGTTGACGCGGCCGTCTCCCATGGGAAAGATCCAACCGTATCCCGGCAGGTAGTGATCGCTCCCCGGGAAGCGGAGATCGGCCCACAACTCCAGGTACTCCTCCTGCGACCGCTCTGGGCTGCGGTAATAGCGGCGAGCGGCTGTCGCGATCTGCTTGCTCTTGTCCCGCTGCAGGCCCATGGCGAGGGCGAGGCGCGCGGAAGCACCGTCGGCGGCGATGACGATCGGTGCGTGGAAGACCACCGGCTCCTTCGGTCCGGCCGTGGCGGTGACGCCGGTGATGCGGCCGGCGCGGTCGGTCACGGGCCGGGTCACCTTCACCCCGTTGCGCAACCGTGCTCCTGCTCCGACGGCGTGGCGGGCGAGGATGTCGTCGAAGTCATGCCGACTGCGCGAGAGGCCGAAGTCCGGGTAGCGCCCCAGGGCCGGCCAGTCGATGTGCACCTGATGCTCACCGGCCACCCATCGCATACCGCGTGAACGCGTCCACCCCGGTGCCTTGATGTCGATGCCCATCCGGATGAGCTGGTGCACCGCCCGCGGGGTCAGGCCGTCCCCGCACACCTTTTCCCGGGGAAAGTGGGCCTTTTCCAGGAGCAGGACATCGATGCCCGCCCTGGCGAGGTGGAAAGCTGCGGACGAGCCCGCAGGCCCCGCCCCCACCACGATCACATCGGCTTCTTCGCCCGAGCCGTGGACGGAGCGATCGTCCGCCGGGGACTGCTCTGGCGTCGTTTCCCGCATGGGGACCCCTTTCCTGGGACAGCCGGTGCCGCACCGAGGACGGCAGCCCGGTACGTCATCATCGATCAGGACGAGCCGGTGCGGAACCTTGCCGGATGTCCGGCCGTCCCCGCACGCTGCGGTTCACCGCGGCCGATCTCCTCGGCACACTCGCGATCGTCTCCGTCGTGGTGGTCGCGCCGGCGACGGCAGCGAACGCGTCGTGTCTCGCTCCGGCGCACGGGGATGGCTCGGGTTGTACTGCAACGTCCCCGCGTTCACCTGGGTGGTTGTGGCGCGCGAACGGTCTACCGGGGTCGCGAACGGCTCGGACCGCGTGCTCCCTGGTAGCGAGCTACGTGAGATGCAGGGGTTCCAAGAGTGGAGATGTAATGCGGTCCCGATCGAAGCTGCCCGAACTCGCCACTGCCGTCGTTGCCGTCGTGGCCCTCCTGGTCGGTGGCTGTGCCGGCGAGCGGTCACCGGACCGTGAACCGGCGCAGGCGGTGCCCGTCCGCTCGCAGTCGCCGGCGGTTGCGCAGGGCGCCCCGCTGGAGGAGCCGGCGCAGATGGTGAGCCGCAACGGAGTCCTGCGGGTGGAACTCGTCGTGGAGAGACGAAAGGTGGAGGTGGGCGGCCGCAAGCTGTGGGCCCTCACCTACAACGGCAGCTACATGCCCCCCACGCTGCGGATCCGGCCGGGGGACAAGCTGGACCTGTCGATGAAGAACTCGCTGGACGAGTTCACCAATCTGCATGTTCACGGACTTCATGTGTCGCCGAGCGGCAACTCCGACAACGTCTTCATCCACATCTCCCCCGGCGAGACGTTCCACTACGCCTACCAGTTCCCGAAGAACCTCGCTCCCGGCACCTACTGGTACCACTCCCATGCGCACACGATGTCCGCGCCGCAGGTCGCCGGGGGCATGTCGGGCGTCCTCATCGTCGACGGACTGCAGCAGTACCTGCCGACGGGCTTGCGCCACATCACCGAGCACGTCATCGCGCTCAAGGATTTCCAGGTCGAGGGCGATGCGGTCAGGACCAAGGGCCTGCACATCGGCGCACCCACAAACCGCACGGTCAACGGCCAGCTGAACCCGACCATCCGCATCCGGCCGGGCGAGACCCAGCTGTGGCGGCTGGCCAACATCAGCGCCAACATTTACTACAACCTCCGCCTGCAAGGTCAACGGTTCCATGTGATTGCCCACGACGCGAACCCCGTTGACCGGATCTGGACGGCCGACTCGCTTCTCCTCGCGGCGGGCGCCCGCTTCGACGTGCTCGTACAAGGCGGTCCGGTCGGCCGTACCCAGCTGCAGACGCTCGCCTACAAGACAGGGCCGGCCGGTAACCAGTTCCCGCAGGCGACCCTGGCAACCCTGGTGGCCGAAGGACCTTCCGCGCACCCGGCGGCCCTGCCCACCTCGCCCTTCGCGCCGACCGACGAGCTGAGCCACGCGGCGATCGCCGCACGGCGCACCCTCGTGTTCTCCGAGAACAAGGACGGCACCAAGTTCTACATCAACGGCAAGCAGTTCGACCCGAATCGGGTGGACGTGCGGTCCAAGCTGAACACGGTCGAGGAGTGGACCGTGCGCAACGACAGCAACGAGGAACACTCGTTCCACGTGCACGTCGACGATTTCCAGTTGATGAGCATCAACGGTCGTCCGCACCATGGCCACGGCTTGCAGGACACGGTGAGCGTGCCCGCCAAGGGGCAGCTTGTCATCCGGATCCACTTCACGGACTACACCGGCAAGACCGTCCTCCACTGCCACATCCTCAATCACGAGGACGCGGGCATGATGGCGGTGCTCGAGATCGTCAAGTAGCGTGCCGACGCCCCGCAGCACCAGGGCGAAGCGCCACCATCGTGCCGACGACGGAGGGACGAGCTCGACGCGACGACGGACCGCCGGAGCGTCAGGCGCGCACGGTTTCAGCACGGACGCTGCGACCGGCTGCTTCGCCGGGCGCTGATGCGACCGTTGAGAGCGGGGCAGCGCTGTACCGACGGCTCATGTGTCGTGAGGTGACGGGCAGGGTCAGCTGTCCGGGCCGCCACTCGGGGTCAGCTCGCAGGCTGCTCCGACTCTTCCTCTTTGCGGATGGTCAGCTCGCCGTCGCCGACGTCGATCTGGAGGCGGCTGTGGGGCTGCAGGCTGCCGTCGAGCAGCATGCGGGAGAGCCGGTTGTCCACCTCGCGCTGGATCGTACGGCGCAACGGGCGGGCGCCGTATTCGGGCTGGTAGCCGCGTTGGGCGAGCCATTCGACAGCAGCCAGGGTGACGTCGACGGTGACGTCCTGGGCGCGGAGCCGGCGTCTGGAGTCGTCCAGCAGCATGTTGGTGATCTGCCGTAGCTGCTGGTCGGCGAGTTGGCGGAAGATCACGATCTCATCGATGCGGTTGAGGAACTCCGGCCGGAAGTGTTCGCGCAGGGGGCGGAGCACCCGCTCGCGGCGGGCCTGCTCGTCGGCGTCCGTATCGCCGGCACCGAAGCCCATCGCGCCGCCGCGACCGGTGATGGCCTGCGAACCTAGGTTGCTGGTCATGACGATGACGGTGTTCTTGAAATCGATCGTGCGGCCCTGGGAGTCGGTGAGCCGCCCGTCGTCGAGTACCTGCAGCAGGATGTTGAAGACGTCGGGGTGCGCCTTCTCGATCTCGTCCAGGAGCAGCAGCGAGTAGGGGTTCCTTCGCACCGCTTCGGTGAACTGTCCGGCCTCCTCGAAGCCGACGTAACCAGGGGGAGCGCCGACCAGGCGGCTGACGGTGTGCCGTTCCTGGTACTCGCTCATGTCGAGACGGATCATCCGGTCCTCGCTCCCGAAGAGCGCCTCCGCGAGCGCGCGGGCGAGTTCGGTCTTGCCGACGCCGGTGGGGCCGAGGAAGAGGAAGCTCCCGATCGGGCGGCTGGGGTCGGCCAGACCGGCCCGCGAGCGCATGACGGCGTCGGCGACGGCGGTCACCGCTTCGTCCTGGCCGATGACGCGCTTGTGCAGATGTTCCTCCAGGCCCAGCAGCCGGTCCCGCTCCTCCTGGGTGAGGCTGCTGACGGGAATTCCGGTCTGACGGGACACGATGTCGGCTATGTCTTCGACGGTGACCTCGGCGACATGGCTGCGAGGCTGCTGTACGTGGTTTCCCTCGGCGATCCGCTGCTCGAGGTCGGCGAGTCGGTCGCGCAGCTCGGACGCCCGCTCGTACTGCTCGGCTGCGACGGCCTGGTCCTTGTCCCGGGTGAGTTGCTCAACTTCGCGTTCCAGGGTGCGGATGTTGGTGCCGCGGGTGGAGGAGCGCAGCCGGACCCGTGCGCCGGCCTGGTCCATGAGGTCGATCGCCTTGTCGGGCAGGTAGCGGTCGGTGAGGTAGCGGTCGGACAGCTCGACGGCGGCGAGCAGTGCCTCGTCGGTGTAGCGGACCTGGTGATGGGCTTCGTAGCGGTCCTGGAGACCCCGCAGGATCTCGACGGCGTCCGCCGGGCTGGGTTCGGGGATCAGAACCGGCTGGAACCGGCGGGCCAGCGCGGCGTCCTTCTCGATGTAGCGGCGGTACTCCTCGAGCGTGCTGGCCCCCACGACATGGAGTTCGCCGCGGGCCAGGGCGGGCTTGAGCATATTGCTCGCGTCCATCGGGCCGCCCTCGGAGCCGCCGCCCGCCCCGACGACGGTATGCAGTTCGTCGATGAAGATGATCAGCCCGCCCGAGTGGGCGCGGATTTCGTCGATGAGGCCGGTGAGCCGTTCCTCGAAGTCCCCACGGAAGCGGGTACCGGCGACGACTCCTGAAAGGTCGAGCTGGACGACACGCCGACCCAGCAGGATGTCCGGCACGTCGCCGTCCGCGATGCGCTGGGCCAGCCCCTCGACGATGGCGGTCTTGCCCACTCCGGCCTCGCCGATCATGACGGGATTGTTCTTGCTCCGACGGGCGAGGACCTCAATGGTCTGCTCGATCTCCTGGTCACGGCCGATGACCGGGTCGATGCGGCCCTCCCGGGCCAGGTCGGTGAGGTCGCGGCCGAACTTGTCCAGGTTGGGGGTGTTCCGCTCGGCTGGGCCGTGATGCGGGCCGGCGCTGCCGGGCGCGGGTGCGAGGCCGTCCCGGGCACCGGCGGGCGGCGAGAAGTGCGCGGCGTTGAGCATCTGCCCCGCTGTGGAGTCGCGGTTGGCGGCGAGTGCCACCAGTACGTGTTCCGGGCCGATATAGGAGGCGCCGGTGGAGCGCGCGATCTCATGGGCGTCGAGGAGAGCGCGCTTGACCGCCGGCGTGACGGCGATGAAGTTTCGCGGCGGCCCCTCCCCGGCCTGCCGGTCGATCTCGGCGGCGAGCGCATCGGGATCGGCACCCGCCCGCGAGACCATGCGGCGCGTCGGCTCGGTGGAGAGCGCGGCCCGCAAGAGATGCTCCGTGTCGAGGTCGGTGCTTCCGTGCTGGGCGGCATAGGACGCGGCGACGGTGACGAGCTGCCGTGCGGGGCCGCTCAACAGCCGGCTGAAGTCGATGCGCCGCGGGTCGGGCGGCTCGTCCCCCTGTCCGCTGCCGAGAAAGTGCGAGAGGAAGTCTCCGAGGGGGTCCGGACCGCGGTCCTCGGGACCCTTCTGTCCGTCGGTCATGAGTATCCGTCCCCGTGGCCCGGCCCGACCGGGCCACGCTGTCTCAGTGCACGTGAAGCCGTGTTGGACGCGGTCCCGCAGGTCCGGCGTCACCTCAGATCGACGCAACCCCACTTGCCCCAATTTAGACGATATGGGAGCTGCGTGTCGGTAAACCGGACCAAGGGGCAGCGGAGCCGCAGGGGTGCTCGCCGCGCATCGATCCGCTATTCCTGGCACATGGGATGGTCCGCGTCCGACGGGGCATCCCCAGGGTGTCCGGGCCCGTACCGCGGCGCATCCACCCGGAGGCGCGCCGCCTGTCCTAATAGTGCACATGTTCGAATACGAGCTATGCTGCAGACATGGCATCGCACCATCTCCAGGGATCCCTGTTCGATCAGAGCGACGACGTGCGCCTACGCCCCCTGGACGGGCTTCGCAGAACCGAGCTCGGTGACGGCGCCTGGATCGACCTGCTCCCGGGCTGGCTGAGTGGCGCCGACGCCCTGTGCGAACAGCTGGCCACGGACGTTCCCTGGAAGGCCGAGCGACGGCAGATGTACGAGCGGGTCGTGGACGTCCCGCGCCTGCTCGCCTTCTACCGTGCCGGCGAACCGCTGCCGCACCCCGTCCTCGACGAGGCGCGGCAGGCGCTCTCCACGCACTATGCCGCCGAGCTCGGCGAACCCTTCACGACAGCCGGCCTGTGCCACTACCGCGACGGGCGCGACAGCGTGGCCTGGCACGGCGACCGCATCGGCAGGGGGGCCCGCGAGGACACGATGGTCGCCATCCTCTCCGTGGGAGCGCCCCGCGACCTGCTGCTGCGCCCGTGCCGCGGCGGTGATGTCGTCCGGCGGCCGCTCGGACACGGCGACCTGATCGTGATGGGCGGCTCCTGCCAGCGGACCTGGGAGCATGCCATCCCCAAGACCGCACGGGCCGCGGGAGGGCGCATCAGCATCCAGTTCCGGCCGCACGGGGTGCAGTGACCTCTCGCCTCGCCGATGCCGGGATTCCGGCATGAGGGAACGGACGATCCGCCCTCGTGTCGAAGTCATCCCGCCCGTTGCACCAGGCGACCTTTGACGTGGAGTGGCCGAGCGCGTAGCGCAACGCCATCAGCTCGAACTGAGGCCTGGGTAACGCGGGGATCGTACAGGCGGGCTGGCAGGAGGGCTGGTCAGGTCCTGACGATCGACGTGGCAGCACTGCTTGCTGTTGTCGTGGTCCTACGGCGGCGTCGCCGGGCACAGGCCAGGAGCCGGTTCGACGAGAAGTTGACCGCGGTCATCGTGTGGGCCCTGGGTCGTTCTGCTTGCTCCGGCAACGTTCGGGCGAGGGTGTCCTGGAGACCTTGTTCCAGCTCGTCCACGGTGTTTCGCGGTCTGCTGAAGGGCTCCGGCGATGCCATCGTCGGAGCCCTGTCCGCGTGCTGGTGGTGGACGGCCTGTGAGACCGCAATTCCTCTCAGCAGCCGGGTGAATGTCAGTGGGGACGCCGGCCGTCGCCGGTTTCCAAGGTCGGGGGGTCAGGCGTCGGACTTGGAGCGGGACTGGGTGGCGGGGTGGCGCAGTTCTTCGTTGATGCGCTGGGCTTCGTCGAGCTGGTCCTCGAGGATGATGATGCGGCAGGCCGCCTCGACCGGGGTGCCCTGGTCGACGAGTTCACGGGCGCGGGCGGCGATTTTCAGCTGGTAGCGGGAGTAGCGGCGGTGGCCGCCTTCGGAGCGCAACGGGGTGATGAGGCGGGCTTCGCCGATGGCCCGCAGGAATGCGGGGGTCGTGCCGAGTATTTCGGCAGCCCGGCCCATGGTGTAGGCGGGATAGTCGTCGTCGTCCAGACGGCCGAGCGGATCTTCTGCGGTCATTTGCACCTCTGATAGGGGAACGCGTCAGGGGGCCCTGGTGCCGTACGGCACCAGGGCCCCGAGGGATTTGAACACCATCTGCCGGCTTACTGCGGTGCCGGCCTGTCGTTTCCGCACCGGCGCCCGGGGGATGGGGGCGAGTGCGGGGATCGCGGATACGTGACCGTGGGACCACCTTCCGTTCCGGGGCTGCGGTACCCGGGCCGACTACGTCCTCGCCCGGGCGATCCTGATGGCGTCTGCCTCCTTCTCGTCTTTCTGATCCATCTGGTTGCTACTGCGGTCTTGCGAACCGCTGACGGCCCCGATGGGCCGCCCGGCCCGGCAGTCAGCGAGGAGACCCCTGGACTTCCGGCCCCGCCACTCCACTGCCGTGCCACAGCCTCCTTCTGTCCTGCATGCGCGGTAGTTCGTCTCTTCCACGCATTGCTGACTTCTTGGCTACAAGAAAGACGCTAACTCCGACGAGCACGCATGTCTACTTCCGCCACGACAGATTTTCTGCGCGGGGGAATGGTGGAGTTCTATGGCCTGCCCCCCTCGAAACCGCATCGGGAAGCACGATGGCGGGGTGCGACGGCTGAGGGCGCGGGCACGCTGCCTGACACGGAAGGCTGTACGCCGATGCAGGTGGTGCGTACGCGCTCCGGGCCTGCTCCGCGGCTGACATCCCGGGAGCATGCGCCGCCTCGGACGAGGGACACAATGAGGTATATGGGTGTCGAGCGGGTATCGATGGACCGCCTCCTGGAGCAGCCGTCGGGCAGGGGACTTGTGGCAATCCCGCTCGCGCTGATCATAGTGATCACTGTGGTGGACATCCACTCGCCGGCCGATGTCCATCTGGGGCCGTTTCTGGTCATCGCGCCCGCACTCACCGCCTCCCTCGCCGGCCCATGGCTGACTGCGGGAATCGGCGTTCTGGCTGTGGCTGCTCAGATATTCATCGCCGTCCTCCACGGCGGGCTGGCCACGTCCAACCACATTGCGCAGATCACCGCCCTGACCGTGCTCTCCGCTTTGGTAGTTTTCGTCTGCTACGTGCGGGAGCGGCGCGATCGCCAGCTGAGCCGGGCGCGATCGGTGGCCGAGACGGCACAGCGGGTTCTGCTGCGGCCTCCGCCCCGCCGGATCGGGCCGTTGCGCGTGGCCTGGCTGTATCTGGCCGCCGAGGACGAGACCCAGATCGGCGGCGACCTGTTTGCGATCGCCCGCGCCGCCCATCCCGGCACCCGGGTGATCATCGGTGACGTCCGGGGCAAAGGCATGGCCGCCATCGGAGAGGCATCGGTGGTGCTGGGCGCGTTCCGTGAAGGTGCTCACCGGTACGCCACGCTGCCCGAGCTCACGGCGGCACTCGAGGAGAGCTTCTGCCGGAACCTGGAGGATGTGGCCGATACCAAGCACGATCCGGGGGAGCACTTCATCACCGCCCTCGTACTCGACATTCTCGACCAGGACCCACAGGCCCAGATGATCAACTGCGGTCATCCCCCGCCCCTGCTGGTGCACGATCACCAGGTGACGGCCCTGTACTCGCGCTGCCCCGCACCCCCACTGGGCATGTCCGAACTGCCTCCCTCAAGCCGCCGTGCCGACCCGTTCCCCTTCGAAACCGGCGACATCCTGCTGCTTTACACCGACGGCGTCATCGAAGCCCGCTCACCGACCGGAGAGTTCTACCCGCTCGCCGAGCGTGTCGCCTCCTTCTCCGCCACCAGCCCCGATGCCCTGCTGCGTCACATCCACGATGACCTGCTCGCCCACGTCGGCGAGCAGCCCACCGACGACGCCGCCCTCCTGGTCATCGAACGCACCACCTCCCACCACCTCCACCGGCCGCACCTGGAGTGAGCCGTCACCGTGGGTTTCCCGGCCGATCGCGACCCGCATCGAGGCGCCGCTCGCCGAGATCGGCGCGCAGCAGGAGGTGTGAGTGCGGTGAGCGGCACAGACGACCTACGAGACGTCGTCCACGAGGCCGTCGTCCACCTCCGGGCCCCGCCGGATGCGCCGCCGCCCGCCCCGAGCTGCGGGGTGTCGGCAGGTGCGGCGTTCCCCGCTCGCCGCACCTGCAGAAGGAGGCTGGCCTCCAGCGGGTCCATTCCCAGCCATTGCGCGGGTCCGCATGGCTGCCTGATTCCCGATGAGTCAGGTCACGCGCAGTCCGCCGTCGACGAACAGGTCGAGGGCGTTGACGCCGGTGTTGCGGAGGACGAAGTCCGTGGCATCGACAACCTCCGCCGTGGTCACGAGGCGTCCGATGGGGGTCCGCGCCAGGTGGGGGTGCTCGGGCGCGTCGCGCCACTTGGCGCTGTCTCCCACGACGCCCGGGTGGATCGCATTGATGCGGTGGGGTGCGATTTCCACGGCCAGGGTTTTCACCAGGCCGGTGATGCCGCTGTTGAATGCGGTCACCATGGTGGAACCGGGGTAGGGGCGTTCCTTGGCCAGGCCACCGAAGAGCACCACCGACGCGCCGGGGTTGAACCGGTCACGCAGGGCTCGCACGGTCTCGGTGTAGCCCACCAGTTTGGTGGTCACGGACTCGATGGCTTCGGCGATATCGAAGTCCGCGAGGGAGTTGACGCTCTGTTTGATGGCGGTGATCACCAGGTTGTCGACCGCGCGCACTTCGCTGAGCGCGGCGGCGATCGTCTCCGGCTGCGACAGGTCAATGGCCAGGCCTCTGGTCAGGCCGCCGATTTCGCCGGCCACCGTGTCGGCGTGCGCCGTGGTGCGGCTGGTGATGAGGACAGTGTCGCCACGGTCGGCGAATCGCTGGGCTACGGCGCGGCCCAGTCCGCTGCTTCCTCCGACGATGATCGAGGTGGTCACGATTCAGTGGTCCGTTCAGGTCGACGGGTGGCTGACACGGAATTCCGTATGAGCAAGGAGGACCGGGCCCGGAACGACGGCCCCCATACGGGCTACGACGGCGGCCTCCTCAGGTAGTCGACGGCGGCGAGGTCGTCGTTGTCATGGCCGGCCGCGACGGTCGCTCGCAGGCGGTCCCGGACGGCCTGGAGCAGAGGGCTGGGGGTGGCGGCTGCCGCGGCCAGTTCGATGTCCTTCAGGGCGAGTTGCACCGCAAATCCCGGCGCGTATGAGGCGTCGTCCATGACGCCTACTTTCTGCAACTCGTACGGCATGGCGAGCGGGCCCGCCTCAAGCACCCGGACGAACGTCGCATGGTCGACGCCGAGAGCGTCGCACAGCGCAAGGACGTCGCTCATGGCGACCGTCGAGGCAGCCATCCAGGCGTTGACCACGAGCTTGACGGCGCTGCCCTCGACCCCCGTCCCGACGTGGAGCACCGACGAGCCGAGATCGTCGAGCAGGGGACGCGCTCGCGAAAGGACGTCCTCGGCGCCGGCAACCAGCCAGACAAGCTTGCCCTGCCGAGCGGGAGCGGTGCTTCCCGAGACCGGGGCGTCGAGGTACGAAACACCGTGATCACGAGCCAGACCGGCCAGCGCGCCGGCGTACTGTGGCCCTACCGTGCTCGCCTGCACCCAGACGGCATCGTTGTCGAGCCGAGCGATGGCATCTGACATGACCTGAGTGACCGCATCGCCGTCACGGAGCACAGTGACGACGACGGACGCGCCGGAGACCGCATCTCCCACCGCCCTCACTGCCGTGACCCCGGCAGCGTGCTCCGCCACCGAACGGGCCCTCTCCTCGGTCCGGTTCCACAGCCGTACCTCGTGGCCGGTATCTCCGAGCCGCATCGCCATCGCGGCGCCGAGTGCGCCTGCTCCGAGAACAGCGACGGTGGAAGCGTGAGACATGAAAAAGACCCCTTGTCTGTTTTCCCCCGTGGCCATGTTCCGTCGGCAACCCGAGTCCTTCCTGGCAACGGACGGTTGGCCAAGGGCTGTCCCGCAGATGATCCAAGCGGCTGCTCGCTGTGCGGCGCGCTCGGGACCGTGATCGGTGCGTCGCGGGCTCAGCTCACCGCCACGCCGTAGGGGCTGGCGCCGAGGGTGACAGTCGCGACGACCTTATGAGATGCCGGGTCGATGACGTTGAGGGTGCCCGCTCCCTGGTTCGTGACGTAGATCGCCTCGTTGGTGACTTCCAGGTTGAACGGGTCTGTGCCGGGGGGGCCCAGGGCAATGGTGGCCGAGACACGGTGGCTGCTGGTGTCGATCACGGATACGTTGCCCGGGCCGAGATCGGCGGAGTAGGCGACGTGGCCGTCGGACCCGATGGCCACGTCAAAGGGGCCCTTGCCGACCTGCACGGCCGTCGCTTTGCCGGTACGGGTTGCGACGGCAAGGACCTGCTTTCCCACTTCGTCGGCGACATAGGCCGAATTGCCGTCCGGGGTGATGGCGACGCCCACGGGGGAGCGCCCCGCGGAAAGGCTCCGGGCGACCCGGCGCGTGCTGGTGTTGATGACCGACAGGCTGCCGGACCCGGAATTCGCCACGTAGGCCGTACCGCCGTCGGGACTGAAAGCCACGCTCACGGGAGACTTGCCGACCGGGATGGTCGCGGTGACCCGGTTGGTTCGGGTGTCGATCACCGAGACGGTGTTCGAACTGCCGTTGGTGACGTAGAGGGACCTGTCATCGGGGCTGAGCCCGACACCGGTGGGGCTCTTCCCGACCGTCACAGTCTTGACGATCTTGTTGTTCCCGGTGTCGAGGACCGAGACCCGGGCCGAGCCGCTGTTGGCGATGTACACGCGCTTGCCGTCCTCGGTGACCGCGACGCCTTCGGGCGCCACGCCGGCCGGCACGGTTGCGACGACCTTGTAGGTACCGGCGTCGATCACCGAGAGCGTGTTGTCCTGCTGATTCGTGACATACACGCGGCCACTGGCACCGGCGTGGACGGGAGCGACCGGCACGGTGGAGTGCTTTTGGACTGAGGGGGCGGGCGTACAGGAGATCAACAGGATCCCGATGCCCGCCGCGAGTACCGGTCGGAGCGTCCTGCCGGGTCGCCGGCGGCCGCTGCCGGCTCGGGTCCGCAGGGCAGAGTACATCTCGCCTCCTGTGTGTATTTGCGATGGTTCGGTCCAGGGCCGGGCGGCGCGGCGTCTCGCCGACGCCGCCCGGTGACAGGGCAGGATCAGGCCAGGAGCCCGCGGGCGTAGTAGTCCTTCTCGTCCCGAACACCGGGAAGCGCGAAGAAGTAACCCCCGCCCCGTGGGCTGATGAACGGCACTAGTGCTTCGCCTTCCAGCCGGGTCTGCATGGCGATGTAAGTGTTCAGCTCCTGCTGGAAGCAGACGAATGCATGGCCCATGTCGAGTTCCGGCAGGTTGAAGCTCCGGTCGTAGTCGTAACTCCGACGCAGGATCGTGCTGGTCGCCGCGGTCTGCGGAGTCTGGGGATTGGCGAGGCGGATATGAGAGTTCAGCGGGGTGATCAGGCCCTGCGGGTCGTTGGTGTAGATGGGATCGAGGAGATCCGTGGCGTTCTCATCCACGGCGTACATGGGAGCGCCGCTCGCCTTGCGGCGGCCGAAGATCCGCTCCTGTTGAGCAATGGGCACCTTCTGCCACGCCTCGATAAAGAAGTGCACGATACGCACCACGTGGTACGTGCCGCCTGCGGCCCAGGCCGGTTCGGCGCTCTTCGGCTGGACCCAGACCACCTGATTCATCTGGGCCTCGTCGGAGAGGGTCGGGTTGGAGATTCCGTCCTTGAAGCCGAACCAGTCGCGCCGGACACCGACGGGACGCTCCGGATTGCGCTGGCCGTCAATGCGCCAGCGCAGCTTCGCCGCGGACTTGGTGTGCATCAGGATGTCGATCAATGCGTGCACCGTCGTGTCGCGGTGATCGGCGCAGATCTGGATCAGCAGGTCCCCCTGGCTCAGCGCGGGGTCCAGGTCGTCATGGCGGAAGGGCGACATCTTGACGAGCTGGACCGGCTTGCGCTTGCTCAATCCGTAGCGGCTGTCGAAGAGGGACGCGCCCACTCCGACAGTCAGGGTGAGACCATCCGCCACGAATGTCGGTCCCATGATGCCGTTGTCCGACGGCGTTGCGGTCGGGGGCACCTTCGGTGGCCTGCCGCCCGCCGTGAGGAAGCGGGCTCGCGAAGTCAGCGTGCGGAACAGCTTGGTGAGTTCCGCGCGGTTGGAGGCGGTCACGTCGAGCGAGACGAAAATTGCGTCCTGTTGCGGCAGAGTGGCGATGCCTGCCTGGTGATAGCCATGAAAGGGAATCGTGCGGGATTTCGGTTCCGCCTTGATCTCGACCACCGGGTCGGCGCTCGCGGCACTGCTGCCCAAGACGGTCGCGCCCGCCGCTCCGGCCAGGCCCGCGGCGGCCCCGTGAAGAAACGACCGCCGGGCAAACGCACTCGCCGGGCACCCTTCGCCGCTCCACCCTTCCTCCAGGGTCGCGGATGTCTCGTCAGCCATGGTTCCCCTCAGGCAAGGATCCAGGCGGCAATCCGTACAGTGCCGCCGTGATCGGACTCCGTGAGCCGGCCCCGGCCCACAAGGCGCGCGACCGCGTGCGGCAGCCCAACCAGCGTCGGGATTGCCACCAGTGACATAAATGTTTCGTAAAACGTAATTTATTGGACGTGCGCGCTTGCGCCACTGGAGAGACGCCGTTTGGTGAAGCCCCTCCATCGCCGACGCGGATCCGAGGTCGTGGTCCGTCGAGCGCGCGACGGCGAGAGCAGCCCTGATGGCGCGTTGAGGGCGTCGGAGTACAGCGCGGCCGTCCGTGCCGGTAACGACGACGGTCTGCTCGTTCAGTGCGGTGAAGGTTTCTCGATCAGGCGCTCGGCCACTCGGGTCTTCGGTCGGATCAAGCTGTCGGCGATGCCCGCGTAGGCGAGGTCGACCGAGCGGGTGGCCCAGCTGCAGTGCGGTCCAGCGACGTTTACAAGCCGCTCGCCCTGATGGCCCTGACGGGCTCACGCGACCGACGAGGAGTGACGGGCCCTGGCCCACACGGCCGGACAGGATGACTCCGGGGTATGGCCAGGAGGAACGTCCGGCGGTGCAGCCAGTGCGCTGCCTGCTGCCCGAGGGCAGCAGGCAGTTGCAGCAGTGCGGTCAAGATGCGCGTCAGTTGAGGTTCGACGTCGACCAGCGCGTGCGCCTGCGGTGCGGGGTCGTGTGAGGCCGGCCAGGACGGTCCTGCAGCCCCGCCTCACCCTCCGCCCGCCAACGGCTCACCCACTTATGGGCCGTTGGCCGGGAGATGCGGAGGTCTTCATCTTGATCAAGTCCTTGAGTGTCAACAACGCTCGTGACCAATACACCTAATTCTGCGGTGCCAGGGTGCGTAGGACACAGAATTCATTGCCCTCGGGGTCTGCCATGACCACCCAGTTTCGGTCTGAGCCTTGGCCCACGTCCGTCTTGGTGGCGCCGAGGCCGAGCAATCTGGTCACCTCGTCGTCGGTGCTGCCGTCGATTGGGCTGACGTCGAGGTGAAGCCGGTTCTTCACGGTCTTTCCCTCGGGCACCTGAACGAACAGCAGGGTGGGCGACATCTGGCGGGCCCGAACATCCTCAACGGTCGGCATCCAGGAGCCGATCTCGACCTTGCCCTCGCCCCGGTCGATCACCTTGAAGTCCAGAACCTCGCACCAGAAGGCCGCGAGTCTCTCCGGATCGTGGCAGTCAACGGCCAACTCGGTGAACCTACTTGTCATGACTCTCCCAGATAGTGCGGACGGGACTCAGAGTATTGGTTCGTGCCGCCTGTGCCGTCCGTGCCCCTTCAAGCAGGGTGTGTTGGTCCTGCGCTGCTCCAGCTCGAACACGGACGCACCACCAGAACGAAGATCACGAATTGTCACAAGACGTCACCGAGAAGGGTTCAATGGGTGAGCTGTTGTTATTCACGGGACTTCGCCTCGACACGTACGAGTAGTGCAACGCTGACCATGCAGGCCTCTCGGTGATTCAATTTCCGTCGGTTGGCGACAGTGCCGTGACATGGAATTTCCCGCAGTTTCGTCACAGCTGGCGCTGCAGCTGGGATGACCAAATATTCCTCGCCAGTCTCCAGTTGACATGCAGTGTCCCGGTGGGAGGCTTGAACTGAGTGATCGGCGGGGCGCGTCCGCTGTGTCCGCTGTGCCCACTGATGCGGCTGGAGAGGTAACGGGAAGCGGCGCCGGCCCAGCCATTGGCCTGTACGACTCCCCGTTGAGTATCTTGCGAATCCTCTTAGTTGTGTCGGTCAGTGCGTACATGCGCTCGTCGCCACAGGCGTTCCGCGTGCGCGTTTCACGCGGTTCATTCGTGAATTTTGTTCTTTCCCTCGAGATTCGGAAAAGTCGGACAGGAGGAGAGAATCCCCATGAAGGCTCTGGTGTATGACGGGCCGCGTTCGGTGAACGTGCAGGACGTGCCGGACGCGAGGATCGAGCGGCCGACGGATGTGCTGGTGAAGATCACTTCCACCAACATTTGCGGGTCGGACCTGCATATGTATGAGGGGCGCACGGACATGGAGACGGGGCGTGTCCTGGGCCACGAGAACATGGGGGAGGTCATCGAGATCGGCGACGGCGTGGACCGTGTGCGGGTGGGGGACCTGGTCTGTTTGCCGTTCAACATCAGCTGCGGGTTCTGCCGCAACTGTGACAACGGACTGACGGCCTTCTGCCTGACCACGCCGGTGGATCCGACGATGGCCGGTGCCGCATACGGCTTCGCGGGAATGGGCCCCTACAACGGCGGTCAGGCAGAGTTCCTGCGGGTTCCGTACGGAGACTCCAACTGCCTGGTGCTGCCGGAGGAGGCGCGGGAGAAGCAGACCGACTACGTGATGCTGTCCGACATCTTCCCTACCGGCTGGCACTGCACGGAGCTGGCCGGCGTGCAGCCGGGCGAGACCGTTGTCATCTATGGCGCGGGCCCGGTCGGTCTGATGGCGGCGCTGTCGGCAAATCTCAAGAGCGCCGCGAAGGTGATGGTCGTCGACCGTCACCCCGACCGGCTCGCGCTCGCAGAGCAGATCGGTGCGATTCCCATCGATGACTCCAAGGCCTCGCCGATCGACCAGATCAACGAGCTCACCAACGGTCTGGGGGCGGACCGTGGGTGTGAGTGCGTGGGCTACCAGGCGCACGACCCTCAAGGTGTCGAACACCCGAACCTGACGCTCAACAACCTGGTGCACTCGGTGAAGTTCACCGGGACGATCGGTGTCGTGGGTGTCTTCGTGCCGCACGACCCGGGGAGCCCGGACAAGCTGTACAAGGAGGACGGCGAGGTCGCCTTCGACTACGGCCTGTACTGGTTCAAGGGCCAGTCGATGGGAACCGGTCAGGCCAACGTCAAGGCGTACAACCGACAGCTGTGCGCCCTGATTGAGCAGGGCAAGGCCAAGCCCTCGTGGATCGTCTCCCACGAGCTGCCGCTGGACCAGGCCCCCGCCGGCTACCAGCACTTCGACGCCCGTGACGACGGCTGGACCAAGGTCGTCCTCCACCCCAACGGGTCGAGTTGACCGACGGGCCACCCCTGGGCAGGGCGCCCACCGTGACGAGGACGATCACGGCAGTCCTCCACTACTGCGTAGGCGAGGTGAAGAAGTCATCCGCTGCCATGAGTTGTGGGATTCGCAGGCCGCGTTACCCGTATTCGGCATGACTGCCGGATTCCCGTGGACGGGAGAAGACTGATGAGCGGAAGGCTGACGGGCAGGAAGGCCTTGGTCACCGGTGGCGCACGAGGGATCGGCGCGGCTGTGGCCCGAAGGCTCGCCGCTGACGGGGCAGACGTGGCGATCAACTACCGGAGCAGCGGTGACGCGGCGGAGGAGCTCGCCGCCGAGATCACCGCCGTCGGCCGTCGCGTGGTCGCGATCAAGGCGGACGTCAGCGACCCGGACCAGATCCGGCGGCTGGCCGATGAGGCCGCCGAAGCTCTTGGTGGACTCGACATTCTGGCCAGCAACGCCGGAATTGAGTACTTCGGCAAGCTGGACGACGTCACCCCCGCCGACTTCGACCGTGTCTTCGCCATCAACACACGAGCTCAGTTTTTCGCCGTACAGAACGCCGCACGGCATATGGACGGAGGAGGGAGGATCGTACTGACGTCATCGCAGAGTGCCCACAAGGCGGTTTTCTACCACGCCCTCTATGCGTCGAGTAAGGCCGCAGTCGAATGCATCGCGCTCAACCTCAGCCCCGAACTCGGCCGGCGCGGCATCACCATCAACGCCATCGCGCCCGGGGGAACCGTCACCGACATGTCCGCTCACGCGGCTTCCCACTACGTCCATCCCGACGTCGACACTGATTTCCGCGCTCTTATCCGCACCGCCAGTTCGCTCGGTCGGATGGCGGAGCCCTCCGAAATCGCCGCGGTCGTCTCGTTCCTGGTGTCGGACGACGCCTCGTTCATCACCGGCCGGACCATCCAGGCCGACGGTGGCTGGTTCTGACCCAGGAAGGGCGGGGGCTGGGTGATGGAGTATCAGGTGGTTGCAGGACTTCACAGCGTTCTGCTGGGCCTGTTCGCACCACCGCAGCCGTTACCCCGCATTGACAGAGACGCTGAGCGCTGCAGTCGGCAGGCGACACGCTTTCGGTCGACACAGTGTCCGGCAGGGCGACGGTGCTCATGCAAGCGGATGCCGGCTTCCAGGATTGAGGTAGAGGAATGACGTATGTCGCCCAGAGCCGCCCGCGGATCGGCTGGGTCGGTGCCGGCCGCATGGGCTTCCAACTTGCCGCCCGGCTGCTGGATGCGGGGCACGACGTAGCCGTCTACAACAGAACCCGGTCCAAGGCCGAACCGCTGGCGGAACGGGGAGCGACGCTCGTCGACCGGCCGGTCGATGTAGCCGACCGGGATGTTGTCTTCACCATGGTCTCTGCCTCACCTGACCTGGAGGCGGTCACCACGGGCTCCGCTGGCGTGCTGACCTCGCCGGATGCCGCTCCGGGGGTGCTGATCGACAGCTCGACGGTGTCAATCCCGATGTCCGCGCTGATCCGCAGCGAATCCGCCAAGCGTGGGACCGACTTCCTGGCCGCCCCGGTGAGTGGGAACCCGAAGGTGATCGCCGCAGGGAAGCTGACGGTTGCGGTCTCCGGCTCGCGCGAGGTGTTCGGCCAGGTCGAGCCGTTGCTGGCTCTGCTCGGGCGCGGGGTGACCTACGTCGGCGCGGGCGAAGTCGCCCGTCTCGTCAAGATTGCGCACAACGTCTTCCTCGGTGTCGTCACCCAGTCGCTCGCCGAGATCACGGTCCTCGCAGAAAAAGGCGGGGTCGGCCGTGCCGCCTTCTTGGAATTCCTCAACGACTCCGTGATGGGCTCGGACTACACCCGCTACAAGTCGCCCGCGCTGGTGAACCTGGACTTCACACCGACGTTCACCATGCCGCTGCTGCGGAAGGACCTCGACCTGGGATTGTCCGCGGCCCGCGAGCTGGAGGTACCCATGCCACTCGCGGCCGCCACCGCTCAGCTCGTCACGGGTGCCATCGGCGCGGGGCACGTCGAGGAGGACTTCGCCACCTTGATCCTCGAACAGGCCAGGAACTCCGGCATCACGCTGACCCCCCAGGACGTGCCCGTGGACGACGGTCTCTCACCGCAGACATGACCTGCCGAACGGCACCACGGGTGGGATCCAGGCGCCGGGCGTTCCGGGGGCGATGTCGGTGAGCTTGGTAAGCAGGGCCAGGAAGTTTTCGTCGGTCACCGGAGTCGACGGAGGTCAGGGCGGACGACTGGGTGGGCAAGTTCGGCGGTGGTCACGAGGGATGTCCTGGTCGATCTCGTCGAACCTCTTGGTGATGCCCAGGATTTCGGTGATCCGCTCAAGGGCTCGCTTCGGTTCGGTCATGACCCCATGCCGTCCAGGGTGAGGTGCAAGATGGCGCCGGCCGAGCCATTGCCATCCGGCGGTGTCATCGGGCTCGGTGCCCTGGTCACTGCGTACGGGTGGCGGGGCAGGCGGGTCAGCCGGAACCTGCCGTCGCGGTCGGTGGTGGTGCGTGCCACGACCTTCCCCGTCGCGTCGACGGCGCGTATGACCGCCCCGGGCAGTGGGCGGTCCGGGCTCGCCGCGCGGACCACGCCGGCGATCTGCCCGTTCGTCCGAGGGGCGGCTTCTGCAGCGGCGGCTTGGCCGTTGCCGCCGGTCGTCATCGAGTAAGTGACCGAGCGGTAGCCATGTGCCGTGACGATCAGTGCGTACGCATCGAGGGCGGAGTCCCTGGTGCGGTGAGGTCGGTCTTCGCGCAGTCCGGGCGGACTGGCCCGAGCGGTGTCGGGGCCGACCCTCGGTGGGGTGGAGTGTGCGACGCCCGAGGCGAGCCCGTGGGTTCCGACGGGGAAGACGGCCGCTCGGTCCGGTGTCACGGAGCTGTGGTGTGCCGCCTCCGGGCCCCGGAGTGCCGGGCAGGAATAGTCGGTGGTGCCGACGGTGGTCGGCTTGTCAGTGTGCACGTATTTGCCGCCGCGCAGCCAGGAGGCGACGGCGGCGACGAGGCAGGCGGCTATGGCGAACATGAACGCGGCGTCCAGGCCGTTCGCGAACGGCCCGGAGATCAGGGCGGGGAAGAAGCCACGGCCGGTCAGGTAGGCCGCGTGGCTCGCCGGCAGCTGATCCAGCACATTCGGACCGAGCAGTGTCTGGACCGGGTTGTAGCCCAGCAGAGAGGCGAACAGCACCGAGACCGGTGGCAGCGCCGACAGTCGGTCCGCATCGCCGGCGGGGACGCCCTGGGCGACGAGGCCGCTGGACAGGGAGTGCGGCAGTGTCCCGGCCAGGCCGAGGACGATCAGGCTGAAGAACACCCCGATCGACAGCACCAGCGCAGAGTTCTGGAAGGTGGTGCTCATGCCGCCGCCGACCCCGCGCTGGTCCGCGGGCAGGCTGTTCATGATCCCGGCCCGGTTCGGGGAAGCGAACAGTCCCATCCCGATCCCGTTGAGCAGGAGGATCGCGGCGAAGGTCCCGTAGTGGAAATCGACCGGCAGCAGTGCCAGCAGCACGAAGCTGCCTGCCGCGACGAGCATGCCGCCGGTGGCGAACGGCCGCGCCCCGAAGCGGTCGGACAGCCAGCCTGAGATCGGCCCGGCGATCAGGAAACCGACGGTGAGCGGCAGCATGTAGATGCCCGCCCATAGCGGGGTCTCGGTGAAGCCGTAGCCGCGCCGGGGCAGCCAGATGCCCTGCAGCCAGATGATCAGGACGAACATCAGCCCGCCGCGTCCTATCCCGGACAGCAGGCTTGCGAGGTTCCCGGCAGTGAACGCACGGATACGGAACAAGCTCATCCGGAACATCGGCTCCGCGACCCTGGTCTCCACGATGCCGAAGATCACCAGCATGACCACGCCGCCGATCAGGGCGGACAGCACCCACGGGTTGGTCCAGCCCATGGTGTGCCCGCGGTAGGGCTGGATGCCGTAGGTGATGCCGGCCAGCACCGCGACCAGACCGACAGCGAAGGTCAGATTGCCCCACCAGTCCAGCCGGGCGGGCCGCCGGATGCCGGTGTCGTGCAGTTTCCGATACGACCAGAACGTGCCGAACACCCCGATCGGCACCGACACCAGGAACACCATGCGCCACTCCACCGGGGCGAGCAGCCCTCCGAGCACCAGCCCCATGAACGAGCCGGCGATGCCCGCTACCTGGTTCAGTCCCAACGCCAGGCCGCGTCTGTCGGGCGGGAACGCGTCGGTGATGATCGCATTGGAGTTGGCCATCAGCATCGCGCCGCCGACGCCCTGGCCCACACGCATCAGGATCAGCCACAGTGCGCCCGCCGTGCCATGCATCCAGGTCACTGACAACAACACCGAGAACACGGTGAAAACCGCGAATCCCGCGTTGTACATGCGAACCCGGCCGTACATGTCGCCCATCCGGCCGAAGCTGACCACGAGCACCGCTGTAACCACCAAATACCCCGTGATCAACCACAGCAGCAGACTCGTGTTCCCCGGCTGCAGAGGATCGATCCCGATTCCACGGAAGATGTCCGGCAGCGCGATAAGCATGATCGACGCGTTGATCGTGGCTATCAGAACACCCAGCGTGGTGTTGGACAGCACGACCCACGAATAGTGCGGGCCGACGGTATCAGCGGCGTCCCTGGCCCGCCCCCGCGCCGCACGCGATCCGGCGGACCTCGAAGTCATGG
This sequence comes from Streptomyces sp. NPDC002206, assembly GCF_053593595.1. Taxonomy (NCBI): domain Bacteria; kingdom Bacillati; phylum Actinomycetota; class Actinomycetes; order Kitasatosporales; family Streptomycetaceae; genus Streptomyces; species Streptomyces sp. NPDC002206. The sequence continues at coordinate 635,593 of NZ_JBSFCW010000002.1, forward strand.
GCACGTCCTCGGACGAGGAGGAATGGATCAATTCCCTCTTCCCAAACTAACGACCTCGGGGGCGATGGCAATAGGTGGGTCGGCACGTGACGTGACATGGCTTCATCCTCCGGCTCCTGGTCACGTCGGTGCACCTTTGGCTCGGACAGCTCCACGCTGCCATGGCAGAGCCGTACGGGGTGGACCGCTCCACCGTCTCCGCAGTAATCCGGGAGGTCCGCCCGCTGATGGCAGCGCACGGCTTCGCGTATCCGACCCCTGGGACTGCCCCGAACGTGATGTCGGAATCGCGCCAGCACGGTCCTTGGAGACCGAGCACCATGGTCCTCGAACCCGCTCGGAACAGTGTGAGTACCAGGCCATTTACCTGTTTCGTGCGGGATGGGAATCCGGTTTCAAAAGAAGGAGAATCGTGGATCTGAAGCTTCTGGACCGAGTCGCCATCGTTACCGGTGCGTCCAAGGGCATCGGGCTGGCCGTCACCCGTTCTCTGCTGGAAGAGGGCGCGAAAGTGGTGGCCGTCTCTCGCCGGATGACGCCGGAACTGAAGGACCTCGAGGGAGTCGGCCTCCTCCATGTGTCGGCCGACTTGATGGACCCGGATGCGCCGGGCCGGATCGTCGATCGCGGGGTCGGGCACTTCGGTGCGCTGGACATCCTGGTCAACAACGCGGGCGGCCCGCCCCCTGGCATCACCATGCCTCGCACTGGATTCTTCGACGGTGACGACGCCGAGTGGCAGGCCATTTTCGAGTTCAACCTGTTCTCGACCGTCCGTATGACCCGCGCCGCCATTCCCCGGATGATCGAGCGCGGTGGCGGTTCCATCGTCAACGTCTCCACTGGTATGGCCCGCCAGCCCGCGAGTGTCAACATCGAGTACGGAGCCGCCAAGGCCGGGCTGTCCAATCTCACCAAGGCACTGTCGGAGGAGTTCGGACCCCAGGGGATTCGGGTCAACACGGTATCCCCGGGTGCGGTGCGGACCGCGTGGTGGACCGAGAAGGGGGGAGCCGCGGACGTCATCGCCAGAATGGCCGGCGCCGACCGTGACACCGTCATGGAGACCATAGCCCCGCAGATGATGGGTCAGGTGACAGGCCGTCTGATCGATCCACAGGAGGTCGCTGACGCCATCCTGCTCCTGGCTTCACCGCGGTCGGCCAGCACGATCGGTGCCGACTTCGCCGTCGACGCCGGGTTCCACAAGAGCGTCTGACGTACGCGGTCGATCGGCTGCCCGCTGCCGTACGGCTGCGGACGCGGGAGGATGTGTTCGCCTACGCCGACGCCGAGCGTGTGGACCTGTGCATGGACGGGAATGAGGTACAGGCCAGACGCCCGCTCGCGGACCGCCCAGGCCGCAAAGCCTTCGTCCTTGGCAAGAAGAAGCAGAGAACACCATCAAGACCACCAATGTCAGCGACGGGCAAGGGCCGCACCCTGTTCAGCGGGGTGGTGCGGCCGGGCCGGATGCACGACCAGACGGCCGTGCACATCGCCGAGCAGTTCCGCCACTATCCGAAAGTGAAGGCAGAGGTCGACGAAGGCTACCGGGGCCTGGCCAACGAGTTCCCCGCCCAGGTCAGCGCCCCGCCGAAGAACGATGCACCGCTGGGCGAGCAGTACGCCTGGCGCGAGCAGTGGCGCCGGCAGTCCTCGGCTCGGATCTCCATGGAGCGGGGGCGACGCCGTCGATCACCGGGGTGTCCTGAGCCAACGTCAGGACATCGCCCATCAGCTCCAGCAGTTCAGCCTCGTTGTTCGGTACTCGGGGCGAGAACACTCAATGAGTGGCCGTGTCGTCGCGGGGCACTGGGCGGCCAATCAGTCAAAGCCACACCTACGGCATGAGCGCTTTCAGCCACACCCAGGCCCCTGGGTCTCCCGATCGCACGAAGGTCCGGAATCAACCCGCCAACAAGGTAAGGAGCGCTGTAGTTGGCCCGGCTGGCCAAGTATGTGCTCAGGCCTCGCAGATCCGTGTACTTCTGGAGTCGCGGCTGCCCGTCAACGGGGCCTGTCCGTCCGCTACTCAACACGCCGGGCGGCGTCAGCCCATCACAGGGTTCCCCCGAAGATTCGCATCCCCGCACGGCCAGGGGCCCTCAGCCAGGGGGCCCAGCGGGCTGTGGAAGGCGAGCACCTCACTGTCCAAGGACACAACCACGCGGCCGTCACCCAACAGCAGCGTGCGGCCCATCACGTGCCTGCCGTCCTCCATTGCGAACAACGCGTGCGAAGCCAGGTCCGCGTCGACGGCGAGGAGTTTACCGTCGCGCCAGAACACCGTGGTGCCCTCGCGGTTCGCGAACTCCGTAGCAGGCGGGAGGCGCCGGCCCAGGCGATGCAGAACCCGTCGTCGAGCAGGACGAACGCGCCGACCTCCTCGTCGGGCCCGCACTCCGGGACGACCGTCCGGCCAGTGGATCCGTCCGGGAGATGACTGGTTAGCGCGTGCGGGGCCCGGTGCGTGCCGACGGGCCAGTCCTTCTGGATGCCTGTGTGGCTATGCGGCGCCGGCGGCGTGCAGAAGGAGGTGGAGGTCGTGGGCGGCTTCGGCGCTGGACCATGCGGCGACGGCGAGGACCGCGACGGTGGCCAGGGTGAGTCCGCGGTGCAGGGTGAGCGGCGGGGAGAGGAGGGCCGCGACGCGGCGCGGCACCGGGCCGGCTCCAGCCAGCGGTCCCTTGTTGCGGCCGAGAATGCCGAGGGCCGCGCCGGGGGTGCGGGCGAGGGTATGCCGGGCGGCCAGCGCGGCCTTGCCGACGGTGCGGGCGACGCGGGTGCGGTCGCCGGTGGCGTCGGCCGCGTTTTCGTCGGCCCAGCGCTCGATGGTGTAGGTGACCGCGGCGGCCAGCGGGCGGAGTAGTGGGTTGGCGGTGGCGCCCAGCTGGGCGAGGGCGACGAAGAGGTAGTGGTACGCAGCTAGGTGGGCCCGCTCGTGGGCGAGCAGGATGGAGTGCTCCGCCTGGTCGAGGGTGTCGAGCATGCCGGTGGAGACGATGACGCGGCCGGGCAGGCCCGGCAGCGCGAAGGCGTCGGGGGCCTCGTCCTCGAGCACGACCAGGCCGTCGCGCGCGGGCATGCACGCCGCGTCGATGGCGGCCGCCGCGAGGGAGCGGGCGCGGCACCAGAGCATCCGGGCCGCGGCGAGCACGGCACCGCCGAGCAGCAGCCCGGCGATCAGTGCTACGGACAGTTCGGTGGGGTCTTGGCTCTGCGCACTGTTCGCCGACCAGTGACCAAGGGCGGCGAGCAGTGGGATGCGGATCGCTGCGGTGGCCGCGAGCAGGGCCAGTGAGAGTGTGCTGGCCGCGCCGAGTCCCACCGAGGCGGCGGCCAGCAGCCAGGTGGCCAGGCGGGGTTCGCAGCGCTGGGTGAGCTGTCGAGCGCCGAGCGGGGCGAGCAGGGGTAGCAACAGCGGGAGATAGACGGCGATACGCATGCGCGACCGGGCTCCTACCGACCGGGGCCGGTGTTGGGGTCAAGGAGCTGGCGCAGCAGTTCCTCGTCTGTACTGGAGAGCTCGTCGATGAAACGGCTCAGAACGGCCTCGCGGTCCGGCCGCTCGTCGAGAACACCGCGCATACGGCGGGCGGCGAATCCGTCCTCGTCGGTGACCGGTGCATACGCAAAGGCCCTCCCGCGTGAGGTGCGGGTGAGCAGCTCCTTGGCATACATGCGCGTGAGGATTGTCACCACCGTGCTGTAGGTCAGCTCGCCACCAAGGCGCTCGGCGACTTCGCCGGGGATCAGCGGTTCGCCCGCCTGCTGCAGCACGGCAAGGACCTCGGCGACCCGCTCACCGTTGGCCCGCTTGGGAGGCCGTCCCCGGGCGTCAGCACTCATGGGTTTGGCGTTCCCTCAATCGTCTTCTACAGTCGTGTAAAACTTCAGCGTCTACGGCCGTGTAGACGATGTTGTGTTCCGAGTGTGCCATGCGCCCCCAGGCGAAGCGCAACGGTCCAGGCCACGAAAGGGGCCCCGCCGAGTGAAGATCGCTTTCCTGATCCACAACGTTTACGGCATCGGCGGCACCATCCGCACCACGCTCAATCTTGCCTCGGCCCTCGCGGACCGCCATGAGGTGACCATCGTCTCGATGCTGCGCCACCGGACCAGCCCCCGGTTCACCATCGATGAGCGGATGACCCTGGTGTCGCTCGTCGGCCTGCGCAAGGACGCCGCCGATACGGCCGACCCGCGGCTGCACCAGCCAGCAGAGTCCTTCCCCTCAGCGGAAAAGCGCCACAAGCAATACAGCCGCCTCACCGACCTGCGGGCTGAGGAGTACCTGCGCACCTGCGACGCCGACGTGATCATCGGAACCCGCCCTGGCATCAATGTCTACCTGGCGCGCTTCGCACCCCGCCACGCGCTGCGCATCGCCCAGGAACACCTCACCCACGACACCCACAGCACACGCCTGCGCAGCCAACTCGCCCGGCACTATCGCGGCCTGGATGCCGTGATCACCACCACCGAAGCGGACGCCACCGCCTACCGGACCAAGGTGCGCCTGCCCGGCGTGCACATCCAGGCCATTGCCAACAGCGTGCCCCAACCCCACGTGCCGCCCACCGGCGGCAGCACCCAGGTCATCGCCGCGGCCGGACGCCTGGTCCGCGCCAAGCGGTTCGACCTGCTCATCGAGGCCTTTGCCAAGGTCGCGGCCGAGCGCCCCGACTGGTCCCTGCGCATCTATGGCACCGGCACCGACAAGGACCGGCTTCAGGACCTCATCGACGACCGCGGCCTGGCCGGGCGGGCAAGCCTGATGGGCGCGACCGCACACATCGAGGCCGAGTTCGCCCAGGCATCCATCGTGGCGAGCGCCTCCGACGCCGAGTCGTTCGGCATGACCCTGGTCGAGGCAATGCGCTGCGGAGTCCCCGTGGTCAGCACCAACTGCCCGCTCGGCCCCGCCGAAATCATCCACGACGGCGTCGATGGCCTCCTGGTCCCGGTCGGCGACGCCGCGGCGCTCACCGCGGCGCTGCTCGACCTCATCGACGACGAAGGCGCCCGCCGCCGCATGGGAGACGCAGCTCGGAGAGCCTCCAAGCGCTTCGACCCCGCCCCCATCGCCGCGACCTACGACGCACTGTTCACCGAGCTCGGCGCGACCCGCCGCTCCCGCGCCTGGCAGCGCGGACGCGGCAGGTGGCGCGCACGCATCGACGGGTCCATGCGCCGCCTGCGCCAACCCCGCCACCCCTGAGCAACATCCCCGCCCCATCCGCCCCACCCAGAGACGGAACCCATGAGCGTCATAAGCATCGGCCAGGCCGCCGTACTCGGAGTCGTGGAAGGAATCACCGAATTCCTCCCGGTCTCCTCCACCGGCCACCTCAAGATCACTGAAGGGCTGATGGGCATCCCCGTCGACGACACCTCCGTCGTCGGCTTCACCGCCGTCATCCAGGTCGGCGCCATCGCCGCAGTACTCGTCTACTTCTTCAAAGACATCGTGCGCATCGTGAGCGCATGGGGCCGAGGACTGACCGACAAGCATGAGCGGTACCACCACGACTACAAATTCGCGTGGTGGGTCATCTACGCCACCATCCCGATTGTGATCGTCGGACTCGCGGCGAAACCGCTGGTGGAGGGGCCACTCGCGTCCCTTTGGGTCGTGGCGGTATCGCTGATCGTCGGCAGCGGGGTGATGTGGGCGGCCGACCAGATGGGACGCCACAAGCGCGGCGAGGACGACACCACGTTCAAGGACGCCATGCTGGTGGGCAGTTCGCAGATCCTGGCGCTGCTCTTCCCCGGCTTCTCCCGCTCGGGGGCAACCATGTCCACCGCGCTGATCCTTGACCTGGACCGGGTCGCCGCGACGCGACTCTCCTTCTTCCTTGGCATCCCCGCCCTGACGGGCGCGGGCCTGTACGAACTCAAGGACGCAGTCGGCGCCGGAGTGGGCGTCGCACCCCTCGTCGTCGGGACGGCCGTCTCCTTCGTCGTCGCCTATGCCTCCATCTCCTGGCTCCTCAAATTCGTCGCCCGACACTCCTTCAACGCCTTCGTCGTCTACCGCATCATCGTCGGCGTCCTGCTCCTCGCGCTGCTCGGGACCGGAGCGCTCCACGCGTAACCGTCGGCTGAAGCGTGTGGGGCGCGCGCCCGAGCGCCACGCCGGACACCGCCGCCCCACACACGTACCGCCCCCAGTTCCTGAAATGGACCACGGGGGCCACGACCCGGAGGACACCGCACATGAACGCGATCACCAACTGGCTCGGCGGCCTGTCCGGCCCACTGGTCTATGCGGTCGTCGGCGCCCTCGTGTTCGCGGAGGACGCGCTGTTCTTCGGCTTCGTCCTGCCCGGTGAGACAGCCGTCGTCCTGGGCGGCGTACTCGCCAACCAGGGACAGGTCTCGGTCTATTGGCTCGCGCTGACGGTCGTACTCGCCGCCGTCGCCGGAGACACCGTGGGCTACACGATCGGCCACCACTTCGGCCCAAGGATCTTGACGACACGACCGCTGCGCCACCACGAGCAACGCATCGAGAAGGCACAGGACTTCATTCGTCGCCGGGGCCCCGAAGCAGTCTTCCTGGGCCGCTTCATCGCCTTCTTCCGCGCCATGATGCCCGCGCTCGCCGGCATTTCCCGCATGCACTACCGCCGCTTCCTCCTCTTCAACGCCCTCGGCGGCCTGGTCTGGGGAGTCGGCTTCACCCTGCTCGGCTACTTCGCGGGCTCCGCCTACCAGCGAGTCGAGGCGGTCGCCGGGCGCGTCGTCGCGCTTGCTGTCGCGGTGATTGTGGTGGGCGGGCTCATCGCATGGCACGTGCGGCGTCGCCGCCAGGCAGTTGGGCCGGGCCCGCAGGACCGGAACGACTGACGCCCCGATCCGTTGCGTCACCATGCAGTCGGCCTCGAAAGCCTCGCCGACGCCCTGCTGGCCGACCTCCTTCCGCCCGGCGGTGCCACCGATGACACCACGCTGGTCATCGTGGGCCTATGACCCGGTCCGCCACGCCCGCAGCAGCGCGCTCAGTCGAACAACATCGACGCCTGCGCACGAGACCGGCCGATCGGGGCGCCGACCGGCCGTCGGCCTGACGGCCGAGCCGACCGCCGCGGATGCCGTCCTGCCGACGATCCCGCTCCACAACTTCGCGCGCTGGTGCGGCGGTTCGCCGATTTCTCGGGCCCGTACCCGTGGGAGTGGCAGCCGGTCGAGGCGTTCCGGCCTTTGGCGCACACGCTTCAGGGCATGTCGCCGAAGTCGACATTCTTGGTCTCGACCGTCCCGGCAGTCCGCCCCGGCGCCGCCTGGTAGGTCCAGTACAGGTTCGTGTGCGTGATGACCTGGTCCGGCGGCGGTGCTCCCCATGCAGTCTGGTTCTCCGTCGTGTGGGCGTCGCTGACGAGCGTGACGTCGTACCCCCTGACGAATGCGCCATGGAGCGTCGAGCGAATGCACGCATCGGTCTGCGCGCCGACGACGACGAGGCGCCCGGCCCCGAGGCCCGACAGGACGGTCTCGAGGGTGGTGTCCTCGAAGGAGTCGCCGTAGTTCTTCTCGACGAGCGGCTCGGCATCGCCCGGAGTCAGCTCTGGGACGATCCGCCAGTCGTCGCTCCCCCTCACAAGCTGCTCGTCGGAGTGCTGGACCCAGACAACGGGTGTCCCTTCCCGCCGTGCCTTCTCAATAAGATGGCCGACGTTCGCGACGACCGCGTCGCGCTCGTGAGCCCCCTCGACGACGCCGTTCTGCACGTCGACGACGAGAAGTGCGGTGTGCGGCCGATTCTCGAGTGTGGTCATGGTCTCCCCTTACTCACGCTGGGTTCCTCTGTCCACGCACGGTAGACCCACCCACTGACAGTGGGCCTGAACGAACCTCGCACCGCGGCCGTCGTCATCGTCGCCTCCCGAAGGCGAGCCGCGCACGCAGACGTGAGGGAAGCCCGGTGACCCACCGCAACGCCCCGCTGATGTCGCAGGCCGGCTCAGGTTGGTGCCTCGCTGCCGGCAGCGCCCCACCGTGCATATCGTTGCCGAGGACGGCGTCTCCCGACAGCAGTACCTGATCCACTGCATCATCGAATTGCGTGTGCGCAGCCGCTGGCCGGTGCGCACGATCGCCCTGGATGCAACGGCTCCGGGGTACCCATCAGGGTCGAGGTGACCGGTGCCGGCGCGGGCGGCCGTCTCCTCCGCCGCTCGCCCGGCAGGGACCTGCCGGCCAGGAACACGGGCTTCCCTCCCTGGGGCCACGGGGTGCGCGGCTCGCTACGTCACACTGGTGGTCCCGTCACCGAAAGTACGAGCGAGGCGACCGATGGCTTTGCAGTTCAGCGCCACCAATCCCGAACACCCCGCGTTGCTTCTCGAGCTGCCCTGGCACCTGCCGCTCGAGGAGTGGCCGGAGAAGCACCTGGTGACGCTGCCGCGCGGCATCTCCCGCCACGTCGTGCGCTATGCACGAGCGGGGTCCGACGTGGTGGCTGTCAAGGAGCTCGCCGAACGGCCGGCGGTACGCGAGTACGAGCTGTTGCGCACCCTGGCCCGGCTCGGGATACCCGCGGTGGACCCACTCGCGGTGGTTACCGGGCGCACCGGCACCGACGGGGAACCGCTGGAGCCGGTGCTGATCACTCGTCATCTCAACGGGTCCCTGCCCTACCGCTCGATGTTCGAGACGACGATGCGCCCGACCACGGTGCACCGGCTCATGGACGCACTCGCCGTACTGCTGGTCCGGCTGCACCTGGCGGGTTTCGCCTGGGGCGACTGCTCCCTGTCCAACACACTCTTCCGCCGGGACGCCGGCGCCTACGCCGCCTACCTTGTAGATGCGGAGACCGGCGAGGTGCACAGCCAACTCAGCACAGGGCAGCGTGAATACGACATCGATCTGGCCCGGGTGAACATCAGCGGGGAGATGCTGGACCTGGAGGCCTCGGGTGCTCTCCATCCCTCGGTGGATCCGATCGCTTTCGGCGCCGAGATCTGCCAGCGGTACGAGGAGCTGTGGAGTGAGCTGACTCGTACTTCGGTCTATCCGGCGGGCAAGTATCACTACATCGAACGTCGCATGCGCAGGCTCAACGACCTCGGCTTCGACGTCGCCGAGATGCAGATCGCCAACTCCCCGAACGGCGACACCATCACGTTCGTCCCCAAGGTTGTCGACGCAGGCCATCACCAACGCCAGCTGCTCCGCCTCACCGGGCTCGACGCCGAGGAGAACCAAGCCCGACGACTCCTCAACGACCTTGAGAGCTGGATGGCGACACAGGAGGACTACGCGCCCGGCGACCCGCTCGGCGCCCGGGCGGAGGTGCTTGCCCACCGCTGGGTCCGCGAGGTGTTCAGGCCCACGGTACGTGCCGTTCCGCAGGAACTCCGGAGCACCATGGACCCGGCCGAGCTCTATCACGAGCTGCTGGAACACCGGTGGTACATGTCCGAGCGCGCACAGCTGGACATCGGTCTGGAAGCGGCCGTGGCGGACTACACCACCAGCGTTCTTCGTCGTCCCGGGACGGAAGTGCCGTCGGCGAGCGATTCTCCGTGATCCGCGCGACCGGGTAGACCGGGTGGAAGGTACATGTTTCGCCCTCGCCGCCGACATCGGCCGCATTCCCTCGATGGTGGGAGAAGCTGTGCGGTGTGAAAGGTGAGCGGTTGCGATTCGACGGCTGGATCGCCGGCGTGGGAACGACCTCCGGAACTCGGCTGGTGGTAGGGCACTGGACCCGTTCACCCTTCGGGTCGTTCAGTGATGTGATGATCCAGCACCCAAACGGCGAGCGGTTGCTGCTGGCACCGTCCGCTGCCGTCGCTGACTTCGTCGCCACCACCTACCGCTTCGAGTGCGTCGAGGTCGTTCCCGTCACGGTCCGGCGGGGCGGATCCGAGTGGAGCATTCAGGCCGGCCCGCTGAGTCTGCACTTGAGTACCGGCTCCCGGACCCCGCTGGGGTGGCTGCTGCGCGCCGTGCCCACCTCGCTGGTCAGGAGCCGGCGCTGGGCGGCACTGTGCAACATCCCTGCGCGGCTGATGCCTGGCGTGCGCACCCTGGGTACTGCCGCCCCGGGGCGTCGGGAGTGGTACGGAGCCCATGACCTGTGGCCCATTCTCGCTGCGGACGCCGTGCTCGGCGGAGCCGGACTCGGGGCGCTGGCACCGCTCGATCCACCCGTGGAATTCGGGTTCGGTTCCGCGCCCCGCCGCCCGGCTCTCGTACGCGTCACGACGACGGTGGAGCTGGCAGCGGCACCGCCATGATCGGTCTTCGCCCGTGGGGCGGCTCACATGGGTGAGGTTCGGCGACTGCCGGCGCATGCCCCGACCGCAGTTGCCGTCGTGACGACGCACTCGTCGTCACGACGGAATGGACAGGGACGCTTCCCGCCGGCGGGGGCCCCGCGTCGCTCAACTACGGATGCGCTCGCCCCGATCACGTGCGCCGGTCGGCACACGTCCGTCGGGCCGGGGAATCGGGTGCGATTGCATGCGCCGAGGGTCGATCAGAAGCCGAAGACCGATCCCTCGGTCAGGCTCGCCTGCATCTCGCAGGCGTTGCTGAAGGTGGCCGACCAGGAGACGCTCCGGCCCTGCCACACACCGTTCGCGTTGATGACGACGGGATCCCACTCACGCGTGCAGCTTCGCTGAGGCGGCGTGGTCAGCTGGGTGAACTCCCCGTCGACCGCGAGCAGGTCCGCACACGCCGCAGTGGGCGAGGGGTGAGTGCCGCTGGGGCGCGGGGCGCAGCTGAGGGTGACGGCCCGCTGGACGGTGACAGCGGCGCCGTTGCTCTTGCCGACCGACAGCACGAGGGCTGACGGGGCGTAGAGGCTGGTCGACTGCACGGGCTGGGCCTGCGCGACACCCACGGCGCCCATGCCCGTCATGATCAGTGCAGATGCCGTAGCGATTATGCTCAATTTGCCAATGTTGTGGCGCACTTGCGAATCTCCTTCGCTTGGGGGTGCGATTGCGTTCGGGAGTCTCGTGCATGCAGACAGTGAGTGCAGTATCGATCAGCTCTTTCCGGCCCGGCTCGCTGGCAGCGCATCAACCGAATGGTCGTTCGGCCAGCTCGGAAGCGGTGCGCGGGACCCGTGCGTGGTGTCCACCATGTGGACGAAATCCGGTGGTACAACTGCGAACTACCGTCTGACCTGCTGCTTTTCTGAGGTGGTTCTTACGCGAAAGTTCACGCTTCGGCCGGAAAGCAGCGCATGAGACAGCTCCGCGGCGCTCCGCACAGGGGTGCGAGAGGGGGTGTGGCGGCGAGTCACCGCTGGGACGGGCTGTCAGGTCCGTCGGCCGAGCAGGAACAATTGAGGCTCGGGCACCCCGCCGGGGTACGACGGGGTGAACAGGGTGTTCTCCTCCCACAGGAGTGAGAATCCCGCTTCGATCACCAACTCGGCAAACGCTGCAGCAGCGAAGCTGGTCACCTGTACGTCCTGGCCCATGAACTCGACGTCGACGCCCTCCACGTCCAGCGGTACGGTCGCAATCATCAGTAGGCCGCCGCGGGTCACCACCTGCCCGAGCCGCCGGACGAGCTCGGACTGGTCGTTGCGTGACATCTGCAAGAGGGAGAAGTAGACACACGCCGCGTCGAAACTGCTGTTCTCCAGGGTGACATGGCGGATGTCGGCACACTCGAACGAGGCGTCGGGCACCTGTCGTCGCGCGAGTTCCACCATGACGGGCGAGACATCGACACCCAGCACCTCGTGGCCGGCCTCGGCCAGGATGTGCGCGGTCGGCCGTCCTGTCCCGCTGCCGACGTCCAATACCCGGCTGTGCGGCGCGAGCAGTTCCAACAGGCGCTGCAGCGAAGCATGGTGGGCTGCCGACTCGGAAAAAGCCCGCTCGTACTCGGCTCCCAGCGCGTCGAAGGCCGCTGAGGCCGCAAGACGCTTACGATCATGCATCGCGACTGAATCCTTCCGTGCCGACCGGCTCTGCGGAATCGTTGCATTGTTCACAGTGGCCTTCAACGCCTTCCCGCGGAAGCCTTCCTGGGCGTTGCGTGCCTCGACGAGACTGGCCGCATCGGGGCCGTGATCATCGACCGCACGAGCCCTCACAGGCCCGCCCGCGGTGATGAACGCGTCCATCGCGGGGCAGTGCCTTCCGGCCCGGTGACACCACCCCTCGGATCATTGCTGACAAAGGGGGAAGCCATGCCGGGCCCGAAGGCCGGAAGCCTCGTTGCGGAGCCGACGAACACGGGTGCCGGTGAAGCCCTGACGTGCTCTGCGAGGCCCCGGTCACCCCATCGGACGCGTTTCGCACCCGACCGGACGCGCCACGGTGACAAGCTGCACCGGTGCTCGTTGGAGGGAGAGTTCGAGCCAGTGGCGCAAGCCGAATGCGCGCAGGCGGCTTCTGAGGAACGACCGGAGAACGTCATGACCACAGCACATGCCCCCCATCCCGACCACATGCATCAGCACGGCAAGGGCTGCGGCCACGTGGCCATCCCGCACGACGACCACGTGGACTACGTGCACGACGGTCACCTCCATCGTGTTCACGACGGCCATGTGGACGAGTGTGAACCGGGCGGGCACACCGCTCACGGCGACCACGCGCACCAGCATGGCGACGGGTGCGGGCATGTCGCGGTGCCGCACGGGGACCACGTGGACTACGTGCACGACGGTCACCGGCACGTCGGTCATGACGGGCACTGGGACGACCACTGACACGTTGTGTGCAAGACGGGTGTCCCCTGACGTCTCGGGGGACACCCGTCGCTTGCGTGCATACCGTCCGGTGGCGGCGCCCCGACGTCCGTACGGTGGGGCAGGGGCCGGCTGCGGTGCCGACCAGTAGAGGCCTGCACCGGCGCACGGCCCGAGCCGCAGTCATCAGTCGTGTCGGTCAGGGTTCCGCGGGGACCAATCTGACCGGGGCGGTGCCCGGGGTGTTGTGTCTGTCCGCCCAGGTGGTCAGGGCAGTGAGGCACGCATGGTCCAGATGCCGCAGGCCCGACAGGTCGAGCTCGATCGGGCGGTCCTTCGGCAGCGCCTCCAGGGCGTCGAGTATCGCCGGCAGGCGCAGGAACGTCGCATTGCCCGTCAGCCGCGCGCGGATCACGCCGACTCCTCCGTCGGCGACATCGACCTGAAGGTGAGAGGTGTCCCACGCCGACTTCGCCACGGAGAGCGCAACACCGATCAGCACGCCTTCGAACATGTTCGCCACGACGATCATCCCGGCCGTGGCGACCACGATCACTGCCTCGCCCCGGTGCGCACGCCACAGCACAATCAGCTCCTTGACAGGGACGAGCTTCGCGCCGGAGTAGACGAGGATGCCCGCGAGGCAGGACAGCGGAATCACACCGAGTGCCGACGGCAGCAGCGCGGCGAACAACAATAGCCATACCCCGTGCAGCACTCTGGACGCCTTACTCCGTGCGCCCGCCTGGACATTGGCCGCGCTGCGGACAATGACCGCGGTCAGGGGCAGCGAGCCGAGCGCACCGCATACCGCGTTGCCGGCGCCCTGGGCGATGAGTTCCTTGTCGTAATCCGTGCGTGGTCCCGCGTGGAGGCGGTCCACCGCCGCCGCGCTGAACAGGCTTTCGGCCGATGCGATCAGGGCGAACGCGAGCACCGTTCCGAGGACGCCGAGCTGAGTCAACAGCCCGAATGCGTCCGCGCTCGGTGGCTCGATGGCGTCCAGCAGCCCCTGTACCTCGACCTTCGCGACAGGCGTGTCGCAGATCGCGGCGATACCGGAGGCGACAGCGACAGCGACCAGCGGAGCGGGCACGAGCCGCATCGATGGAGGGAGGCGCTTCCACCCGACCAGGACAGCGATCGTCCCGAGGCCCAGCCCGAGAGCCACCATCGACTGGGCGGAACCGAACACATCGGCCAGCAGGCCTGGCATACCGACGATCTTGGAAGGCCCGGTATCCGGCGCCTCGCGATCGGCCATGACGTACAACTGGCCCGCGACAAGCAGGAGTCCGATACCGGCGAGCATGCCCTGGACGACGGCCACAGAGATGGCCCGGAACCAGCGGCCCAGCCTGAGTACGCCCATGAGGAGCTGAAGCAGGCCGGCGGCGAGGACGAGAACACCGAGCCCGGCGAGGCCGTGAGCCGTCACGGCTTCGTAGACCAGCACCGTCAGGCCGGCCGCCGGGCCGCTGACCTGGAGACTGCTCCCCGGCAGCAATCCGGTCACCAGCCCTCCCACGATTCCCGTGACCAGACCCAGCTCGGCCGGAACACCGGAGGCGACAGCCACCCCCACACACAGCGGGAGCGCGACCAGGAACACCACCAGGGATGCGGCGAAGTCGTCTCTACCCCTTGCCCCGCACACACCCTCTTCGCCGCGCCAGAGGGCCTTCCCCCGCCGGGGTCGGCCGCTGGGGTCGTGGATGATGCCCTTCACAGGGCGCGGATGGTGCCAGTGGCCCGCCGATGGGCGAGCTCGGAGCCGATGTGGATCCCCTCGCATCTGTGAGGGATGGGACTTGGGGCGGCGACACTCCGGTGGCAGCTGCGGGCACGGTTGTTGAATGACTGCATGTCAGCTTGTCTCTCCTGCACGGTCATGCGAAGTACGGATGACGATCGGGTCCACGGGGTTGCGCTCGGGTTGACTGACCTGGCGTCAGTGGAGCAATGCCAGGAGCCGACGCTGCAGGCCGGACAGCAGGCCGGCCCGAGGCGGAGCGGACGCGGGATTCGGCTGAGGCGGTGCGGGGCTCGGGGCACAGGAACTCTGTTGACGTTCTGAGACCGTGAGCGAATGTGAACTGTCTGGCGACAACCGCGCCGTGGAGGGCGGGGCGGGCCGACGAGCCGCTTCGGCACGCACCAGTGCGCTCACGGCCGCGAAGACATCTGCGGGCATGACGGGTTCTCCTGCGAGGTCACGTGACGTAGGTGTTGACGACGGCAGGCCGCATCTCGCGTGCCGCTCGCGGCAGAGCACGACGTGTACGAGAGATGTGCGGCCGGAGCCGATCAGCAGCGCAGCACGAGACCTGTTGGAGAATCAGCCGAGCCCGCTCTGCCCACAGGCGCCGGCGTGCATGCACGGCGCCCAGTTGGTGTGGGCTCTGCGCCGAACGTGGGATCGGTCGCCACCGCGGTAGTTGCAGATGGGGTGTGGCGCGGCTTGCCGAACGAGGTTGTTCCGGACCGCCATCTGTGGTCGTCGCTGTGACGGCTGGGAGCCGGTGGGCAGGACAGCTCCGATGACGCGGAGTCGATGACAGCGCCGCTGACCGTCGGACTTGCGTGAAGGGTACGGCTGCTGTGATCGAGGCCGAGCTTGGAGAAAGGTGCGGGGGCTGGGGTGAACACTCCGTGCATCAACGTCATCAACGCGATCAGCAGGGCTGTACACGCGGCGCGGCGTACCGTCCGCTGTCGTGCACCGCCGCTGATGGGCGTCATGTTGAGTCCTCCCGTGATGCCTGATACCAGGGAACATCGACGAGGAGGCTGCGGCAGTCCGACCCCTCCGTACGAGTGACAGGTTCACCCGCGCCACCCATTCATGGAACATTTGTTCGGCACGCGTTCCGTCGTGGGTGTCAGCCCAGTTCGGACGCCAGGGTTCCCATGCGGAGACTGTGCCCACCACGAATACCGGCGACCGTGTCCGTCCGGCGGTTTCGCCACGGTCGTCACCTGCAGCTGAACGATGAGGCTCCACGTGAGGCCTGGGTGCGTCGACGATCACGCACTTGCGCAGGCGGGTGAATTCCTGCTGCGTCGCTCAGAGCGCAGGCGGTGGGGGAGTCGGCGAGTGCGATCCGGAGGGGATGGCTCGCGCTGTCTGGCTCGGGATGGCGGCGGGCGTGCCGCTGTCGAGTGCTTGCCGGGTGAGCCGGATGGCGTACGGCAGGGCTGCCCGGGTGAATGCGTCCGCGCCGGCGGCGTGGGCTGCGGCTCCGATGAGGGGCTCCGCGCAGGCGACGGCGCGCCGGAGAGCAACAGGCGTGCACAGCCGGCTCGTGTACCGCAGAGCTGGGCCGAGCAGACCGGTGGCGGGAAGGTGGGGGAGCGCGAGGGTGAGGGTCCGGTCTTCGGCGCCAGAGCGCGGCCAGGTCAGTTCGATGCGCATGAAACGGGCCTCCACTGGGGGTTCTGGCACCTGCAGAACACGTTGGGTTGCCACTGCACATGCCGAACAGTCCGGCCGATCAGGCAGAGTGCAGCGTGAGGCGGGTCAGTCGACGGGCGCCGGGGTCGCGGTCCGGCGGTGACGGTGTCGGTGGGCGAACCTTCGAGAAGTCGGCTCCGGGCCGGGACGGGCGCTCATGTCCTCAACTCCTCGCGGCCAGGACACGCGCGGGTGTCGGTCGGCGATCCGTGGCGACCCGCCCGCGGGACCGGGTGGCTGGTCTTCTCGGACTTGTCGCAGCCGGAGGGCCGGGCCCATGGCGTCGAGGCGTCCACCGTCTGTTACCCCACTTGGCGGTAAGTGGATATGTCCAGGCTTGCCGGAATTGCATGATCTTGTCAAGGTTGCTGAAAGGTGAGAGACGTCACGGCCGCGGGCCGTCCGTCTCACCTGCCCGACGGAGAGAGAGCGACCATGACTGACAGTTCCCGTGTGTCTGGTTCAGGGGACACGAAGGTGCAGCATCCCGTCCAGGAGGCACTGGCGCACCCCATGCAGCGGGTGATGACAGCAGTGGACAGGGTCCCCGGCGCGGATCGGGTCAAGGGGATCGTCGACGGTGTTCTGGACTCCGTCGGGATCGTCTCGCCGCATGCTCGGCGTGTCGCGGCGTACACCGGTGCCGGGCTGCTCGGTGTAGCCGGTGTGGTCGAGTGGCCGGTGGCCGTGACGGGCGCCGCGGTGGTGTGGCTCACGCAGCCGCGTCCGACGGATGCCGCGGGGGACCAGGCCGTCGGCGAGGCCCGAACAGAAGGTTTGCAGGCGAAGCAGGCCGCCCGGTCGGCCAAGGCGCAGACCACCACGAGAGCGGCGAAGACCCGCCCGGCCAAAAAAGCATCGGCCACTTCGGGTAAGGCCAAGACCCGCCCGGCCAAGGCGTCGACCGCCTCCGGGACGGCGAAGGCCCGCTCGTCCAAGCGCGCCGCCACGAGCACCTCGCGCACCAAGGCCGGTGGGCGGAAGAAGTCCTGAGGCCGCCTCCCATCCGCTGTTACGACCGTTCCGAGCCCGGCGCCTGTCACGGACCGTCCGCCCCCGGCCCCGTGCGGCAAGCCTGCGAAGGTGAGACATGCTGCTCCGCTTGCTGACCGGGCTGCCCGCCGTGGCCCTCCAGAGCGCCTTGGCTGTGCCGGTCGAGGCCACCCGCCGGATCGCCACGCCGACCGCAGATGCGGCGCGGATGGCCGCTGAGCTCGTGAACGCCGGTGCGCGCGGCGCGGTGGACGGGGCGGCGGCGGTGTCGGCGACCGCGCTGCGGGTCGGCAGGGCCGCCCGCAACGCGATCACTCCTCAGGTCGGATACTGGCACGCCGGATCACGGATGCACCTCGCACTCCAGCACCACCCGGACGCGCCCGTTCGAACCGTGGAGCGACTCGAGGCCACCGCCCGAAAAGTGGCCCTCGAGCTGGCCGAGCACCCTGACGTGCTGATCGCCTACTGGGACGGCGGCCTGGGCCGGCTGGTCGTGCAGACGACCGAGGACGCGGTCAGCGGGGAGGTGGCGGACACGGTGTCCGAACTGGCCGCCGAACACGGGCTTGTGCACGTCGGCGATCAGGTGCTGGAACACGTGCACCCGGGCGCCGCTGGGAGCGTGCGCGCCAACGCGGTCGCCCTGGCATGCGACGCGGCGGGCATCGGCGTAGCACTCGCGGGACGGGCAGCCTTTCTGAAGCGTGCCCCGGAGGCCATGGTGGCCGCGGTCGTCGTGATGCGTGAGGACTCGCGGGTACGCGCGGTGCTGAGCCGTGCGCTGGGCCCGGACGCGTCCGATCTGGTGCTGGCCGCGGCCCATGCGGCCGTCTGCGGGATCGGACAGTCGCCGAGTCCGCTGCTGCTCGACGCGGCACTGCGGAGTGCCCAGTTGGTGGAATCCCTGGCTCAGCTCGCGACGTTCGACGCCGTACACGACACGCTGTGCGCCCCGGATCGGCTGACTGTGGCCAACACCGACGTCGTACGTCCGCCGCTGCGTCCGAGCCCGGGCGAGGAATATGCCGCCGCCGCGGTCAACGGGATGCTGGGCGGCGCCGCCACCAAGCTCCTGTTCACCCGCAGCATCGACGAGGCGGCCGAGACTGTACTCGCCGGTTCGCCCAAGGCCGCACGCTACGGCCCGGCGGCCTTCACCGCGGCCCTCGGCAGTGCCCTGGCACGCGAGGACGTGCTGGTCCGCGACCCCGAGCGGCTGCGCCAACTGGAGCTCGTGGACACCGTGGTCCTCCACCCCGCAGCACTGCACAGCACTCGGCGCACCGTGCTCGAGGTCCACCCCAGCATGGCCGGCTGGGATCACCGCAGGTTGTGGCAGGAAACCACCGCAGCCCTGAGCGCGCCCGAGGACGCGACAACGCCGTCCGAGGTGTCGGGCATCGGCCTTCGCCCGGTGCCCGACGAGACGGCGCCGGACGCGGGACTGATGATCGCTTCGGTGCGCGGCAGGGATGTCGGTACCGTTCTGGTCGGCTGGGAGGTCGATCCGATGGCCGAAGCGGCGCTGGACGCAGCGCGCCGAGCCGGTCTGCATGTCGTGGTGGTGGACGACTGCTCGCTCGGCGAGTTCGGGACCCTGGCCGACCAACTCTCCTCTGCCGAGATCCCGTTGGCCGAGGTGGTGGCTGCCCTGCAGAACGAGGGCCGAACGGTTCTCACGGTGGCGCGCGTGCCGCACGACCGGGCGGCAGCCGAACGGGAGTTGTCTGCCACCGCCCACGACGTACTCGACGGACTGCTCCGCAGCGACATCGCCGTCGCCGTCACCGACGAGCGCAGCGCTGTCGTCTGGGGCGCCGACCTTCTGCCCCTGCGCGGACTCGAGGGCGTATGGCGGCTGCTGTCAGCCGTACCCGCAGCGCGGGCGGTCAGCCGGCGTGCCAAGTTCTGCGCCGAGGCGGGCGCCACGCTCTCCGAGCTCCTGGTACTCACCCAGGGGGCCCGGTCGCAGCGGGTTCCCTTCCCCCTCGAAGTGCGGCTCAGCCCCGTCAATATCGCTGCTGCCGCGGCCCTGGTCATGGGCTGGTGCGCCGCACTCGGTGTAGCCGCCGGTACGACCCCCCACCCCACTCCGCGGGTGCCTTGGCACGCCCTGCAGCCCGAGCAGGTCATGACCCGGCTGGCGAAGGCATCGCGCACCCCGCCCACCGCCGTGACGGTGGTACGGACCCGGGTCGGCGACCTCGCGGGCGCCGCCGCCACGCACCCGGCCTTCGCGCCTGCGCGGGTGAGCGCACGTCTCGCCGGCGCCGTGTGGGCCGAACTGGACGACCCGTTCACCCCGGTCCTGGTGGTCGGTGCCACCGCGCAGGCACTGCTGGGCTCCGCGGTGGACGCGTTCCTGGTCATCGCCGCCGTGGCGGTGAACGCCTTGGTCGGCGGGGTACAGCGATTGCGCGCGGAGCGTGCGCTGTCCGCACTGGTGACCGGGCAGCGGCAAAACGCCCGGCGACTCGCTCACCCGTCAGCAAGGGAAGCGTCTGTCGTCGAGGCCGCGCGACTGGCGCCCGGCGACGCGATCGAGCTGCGCACCAACGATGTGGTGCCGGCCGACGCGCGGCTGCTGGAGGTCAGTGGCTTCGAGGTGGACGAGTCCTCGCTGACGGGCGAGTCACTGCCCACCTGCAAACAAGTGGCCGCCGTACCGCAGGCGCCCGTCGCCGACCGCAGCTGCATCGTGTTCGAAGGCACCACGGTGGTGGCCGGCCACGCCCGGGCGGTGGTGGTGGCCACGGGCGACCAGACCGAGGCCGGCCGGGCGGCGTCCCTCGCCGCCCGGGTCCCCACCTCGGCGGGGGTTCAGGCACGACTGCACCGGCTGACCCGTCGGGTGCTGCCACTCACCCTCGCCGGCGGCGCCGCGGTGGCCGGCCTGTCGCTGTTGCGCGGCCGTCCGGTGCGCACAGCCCTCCAGGGTGGGCTGGCAGTCGCAGTGGCCGCCGTGCCCGAGGGCATGCCTCTGGTCGCGACCGTCGCGCAGATGGCCGCGGCACGGCGGCTGAGCAAGCTCGGTGTCCTGGTACGCACACCACGCAGCCTGGAGGCTCTCGGACGCGTGGACACCATGTGCTTCGACAAGACCGGGACCCTCACCGAGAACCGGTTGCGGGTCGTCCGCCTGGTCACCGGCACAGGCGCCGACCAGCCGGCCGACACCCCCGAGACGAAACAGATCCTCCGCATTGCCGCCCGGGCCTGCCCCCGCGTCGCCGAGCAGCCGGGCGCCCACGCCCATGCCACCGACGAGGCGGTCCTGGTGGCAGCCCCGCCCGAGACAGGGTGGACCACTGTGCAGGCCCAGCCCTTCGAGGCGAGCCGGGGATACGCCGCCGCCACCGGAAGAGACGCGGACGGCGCGAACTTGCTGGTCGTCAAGGGCGCGCCGGAAGTCGTGCTGCCCTGCTGCCCGGATACGGATCCGGCAGCCGTCGAAGAGGCACTCTCCCTCGCCGGCCAGGGTCTGCGGCTCCTGGCCGTCGCCCAGCGCCGTCTCGCGACGGACGACGAGGCGAGGGAAGCGCTGGACAAGCCCCTCGAACTGCTGGAGCTCATCGGGTTCGTGGCACTGGCCGACACCCCCCGCCCCAGCTCCGCCCCGCTCGTGGCCGGTCTCGGAGAGGTCGGCGTGCGCCCCGTCATGCTCACCGGCGACCACCCGCAGACCGCTCGCGCCGTGGCCATCGCCCTGGGCTGGCCCGCGGATGTCACGGTCGTCACCGGCAACGAGTTGGCTTCACTGGACCGGGCGGGACGAGCCCGCCTGCTCCGGGACTGCGGTGTCGTGGCCCGCGTCGCACCCGAGCAGAAGCTCCAGGTTGTCGAGGCACTCCGGGAGGCGGGTTGCGTCGTGGGCATGGTGGGGGACGGCGCCAACGACGCCGCCGCAATCCGCGCCGCCGACGTCGGGGTCGGTATCGCCGCACGCGGATCGGCAGCCGCACGCAACGCCGCAGACCTCGTGATCACGAACGACGAACTGTCGGTTCTCATCGATGCCATCGGCGAAGGCCGAGCCCTATGGCGCAGCGTGGCCGACGCGATCAGCATCCTGCTCGGCGGGAACGCCGGCGAGGTCGGCTTCTCCGTACTGGGCACATTGCTGTCCGGCACGTCACCGCTGTCGACACGTCAGCTGCTGCTGGTCAACCTGCTCACCGACATGTTCCCGGCGATGGCGGTCGCGGTCACCCCCCACGACCCGGAACCCACCGGTGAGCCCACCACAGCAGACACCGTACCCGTGGGCCTCGCCGTCCTCGGGCAACCGCTGACACGCCAGATCCGCCATCGTGGCCTGATCACCGGTATCGGCGCGGCCACCGCATGGCTCATCGGCACCCTCACCCCCGGCACGGCACGACGCACCAGCACCATGGCCCTGTGCGGTGTGGTCGGCGCCCAACTCACGCAGACCGTCGTCGGACGCCGCCACAGCCCACTGGTCCTGGCCACGGTCCTCGGCACTGCCGCAGTGCTCATCGCCCTCGTCCAGACACCCGTCGTCAGCCACTTCTTCGGGTGCACGCCGCTGGGCCCACTGGCCTGGACCGGGGTGGCCGTCGCCGTCGGCACCGCCTCCCTCGGCCCCCACGTACTGCCACAGGCCGAACAGATGCTGGCCGACCTCACCTCACGACTGCGTCCCATGGTCCGGCTCGTCCACTGACGCCCTGCGCGCGGTAATACTGCGCTCGCAGACTTCGGCCCGGCCCATGCTGTTTGCGTACCAGGGCCGCTCCGCGCAAGTTCGTGGAGGCACGTTGGTGTTCCTGAGGTCCTCATTCGGCGGATGAGTTGCATTACCTGGCAGCGCTGAGCTCTTGCGCCAGCGGGCAGGGAGGCGATGTCGGACCGCGCTGACATGATCTGCGATCATGACGACCACTGAACGGCCGATGCCGCCCCTGAACGCCGACGAGCGTACGAATCTGGAGAGCTGGCTCGACTTCTACCGGACCACCTTGGCCATGAAGTGCGACGGCCTCACCGAGGAGCAGCTGCGGACCGCCTCCGTGCCTCCTTCGCCGCTGACGCTGCTGGGGCTCGTCCAGCACATGGCCGAAGTCGAACGGAACTGGTTCCGCCGCGTGCTGACGGGCGAGGACGTGCCGGCCATCCACAGTCCGCAGGCCGACCCTGACGGCCGCGACGACGGATTCGGCCTCTCCGACAACATCTCTTTCGAGACGGCCCGGGCCACCTGGCAGGACGAGATCGCCCACGCCCGCGCCAACTGCGCCACTCGGCGGCTGGAGGACACCAGCCCGTTCATGGGCGGCGAGGTGAGCCTGCGGTGGATCTACACGCACATGACCGCTGAATACGCCCGGCACAACGGGCACGCCGACTTCATCCGCGAGCGAATCGACGGCAGCACCGGCGTCTGATCTCCGGAGCGACTGCATGGCCCCTTCGCGGATTGCACTCTCACAGGCAGACCGGTAGCCGAACGGCGAACGGGCCGTCGCGGCAAGGACGGTGTCCCTGCCGCGACGGCCCGTTCCGACCATGTGTGTCAGGCGGTGGCCACCGCGAAGATGTGGATCACGCCGCCGTCCGTGGTGGACGGCAAGGTCACGCTCGCCAGCTGCTTACCCGCCTGGAGCGTGATCGGGGCGGTGGCGAAGATCTCGGTACCCACCGGGTCCTTACCGCCGCCCTGCACATCGCGGTACGTGGTGTGGACCGCGACCGTGTTGCCGAACGACGGATTCTGCGTGCCGCCACCCAGCGTCCAGTCGCTGAAGCCGATCTCCGCCTGCTGCGTGGTGCCGTCGGTGTACGTCAGCGTCGCCCGGCCGCTGGCCGAGCCCTCGGCCGCGCTGCCCAGCAGGCTGAGCTTCGTGTCTCCCGGCGCCGACGCGACGTTCAGCACCTGCGGGCTGTCTCCCGCGACCTCGATGTTGTCCGGGTCGCCCACGCCCACCTTGGGCCAGCCGAAGTCGAAGCCGCCGGACGAGACCGTCCCGCCCGGCGTCACGCCCGCCGCCGCGAGTGCCTTGGCCGAGTAACTCCAGCCCTCACCGTCGAAGTTGGCCTGCGGATTGTCGTCGTCGGTGGAGACACCGGTGCTGTTGCGGTTCCACAGCATGCTGTTCTTCCCGGCGACGGTCACCGCGGCCGACGTCCTCGGGAGTTCATCGCCGACGGACGACCTCAGCGTCACCGGGACCGTGTAGTGACCCTCGGCCGTGTCCGCCGCGGCCGATACGGTGAGCTTCGCGCTCACCGAACCGCGTGCCGGAACCGTGAAGTCGCCCTCCGCGGGCGTGACGGTGACACCGGCCGGCGGCTTCGCCGTCCAGTGGACGTTGGTGGCCTGTGTCTCGAGGGTCTGTACCTTGACGGTCGTCTCCGCGCTGCCCGACCCGGGCTCGACCTTCAGCTGCTCAGGCGTGGCGCCGGTGAAGTACTTCACGCCGCCGCCGGGGAAGGACGGCGGGGCGTCGGTCGCCGCGCTTCCCCAGGAGGTGTCCGCGGTCGCGCCGAGGGCGAAGTCCAGGGTGCCGCCACGGGCGACGAGCGAGGCGGGAACCCACGGCTTGCCGGCCGTCCTGCCATCGACCTTCAGGCCGTGGATGTACATGTTCTCCGCAGACGCGGCAGGTGCGTTGATCGTGATCGTCTTCCCGTGCCCGGTGTGCACCACCGCGTGCGGGAACAGCGGAGCGGAGAGGATCAGATCGGCGCGGCTCGGGTTCTGCGGGTACATGCCCAGCGCCGAGAAGACGTACCAGGACGACATGGTTCCCACGTCGTCGTTACCGGGGATGCCGCCCGGGGTGTCGCTCCACAGCTGGTCCATCTCCGCGCGGACCGTCTCCTGTGTCTTGTACGGAGCCCCCAAGTAGTCGTACAGATAGGGGGCGTTGATGTCCGGCTCGTTGGTCGCGTCGTAACGCGTGGGGTCCTGCGCCGAGAAGTCGAACTTCCCGTCCGGTGTACGGAAGAAGGCGTCGAGCCGCTTCAGCGCCTGGTCGTTCCCGCCCATCGCACTGGCGAGGCCCGCCACGTCCGAGTACACCATCCAGGTGTACCGCGCGCTGGACCCCTCGACGAAGCCGCTGCCGGTGCCCGGCGTGAAGGTGCCCACCCAGGTGCCGTCGGCCTTGCGGTCGCGGATGTAACCGCCCTGCGGGGTGGCGTTGGCGTCGAAGACGTTCGTCCAGTTCCCCGAACGGTCCAGGAACTTCTTCGCGTCGGCGGTCTTCCCGGTCTGCCGGGACAGCTCGGACAGGCCGTAGTCGGCCGCAGCGTCCTCCAGCGTCTCGGCTGCGCCTCCCCAGCAGTGGCAGTTGTCCGCCGGTACGTACCCGAGTTCCAGATACTTGTCGAGCGCGGGCCGCTGGCCCACGCACTCGACGTTGCAGCCCGAACTGTCCGAGTCGTTCGCCGTCGGCACGGTCGCTGCCTCGACCAGCGACTTCAACGCGCCCTCGACGTCGAAGTCATGACCGCCGAAGGCATAGATGCCGGCGAGAGCCGCGTCCGAGGGGTCTCCCGACATCACGCTCGTCTTGCCGTTCTCCAGCAGCCAGCGGTCCCACTCGCCGCCGCGCTGACTCGCGTAGTTGTAGAGGGACTGCGCGTAGTCACTGCCTGCCCTCGGGTTGAGCAACGTCATCAGCTGCACCTGCGCGCGGTACTGGTCCCATCCGGAGAACGTGCCGTACTGCGCCTTCTGCCCCTGGGCGAGCCGGTGCGGCTTGCGGTCGGCGCCGAGATAGCGGCCGTCCACGTCGCTGGTCAGGGTGGGTTCCAGCATGGAGTGGTAGAGCGCGGTGTAGAAGGTGGAGCGCCGGGCGTCGGTGCCGCCACTCACCTCGACCGACTTCAGGGTGCTGTTCCAGACCTTGGCGGCCTGCGTCCTGACGGAGTCGAAGCTCTTGTGGGGCCCGTTCTCCGCTCGGAGGTTGGCCTCGGCGTTCTGTGGGCTGACATAGGAGACGGCAACCTTGGCCTCGACCTCGGTGGTTCCGTCGGCGAAGGTGATGTACGCGCCGGAGCCCTTGCCCTCCACGGCCTTGCCGGACGAGCTGTACCCCGTACCGCCGGAGGCCGAGGTGGAGCCGGGCTCGACCGCGCCGTCCGTCCAGGTGCCGACCTTCGCGAACGCTTTGTCGAAGTGGGCGGTGAAGTACAGCGTGTAGAGGTGCTTGCGGTTGTTCGCGCTCTGCGGACCGCAGAAGTTGCCCGCGGTGACGGAGCCGGTCACGGTCCGGTCGGCCGTGTTGATCTTCACGGTGGCGCCCGTGCTGCCGCTCTCCGAGTTGGAGGTGCGGAAGAGCATGCTGGCGGGCTTGTCCGCCGGGAAGCCGAACTGCCCTGAGCCGGTCCGGGCGGTCGTGGTGAGCGCCGCGGACGCGCCACTGGCCAGGCCGACTTTGTAGTAGCCGGGTGAGGCGGTCTCATCGGCGTGCGAGAAGGCGCTGGCATACTTCGCATCGGTGACGTCCGTGGTGGGCGAGGAGTCGACGTCACCCACGTACGGCATGATCGGGATGTCGCCGTTCGCACCGGAACATCCGACGCCGTTGAGATGGGTGAGGCTGAAGCCGCGTACCTTCGTTGCGTCGTACTGGTAGCCGCCGGGAGCGGGTGTCGAGACCTGCTTGCCCTTCGAGTTCTGTGGGCTCCAGGCCAGCATGCCGAACGGCTGGACGGCGCCCGGATAGGTGTTGCCCGCGTTGGACGTGCCGATCAGCGGGTTGACGTACGACGCCGGATCCTTGACGGTGCCGTGCGGGGAAGCCGCCGAGGCGGGGGCGGCTGTGGCAGCCATACCCAGCGTGGCCATGGCGGTCACCGCGACGGAGCTGATAGCTCGGAGCCCGGTGTGCGTCCGACGGGTGCGCGTGTCTGACACCGTTCCTGCCCTTCATGTGTGACGGACGGTCAACGCGGTGGGAGCGGGGGCGCCGTGACCACTCCGGAACGGCGTCGCTCCGACAACGTTGTCAGCGACGTGAGGATGCTCCTCCTGCCGCTCCGGGGTGTCAAGGATCCCGGACTCTGTCAGTCCGGACCGCGCCGGGCGTGAGCCGTGGTCGCCGGAGCGGGTCTGCCCCCACGCGTCATCGAGGAAGGCTGCGGTTGTCGGTGGGACGGGTTTCCCATCGTCGCGGGGCCAGGTTGTGCGAGCCTTGGGGCGTTTGACGAGGTGTCCGCGTTCGAAGCGTGCTGCGCCGCGGACGAGGCGGCGAGATGGGGTGCACTCACCGCTCGCCGGCGAGTCTGCGTGAACTCGACCTGCTTGAACACCATGGCCAGGCCCGCCGCTCTGCAGGCCGCACCCTTGGTGTCCGCCTCCCCGGTGCGTCAATCTTCAAGAAACCGCAATGGTCTAGGCCAACTCATTGACGTGCCTGCGTCAACCCTCGATTCTGGCGGCACCTTCTCCCAACAGGAGTCCCCATGAAGCGTCTTCGCGCTCTGCTCTGTGGTGCCGCCACCGCCGCGCTGGCCACCGCAGGACTCGCTGCCTTCGCCGCGCAGCAGGCTTCGGGTGCGCCCACCGACGCCACCGCGCTCAGTAACCGGTGGTACGCCGCCGCGCCCTATCTGATGCCGCACGACAACAATCCTCCGGACGCGGGCGCCATCATGGACGCCACCGGCCTCAAGGCGTTCCAGCTCGCGTTCGTCCTCGCCCCCAACGGGGGCGGATGCAGCCCGACTTGGGACGGTACGTCGCCGGTCTCGTCGGACACCGCCGTGGCATCCGTGATCAGCGCGATCCGCGCCAAGGGCGGTGACGTGTCGGTCTCCATCGGCGGGTACGGGGGTACCAAGCTCGGCCAGACGTGCTCCGACGCGGCATCCACCGCGGCCGCCTACCAACAGGTCATCACCAAGTACCAGCTGAAGGCCATCGACTTCGACCTGGAGGAGCCGGAGTACGAGAACACGGCCGCCATCGCCCACGAGATCGGCGCAGCCAAGATCCTCCAGCAGAACAACCCGGGCCTCTACGTCTCGGTCACCACCGCGGGAACCGCCGACGGTACCGGCTGGTTCGGCAAGCAAATGCTCAACGAGGCCAAGTCGCAGGGCTTCACGCCGAACAACTTCTCCATCATGCCCTTCGACGGCGGGTTCAACGGGGCGGCCGCACAGACGAGCGCCCTGACGAACTTCAACTCCATCCTGCAGTCCACCTTCGGCTGGGACGTCGCGACTGCGTACGCGCACGAAGGCTTCTCCGGAATGAACGGCCGCAGCGACACCGGGGAGTACTTCAGCCAGGCCGACTTCCAGACCGTGCTGGACTACGCCACCAGCCACCACATGGACCGCTTCACGTTCTGGTCCCTCAACCGCGACCGCCAGTGCACCCCGCCCGACAACAACGGCCAGACCTCCGGCACGTGCAGCAGCGTGGCCCAGTCGGACTGGGACTTCGCGAAGTACTCGGTGAAGTTCGCCGGCGTCACCCCGCCTACGACCACCCCTCCGACCACCACCCCTCCGGGCGGCACCTGCACCGCGGCCGCGTGGAGCAGCAGCGCCGTCTACACGGCCGGTAACACCGTCTCGTACGGAGGCCGCACGTGGAAGGCCAAGTGGTGGACGCAGAACGAGACGCCCGGCACCACAGGCGAATGGGGAGTCTGGCAGGACCTCGGCGCCTGCTGACCCGACATCCGTCCGGCCCGGGCCGGCGCCCGCGCGCCGGCCCGGGACGACTCCTGGGCCGCGAGCACGGTGGCCGGCCCCAGGCCATCACCGACAACAAGTTGCCTACCGTCTGCGCTGCAAGACGCCCGGTGAGCCCGTCGAGCGGACCTGCCTCGACCTGCTCACCGCCACCGGCAAAACCGTGGAGTGTTGCTGTGAGCACGAGTGTCAGAAGTCCTGTCACACCCCGGCCCTGCCGGAACGGCACAGGAACCGGGCTCCGGGGAGAAAGCGGGATTGTGGACGTGCTGCATCAACGCTGTGCCGGGGCCGGACATCAGCACAGAGGGACGCCAAGGAGTGTGTCCACCCGTCCGGACGCTCGCCCCGGGCGGGCGGGCACGGGCGCACCTATGGTCGTCGCATGAGGCCTCAGGGGTGGCCGTCACGCTGCGCCGCCTTGCCGCGGTTGGCGGCGGGAGGCGCGCGATGTCCGATCCTGGAGGTTCCGAGGTGTGCCATTACTGCGGTTGCCGCGAGATTTCCCTCATCAAGGACTTCATCGCCGAGCACGAGAGCGCGACCGATCTGGCGGGGGGCGCTGTACGGGCCCTGAAACGGGGCGACATCGCCGCCGCCCAGGGGCTGCTGCGGGACATGGCCACGGTGCTGCGGGCGCACTGGCGGGGCGAGGAAAATGGCCTCTTCGCGGTGATGCGCAAGGACGACGAGTACACGCGGTACATCGAGGACCTGGAGCGCGAACACCGCGACCTGGACCGGTTTCTGGAGACGGCAGATCTCGGCGACAGGGACGACCGTCAAAGGTTCCTCGACGCCGTGGACGAACTGCACCGTCACATCGCCAAGGAGGAGGACGGCCTGTTCCCCGCCTCGCTCACGACGCTGGCCGGCGACGACTGGGATCGTGCGATGGCCGCCTGGCGCGAGGCGCACCCAGACGTCCGGACGCCATGACCGGCCCCCACTGGATCGCGGAGGACACAGGCCTGCTCCTGGGGCGGCGACGGGATCAGTGGTCGACCTTCGCATCGCCACCGTCCGCCTGCGCACGAAGGTGACCAGGGGCGCCGGCTCCCGCGCCGCCGGACTGACGATGGTCTTGGAGTCGGTCAAGTCCGCCCAAGCCCGCCGGCGAGCGGTCAACGGCGCTCACCTCGTGCCATTGGCCCGTGCTGGGGCCGTCTTCGAACACGGCAAGGTGGTCGAACGCTCCGGAGAACTCGCAGCTTGATGCGCCCATTGGCCTGCGGTTCCGGTCGGCCGGGGCCGAGCTGGATTACGCGTATCGGGGGAAGAGGGCCTGGAGGTAGTCCTCCAACCTATTCGTCAGCATGGTCGGGGGCAGACCAGCACAGCCCAGTTCACGCCAGGGGACGGCAACCTTCTCAGCGTCCGGAGCGAAGGCCAAGGCGTCCATCGATCGCCAGTACGGATGTGCGGGCTGATCTTCGGTCAAAGCCCATCCTGCTGCGGCGTATCGGTCGACCAGGCTCATGCCCGCAGGGACACCGTGCAGCAGAGCCGGCGCGGTCGAGCAGTGGGTCACGTCCAGGTCGGCCTGACCTCAAGAGGTCTCCACCCAGTCGACGATGCCGCTGATCCGCAGGTCGCCGCCGGTGCCTTCGAAGAGGACGTTGCCGGGGTGGAAGTCCCGGTGCAGGAAACAGGGCAGGTAGTCGGGCGGCTCACGTCGAATGACGTCCACGACCCACTGCCACAGCTCGGGCCGCTCGGTGGCTCCGGGCAGAGATACCCGCTCGGGCGTAGTCCACGCCTCCGGGCTCCAGGCCCTCGGTCATCTCGCTGCGACGCCTGCCGGAGTCGGCGCGCCAGGCTTCGAAGGCCCAGCCGGCAGAGAGCCCGCCCGCCACGGGGCACCAGCGGCAGCAGCACGAGCAGCAGGATGGCGAACGGGTGGTGGCGGTCATCGCAGCAGCAGGACCTGGTGCGGGTCGAACGCCCGAAACGTTTTGTCCACCGCCGCCGGACGGCCCTGCGCCTGCTTCTTTTCGACCTGCTCGACCTCGAACAGCCCATCCCCACCATGCATACCGCCATCATCCCGTACGAATGATCACGAAACCCAGGCGAGTTGCCGGTCAATGAGACCGTCTATGCGTCAGGCCACCCATTGCTTCGGGCTGCCCCTGCGGCGAGCCTGCGCAGGGTCCGCGCGGAAGGCGATCCGGGATCCGCCGTCATCAGGACGACTTCCTGGTCGTCCTCGGGGACGAGCAGCACGTCGCAGTTCAACCGCAGTTTGCCCGCCGCCGGGTGGCCGAGGGTCTTGGTGCGGTGCCCGGGAGCGTGGACGGGGCGAGTCTCCCAGATCTGCCGGAACTCCTCGCTGCCGGAGTGCAGTTCGGTCAGCAGATCGGCGAGCTGCGCGTCGTGCGGGTATCGGGTTGCGGCCCGGCGCAGCCGCGCCACCACAATGTGCCCGAATTCCTCTGCGCTGGAGCTCTCGTACATGCTCCCCTTACCGAGGAAGCGGCGCTGGGCCAGGTTTGTCGTCCCGCGTCCGATGTCATCGCCCAGCAGAGCCTGCGCGAGGGGGTTCCAGGCGACGACGCCATAGGCCGCGTCGGTGACGATCGCGCCGGTCTCCGGCAGTCGCCGCAGCATCCGGGCCACCTGCGGGCGCACCCGCTGCACGGCGTTGGTGCCGGGCGGCGCGGATGATCCGGCCAGGCGGAACAGGTGGCTGCGTTCGGCCGGGGTGAGCCGCAGGGTCTGGGCCAGCGCGTCCAGGATCCGGGGCGACGGTCGGGGCCCGCGGGCCTGCTCGAGTCGTGTGTAGTAGTCGACTGACATGTGGGCCAGCTCTGCCACCTCTTCGCGTCGCAGGCCCGGTATGCGGCGAGGGGTACTCGTCGGCAGGCCGATCTCGTGCGGGCGCAGCCCCTCACGGCGTTCCCGCAGGAAGCGGGCCAGCTCCTCGCGCGCCATGCTGCCTCCTTCAGCTGCCTGGTACAGGTTGTCCCTGGCAGAACGGTCACGGCCAGGGAACCGTAGGCGTCATGAACGATCGCACAGCACTGGTCACCGGTGCCAACAAAGGTATTGGCAAGCACATCGCCGGCCAACTCGTCGCAGAGGGCTTCACCGTGTACGTGGGTTCCCGCGACGTCGGGCGCGGGCAGCGGGCCGTCGAGGAGATCGGCGGCGACGCCCGCCTGCTGGTCCTCGACGTGACGGACACCCACAGCATCACCGAGGCCGCGGCGCAGGTGGGCCGCCTGGACGTCCTGGTCAACAACGCGGGCATCTCGGTCTCGCTCACCCCACCGACCGAAGCCGCTGTCGAGGAATTCCGCCGCACGTACGAAACCAACGTGTTCGCGGTCGTCGAGGTTACCAATGCCTTCCTGCCTGCCCTGCGCCGATCGCCCCACCCCCGCATCGTCAACATCTCAAGTGGCACCGGATCGCTAACCTGGAGCACGATTCTCAACCCTCAGTTCACCCCCGGAAACGGTGGCGCCGCCGCCTATCGATCGTCGAAGGCCGCACTCAACGCCTTGACCGTCTTCTACGCCCAAACGCTTGCCGAGGAGGGTTTCAAGGTCAACGCGCTCGCCCCCGGCCTGCGAGCCACCGACCTCAACCCCCTGGCGGCCACTGCCGACGGGGACCCGGCCGACGCCGCCAGGGGAGCCGTCCGACTGACCCTCCTGCCGGACGAAGGCCCCACCGGCGCATTCTTCTCCTGAGACGGAACACCCGTGCCGTGGTGAGCGCGCAGACGCCCGGGAGAGTTCAGCCGCCACCGGGCGCATAGCCGACGCGCCGGACGTCGTCTCGTTGTGCTGCCACTCGATCTCCGCCACCTGACTGCTCAGACGGTGTCCTATGTGGTGAGTTCGAGGAAGCGTCTGTAGCAGCAGAGGGCGGCGGCGAGGCCGGGAAAGCCCAGGTAGTTGCGGGATAGCGTTCGTAGCGGTGATTGGGTCTGCGGTAGCCGGTCAGCCAGGCACAGTGTCCGCTCGATGACCCATCGTCGGCGTCCTGATCGTTCGCTGGACTCGATGCCTTTGCGGGCGATGCGCACGCCGATGCGTTTGCCCCGCAGCCATTTCCGCAGGTGGGGGACGTTGTAGGCCTTGTCCGCGTGCAGGCGCTGGGGCTTGAAGTACCTGCCGCGACAGGCGCTGCCACGGCGGGTTCGGGGAAGGTGGTGCCGGTCGGTTCCTCGGAGCTGGTCCACAGGCGTCGGGCGGTGGCCGGATCACTGGCCGCCGCCGAGCCGGCCACGCGGTCGATGCCTTGGCGGCCTCCGGTTCCGGCTGACGCGGACCCACGAGTCCGCCGCCCAGCAATCCTGCTGTTCGGGGACGGCCAGTCCGCCGACCGGACCGCCGAATACCCAGCCGGTGCCCCGTGGGTCGGCCGTTTCACCGTATGGGCGTGTCCGTTACCCCCGTGGGAAATTCCTCGATGCCGAGTACCTGCAGCAGCTTCAGCTGCTCGCGGGCCTCGGCGTCCGCCGGGGTGAGTACCAGCAGTTGCTGCCCCTGGTCGGGAGTGACCAGGGTCTCGCAGTCCATCAGCAGGCGACCCACCCTCGGGTGCAGGAAGGTCTTGCGGTCGGCGCGCCGGACCGCCACCTCGTGCTCGGCCCAGAGCCGGCGGAAGTCGGCGCTCGCGGCCTGCAACCGGTCGACGAGCCCGGCGACCGTGGGGTCGCCGGACCGGCGGCCGGCGGCCGCGCGCAGGTCGGCTACGAGCTGGCGGGCGTGGTACTCCTGCTCCTCGGGCGGGCAGACGGCCCGGGCTGCGGGGTCGGTGAACCAGCGGTATGCGACGTAGCGGCGATCGCCGGAGAAACCGGTGTGGTCGCCCGTGAGCAGGAGGGCGGCCCGGTTCTGGGCGAGGACCTCGCCCAGGTCGGACAGCACCAGGGCTGGGGTGTCGCCGAGCAGGTCGAGCATGCGTATCAGGCCGGCGCGGGCCAGGCGGGCCACCCGTCGGCCGGTGGGGGCCGGTGGCCGGCCAAGTGGAACAGGTGGTCGCGCTCGTCGTCGGAGAGGCGCAACGCCCGGGCCAGCGCCCCGAGCAGCTGGGTCGAGGGCCGACTGCTGCGGCCCTGCTCGAGGCGTACAACGTAGTCCACCGACACCCCGGCGAGCATGGCCACCTCTTCCCGGCGCAGGCCGGTGGTGCGGCGGCGGGGGCCGTCGGCGATGCCGACCTCGGCCGGGCGGATGGCCTCGCGGCGGCGGCGCAGGAAGTCGGCGAGCTGGTCACGCTGCATGGCCCCATGGTCCCTCGCGGGGGCCAGCCGATCCAGGGAGCGGCTCTCCCATGATGAACGCTCCGCTCCCGTACGTCGCGGTGCGGGCGCAAGGTGGGTGGCAGATCGACGACGAAGGAGAACTCGATGCAGATACGAACCCTGGGCAGCACCGGCCCGGCCGTCTCCGCGCTGGGCCTGGGCGCGATGAGCATGTCGGGCGCCTACGGCGCGGCCGACCGCGCGGAGAGCATCGCCACCGTGCACGCCGCGCTGGAGGCCGGCGTCACGCTGATCGACACCGGCGACTTCTACGCCATGGGCCACAACGAGTTGCTGCTCGCCGAGGCGCTGCGCGGCCGGGACCGGGACAGCTACCAGCTGAGCGTCAAGTTCGGCATGCTGCGGGGGCCGGGCCCGCAGTTCGGCGGCCATGACAGCCGTCCCGAGGCGGTGAAGAACTTCCTGGCCTACTCGCTGACCCGGCTGGGCACCGACCACATCGACATCTACCGTCCCGCCCGGCTGGACCCGGCGGTACCCATCGAGGAGACGGTGGGCGCGATCAAGGAGATGATCGACGCCGGCTACGTGCGGCAGATCGGCCTCTCCGAGGTCGATGCGGCGACGATCCGCCGGGCGCACGCCGTGCACCCGGTCGCCGACCTGCAGATCGAGTACTCGCTGATCTCCCGCGCGGTGGAGGCGGACATTCTGCCTACGCTGCGGAAGCTCGGCATCGGGCTGACCGCGTACGGCGTCCTCAGCCGCGGCCTCCTCTCCGGGCACTGGACGGCCGGGCACAGCGCCGACCCCGGCGACAGTCGCAGCCACAGTCCCCGATTCTCCAGTGGAAACGTCGAACACAACCTCGCCCTCGTGGCGGCTCTGCGCCGGGTCGCCGAGGCGAAGGGGTGCACCGTCGCCCAGCTGGCCATCGCCTGGGTGGCTGCACAGGGCGAGGACATCGTGCCACTGGTCGGCGCTCGCACTCGCGAGCGGCTCGCTGAAGCGCTGCCCGCGATGGAGCTGAACCTCACTGCGGACGACCTCGCCGAGATCGAGAAGGCGGTGCCGCCGGGCGCGGCACACGGCGACCGATACCCGTCCGCGTTCATGTCCAGTCTCGGCGTGGGGAACTGAACCCGGCTCTCCGGCGGCTGGCTACCGCGGCCCGCGCCTATGTGGGCACAGCCCGGAGACATCTGGACCGAGCTGCCCCGGCCCGCGGGTGCCGGCACCGAGCCGGTCGGGCTTCCCCGGGCTCCGAGCCCGACTCGTTGACCGAGGCGGGCGTGGCCCGGATCTTCTCCGAGAAGATCTCCACCCGCGCCACCCCGCGGCCCGAGCTGGACAAGGCTCAAGGTCGTCGGCGAACTGCGCGCCTCCGGCGTCCGGGTCACGCTTGCCGTCCACGAGCACAAGCGACTCGGCCGCGGCATCGAACTGGCGACGCCGGCCGAAGAGCTGAAGGCCAGTGACGTCGGCCTTCAGTTCCTCACCGGTGAGCTCCAGGGCTCGCACGACCCCTCCGGCGTCGTGTTCACCGTGCCGGCGGCTCTGTCCGGCATGGAACGCGAGTACATCCGCGACCGCACGCTCGAAGGCCACGAGTCCGCCCGCAAGCGCGGCAAGACCATCGGCGGCGCGGGCGTCACCGACGACCACATGCTTTCCATGGCCCTCCACCTGCGCGAGCAGGAGATGAGCCTGCGCGACATCGCCGCCCGGCTCGTCATCACCACGGGCACGAAGAAGGGACAGCACCCCTCGCCCGCGACCGTCATGCGGATGCTGCGCGAGCACGACGAGGCCACCGCATCGAACCCGTAAACCCGGATCAGGGGACCGGCCACGCTCAAGATCAGCCTTCGCAGCACACGCCCAGGTCGAGGTCGCCCTGGTCCTGTTCCGCACGGCATTCCACAGGTGGACGCATGAAGACGACCCGCCGGGCCTCGACGAGCTGGTCCAGGAGGCGTACACCGCGGTCGAGCTCCCGAATCCTGGACCACCTCGATGGCCCGGCGCTGCCGTTCGGTGAGCCCCGAGCTGTCGTCAGTGACTCCGGGGACTCAGCGCACGGTCTTTGCCGTCGCGTCGTTCATCGTGTCCATGGGCATGGCGTCGGCGTTCAGCCGGTCCTGGGAGCGGTCGTGTGCGGTGCTGGACGCGCTACCCAAGACATCGCGCCAAAATGCGCGAAAATTAATGAACAGGCTGTTTTGGTATGCGCCAGGGAGCCACAGATGGACGCCTCGGACGAACTCCTTCGTAGGACTGACCCGGCGGCTCTTCTGACGCTGGACGGTGCCATCCGCAACCTCAATGCTGCGATGGCCACAGCGCTGGGCAGGACGGCGGAGCATTGTCTGGGACGTGACTTCGGTGATCTGTGGCCCGCAAGCCAGCGGATGTCGGCCGAGAGTCTCGTGGTCCACGCCGCCAGGACGAAGACGGTCGCGATGCGGGTGCTGGACTTCCCCGGCTCGGGCGGAGTGTCCGTTGCCTGCTTGATCGAGGCGCGGCCGGTGAGGGATCCCGCCGGTGACGAGCAGCTGGTCTGGGTGCACGCCCTGGATGCGCGGAACGATCTGGCTAGCCTTGTGATCCCGTTCCGGCTGGCCACCACGGCCGCCGACCTCGGCCTGTGGATGTATTCGCCCGATGAGCACCAGCTGGAGTGGCTCGGTGGCCTGCCCGCCCTGGTTGCGCTCTACCCGGATCTCACTGTGCCGCTTTCCAGCCTGATCTCGGCAGTGCACCCCGACGACCGGGAGGCCTTTCGGCGGCTCCTGCGCTCGGCCCCCGCCCAGTCCCCCTGGGTGAGGTATCGGTGCCTCACCCAGCACGACGGCTGGCACCGACTGGCCGCTCAGACCCGTCGGATCCAGTTGGGGTACGGCGGCCCCGAGCGGATCTTCGGGGTGGTTCGCGACGACACCAAGCTGGAGAAGCGCAGGGAGAAAGCGCAGGCCGCGCTGGCTGCCGAGCGGCAGCGTGCGAAAGAGATCGCCGACTTCTCCTCCGCCTTGATCGCCGCAACCACGGTTCAGGAGCTGCAGCAGGTCGTCCTGACCCGGCTCGCCGCGACCTTCGGCGCCACCGGCGTCCTGTTCGCACTCGTCGACGACGGCCGGCTGCGTGTGTCCACCGATGCCGGGATATCCATGCGGGAGGCGCAGGTCTTGCACGGTATGTCGCTGGACCATCCGAGCCCGCTGCCCGAGGCGATCCGCACCGGCAAGCCGCAGTTCGTCCCCGACCAGGAGGACTACATCCGCCGCTGGCCGCACGGGGCATCTTTGCCGTGGCTCGCCCGGCTCGGCTCCGACTACACCATCTCCATCACGCCCCTCAGCGAGAGCGGCAATCTGGCACTCGGAGCGTGGGAGATGACGTACCGCAGCGGATACCGGCCGTCCCTGGATGAGCGGACCCTCATGGGTACGCTGGCCGACCTGGCAGGCCAGGCACTGCGGCGCATCAGGTTGCAGCAGGCACGAGTCGAGCTGGCCACGGCGCTGCAGCAGACCATGCTCCCCAGGCTGCCCGAGCACCTCGCGGGCCTGGAGGTCGCCGCCCGCTATCGGCCAAGCCGGGACGGGCTGGACATCGGCGGAGACTGGTACGACGCCTTCGTGATGCCCGACGGCGCGGTCGCCCTGGAGATCGGCGACGTTGAGGGGCACGACGTGGACGCCGCCGCCTTCATGGGACAGGTGCGCTTGTCCATGCGCGCGATCGCCTCCCGCGAACCGGATCCCGCAACCGTGCTGACGCGCACCAACGAGCTGCTCGTCACGATGGACCCCGCGCGATTCGCCAGCTGCACCATCCTGCATATCGATCCACACGACGGACGGGTCACCGGCACCAGCGCGGGCCACGTGCCGCTGCTGTGCGTGCGCAAGGACGGCAGCCACAGCATCCGCGAGCTGCCGGGCGGGCCGGTCCTGGGAGTCGTGCCCGACACCGAGTACCTCGAGGAGACCTTCACCCTGGACGGGGGCAGTGCGCTGGTCATGGTCACCGACGGCGTGGTCGAAGGACCGGGCCTCACGTTGGAAGCCGGACTGGAGCGAGCCGGAACACTGGCCGGCGCGGCCGTCCATGACGGACTGAACGCCGAGGAGACCGCCGACCGCATCCTCGACGCCGCGGTCGCGGTGGACCACCTCGACGACGTGGCCGTGCTGGTCATCCGACGCACATGACGGCGCCCGCCGCTGCCGTAACGCAACCGGGCGGAGGACTCAGAGGATGAACAAGCGCAACGGCGGCGCTGGGCTTACACGTCGATGAGGACCTTGCCCACCGCTCCCTTCTCGACCGCGGTGTGCGCGTCCGCGGTGCGTTCCAGCGGGAAGCGGTGCAGCGGCAGGCCCGCCTCCTCGCCCACGCGCAGCGCCCCGTCGGCGAGGGCGGCGGTGATGGCGGCGACGGCATCCCGCTTGGCCTCGGTCGGCATGGTGTAGACGAGCACGCCCTGGAAGCGCAGGTTGCCGAAGAAGGTCTCCCAGCGGGGCAGTGTCACCTCGGCACCGCCGTCGTCGTAGTACGCGACGACGGCGTTCTGGGCGGTCACCGAGACGGCGAGCCGCGCGTTCGCTGCCATGGCGACCTCCACGACGATGTCGACACCGTCCGGGGCCACCCGGCGGATCGCCGCCGCCGCGTCCTCGGCCTTGTAGTCGACGACGTGGTGTGCGCCGGCGGCCTCGGCCAGACGCGCCTTGAAGGGACTGCTGACGGTGGCCACCACGGTCGCCCCCGCCCAGCGCGCCAGCTGGATCGCCATGTTGCCGACCGCGCCCGCGCCGCCGGCGACCAGCACCGTACGGCCGCGGAGCGCGCCGGGGCCGAGCCGGGCCGGGTCTCCGTCCCGCACGGCGAGGGCGCGGTGGGCCGTCATCGCGGGGATGGGGATGCTCGCGCCGAGGTCGAGGGAGGCGTTGTCTGGCAGCGGTACGGCCTGTTCATCGGGGAGCACCACGTACTCCTGTGCTGTGCCGTCCGGGCGCTGCCAGGCGGCTTCCCAGATCCAGACGCGCTGCCCGGTCCTGGCCGGGTCGACACCCTCCCCGACCGCGTCGACCAGTCCGGCGCCGTCCTGGTTGGGCACCTGCTCGCCCTCATCCTGCGGCCCGGCCGTGCGCGATTTCCAGTCCGTCGGGTTCACCCCGGACACCTTGACCCGTACCCGCACCTCGCCCGGTCCGGGCTCCGGCAGGGGACGCTCGGTCAGGCGCAGCACCTCAGGGCCGCCGCCTTCCGTGTACACGATTGCTTTCATGATCTGCACAAGGTCCGGCCAAGCCGGATTCTTCCCGGCCCGTGCCGCCGCCCCCGGGGGCGGCGGCACGGGCCGGGAACGTAGGCTCCGCTGGAGTCGCCGCGGCCGCAATGCGCCAGGACGCCGGAGACCGGATCGGGGAAGGCGTCGAGGGCCGCCCGGGACTTGCTCGTCGAGTTCGGCACCGACGTGGCGTTCGATGAGATCGCCCGCCGGGCGGGCGTCGGCAGCGCCACGGCGTACGCAACTTCCCCGTCCGCGACGCACTCGTCTGCGAGGTCCTCTGCTTGGTCCTGGACCGTACGTCCGAGGAGGTCGAACGGGCGCTCGCCGAGAGCGGTGACGCCTTCGAGGCCCTGGCACTTCGTGCACGCCTCCGCCGACGAGCGGATCAGCGCACTGTGTCCGATGGTCTCCCACCGCCGACCGAGTGGGCACGTGACCGTTGACATCCAGCGCTGCAACATCGCAGCCCGCACTCGTCCAGCGGATCATTGTGTGTCGGTAACAATCTCTTGGTGTTGATTCATGCGCTTTTGACCTGGACGCCGTCTCATCCCCCTCGTGCCGTGGAAAGTACTGGGTCCGGGATGGTCCGGGGCCGATGAGGTGAGGGGCGTGATCGGGATGGATCTGGAGTTTCAGGAGCCGTTCGGTGACTACCAGAACGAGATTTACCTCAACGGGCTCTCCGGCGTGCTGCCTACCATGCCCCTGGCCATCCAGGAACAGCGCTGTTGCCGTCGCTGCTGTCGTATGTCGCCACGACAAGCCGGCCGTCCACGAGCTGGTCATGTCCGTCCTGGACGACACAAGGGATTCCACTTCGATCTCGCCTACATCGTCACCGACCTCAAGACCCTCACCGGCCACAGCAACTGATCACCCCACACACCACGAGAGCCCCGCCACCAGCCATCGCCCCGTGGGGTGCCTCCTCCACACGGACCATCCCCAACGCAATCGTGCCGCCCGATGCCTTGGGGGCACGCCCACAGCTCTCACATCTCAGGAGTCGACGTGCCCATCCACACCTGCACCACCGCCCAGGGAGCGCTGCGCGCCGGTGCCAAGGGC
Organism: Streptomyces sp. NPDC002206; assembly: GCF_053593595.1. NCBI lineage: Bacteria > Bacillati > Actinomycetota > Actinomycetes > Kitasatosporales > Streptomycetaceae > Streptomyces > Streptomyces sp. NPDC002206. The sequence continues at coordinate 674,990 of NZ_JBSFCW010000002.1, forward strand.
GACCTGGCCGCCGAGATCACCCGGATCCACACCGAGATCAATCACGTCACGAACCGGGCAGGCCCACCACCTCCCTGGCCGAGTAACCGACAAGCCGCTGCGCTGCGATCGTCCAACCGACCACCTGCCCCTCGGCGTCAACCATCGCGATTGCGGAATTGGTTGCCTCAAGGGTGTTCTGTGGCTTCCTGAGGATGCCTCGGAAGGTGTCGGTCACCGGTGATCATCTCCTCGGGTGGATCTGATCTCGGAGCACGGACGGATGCGGGCCGATCGCCATAGAACGGGCACGGGCGCGGGGCGATCCCGCCAATGCACGAAGCTAAAGGTTGTCCCGTAACGGCGGGGCGCAGGTGAGATGATCTCTCATGCCGTCAGTGTGCTCGCGACCACTGACTACGCCCGCGGCGGCCCAGTAACGCCCATCTGGACCTGCCCCGGGCGGGCGGCGACCACCGGCGGGTGCTGGCGGTGCTGAGATTCCCGGAAGGAAACGGCTGACCCCGGGCGCTCGCCGAAGGCCCGGCCGACGCCGGGGAACCGAAAAGGTTGGTGTGCGGGGCCGACGGAACCGGGTAACGTCTTTGTCATGGTTCTTCCAGACGCCGATTTACGAGTGAGAGCGTGATGGGCACCTGCTGACGTCCTTCGACGTCGCCGCCCGTCCCCCACCGATGAATCCGTAGATCACTTCACCTCATTACCGGGAGAACCCGTGACCGTGAGCAAAAACATCAACAACCCCGTGGGCATGGGCGGCGGCCAGCGCAAGAGGCTGTCCCGCGCCGAACGGCAGAACAACGGTCCGCACCGCAACCTCGACCGCCAGGGTGCAGCCGACCAGAAGGCGGAGCTGGTGCGCAAGATGCGCGAGAAGGCAGGCGCAGCTGAGGGCGCCGGGCAGGCGGGCGACGACACCGCACAGAGCTGACGCACCGCCGCCGCAGGGCGGCACCGCACGGGGCAGGGCCCGGACCGCGACGCGCGGTCCGGGCATCGCGATCGGCGGCGCGAGTCTCGCCGCCGAGGCGGCCGCGTCGGGCCTGATCGACGAGTACCGGGCCAGGGTCTACCCGGTGCTGGTTGGCGGTGGCATCCCGTTCTTTCCCAGCGCGAGCGCCGGGTGGATCTCGAACTCGTCGAGACCCGCACCTTCAGCTCCAGAGTCGTCTACCTCCGCTACCGCGTGGCGCGTTAGCCGGCTCGTGTGCCGAGCCCTACGAAGAACGGGCCAGTCAGTGACGTCTTCTCAGTTTGCGGGGTGCGCCAGCGTTGCTTGAGTTCGGCGGCGGTGCGTTCGCCCAGGGCGCGGACGTTTCCGATCAGGGCGTTCGTTGCGCGGGTGTCGGCGTGCAGGGCCTGCTCGGACTGGCCCTTGGGACGGCGGACGGGTACCCGGATACCGATGCCGGCACCGATATAGCCCTTGTCCGCCCAAGTCGGCATTCCCTCGGCGGCTGCCTTGTACAGCGCGGGTAGCGCGTGGCGGCGGGCGGACCGGCACCGCCTGGCGAAACGGCCCCAGCACCCGGGAGCGCCGGGGCGTCCCGAGGTGTCGTCGGTGTGCGGTGAGCAAACGGGCGAGGTACTCCACCACGTGGCGGGGAACGTCGAGCGTGGCAACATAGGTAACCAACGTGACGCCCCTGGTTGTTGCGGACATGATCTTGTGGTGAGACCTGTCCTGTCAGAGGCTTCAGGTCTATCCGCGTCTGGCTCCCACGCATCCGACCTGCACACGCACGCACGAATTGCGCCGCCTTGCGAAGATCAATTCGCTGAGAAAATCTCACTGGGCGCGCAATGCAACCTTCGGGTTGGAATTGGTGGACCATTCCGTCGGCGGTAATCGCACAGACTTGCCGGAGTCCGGCCTGTCGCGTCCCGTAGAAACGGATGGATCACAAACCACTCTCTAAGATCGAGGTATGACTGCGGAGCATCCCGAGGCCGCGAGACAACTGTCTGTGGTCGCGGAGAACGTAGGGTCACACCTCACGGAGGTCAGCCGCGGCGTAGGGGATTATGTTATTGCCGAGATCCCGGAGCTCAGGGGCGACGCAGCCGTCGTCAAAATTCTGCAGGCGAGCGTCGCGGAAAATGTCGCCACGCTGCTGCACATTTTCGAGAACGACATTCCTCTGGACAATATCGAGGGTCCTGCAGCTGCTCTTGAGTACGCCAGGAGGCTGGCTCAGAGGGGTATCTCGCTCAGCGCGATGGTCAGGGCCTACAGGATCGGTCACTGGCGTTTTCTGGAGTGGTGTTTGGACGAACTCAACCGACAGCACGCCGACGAGGATCTCGCGACCGCGACCAACCGGCGCATGCTGCAGGTGAGCTTCGGATACATCGACCGGGTAACCGAGCATGTCATCGTGGTCTACCAACAGGAACGCGATCACTGGCTGCTCAGCCGGACCGCCGCGCGCGCCGCGCGCGTGCGAGACATCCTCACCGAGAAGGACGTCGACCTCAACTGGGCTGAACCAGACCTTGGTTACCGGCTCCGGCAGCATCACCTCGGGCTGGTGGCCTGGTTGCCCACACTGACGGGTGGGGGAGAGAGACTTGCTCGCCTCCACCGGATCACCGACGAGATCGCCCGGAAGCTGGGCTGCCCTGACAGGCCGCTGTTCGTTCCCCGCGATGTAACTGCGTCCTGGGCCTGGCTGCCGCTCGGCTCGCACGGCGACGTCTCCTGGAAACAGGTGTCGAATTTCGTCGAGCACAGCGATCCTGCCGTGTACATGTGCGCTGGAGGCGTGGGCTACGGCATCGAGGGATTCCGCTCCACGCACCGGCAGGCACTGCGCACGCAGGAACTTGCGGCAGCGGCCAGTCCAGCCCCCCAGTTCACTGACTTCTCCACTGTCGCTCCCATCGCCTTGATGGCCACAAACATCGACGACATGCGCGCCTGGGTGTGGGGCATCCTGGGTCCGTTGGCCGTCGATGACGAGAACTCCGCACGGCTTCGGGAGACCGCACAGATCTTCCTGGACACCGGCTGCAGTTACACCGCTACCGCCAGCGCCCAAATTCTGCACAAGAACACCGTGCAGTACCGCATCCGGAAGGCCGAGGAAATCATGGGGCATCCGGTCCAGAAGGGGCACACCGATCTGGAAGTCGCGCTGCGCGCCGTTCAGTACCTCGGATCGACACTCCTTCGCACCCGACCCGCCTGAAATGCGCGGTGATGCCGTCACCGGCGGATCCAACTGGAAGCCGCTGCGTGCGCGGGCGGTGTCGGCGTCACCGGTCAGAGTGGCCCCGGCCGGCCGCGAGGTGGGCAGCATCCCGGCAACAGCGTGGAACCGTCGCCTCGACTCGGCCCCCGGATGCCACCGATGACGAAGTACACCCGGTCCTTCGACCCCAGGCCCATGGCTGGTGTCCCCGTCAGGTCGTGCGGGCTCGTGCCCTACAACATGGCTTTCCGGGGTTGTGTGGGGACCACCATGACCATGGTGGTGTCGGCACTCAGGGCCGCCTTGAACTCCCGCTCCAGATCCTCGGTGGTCTCCACGTCGACCGCACGGCATCCGAAGCCGCGGGCCACGGAGGCGATGTCGAGCCCCGGCAGGTCGAGTCCCGGAACGCCTGGCGTTTCCTCGAGTACCGCGAACTGGGATCAGAATGAGGCGCTCCGTATCGGGGAATGAGGGCCCGTCAGTTCTCGTGGAAGTCTGCAGAACAGGGGGTGGGTGCGGCCGAGACACTTGGTGGGCGCAAGCCGTGGCAGATCGAGGACAGGCTGTGGGGGCGGATCGAGCCGCTGCTGCCGGTGGTCGAGCGCCGCTTCCGGTACCCGGGGCGTCGGCGGCTTGATGACCGGCGAGTGCTGTGCGGGATCCTGTTCGTGCCTCTACACCGGCATCCCGTGGCGGCACCTGCCGCCAGAGTTCGGCTTCGGCTCGGGCTTCACGTGTCGGCGACGTCTGCGGGACTGGCACGAGACCGGCGTGTGGCAGCGCCTTTCACGAACTGCTGCTGTCCGAGTTGCACGCAGCCGGGATGCTCGACTTCTCCCGCGCTGCCGTCGACTACTTGCATGTGCGCGCGACGAAAGGCGGGCCGGCCACCGGTCGGTCCCGGCGGACCGGGGTATGACCGGCAGCAAGCACCTCCTGATCGTCGAGGCCCACGGCATCCCGCTGGCGGTGACCCTGACCGGCGGCAACCGCAACGATGTCACCGAGCTGATCCCGCTGATCCAGGCCGTCCCACCGATCCGCGGAAAGCGCGGCCAACCGCTGCGCCGTCCCCGGCGCATCTACGCCGACCGCGGCTACGACCACGACGTCTACCGCGACCGGGTCCGCAGGCTAAAGATCAACCCGGTCATCGCCCGACGCGGCACCGAGCACGTCTCCGGACTCGGAGTCCACCACTGGGTCGTGGAGGGTGCGATCGCGCTGGTGCACTGACTCCGGCACCTGCGCATCCGCTGGGAGATCCGTGACGACATCCACGAAGCCTTTGAGGGGGTTGTCGCTGGTCGACGATGGTCGAGGTGGATGCCTTGCTGGACGCGGGGAGGGTTGGGGCCTGGCGGCGGGTAGAGGCAGGCGTTCTTGTCGTCGCCCGGCAAGAACAAGAACAGGGGCCGGGGTGCTCGCAAGGGAGGTAAGAGGCGCCGGTGACCTGCCGAGCGAGCCACCGTTGGTTACTGGGAGGGGCAGGTGCCGACGCATCTCCGGCAGGTGTCAGAACGCTCCGCCCATGCGACCTGAAACCCGGGCGGTGCTTTGCCTCGCCTGGCCATGTGCCTCACCTGTCGGTGATCTCGGAGAGCCAGGCAGTGTCCTCCGGGCCCGGCGCCTCGGAGGCGGGCGCGGGCAGCCGGCGGACCTCGCCCGTGCGCAGGGCGACCGTGGCCCGTGGCCGCATCGGCCCGTCGCCCCTGCGTGAGAGCAGGACGAGCTCCCAGACCGTCGCCGTCATGGCGTCGAGCCGGGTGGCGCAGGCGGCGGTGACTCGCCGCGGATCCCGGGTCCGGCCCAGGGACAGATGTGGGGTGAAGTTCTTGGCGGGCCCACAACAGTGCGGGAACCGCTGCTGCAGTACGCGGTACAGGTCCGCCCACGGCGCCTTGCCGGCCGCCGTCGGGTCGAGCCACACGGTGAAGTACGCCCTGTGCCGGAAGGTGCGCACCCCGTCCAGCCGGGCGGTGAAGACCGGCGTCTCGGCCGTCGCCGCGGCGAGCAGCGGGGCCGCCCGCTCGAAGTCGGACTCCGGCACGAAGCCGAAGAGCACGTTCACGTGCGGCGGCCAGCGGTGGATCTGCGGATCGTAATCCCGGCGGATGTCCTGGATCGGCGGCCACAGCTCCGCAGGCGGGATCCAGGCCACCGCCGTGCGGGTCGTCGGGGATACGTCGAGGACGCCGGCGGGCTCGCCCCTGCCGGAGCTCGTGTCGGAGCTCAGCTCCGCTTGCCGGTCCCGCACCCGGCCGGCGCGCGACGCGTCGATGCGGTCCACACCCGTGGACCGGTCCCAGACCACCTCGCCGTCCGCCTCGATGAACACCACCCGGTGCCACGGGATGTCGCCCCCGGGCACGAAGGAAGGCAGTGGGATGCGTTTGAGGGCATCCCCGCGCTGGCTGATCCCCAGCACGAACCGGGCCGGGTCGAACCGCGGGTCCCAGCGGACCCGGTGATAGATCTCGTCGCTGGTCCGCATCACGCCTCCTCTCCCGCCTTCACACCTTCTCTTCCTCCAGGGTGCCGCCCACCCTGTCGTCGACGGTTGTTTCACTCGCACCGCGACGTATCAGGTGCGGTGCGCCTGGCGGGGGACGGCAGGGAGAACCTGCGCGCCAGCGTGGTGAGCACCCGCGGCAGAACTGCCGCACCTCTTCTGGACGCCGCTCATGCGCAGTGCACCGGGCGCCTTGAGCGGGAACGCGCAGCTCGGGAAGCGGACGAGCGCCGTCGCGCTCTTGAGGGATGTCCACGTCTGCTCCCTCGCAGTAGCCGCGTGCCCCCCGCCGACCAGGGCGATTCAGGGACCGGTAAGGGGGGAGATGAGCAACCGTCGCGACCAGGCAGGTCGGCGCCGCCGCGGCCCGGCGGGAGCGGATCGGCGGTATCCCGCGTACCAGGGTTTCCAGAGCGTGGCTGTCGCGCAGATTCGCACCCGATGAGGCTGTCCGGACGGCGGGAGCGGCTACCGATATTCGTGCCGGTACCACTGGCCGTCACACGCGGTGTTCCTGCTCCCAGATGGCTCTGGTGACGGCGGCAGGGCGTGGAAGAAGTTGCCCGTCGAGGTAGAGGTCCACGTGTTCGTTGTAGAAGGCGACCAGTCCGGCGACGGGCGTTACCTGCCGGGTTGGGAAGTCGTACGCCCAGGCGAGGTCGGGGTAGGTGGCCATGTCGGTTGTGACAGACCAGTAGCCGCTGGTCTTGCCCTTATAGGGGCAGCTGGTGACGGTGTCGGTGGGCTGCATGCGTGTCCAGTCGATGCGCACGCGGTCGAGGTAGTAGCGCGTCGGGAGGCCTGTCTCCAGCACCATCACCGAGGACGGCGCGTCTGCGAGCACGGCTCCGTCGAGCATGACGCGGACACTGCGGCTCGACCGCAGCGCGTCGACGCGGGTGTAGGGGCTGCGGGGGTGGACGAAGACCTGCTCGTCCTCCTCGAACCATGCGTCGATGGCCTCCCAGCGGAAGCTGACGGAGCTGGCGATAGCGGGTGGAGCGTCGTCAGCCCATTCCCAGGCCGCGCCCGAGCGGGTGAGCGCGCCCAGCCGGAGGGTGTGGCGGCGCGCCGTGCCGATCCGTAGTGTCACGTTTCGGCCCTCGTCGAGGAGCACCCCGTCCCGGATGTCCTCCCGAGGGATGCAGTACTGCGGGTAGCCGGGCCACAGCCACACATATCGTGCTCGCACGGTGTCGAGGACGGGAAGGTTTGCCGCGTAGCCGCGGATGCGGCGCGGAACAGGCTCGACATGGCCGACCGGGACGATCATTTCCGGGTAGTCCGGTGTGTACTGCTTCATGATGCGTGTCCTCGTGGCGGTTCATGCCGGCTCTGCGGGGCCAGAGACCCTGAACAGCCCATCGGCACCAGGCAATCACGGGGGCGGCTGTCCAGCATCTTGTGCCTCGGACAGGCTGGAGAAACTCGACAGGTGCCCGCAGCGCTCCCAGGCCCGACCGGGCTCCCAGCGGATCCCCGGGGCAGAGGGTTCCGCAGCACGCCCGGTCGGCCACGAGCCTCCGCCGCGACTGCCGTCTCAAACGCACGGGTCGCGTCGACGAGGCCGGGCAAGGCCTCGGAGAACGTGGTGGCAGCACTGTCCCGAAGGAGTCCCATCGGGGGCAGTTCCGCATCGCGCAGCAGTGGTCTTTCTGGGCGTCGTCGATGACGGAGCCCTGCCCCAGCCCGGTCAACGCTGCCGAGCATCAGCCTCCACATGTATGGAATCGGGATCAGCCGCTACGGTAGCGCCGACGCTGTCAGGGCGGGAGACGGCAGTCGGCCGCCCCACACTCGTGGCCCCTGATCATGGGAAGGCTCTGAGTTGTTCGCTCTCGCACCATCGGGTGATGACGGTGGAAGTCTGCTGGATCTCCTTCTCACGGACTCGGTCATCGCAGGGCTGTGCATTTTGGCCGTGACGCTGCCGCTCGTGAAACGGATGGTTGACGGCGGCATCGATATAGCCGAGCGCCTCCAGGCGTGGGATGGAGTGGGAGCGGCACCGTCACCGGGATGAATCGCGCCCCTGCCCGACAGGCGGCCGCTTCCTCGCGCATCCTTGGCCCGCCGACGTAGCACGCCAACCTGGCGGCCGACCTGATACGCCGACAGCAGTGCCTCGGCCAGGCGGGACTCTCTCAGGATGTCGCGCGGACGAAGCGGAGGGATGCGGTGACGGTGGTGCGGCCGCGTATCATGCCCAGCTGGTTCCAGCCCATGCTGAACTGCTCCCGGTCCACGGTGAACTCCGCCGTGAGCGTGACCACGTCGGCGCTCGCTTCGGTGAGGTGCGCGGTGAAGGACTGTGGACGGCTGATGCCCCGCGCGGTCAGCTGACCGGCGACCTGGACCGTCTTGTCGTCGCCGGGAGTCGCGCTGTGCACGGCAAAGGTGAGCTCGGGGTGCCGGTCCGCGTCGAAGAAGTCGGCGGACCGCAGGTGCGTGTCGCGCTTGGCGTTCTTGGTGTCCAGGGAGGTGGCGTCCAGGGTGATCGAACCGCTGGCGGAACCGTCGGGGTCGACCTCACCCCCACCCGTGAGACCGGTGAAGGTGCCCTTCACGGTGACCATGCCCCACATCGTCTTGTGCCGGACGCCGACAGTGGAACGGGCGGGGTCGAGCTGCCAGGTGCCGGTTTCGACTGCCATGGACATGCGGTCCTCCTGATGGGATGCCTGAGGTGAGTGGAACGGAGGCTGGGCGCGACGCCTCCCCTCCAGTCATCCAAATTTGGATGACTGGAGGCTAGCCGATACTCCAAATTTGAACAACAGGTAGACTGGGGCACCATGGCCACCCTCCCCGTCCCCGACGACCTGCCCGGACGTGATGCGACCGGCGAGTCCCCTTTGCTGCCGCCCGAACTGCGGGCCTGGATGGGGCTGCTGGCCGCGGCCGGCGCGATCGAGCAGCAGCTTCGTGCCCGCGTGAAGGAGACGCTCGGGGTCTCCCACGACGAGTTCCTCGTGCTGTGCCTCCTGGCTGACGGGCCCGCCACCGGCCTGCGCATGACGCAGATCGCCGAACGCCTCGGCCGTCCCAAGACCCGGCTCACCTACCAGGTCGCGTGCCTCCAGCACGCCGGACTGATCACCCGCAGCACCGCCTGCGGCGACCGGCGGGGCATCCAGGTGACGCTCACCGACAAGGCACGGCAGCTCCTCCGAGAAGCCTCCGGCGCGCTGGCCGAAGCCGTCACCCGAGCCATCAGGGGCCTGGAGGGCCCGCACAACTGTGCGATGATGCACGGCCTGCTGCCGAAGTCGGCGGATGCCTAGGACAACGCGTAGGTCCCGGGGCCCAGGCTTGGGCCCCGGCCCTCGATCAGAACTCTCCGGAGCCTGACCCGCCCATTACGGCCGCTCGTACTTCGATGGCAAACGGTCCAAGTTCGTTGTCGGAGGACAACCTTGTCCTCCGACAACGAAGTCAGCCGTGTGCAGCGCGCTGATCTGGGCCGACCGGGTTGGGTGTCAACGGTGATGAGAGGCCTGGAATCTGGCTCTGTCCCACCGCCGCTCCGTGGCGGCGCGCTTCTCCGCTTTCTGCACTGCTCCCCGGCCGGCCTCGGAAGACTGGCTGTTCCTCGCCGGCCGGGTTGCGAGGAAGTCGTTGCCGTCGAAGCCTCGGTCCCACAGCACCAGCATCTCCGGGCTCAGATGGTGCGACAGTCTGGTGGAGTATGCGGTCTGGCCTCCCGGGTGGGTCCGAAGACCGCGCCGATCACGGCCCGAGTGCCGGTCTCGACCAGCGTCATCAGCTCGACCTGGGGATACCCGCTGTGCGGGCACCGTCCCAGCCAGCCCCGGTTGCGCTCGCTGTCGGGCACCTTGATCGAGCTGCAGCCGTCGAAGGAGACCGTGCAGTAGGGGCCGAAGCGCACTCCGGGGGTGCGTGGTTGGGCGAGTGCCCCGGCCACCACCTCGAACAAGGCCCGCATCGGGGCGCACCCGATGCTGCGGTGCAGATCGCGCAACCCCTTCGCGCTCGGCGCCGGCAGGCCGCCTCCGAGCCAGGAGGCCATCCTGTTCCACACCAGCCGGTAGCCGATCTCCGGGAACAGGCACATTGCCACCAGGAAGTAGACCCCGACCCGCGAGGGGAGTTCCCGCAGCCGCTGTTGGACCGCGCGGGTCTGCTCCAGGACGGCATCCACCAGCTCGAAGGGCAGAAAAGGAGTCAGGCCACCCACATGCCCGGCGGTGAACTGTCCGGCGGCCACCGTGATCTCCCGCGAGAGTGTCACCAGGGTAGGCGGGGAGGCAGAATAGAGGGACAAGCCTGGATCTCGGGCGCGCTCGCCGTGACCGGGCGATGTGTCCCGGAGCGGACCATAGTGGCGATCACCTTTCGCGTCGGCCCATTGGGCTTCGCGATACCCAGCGCGCTGCGGTGCAGCGCGGTACGGGTCGCGTCGACGTGGACGGGGCCAGGACCTCGGCGGAGTCGGACAGCGGGTCGGAACTGCCGGCGTCAAGCTTCCGGTGCTCGGCCAGCACGGTGCCCATGCGGTCCTGAACAGCGAAGACGAGCCATTTGTCCGGCCGATCGCACCCCGCGAACAGCGCCGTTGAACCTCTTGCGTCACCATGACTCTGTGTGGAGCTCGTGGAGGCGAAGCGGCTCAACATCCATTGCATTGCGGTCGACTTGGGGCAATTCGGTCGATCCATCGCGCGATCCTCCTGCCCCATATAACCATCTGATGTTCGCATTCTGATCACATTTGTGGGCGGGCGGCGACATGATCAAGCCATTCAATCTGGCTCAAGCGCGTTGCCCGTTTGGTCGCGGCCATGCGCCTTTTTCGCCACGCGCGGTGTGTGGCACCCAGGTTGGGGGTCAAAGATGGCTACCGCAGAAGCGGGGTCGGACATATCTGGCAGACCGTCGGACGACGATGCCCCACGGCGGCTGGATGCTGCCCGAGGGCTCGGAGACCGCGTCTTCCGCTGGCAGTTGACCGTGGCGGGCGTCGTGGTGCTCGCGATCATGGCGGCGGTCGGACTGTTCCTTCTGGTGAGGGCGGCGCAGGCGCTGCGCGCCACCGGCTTCTCCTTCTTGACGACGGTTCAATGGCAGCCGGACGTCCATAAGTTCGGTATCGCCGCCGTACTCACCGGCACGTTGCTGATCGCCGCCGTGGCGGTCGTGGTGGCGGTACCGCTGGCGCTGGGCACCGCGCTGTTCATCTCCGACGTGGCGCCGCTCAAGGTCCGCAGGACCCTGATCGCGATGGTCGATCTGATGGCCGCGGTGCCGTCGGTGGTCTACGGGCTCTGGGGCCTGTTCTTCTTTCAGCAGCACGTGATCGGCCTGTCGCGCTGGCTGTCCACCTGGTTCGGCTGGGTCCCCTTCCTGCGGGTGGACGGCGTGGAGGCGGACCAGCCGCTCGCCTCCACGAGCGTCTACACGGCCTCCTCGTTCATCGCGGGCATCGTGGTCGCGCTGATGGTCGCGCCGATCATGTGCTCGGTGATGCGCGAGGTGTTCTCGCAGGCCCCTTCGGGGGAGCGGGAAGGGGCGTACGCGCTCGGGTCCACCCGCTGGGGAGTGATCCGTACGGTCGTCATCCCCTACGGCAGGGGCGGAATCATCGGCGGCACCATGCTGGGACTCGGCCGGGCGCTCGGCGAGACCATCGCGGTCTACCTGATCATCTCCCCGGTCTTCACCATCCAGCTGCACATCCTGCAGACCGGAGCCAACTCGGTTTCCTCGCTGATCGCCCTGCACTACGGGGACGCTTCCGACTTCGGTATGTCGGCGCTGATGGCGGCGGGCCTGGCGCTCTTCCTGCTCACCCTGGCGGTCAACTTCACCGCCTCTTCGATCGTGGCCCGGTCCCGTTCCGGCGCCCAGAGCGAGGGCTGACATGACCGTCCTTGAAAACACCCCCACGACCGTCGAGGCGACCGCGTCCGAGCCGGCGCCGGCCGTCGAAGACCGGCCCCGCCGCATCGGCGGCGTCACCCGCAACGGCGTGCTCGCGCTGTGCGGTGCCGCGGCCGCGGGCCTGTGCGTCGCGGTGTTGCTGTTCGGTGAACTCGCGCCCCTGTCCGGGGCGCTGGGCTTCGCCGTCGTCGCCTACCTGGTGTTCCTCGGCATCTACGCGGTGCTGACCGGACTGGAGGAGGACGGCCCCGCCGTCCGCGACCGGCTGATGACCGTGGTCCTGTGGTCGGCGGCCGGCCTGATGTTCCTCGCGCTCGTCCTGGTGGTCGGCTTCACCCTCTACCGAGGCCGCGACGCGCTGCCCCACCTGAACTTCTTCACCGAGGACATGCAGGCGGCTGGACCTCTGGACCCGCTGTCCAAGGGCGGGATCGCCCACGCGATGCTCGGCACGCTCATCATGATCAGCATCGCGCTCGCCATCACCGTCCCGCTGGGGCTGGCCTGCGCGGTCTACCTCAACCAGATCACCGGCCGCTTCGCCCGCTTCGTACGCACCATCGTCGAGGCCATGACGGCGCTGCCGTCGATCGTCGCCGGCCTGATGGTGTACGCGATCTGGATCCTCGGCCTCGGACTCCAGAAGTCCGGTCTCGCGGCCGGGTTCGCGATCAGTGTGATGATGCTGCCGATCGTCATCCGGGCGGCGGACGTCGTCCTGCGACTCGTCCCCGGTAACCTCACCGAGGCCGCCGAGGCGCTGGGCGCACCGCGGATGCGGACCGTATGGCACGTCATCCTGCCGACCGCACGTTCCGGCCTGGCCACCGCGGTGATCCTGGGCACCGCGCGCGGCATCGGCGAGACCTCACCCGTCCTGCTCACCGCGGGCTTCACCGCGGCCCTGAACGCCGACCCGACCTCCGGCCCGATGGTGTCGCTGCCGCTCGCGGTCTTCTCCTTCATCAAGTCGCCCGAGCCCACGATGATCGCCCGCGGGTTCGGCGCCGCTGCCGTACTGATGGCGCTCGTCCTGGTGCTCTTCGCGGTGGCCCGCGTCCTCGGTGGCCGCGGCCCCGGTCAGCAGAACAAGCGGCAGGCACGGCGTACCGCCCGTGCCTCACGCCGTGACACCCGGCGTTTCGAGGACCTGCACGGCCCCGCCCCGATCCTTCCCGGCGGGGACCCCGCCGCCCCCGCGTCCGTATCCGGAGTGAACGACTGATGCCCAGCCATTTCGCACCCCGCGCCTGGCTCACCCTGACCATGGTGTTCGGCGTGCTCGCCTCGATCCTGCTCGGCCCGGTGACACAGGCCGGCGCCGCGCCGGACAACTACACCCCGATCGCCGGGGCCGGCTCCACCTGGGCCGAGAACGCCGTCGACGAGTGGCGCCGCGACGTCAACCAGTACGGCATGCGGATCAGTTACTCCGGTACCGGATCCTCCGACGGCCGCCGTCAGTTCCTCAACGGAACCGTGGACTTCGCGGTCTCCGACATCCCGTTCCAGACCCATCCCACCGACGGCTCCGCGGCCGAGAACCCGGCCCCCGGTACGTACGCGTACATGCCGATCGTGGCCGGCGGCACGGTGTTCATGTACCACCTGACCATCGGCGGCAAGAAGGTCACCAACCTGCGGCTGTCGGGCGATGTGGTCACCAAGATCTATACCCGGGCCATCTCCTACTGGGACGACCCGGTCATCGCCGCGGACAACCCCGGCATGAAGCTGCCGCACCGCATCATCGTCCCTGTCGTACGGTCCGACGGGTCCGGTTCCACCGCGCAGTTCACGCAGTGGATGGCCAACCAGCACTCCTCGCTGTGGAGCACGTACTGCGGGAAGGTGGGCCGCTCCGGGGCCTGCGGCCAGACGTCGTACTTCCCGACCGTGCCCGGCATGATCGCCCAGTCCGGTGACCTCGGTGTGGCGGGCTATGTGGCACAGGGGTACGGCGAGGGCTCGATCGGCTACGTCAACTACTCGTACGCGCTGAACGCGCACTTCCCGGTCGCCAAGGTGCTCAACCACTCCGGCTACTACACCGAGCCGACCGCGCAGAATGTCGCGGTCTCGCTCCTCAAGGCGCGGATCAACACCAACAAGAGTTCGCCGGACTACCTCACACAGAAGCTCGAAGGGGTCTACAACGACAGCGACAGACGCAACTACCCGCTGTCCAGCTACTCCTACATGGTCCTCCCGCTGAAGGCTCAGGGCACCTTCACCGAGGCCAAGGGCAAGACGCTCGGCGCCTTCTCCTACTACTTCATGTGCCAGGGGCAGCAGCAGGCCGACAAACTCGGTTACTCACCGCTGCCCATCAACCTGGTCAAGGCCGGGTTCGAGCAGATCCGCAGGGTTCCCGGCGTCAAGACCCAGAACATCAACATCAAGGGCTGCAACAACCCCACCTTCAGCGCCGACGGCAGCAACCACCTCGCCCAGACCGCTCCGTACCCCAGTGCGTGCGACAAGAAGGGCGCAACGGCCTGCACCACCGGCAGCGGCGGCGCGAAGGGCGGCTCGGGCGGCGGCGGCGCGTCCGCCACCGGTGGCACCGGAGGCAGTGGAGGCACCGGCACGTCCGGGGGCTCGGCCGGTGGCACCGGCGGCGCGGCAGCCGGAGGTGCGGGAGGAGGCCCGTCCGTCGACCCGGACACCGGTCAGGCACTCACCTCCGGGGGCGGCGCCACCGGAGGTGCCGGAGGCGATGTCGCGTCGGGCGGCGCGGCCGGCTCCGTGAACCTTGCCGAGCCGGTCACCGTGGCCGGCCGTGGCGGCTGGGGCGGCGCACAGACCCTGATGCTGCTGACCGCGATCGTGCTGCTGGGCCTGGTGCTGCTTCCTTCCGCCATGTCCCGGGCACTCGCCTCCCGGAAGGACTCGGCCTCGTGAAGACCTCAGCCACGAATCGTCTGCTCCGAATCACCCTGCGCCTGGGTGCGGGGGCGGTGATCGGCGCCCTGCTCGGTGCCGTTACGGCTCAGGCCGCCCAGCCGGCCGCCGCCGTGGCGGACTCCACCGTGACCGTGTCCGGGCGCGGTGAGTTCAAGGACATGAGGTTCACGGTCAGCCAGACCACGCATCTCACCAACCAGGCTGTCTCCGTGAGCTGGACCGGCGGGAGGTCCACCGCGTTCGCCGGCGCCCTGTTCAACACCGACTTCGTCCAGATCATGCAGTGCTGGGGCGATGACGACGGGACGGTCAAGGGCAACCCCGGTCCGTCGCGCACCCAGTGCCAGTACGGCGCGTCGCCCACCACAAACCGCGGCGGCTGGCCCGGCAACGCCTACGACGACACCAGGTCCGTCACCTACAGCGCCGGCCCGTCGAACTACGGCCAGGACGACAGCTACGGAGCGGGCGGCGCCTTCGGCCAGGGGGAGGTGCCGTTCAAGTCCGTCGACGGCACGGTGATCACCAAGAACACCCAGAACAACCCGTTGTTCAACTACATCACCACCAACGAGGTCGACTTCGCCCGCACTAGCTCCGACGGCACCGGCCAGGAGTTCTTCGAGGTGCAGACCGCCAACGAGGCCCCGCACCTCGGCTGTGGCGTCCCGGTCACCAAAGCCGGCGTCACCACCCCCCGCTCCTGCTGGCTGGTGATCGTCCCGCAGGGTCACCTCGACCTCGACGGCCAGCCATACGCCGACAGGACACAGGTCAACGCCGGCTCCCCGGTGTCCTCCACCAACTGGAAGAACCGGGTCGCGATCAAGCTGGGCTTCAACTCGGTCGCGACGAACTGCGCCCTCGGCGCGGACGAGCGCGCCACCACCGGCAGCGAGCTGGCCGCCGATGCCATGACGAGCTGGCAGGCCGCGCTGTGCCCCACCGGCACGGTCTACGGCTACACCGAGATGGGTGAACCCGACGCCCGAGCCCGGCTCTCCCGGGACGCCAAGGCCGGACTCGCCTTCACCACCCGTGCGCTCGGCGACGACCCCGGCACCACCGCACCGGGCGGTCTGACGGCCTACGCACCCGTCGCGCTGTCCGGCGCCGTCATCGGTTTCACCATCGAGCGCAGGGCCAAAGCGGGTGCCCCGGAGTCCACGCAGAAGATCTCGGGCACCAAGGTGCAGTCCATCAGCCTGACCCCCCGGCTGGTCGCCAAGCTGCTCACCGAGTCGTATCGCGGCTCCGTATGGGGCTCGGTCGTGACCAGATCCTCGGGCGGTACGTCCACATCGGAGGCCGCCAAGGGTTACCAGTGGGCCGTGAGCAACCCCGCCGGCCTGGTCACCGACCCTGAATTCCTCTCCCTCAACCCGGAGTTCGCCCACCTCTCCGTCGCCGAGACACCAGCCACAGACACGGATCTGATCACCTCGCTCGGCCATTCGGACACCGCTCGTACGGTGTGGAAGTGGATCGCCTCCGACGAGGACGCCCGGCACTTCCTGTCCGGCGTTCCCGACGAGTGGGGCATGCACGTCAACCCCTACTTCAGTACGAGCGCGGACGTGAACCCCACCGGCCTCGCCTTCGAGCTGGCCCGTGACGACTTCCCCAAGAGCGACCCGTGGTGCCTGATCCCGGCAGAGACCGGTGTCGCCGGCAAGCAGTGCATGACGGACTTCCACCCCTACGTGGACGACATGCACGCCGGCGCGCTGAGCACCCGCCGCGCCGACACCCTGTGGAAGTCCTACTGGGACGCCCTCGCCGTACCGCCCATCTACAAGAGCGTGGGCCCGCAGATCGTCGGTTCGCGCTTCGTGATCAGCATCACGGACGCCGCGTCGGCCGCCCGCTACAGCCTCCAGAGCGCCAAACTGCGCAACGCCGCAGGGAAGTTCACCGCGCCCACCGTGACCACGCTGACCACCGCGGCGGCGGGTGCGGCCGACGACACCGCGCACCCCATCGACCCGGCCAGCGCCAAGGCGGACGCCTACCCGCTGGCGCAGCTGGTGTACGGCGCGGTGCGTCCCGCCGCGCTGACGGCCGGCGCGCGCAAAGACTACGCCCGGCTGCTGAACTACGCCGCCGGGTCGGGCCAGACCACCGGCAGCGACCCGGGTGATCTGCCTCCGGGCTACGCACCCCTGCCCACGGCGCTGCGGACCCAGGCACGCCAGGCCGCGACCGTGATCGCCAACTGGAAGAGCCAGTCCTCCGCCGGCGACCCCACGGACGACCCGGCGGGCGGCGGATCCGGGACATCCGGCGGCACCGGTACGTCCGCCGGCACCGGTTCCTCGGGCGTCGCGGGTGCTTCCGGTGCCGGCGGCACCGGGAAGCCCGGCAGCCCGGCCCCCAGCGCGGCGGCGGCCTTCGGCGGCGGCGCGGCGGTGGAGACCACCGCCAACGGCATCACCCCGGGGGACCCCAGCAGCTCTCTGCGCTACGCGATACCGATCGGTGCCGCCCTCGGCGCCGGCGCCGCGATCGGGGCGCCCTTCGCGGGCGGGTCGAGGATCCGGCTGCCGCTGCGGCTGCCCCTCCCGGGCGGCCGGAGCGTCACCGTCCTGCCCCGCCTGACCCTGCCCCGGCGGTTGCGCCTTCGTCCCTGAGAAACCCACAGACCACCGCCCGCCCCGAAAGACAGTCGGGGCGGACGGCGCGCTCCACCTTGCCAGAAACCCATGCGTCACCACACGTATCACTGTTCCGAGCAGGAGAACTCCATGCGCAGAATCCGCCTCACCGCGACGGCTGTAGCCGCCGCCACCGTGGCCGGTGGCCTGGCTCTCGCCAGCCCGGCGTCGGCCGACCCCACGCCCGCGGGCACCTTCCGCACGCTCGTCGGCGTCGGTTCCGACACCACGCAGGACGTACTCAACGCCCTGGCCGGCGACACCGTCAGCGGCACCAGCTACGCCGACACCGCCGTGAAGGCCGGCAGCGACGGCATCGCTTCGTACGACGCGATCGAGCCCCTTACCGGCGCCGTCGACTCGAAGATCACCACCCGGAACGGTGGCCCGTCCTTCCTGCGCCCCAACGGTTCCGGCAAGGGCCGCACGGCCCTCACGGACTCTCTCGCGGGCGTCCCGTTCGGCACCGGCGCCAGCATCAAGAACCAGGTCGACTTCGCGCGCTCCTCCGGCGGCCCGAGCGCCTCCGGCACGGCCCTGACATACATCCCGTTCGCCCGGGATGCCGTCGGAGTCGCCGTCAAGGGCAGCGCCCTGCAGAACCTGACGCCCGCCCAACTGCACGACATCTACTCGGGTGTCCTCACCGTAGTGAACGGCCAGCAGGTCAGGCCCTTCATCCCGCAGGGCGGCTCCGGCACCCGGAAGTTCTTCCTGGGCGCCATCGGTGTCCCCGACGACGCCGCGGTCGACAAGATCGCCACCGTCGTCCAGGAGAACCAGGCCGACGACGCCGTGAAGAGCGACGGGGACCTGGTTCCGTTCTCCGTGGCGAGCTGGATCGCGCAGAACAACGGCATCGCTCCCGATCACAGCAAGAAGGCGATCGCGGACGGCGCCTTCCTGGCCAGCCTCCAGCTCCCCGGCAACCAGACCTTCAGCTCCCCGGTCGCCGTGAAGACGGACGGCAAGCTCGCCCCCGCCACCGACTTCTACAACGACGCGACCTTCGGCCGCGATGTCTTCAACGTCGTCCCCAGCAGGGCGATCGACCCCACCAGCGTCTTCTTCGACAAGTCGCTGTTCGACGTCTTCGTCACCAACGGCACCCACGAGGCCGCCTTGGCCACGGACACCGCCGAGGGTGTCATCGCCAAGTTCGGTTTCGTGAACGAGCCGTACAACGGGTCCACCAACCCCGCCAAGCACGCCAAGTTCGGCGGCCTGGAGGATTCCACCCTTCCCACCGCCCTCCCGGGCACCCCGGCGACCAAGGCCGTCACGGGCAGCGGAAGCCTCAACGTCTCCTGGGCCGCCCCCGCGGTGACCGGCCTGCCGGTCACCGACTACCGCGTGGTGCTGACCGACGCCAACGGCCTGCCCGTCCAGAACAAGGACTTCCCCGCCACCACCAAGTCGTTCGTGTTCACCGGCCTCAAGGCCGCGAAGTACACCGCCACGGTCACGGCGAACAACCTGGTCGGCGGCGGTATCCCGGCCACGGTGACCACCCCGGTCAAGTACGCCAGCCACACCGCGGCCACCGCCGCGAACGTCGCCTACGGCATCACGCCGAAGGTCAGCGTGAGCGTCACCGACACCCACGCCGTCACCGCGACCGGCAAGGTGACAGTCCTGGAGGGCACGAAGGTCCTCGGCACCGGCACCCTGAGCGGCGGCAAGGTCTCCGTCGCGCTGTCCAACCGCCTCTCGGTCACTACGCACAACCTGTCGGTGGCCTACGCCGGCAGCAGCACGCTGAGCGCGTCCTCGACGACCGTCAAGCTGACGGTGGCCAAGGCCACCCCGACCGTCATCACCAGCCACCCGACCACGGTGAGCCACACCGCCCACGCCAAGGTGACCGCCACGGTCAAGGCAACGGGCTTCGTCCCCACCGGCAAGGTGCAGATCATGGAGGGCACCAAGGTCCTCGCGACCGGCACCCTCGCGAGCGGCCAGGTCGTCGTGACCCTGCCGACGCTCCGCACGGGCAAGCACACGCTGCACACGCACTACACCGGTACCTCCACGACCCTCGCGCGCAACGGCGCCAACTTCACCATCACCTCCAAGTGACCCACCGCGCCGGGGAGGTCCTCGCGGCCTCTCCGGCGCACCCCTTCGAGTGGCACCCGGTATCCCGTCATCCCGTAAATACCCGCAATCCCCGTAATCGCCCGTGAAGGAGGCAGGCCGCCGTGACGGTCGCCGTTAAGACCCCACCCCGCACGCCTGTGCCGGGCGCGCCGACACCCGCGCTGCGCCTACCGCCCAACCGGCACCTCGCGCGCGGGACGCTGCTCACGCTCGCCGCCCTCCTGCTGGGCCTGGTCGTCCAGATCCTGCTGGTCAGTCCTCTGCAGTACCGTGCCGCGCAGCAGTCGGCGTTCGACGCGCTGCGAGCCTCCCTCGCCGAGGGCACCGCGCCAGTCGCCCAGACCGACCAGCAGGGCCACCTGCTAGCTCCGGGCACTCCGGTCGCCCTGATCGACATCCCCCGGCTTCACCTTCACCACGTCACCGTCCTGGAGGGCACCGACTCGCACGTCCTGAGCGAGGGACCCGGACACCGCCGGGACACTCCGATGCCCGGACAGGCAGGGTCCAGCGTGCTGTTCGGCCGTGCGGCCGCGTACGGGGGCCCCTTCGGCAACCTGCACACGCTCGTCGCCGGCGACACGCTGACCCTCACCACCGGGCAGGGCAAAGCCACCTACCGCGTCCTCGGCGTCCGCCGGGCCGGCGACCCCGCGCCGGCCCCCGCCGCCGCGGGCAAGGGACGGCTGGTCCTGGTCACCGCGACCGGCCACCTGTACCAGCCGTCCGGCATCCTGCGCGTGGACGCCGACCTGGTGTCCGGCGTCTCGGAGACCCCGCCCCCCACCATCGTGCCCGGGTCGCTCCCCGACTCCGAACAGCCCCTCGCCAGCACCGACGGCGTCCCCTGGGAACTGGTGATGTGGCTTCAGGCCCTCGTCGTAGTCGCGATCGCCTCGGTGTGGGCCTGGCACCGGTGGGGCCGGCACCAGACCTGGATCGTGTGCGCCCCTGTCATGGCCGTCCTGGGACTCCAGGTCGCCGGCCAGGTCACCCAGCTGCTCCCCAACCTTCTCTGACCTCCGAGGTATCCGCCGTGACCGAATCGCTCCCCACCTACTCCGCCACGACCGGCACTGCCGTCCTTCCCGTTGTTCCGGCCGTATCCCCGGCCGGTGTGCCGTCTCCTGGGCCCGCCTCGCTGGAGGCCCGCAACATCTCCGCCTGGTTCGGCACCCACAAGGTGCTGGAACGGGTCTCCCTCGACATGCCCGCCGGTGAGGTCACCTCCCTCATCGGCCCTTCCGGCTGTGGCAAGTCGACCTTCCTGCGCACTCTGAACCGGATGCACGAGCTGATCCCTTCCGCGCAGTTCGGCGGCGAGGTCCTGTTCGAGGGCGAGGACATCTACGCGCCCGGGCGCCGTCTCACCGACGCCCGCCGCAACATCGGCATGGTCTTCCAGAAGCCCAACCCGTTCCCGGCCATGTCCATCTACGACAACGTGGTCGCCGGACTCCGCCTTACCGGGGTCCGCGCCGGGCGCCGTGAGAAGGACCAGCTGGTCGAGGAGTGCCTGACCCGCGCCGGCCTGTGGAAGGAAGTACGCGACCGGCTCCGCCAGCCGGGCGGCGCGCTGTCCGGTGGTCAGCAGCAGCGCCTGTGCATCGCCCGCGCCCTGGCTGTACGGCCCCGCGTGCTCCTGATGGACGAGCCCTGCTCCGCCCTTGACCCGACCTCCACCCGCCGGGTCGAGGAGACGATCCTGGACCTGGCGGACGACGTCACGGTCATCATCGTCACCCACAACATGCAGCAGGCCGCCCGCGTCTCCCAGCGGTGTGCCTTCTTCCTGGCCGAGCAGGGCACCCCCGGCGGCATCGTCGAGTACGGCCCGACCGCGAAGATATTCGGCACCCCGAAGGACGTGCGCACCGCCGATTACGTCGCCGGCCGTTTCGGCTGATCGGGACTGTAAATCCTTCGGTGCAACTCCTGATCAAGGAAGATGCATCGATGACCAGTGAGAACGTGAACGAGGCCGAGTCCATCGAGGCGGCTGAGCCGCAGTCGGCGAGGGACGCCGACGACTGCTGGGGCCACCGGTGTGGCCGGCCAGACGGTGGGAGATGAGCGTGATGAACGCCCACCGGATGTGCGCTTCGGCATGGGCGATCTGCGCTCGTAGTCCCTTACGTTGCGCCTGGCCCGCATCGTCCACGAGTTACGCCGTTCCACCACCCGCCTCTTGGGCAGCAGGGAGACACACTCAAGGCTTACGGCCGATAAAGGCGAGCAAGCGAGTCTGCACGTCGGCGCTTTCGGGTACCTCGACCCGTGGTCCGTACTGCCCGCTGTTGCGGAGTACGTCGTCGAGCGGGAGCATTCCGTCGAGCAACTGGGCGCACCTGCCGGGGTCGAGGCGCTCTTCCTGGCCGGTGGCCCGCGCCAGGTCCCAGGTGTGCATGAAGACGTCGGCGGTGTAGAACCGGTCGACCGCCTGGTCCAGCGGGAACTCTCCGATGTGCTGGTTCGACAGCATCCTCTGCGCTGTGGCCGGGTCGTCGAGGAGGGCCTGCACCCCGTCGCTGTGCACCGTCCAGGCCGCCACCGGGTCGTCGTCCACCGACGGCCCTTTCGGCAGTTCGACTCCGGCGCCGGCCTTCAGGAAGTCCGGGAACCACTCGACAAGGTGGCGCACCACATCCCGGGCGACCCACCCCTCGCACGGCGCTGGGTTGTCCCATGCCCCGGGACGCACTCCGCGGACGCGGTCCGTGAATACCCCTGCGACGGTGCGGTGCTCATCGGTTGCCTTCGTCATGATCTCAAACCTTCCATCTCGGTACGTCGGTCGGAGTTGTCGCTCTGGCGGCCGCTGAGCAGCTCGTCAAGCCGCTCGTGGCCTTCCCGGACGCCGCGTTGCATGCCGCTCTTGATCATCGAGTCGCGGGCCTCGATGGAGTCCATGAGGGATTTGGTGGTGACCCGAGTGCGACCGCCGAGGTCCTCGAAGACGGTTGTCTCCAGGCTGACGCCGTCCCGGAAGCCGTCGAAGGCGAAGGTCTGCACGATGCGCTCGTTGAGGCGTACCTCGTGGAACACGCCGCGGAAGCCGTACTCCGTCCCGTCGTCCTCGCGATGCACATAGCGGTACGATCCACCGCTGCGCGTGTCGTACTCGTCGATCCGCATGGTGAGCCGACGCGGGCCGAGCCACTGGACGACCAGGTCAGGATCGGTGTGCGCCCGGAACACGCGCCCCGGCGAAGCATCGAACTCCCGGATGATGAGGATGGTGGGCAGAGCCGGGTCGGCCACGATCTGTGTCTCGTGCCGACGGTTCGCCTTCGTGGTGCTCATGATGCCGCCTTCTTCGTCGGGGTGCCCGTCGCCGGCTGTTCCTCCATCTGCTCGAGGACGGCATCGAGCTGACGGAAACGGTCCTCCGCCTCGCGCCGGTAACGTTCGATCCATTTCGTCATGAGGTCGAAGACTTCTCCCTCAAGGCGGCAGGGCCGCCGCTGAGCGTCCCTGCTGCGACTGACCAGACCGGCGTCTTCCAGGACCCTGATGTGCTTGGACACGGCCTGCACGGTCACGTTGTACGGCTCGGCCAGTTCGTTGACCGTGGCATCCCCGTCGGCCAGCCTGGCCACGATGTCGCGCCGGGTCGGGTCGGCCAGAGCGGAGAACGCCCGGGACAGCCGGTCGTTGGCCATCTCGCACCTCGCATCTTCAACCAATCGGTTGAATAAACCTACGGCCGACCCTATGGCGTTGTCAACCGACTGGTTGAATAGCGGCCGACGCGCCGGACGGCTACGGCCGCCGCCCGAGATGTACACCCGGGCGGTCCGCGTTCCCTGTCCCGGCCGCCCCCAGTGCGTTCCCAACGCCTACCGAAACACTGTCTATCGATGCCGATCCGAACGGCAAGCACGCGGCCGGCTGTTCGCCGACCGCGGCTACGACTTCGACAAGTACCGGCACCTCGGCCCGCCGTCGCGGTCAAGGAAGGCCGCGACGCCTGGCAGGGCAAGGGCTGCTGTGTTCCGGAGTTATTGCGCACTGAAGCCCGGATTTGTGCATTCACTGCGCATCGAGCGTCGACATTGCGCATCGAGTCGCGGAGCCTACAACTCCACCACATTTTCGCTAGTTCGTGTCTCTTCTCAGCGAAGTCAGTCGCCGCAGATGCCGCTGACCTCGGAGGCGGAGTCCGCGCAGGCTTCTAGCAGAGACGGGCCGGCGGCTCGCCGTCCAGCAGGGCCCGGCCCAGCGGGGTGAGACTGTGCAGGACCGCGGTACCGATCCGGGTCGTGCGCACCAGCCCCGCGTTGCGCAGCACGGTGGCGTGCTGGCTGGCCGCGGCCAGGGAGACGCCGACGCGTTCGGCGAGCGCGGTGGTCGTCGCCGGATCGCGCACACCGGAGAGCACCGCAGCGCGGGTCCGTCCGAGCAGCGGCCCCAGCGCCCCGGTCGGGCCGGCCGGGGCGTCAGGAATTTGCATCGGGTAGGCGAGCACGGTCGACTCCTCGGGCCGGTACATGATCACGGGCCCCGTCGCGAACCAGGACGGCATGAGCAGCAGCCCCCGGCCGCACAGCGGGATGTCGTACGAGGAGCGCGACGGCAGGTGCAGAGTCGGCGGGTCCCAGAGCCAGGTGGGGCTGAGTGTGGTCAGCAGGGCGTCGACGCCCCCGCGCAGCAGCATCTCGGCCCGTAGTACGCGATCGGCCGTGCCGTCGGCCCGGACGTGCGGCCACAGCGGGGCGATGGATGAAGTGAAGTACCGCCGCAGGTCGTCCATCAGGGTCCGCCGGGCGGCGGACGACCCGGCGGCGAGTTCCCGCGACCACTGGCTGGGCGCTTCCGGGCCGGCGTCGCGCCCGGGCGGGTACGCGATCCGCAGGTCCTTGACGAGCAGGTCGGAGGGCGTCCGTCCGGCCAGATCGACGGCGGTGGCGAAGTCCCCGGCGGATGGCTGCAGCAGGAAGTCCGGCAGGTAGCCGTCGCATGGCACCAGGTCGAGGAGCACCCCGGCGCGTTCCGCCAGGCTGCCGTTCACCCGGCGTCGCCACTGGTCCACGGCGGGCCGCGCGCGGCCCTGGGCGGTCGTTCCGGTGCGCAGGCCACGGACGCTGAGGGCCGCCTCGAACAAGGCGTTGGGTGCCGGAGCAAGGGTGATCTGGCGCAGGTCGGCGGCGTCGAGGTGTAAGCGAATCACGCCGACCGATTATCGTCCAGGCGGAGCCTTTCGCCCAGACGTGAAAGGCCATGCGATCGCGGGGCACCCCGGGCAGGCTCTCGAGCGTCCCCGCGCGGCGGGGCCCACCCATGTACCCGGAGGTCGCAACGATGCCCGGCACCAACCGTCTTCTGATCCTCGGCGCCTCGGTCCTGCTGGCCGGCCTGACAGTCCAGCCCACCCCGGCCGTCGCGCACGATCTGCCGCGCACCTATGTCGTCTCACGGTCCCCGGGGGTCTTGCCCGAGGGGATCGCGATCGACCGCGACGGCACGATGTACGTGTCCTCCGACGGCACCGGCGCGCTGTACCGGGGGAACGTCCGCGACCCCCGCCTGCGTCCCTTCCGCGCGGACGGCGTCGAGGACCGTACGAGCACCCTGGGGGTGCACACCGATACCGGGGGGCAGGTCTTCTCGGTGGGAGGCGCCGAGCTGACCGTCCACGACCGGGACGGGCGCCTGCTGGCCACGCGTACCGCGCAGAGCGGACCGCTCGGCGTGCCCGACCTCAACGACCTTGTGATCACCGAGGATGCCGTCTACGTCACGGACTGGGCCAATCCCGTCGTGCACCGCGCCGAGATCCACGACGGCGAACTCGGGCCCTTGGAGCCCTGGCTCGACATCCGCTCCGCCTTCCCACAGTTCCCGGCGCAGTACTGGCTGCTCAACGGCATCGTGGCAGACCGGTCGGGGCGAACCCTGCTGGTGGCCTCCAACGGGACGGAGGCCGTGTGGCGGGTCGACGTCGCCACCCGGGAGGTCGGTCAACTGGACCTGGGCGGGGCATCCTTCGGTGCCGACGGCATGCTGCTGCGCGGGCGGACGCTGTACGCGGTGCTCAACTACGGTGCCCCGAGCGGCGTCTACGTCGCCTCGCTCGACGAGGAGCTGCGCACCGGATCGGTGACCCACCGGATCACGGGCGAGCCGTTCGACCTGCCCACCACGCTGGCCCGCCACGGCTGCCGGCTCTACGTGGTGAACAGCCAGAACGACGACCCGCCGGGCGAGCCCCCGTACACCGTGAGCGCGATCGACGACCCGGTCTGCGACCGTCCCTAGTAGCGCCTGGTCAGGTTGGCCGGCGGTGCGTGTCTTTCGGGTTCGGTGTGGCGTTGAGGGAGTGTGACTCGCCGCAGTTCGTGCGGATCCTGGGCGCGCACATCGACCGGTTCGGTGTGGCGCCGGACGGCGGACTGTTCCAGAACGAGGCCGGTAACTACGTGGACCCTGCGGCATACGGCAGGACGTGGGCCCGGGCGAGTGGAAACGCCCTGACGCGAATGGAACGTGCTGCCGGCTTGGCCGAGCGCCCCTACGACCTGCGGCACGCCGACATCTCGCTCTGGCTGTACTCCGGTGTGGACCCGGCCGAATGCGCTCGCCGCGCGGGCCGGAGCGTCGAGGTTCCTTTCCGTCACTACGCCAAGTTCTTGGACGGTGTCAGGGAACAGGCCAACCGCCTCATCGAGCAGTCCAGGGAGGAGTGGGACCGTATCAGCCGAGGGGCGGTGCCTGAAGGGTGAGCCGGTGTTTGGTCCGTGACCGGTGTGATCGGCGACAAGAACTACTTCGGCCGCGACTTCGAGCATCAACTGGCCGAGCAGGGCATCCGGCTGCTGCGGCGCGGCCCGCAAGGGCGAGCCGGAACGGCCCGGCGCACCGCTGTTCAAGCCATTGCGGCAGATCATTGAGTCGGTCAACGAAACCTTCAAGGGCCAACTCGACCTCGAACAGCACCGAGGGCGCACACCTTGCGGCGTCATCGCCCGTGTCATGCAGCGAATCCTCGCGCTGACCGCCGCGATCTGGCACAACGACCACACCGGCCAGCCCATCCTGCGCTCACTGACCGCCTACGGCCACTAACCCTTGGAATCGATCATCCAGGGGTGGGATGACGGCGGCGATTGAGCGCGCGGCTCGCGCTGCGGAGAAGCTCTTCGACATGGAGGGGCTGGCTTGGGGCCGCCGAGGTTCCCGAGCCGGAAGGGGCGGATGCGGCGCACGCCGCGGTCGCGCGGCTCGGTGAACTCTTCGCCAGACTGCCCGGGCAGATGCGGCACGGCCTTGAGCGTCAGCGTGAGAACGGTGGGGATCTGTCCATCGACCGCCTGCAGGGACTGTCGGAGATCGTGCAGAACGCCGACGACCTCTGGGCCTCGCAGGTCCGGATTCTCGTACGCGACACCGAGCTGCTTGTGGCGCACAACGGCAACCCGGTGCGGCTGCCGGACGTCATGGCACTGGCCATGCCCTGGCTGACCAGCAAAGCCGACGACCCCGAATCGACGGCCCGGTTCGGAATCGGGGCTGATGACCCTGCGGCGGCGATCGCCGGTGCTGGAGGTGTACTGCTGCGACTACCGGATTCGGATCGGTGACCCGCACGTGGCCGTGCCGGATCCCTACCTGATCCCCGAGGGGGTTCACAACTGCTGGGCCAGCACCTCATTTTGGCGAACGTGGGCACTATTGAGTGAACGGTGTGACGATCGGTGGGGGTGCCTGGCGGGGTGTGCGTAATGTTCTCGGTGCGATCTGGGACGCCGGGTGTGGTGTCAGCGGTCGGGGCCCCCGTGTCACCAGCGAGATGGTGCGGGGCCTCCCCGTCGCCTCTGGCCACACCCATATGGCCAGGTCGTAGGGATTCCGCCCGCCCGCGACGGACCGCATACGGGATATGCGTCGCCGACCGGGATGCGAAAGCGGAGGACCAGTGCGCCCAAGACCGTTCGGGGCGCGCCGGTGAGTCAGGACTCACTCCTGCTCACTGCCCAGGAACGGTTGGCAGACGACGGCTGGACCGTTCTGCGGGTCCCCTTTGCCGAGCCCGGAATCATCTGCGGTGAGGATGTGGATGACTGGCTCGACGACTGGGGTGACGGGCCCTCCTGTTCCTCGACCATGTCCGTACGGTCGGCCACGCAGAGGAGGACCGGAGCACCCGGCGCGAGTTGGCGTTGAAGTGAAGCGAGGCGCAGCACCACGAGGCGGTGGGCGGTGCCGCGGCCACCGCCACGACCCGGACGGTGCGCGACTGATGGCGCGTCGTGGCATGTCAGTCGCGCGGTCATCCCTATGCCGGCCAAGCCCACCTGCCTGGGTCTCCCTCCGCAAGGAACCGTAGCGACCGCGCATCCCGCCGCAGCATCGAAGGGGAGGGCCGGACAGTCCGGCCCTCCCCCCCCGCGTGTACCGGGAGTTACTCGGTGACCTCGTGGTCGTGGCCCTCGTGCAGGCCACCGCCGCTGCCCGCCGAACCCTTGGTGTTCTGCGGCGCCACCGGCTTGCTCAGAAGACTGGTGTCCCAGGCGTACTGGCCCACCGCGTTGGCGATGACGTCGACGTTGACGTCGAACGCCTTCATGTTGATGTTCTTCAGGGTGTCGCAAGCGGCGTGGTAGCAGGCGTCGTACGCGACACCGGCCTTACCGCCGTACGCCATTGCCTGCTCGGCCGTCTTGATGCCCTCGGCGCCGGTGAAGGTGCCGCCCGAGGGGATGCCCACCTCGATGAACGGCCCGTAGTCCGACCGGCCGGTGAAGTCGGTGCCCTCGTGCGGGGTGCCCCGGCTGTCCAGGTAGTCCGTGATCTGCTTCTCCAGCTGCGCCGAGCCCTCCGGGCCGGGGCCGGCACCGACCTGGTCGGAGTCGTCGCCGTCGTAGATGAACTGGGCGTAGTTCGGTGAGGCGATCATGTCGAAGTTCAGGTACAGCTTGACCTTCGCAAGGTCCGCCGCCGAGAGGCTGTTGACGTACGCCTCCGAGCCCAGCAGGCCGAACTCCTCAGCCGACCACCAGGCGAAGCGCACCTTGTTCTTGACGTTCTTGTGGGCAAGGTTCAGGGCCACGTCGAGAATGCCGGCGGAGCCGGAGCCGTTGTCATTGATGCCCGGGCCGGCCGCCACCGAGTCCAGGTGGGCGCCGAACATCACCAGGTTGTCGGCGTCGCCGCCCTTGGTCTCGGCGATCACGTTGTAGGTGTGCCGGGTCTCCGCGAAGGTGCGGATCTCCAGGTTGACGGTCACTGTGCCGGCGGCGGCCTTGGCCGCGAGCGCCTCTCCGTCCGCCTGCGTGACGCCGCCGGCCGGGATCTTGGCGACGGACGGGTCTCCCAGCGTGCCGTTGAGCGCGCCCTCGGTGTTGTTGTAGATGATCGCGCCGACCGCGCCCGCACCGGCGGCGGTCTCCTGCTTCTGCGCAAAGGTGCAGCCGCCGCGCTTGATCAGCGCGATCTTGCCGGTGAACGTCCCGGGGGCGTAGTCCTCAGGTTCGCAGCCGGTGGTGGCATCGACCGGCACCACCGCGACCGGGGCGGTGATGCCGCCGACCGGGCTGCTGGCGGAGTACGTCATGGCGATCAACGGGACGTCCTGCTGCTGCGGCGACACCACCCGCAGGCTCTGCGCCAGCGTCTCGGTGAACGGGTAGTCGAACTCGTTCCGGGTCACCGAGTACCCGGCCTTCCTCAGCAGGTCTTCGACGTACTCGGCCGACTTCCGGTGCCCCTCTGACCCGGCCACCCGGGTGTTCCCGTTCTTGTCAGCGAACCGCTGGAACTGCTTCAGATGCTCGTAGGCATCCTCGGCGTTGCTCTTCTTGACGAGCTTCTTTGCGAGATTGGCAGCCTCCTTGGCAGGGTCGCTGTGGGCGGAGGCGGTGCCCGATCCGATCAGCAGCAGCGGCGCTATGAGCCCTGCGACGGATACGGCGGCTACCGTGGTGCGGCGGTTCCGAGCGTTCAAAACGCTTCCTTCCGACGGTCCATGAGAAATGGGCGTAATGGTCGAAAACAGCCCGAACGATGTATGGCGGTACTCCGGGGCAGGCAGGGGCGGCCGGATCGCTCCGCCCCCTGCCACCGGCAAGGAGAAAGGTATCTGCTCAGTAAACGGTTGGTAATGGGTTGACGGGAATCTTCGGCGCCGACACCGTCCGTGCGCGGTACCGAGCACGCCGATCGGCGCTGACCCAAACGAAGTTGGCTGGAAACCGCCGGTGCTGACTCGTGCCGTGATCGGCAATGTTTGCCCCATGAGGAGCGTCGTACAGGGCGTGCGCGCAAGGTGGCCGGAAGCCCTTTGACGGGGTCTCCCCTGCTCGAACGGAGTTGAGAGCTTAGGGAAGGAGCTTCCTGGGCTTTTGGCCAACGCGGAGGGAGTCCCCCTGGCCCTTAAGGCATTGGGGAGTGCGTGCTGGGCGGCGCGACGGGGTAAAACTTGCCGCTAGTAGGGCTTGGTCAGGTCGGCTGTGGTGGTGCGTGTCCTCTTGGCCCGGCTGCGACGGCCTCCTGCGGATCACCCGCCGCGATGCGTCCAGGATTCTGCGATGGGCGGTGATGGTCGCCTGCTGGCTGTCGCCGCGACGGGGGCGCCCCTCGTAACTCGCCAGCCGGTGCGCGGCGAGGACGTCCGAGAGCGACTCCAGCACCAGTTCCAGAATTCCGTTGTCCGCCATCCTGGCGATCTCGTGATGGAACGCGAGGTCAAATGAACGACCCGTCCCCATTACCGCCGCGCGACCGCAGATTACAGAGACACGCCACGCCCTCCACGCGCGTCCCAAGGCTCCCTTCCGCGACGGCCGTTGCCGTCACGGCGGGAGGCTGGCTCACGGGACCGCCCTGACGGGAGGGAGCGGGTGCGGAGGCGTTCGCGTCGGACTGCCGGCGGATCGTGTCGCTGCTGGAGGCCGAACCCGCCGGTGGCGGGGACGGGTTGTCAACGAAGGAGATGGCGGCTCGGCTGGATCTTCCCCTCGTGCCGGCGACGATCGAGGGAGTGCGGTCGAAGGCGAGGCGGCTGGTCCTGACGCTTACCGTCGCCCCGGACAATGGTGACGAGGGCAACGGCGCCGAGATCGTCACGTACGAGGCCACTGTGGCCGGCGTGGGCCGCTGAACGTTCCGGTTCCACCGGTTGTACCGTCGCCGGGATCGCGTGGACGGGCCGTAGGTGCCGTTCTCGGCAGCCGGCAGGTCGAGTACGGCCTTGACGCCGCGCAGTTCGCCTCGTGATGTGTCGGCCGTGAAGATACGCCTGACCTCGATCCTCATGTCACCGGCGGGGCGGGCCGGTTGGCCCGAACCGCCTCTTTCAGCGCAGCTCCACCCGGAAGGCCAACGGAGTCGTCCCGGTGTGCTGATGGAAGAACTTCGAGAAGTTGGCCGCGTCGGGAAAGCCCACGGAGGCGCCGATCCGGCCGATCGGCATATCCGTGTGGGCCAGTAGGCGCTTGGCCTCGAGGACGACGCGCTTGTCGATGAAGCCCTTGGGGGTGTTGCCGGTGGCCGCCCCCACCGCGCGGACGAGGGTGCGTCGGGAGTAGCCGAGGGCGTCCGCGTACGCGCTGACGCTGTGGTTGGTGGCGAAGCCCTTCTCGACCGCGTCCCGGAAGCGGCTGAAGGTGGTGTCGGCCTGCTCGAGTGCCGTCTTGGCGGAGATCGCCGTGAGGTGGGCCAGGCGGAGCAGGAACGCGGTCAGGGAGTGCCGGAGCACCGCGGTGTGGAGGCTGAGGGGCAGCGTGGTCGTATCGACGTACTCGCGCTCCAGTTGGGCGAGGGAGTGCTCGAGGGCGGCCAGCTGGCTCGCGTCCGGGCGCAGGAGCGGGGGCTGGTCATAGCGGTACAGGCCCGTCGCCTCGACAGTCGCCCGGGGCAGGAAGCCGGGCTGCATGGTCAGGACGGTACCGCGGTACCCGGCCGTGGGGGAGAAGCGATGCACCTGGCCTGGGCGGATCCATAGGAGATCGCCGGCGGAGGCCTCGTACTCGGCGAAGTCGATCATGTGTCTGATGGGGCCGCCGTGGAACAGCATCACCACGTGGAAGTCGACGCGGTGCACGCGCTCCAATGGCGCGTCCGCATGCCAGGGCCGACCGGGTTCCATGGATTCGACCTGCATACCTACGCCGCAGACGCTCAGGTTCGTGGGGAAGGGAAAGGTCTTGATCTCTCCACTTCCTCGGGTCGTTCTGTCCGTCATGTCCTTCTCGCGTCGGCTCGGTCCCGCACTCGTTGTCCCACTTTCACCAAAGGCTGACACAGGGGCACCTGGCCCAGCAAAAGTCATACTTTTAGGTTTGAACGCATCAGAGCAGTTGACTTGTTCCTATCGAGGACTTCTTGAAGATGAGCACGCAGACACCCGACAGCTTCCCTGACGGATTCGAGTGGACCGAACTCGACCGGCGTGCCGTCGACACCGCCCGCCTTCTGGCGGCCGATGCCGTACAGCAGGTTGGAAACGGCCACCCGGGCACCGCGATGAGTCTGGCGCCGGCGGCGTACACCCTCTTTCAGAAGGTGATGCGGCACGACCCGGCCGACCCGGAGTGGACCGGCCGAGACCGCTTCGTTCTCTCCCCGGGCCACACCTCGCTGACCCTGTACACCCAGCTCTTCCTCTCCGGGTACGAGCTGGAGCTGGACGATCTGAAGGCGTTCCGGACGCACGGTTCGAAGACGCCCGGTCACCCTGAGTACGGGCACACGGCAGGTGTCGAGACGACCACCGGCCCGCTCGGCCAGGGTGTCGCGAACGCCGTGGGCATGGCGATGGCGGCTCGCTACGAGCGCGGCCTGTTCGATCCCGAGGCGCCGGAGGGCGAGTCACCCTTCGACCACACCATCTGGGCGATCGTCTCGGACGGCGACCTGGAGGAGGGCATCTCCGCCGAGGCCTCGTCCCTCGCGGGTCACCAGAAGCTGGGCAACCTCGTCTTCGTCTACGACGACAACCACATCTCCATCGAAGGCGACACGGCCACCGCCTTCTCCGAGGACGTCCTGAAGCGGTACGAGGCGTACGGCTGGCACGTCCAGCGGATCGAGCCCTCGGCCGACGGTGACATCGACGTCCGAGCGCTGCACGGGGCGCTGACCGCCGCCCGCGCCGAGACCGGGCGCCCCTCGATCATCGCGATGCGCACGATCATCGCTTGGCCTGCCCCGAACGCGCAGAACACCGAGGCCTCGCACGGATCGGCGCTCGGCGCCGAGGAGATCGCGGCTACCAAGCGGGTCCTGGGCTTCGACCCGGAGCAGTCCTTCCAGGTGGAGCCCGAGGTACTGGCCCACGCCCGCGAGGCCCTCGACCGAGGCGTCGAGGCGCACGCGGCCTGGGACAAGCAGATCGCCGAGTGGCGCGCCGCCGACCCCGAGCACGCCAAGCTGTTCGACCGCGTCGTCACGGGTCAGCTGCCCGATGGCTGGGAGGCCGCTCTGCCGCAGTTCGAGGCGGGCACATCCGTCGCGACCCGTGCCGCGTCCGGCAAGGTGCTGCAGGCGCTCGGCAGTGTGATCCCCGAGCTGTGGGGCGGTTCGGCCGACCTCGCCGGCTCGAACAACACCACGATCGACAGGACCAGCTCCTTCCTGCCGAAGGGCAACCCGCTTCCGGAGGCCGATCCGTACGGCCGCACGGTCCACTTCGGCATCCGCGAGCACTCGATGGCTGCCGAGATGAACGGCATCGCGCTGCACGGCAACACCCGCGTCTACGGCGGCACCTTCCTGGTCTTCTCCGACTACATGCGCAACGCCGTGCGCCTGTCCGCGCTGATGGAGCTGCCGGTCACGTACGTCTGGACGCACGACTCCGTCGGTCTCGGCGAGGACGGCCCGACCCACCAGCCGGTCGAGCACCTGGCATCGTTGCGCGCCATCCCCGGACTCAACATCGTCCGCCCCGCCGACGCCAACGAGACCGGTATCGCGTGGGCCGAGATCCTCAGGCGGCACGCCACGAACCCTGCGCCGCACGGCCTCGCGCTGACCCGCCAGGGTGTGCCGACATACGAGGCAAACCCCGAGGCGGTGAAGGGGGGTTACATCCTGCGCGACTCCTCCGCCGAGACCCCTGACGTCATCCTCATCGCCACCGGCTCCGAGGTGCAGCTTGCCGTCGCGGCGCGTGAGCAGCTCGAGGCCGAGGGGGTCGGTACGCGTGTCGTGTCGATGCCGTCCGTCGAGTGGTTCGAGGAGCAGTCCGCAGAGTACCGCGCGAGTGTGCTTCCGGCGTCCGTGAAGGCCCGTGTGGCGGTCGAGGCAGGGATCGGCCTGACCTGGTACCGGTACGTCGGCGACGCCGGACGCATCGTTTCCCTGGAGCACTTCGGCGCCTCCGCCGACGCCAAGACCCTGTTCGCCGAGTACGGCTTCACCGCCGAGAACGTTGCCTCCGCCGCGCGGGAATCTCTCGCCGCCGCGCGTGGTTGATCAGGCCGCCAGAAAGAGAAGAGTCACTGTGAGCAACACCGCCGAACACCTCAAGTCCCTTACCCAGGAGGGCGTTTCCATCTGGCTGGACGATCTGTCCCGCAAGCGGATCGCATCCGGCAACCTCGCCGAACTCGTCGAGCGGAAGCACGTGGTGGGCGTCACCACCAACCCTTCCATATTCCAGGCCGCCATCGGCTCCGGCGAGGGGTACGAGGAGCAGCTGGCCGACCTCGCCGTACGCGGCGTCACGGTCGACGAGGCCGTCCGCATGATGACCACCGCCGACGTCCGCGCCGCCGCCGACATCCTGCGGCCCGTCTACGACGCGACCCGCGGCCGTGACGGCCGGGTCTCCATCGAGGTCGACCCGCGCCTCGCGCACGACACCGCGGCGACCGTTGCCGAGGCCAAGCAGCTCGGATGGCTGGTCGACCGCCCGAACGTGATGATCAAGATCCCGGCGACGAAGGCCGGCCTCCCGGCGATCACCGAGGTCATCGGCCTCGGCATCAGCGTCAACGTCACGCTGATCTTCTCGCTGGAGCGCTACCGCGAGGTCATGGACGCGTACCTGGCGGGCCTGGAGAAGGCGCAGGCGGCGGGCATCGACCTGTCCACGGTCCATTCGGTCGCCTCGTTCTTCGTCTCCCGCGTCGACAGCGAGATCGACAAGCGCCTTGCGAAGGTCGGCACCGACGAGGCGCTCGCACTCAGGGGCAGGGCCGCGCTCGCCAACGCCCGTCTCGCATACGAGGCGTACGAGGGCGTCTTCGCCGCCGACCGCTGGACCGCGCTCGCCACCGCGAGCGCCAACAAGCAGCGTCCGCTGTGGGCCTCGACGGGCGTCAAGGACGCCGCGTACAAGGACACCCTGTACGTCGACGAACTGATCGCGCCCGGCACGGTCAACACCATGCCGGAGGCGACCCTCGACGCCACCGCCGACCACGGTGACATCCACGGCGACTCGGTGACCGGCGGCTACGCCCAGGCCCGCGCCGATCTTGCGGCCGTCGAGCGGCTCGGGATCTCCTACGACGAGGTCGTGAAGCAGTTGGAGGACGAGGGCGTGTCGAAGTTCGAGGCGGCCTGGGAAGACCTGCTGCGTGTGGTCGCGACGACGCTGAGCAGCAAGGGAGTTGAGGGGGAATGAGTGAGCGCGAGACGCTTCCCGGTGGTGCCGCGCAGGATGCGCCCGCCGCGGCGGGCGGATCTGGTGACGCGGCCGTGGAACCGGGTGGCGTGACCGCCGGATCGGGTGACGCGGCCGGGGAATCGGGCGGCGACGCGGCGGCGGTACCCGGCGACGTGATGGGCGACGAGAGCTCCACCACCCCGGCCCTCGACTGGAACAACCCGCTCCGTGACCCGCGCGATCGGCGCCTCCCCCATGTCGCCGGCCCCTCGGGCCTCGTCATCTTCGGTGTCACCGGCGACCTCTCCCGCAAGAAGCTGATGCCCGCCGTCTACGACCTCGCGAATCGGGGTCTGCTCCCGCCGGGCTTCTCGCTCCTCGGGTTCGCCCGGCGCGAGTGGGAGGACCAGGACTTCGCACAGGTGGTGCACGACTCGGTGCGCGAGCACGCCCGCACGGAGTTCCGCGAGGAGGTCTGGCAGCAGCTGGCCGAGGGCATGCGGTTCATCCCGGGTGACTTCGACGACGACCAGGCGTTCAAGCAACTCCGTTCTGCCGTCGATGAGTTGGACGCATCTCGGGGCACCAGTGGCAACTATGCGTTCTACCTCTCGGTGCCGCCGAAGTTCTTCCCGAAGGTTGTCCAGCAGCTGAAGAAGCACGGCCTCGCGGACGCGCCGGAAGGTTCCTGGCGGCGTGCGGTCATCGAGAAGCCGTTCGGCCGCGACCTGGCCAGTGCGCGCGAACTGAACGCGATCGTGCACGAGGTGTTCGACCCGGACCAGGTGTTCCGTATCGACCACTACCTCGGCAAGGAGACGGTCCAGAACATCCTGGCGCTGCGCTTCGCCAACCAGATGTACGAGCCCATCTGGAACCGCAGTTACGTCGACCACGTGCAGATCACGATGGCCGAGGACATCGGAATCGGCGGCCGCGCCGGTTACTACGACGGCATCGGCTCGGCCCGTGACGTCATCCAGAACCACCTCCTCCAGCTCATGGCGCTGACCGCCATGGAGGAGCCCGCCGCCTTCGACGCCGAGTCGCTGCTCACCGAGAAGCTGAAGGTCCTCAAGGCCGTGAAGCTGCCGGAGAACCTGGGCGAGCACACCGTGCGCGGGCAGTATGCGGCGAGCTGGCAGGGTGGCGAGAAGGTGCGCGGCTATCTGCAGGAGGACGGCATCGACCCCAGGTCGACGACCGACACCTACGCGGCCGTCAAGCTGGAGGTCGACAACCGTCGCTGGGCGGGCGTCCCCTTCTATCTGCGCACCGGAAAGCGCCTCGGTCGCCGCGTCACCGAGATCGCGGTCGTCTTCCAGCGCGCACCCCACTCGCCCTTCGACTCGACCGCCACCGAGGAACTCGGTGCGAACGCGATCGTCATCCGTGTCCAGCCCGACGAGGGCATGACGGTGCGCTTCGGATCGAAGGTGCCGGGTACGTCGATGGAGATTCGGGACGTCACGATGGACTTCGCCTACGGCGATTCCTTCACCGAGTCCAGCCCGGAGGCGTACGAACGCCTCATCCTGGACGTTCTGCTGGGCGACGCCAACCTCTTTCCCCGTCACCAGGAAGTGGAGGAGTCCTGGAAGATACTCGACCCGATCGAGGGGTAC
Source organism: Streptomyces sp. NPDC002206 (assembly GCF_053593595.1). Classification (NCBI taxonomy): domain Bacteria; kingdom Bacillati; phylum Actinomycetota; class Actinomycetes; order Kitasatosporales; family Streptomycetaceae; genus Streptomyces; species Streptomyces sp. NPDC002206. The sequence continues at coordinate 711,439 of NZ_JBSFCW010000002.1, forward strand.
TGGGACACGCACGGCAAGCCCGCGCCGTACGCGTCCGGCAGCTGGGGTCCCGAAGAAGCCCACGAGATGCTCGCACGAGACGGACGGAGCTGGCGCAGGCCATGAAGATCGATCTGACCGACACCACGGCAAGCAAGATCAACAGGGCGCTCGTGCAGGGGCGCCGAGCCATCGGTACTCCCGCCATGGGCATGGTCCTGACGATGGTCATCGTGACCGACGAGGAAAACGCGTACGACTCGATCAAGGCGGCCGAGGAGGCGTCGCGCGAGCATCCCTCGCGCACCCTCGTCGTCATCAAACGCGTCGCACGCACCCCGCGCGACCGCACGAACTCCCGCCTGGACGCGGAGGTGCGGGTCGGCTCGGACGCGGGCACCGGCGAGACGGTCGTCCTGCGGATGTACGGCGAAGTCTCCGACCACGCCGACTCGGTGGTCCTGCCGCTGCTGCTGCCGGACGCGCCGGTCGTCGTCTGGTGGCCGGTGGACGCGCCCGACGTCCCGGCCAAGGATCCGTTGGGCGCTCTGGCGCAGCGCCGGATCACCGACATGTACGCCGTCGAGGCCCCGCTAGTCGCCCTGGCGACCCGCGTCTCCTCGTACGCGCCCGGCGACACCGACCTGGCGTGGACCCGTCTCACGCCGTGGCGTTCGATGCTGGCCGCGGCGCTGGACCAGGCCCGTAAGAAGGTGGTGTCGGCCGTCGTGGAGAGTGAGGCCGAGAACCCGAGTGCCGAGCTGCTGGCCCGCTGGCTGGAGGCCCGGCTCGAGGTCCCGGTCGAGCGCGTCGTCACCGCCGGACCGGTCGTGACGGCCGTCCGGCTCGGAACGGAGAGCGGCGAGATCGTGATCGACCGCCCCGACGGCCCGCTGGCCACGCTTACCCTGCCGGGCCAGCCCTCGCGCACCCTCGCCCTGAAGGTACGCAGCACCTCGGAGTTGATTGCCGAAGAGCTGCGCCGCCTCGACGCGGACGAGATGTATGCCGTCGCCCTGCGCGGGGACGGCACCAAGGAGAACCCCCGTCATGTCTGACACACCCGAGCTCACGCACCGCCCGGAGTGGACGGCCCTTGAGGACCACCGCGCAGAGGAGCTTCGCCACCTGCAGCTGCGTGACCTGTTCGCCGCCGACCCCGGTCGCGCGGAGCGCTACACCGTCAGCGTCGGCGACCTGCGCATCGACTACTCCAAACACCTGATCACGGACGAGACCCTCGCGCTCCTCCAGGAACTCGCCACCGCGACGGACGTGTTCGGGCTGCGGGACGCCATGCTCCGCGGCGAAAAGATCAACGTCACCGAGCAGCGTGCCGTCCTGCACACTGCACTGCGCGCCCCGCGCGACGCCGTCGTCGAGATCGACGGCGAGGACGTCGTCCCGGCGGTGCACGCCGTGCTCGACAAGATGGCCGACTTCTCCGAGCGCGTCCGCTCGGGCGAGTGGACCGGGCATACCGGAAAGCGGATCCGCAATGTCGTCAACATCGGTATTGGCGGGTCGGACCTCGGACCCGCGATGGCGTACGAGGCACTGCGGGCCTTCACCGACCGCTCGTTGACCGTGCGGTTCGTCTCGAACGTGGACGGCGCCGATCTGCACGAGGCCCTACGGGACCTGGACCCGGCCGAGACGCTGTTCATCGTCGCGTCCAAGACCTTTACGACCATCGAGACGATCACCAATGCCACATCGGCGCGGTCCTGGCTCCTTGCCGGGCTCGACGACGGTGGTGAGAAGGCGGTCGCGAAGCACTTCGTGGCGCTGTCGACGAACGCCGAGAAGGTCGCGGACTTCGGTATCGACACCGCCAACATGTTCGAGTTCTGGGACTGGGTCGGCGGTCGCTACTCGTACGACTCCGCCATCGGTCTGTCGCTGATGATCGCCATCGGCCCGGACCGGTTCCACGAGATGCTCGACGGCTTCCGCCTCGTCGACGAGCACTTCCGCACCGCGCCCGCGGCGGTCAACGCGCCGTTGCTGCTGGGCCTGTTGGGTGTCTGGTACGGATCGTTCCTCGGCGCCCAGTCGCACGCGGTGCTGCCGTACTCGCACTACCTGTCCAGATTTACTGCGTACTTGCAGCAGCTGGACATGGAGTCCAACGGGAAGTCGGTGGACCGCAACGGCAATCCGGTGGAGTGGCAGACCGGGCCCGTGGTCTGGGGCACGCCCGGCACCAACGGGCAGCACGCGTACTACCAGTTGCTCCACCAGGGCACGAAGGTCATCCCGGCCGACCTGATCGGTTTCGTCAACCCGGTCGACGAGCTCAGCCCCGAACTCAAGGGCCAGCACGACCTGTTGATGGCCAACCTGTTCGCGCAAGGCCAGGCGCTCGCCTTCGGCAGGACGAGTGACGAGGTGCGCGCCGAGGGCGTGCCTCAGGAGCAGGTGCCGCACCGCACGTTCCGCGGCAACCACCCCACGACGACGATCCTGGCAAGCGAGTTGACCCCCTCGGTCCTCGGCCAGCTGATCGCGCTGTACGAGCACAAGGTGTTCGTGCAGGGCGCGATCTGGAACATCGACTCCTTCGACCAGTGGGGCGTCGAGCTCGGCAAGGTCCTCGCCAAGCGCGTGGAGCCGGCGCTCACCGACGGGGCGGACGCCCCCGGACTCGATCCCTCAACCGCCGCCCTGGTGGCCGCGTACCGCACTCTCCGGAAGAAGTGAAACAGCATGACAACGATGCAATTGGGCCTCGTCGGCCTCGGCAAGATGGGCGGCAACATGCGCGAGCGGATTCGCCGCGCGGGCCACACCGTCATCGGCTACGACCGCAATCCGGACCTCGCCGACGTGAGCAGCCTGGCCGAACTGGTCGAGAAGGTCGAAGCCCCACGTGTGGTGTGGGTGATGGTGCCCGCGGGAGGCCCGACCCAGCACGTCATCGACGAGCTCGGCGACCTCCTGGAAGCCGGCGACACCGTTGTCGACGGCGGCAACTCCCGCTGGACGGACGACGAGAAGCATGCCGAGGAACTGGCGGCCAAGGGCATCGGCTTCGTCGACGCAGGTGTCTCGGGTGGTGTCTGGGGCCTCCAGAACGGCTACGCGCTGATGGTGGGCGGCGACGCCGAACACATAGCGAAGGTCCAGCCCATCTTCGACGCACTCAAGCCCGAGGGCGACGCAGGCTTCGTCCACGCGGGCAAGGTCGGCGCCGGCCACTTCTCCAAGATGGTCCACAACGGCATCGAGTACGCCATGATGCAGGCCTACGCCGAGGGCTGGGAGCTGCTGGAGAAGGTCGACTCCGTCACCGATGTGCGCGAGGTCTTCCGCTCCTGGCAGGAGGGCACGGTCATCCGTTCCTGGCTGCTCGACCTGGCGGTCAACGCGCTGGACGACGACGAGCACCTCGACAAACTGCGCGGCTTCGCCGCCGACTCGGGTGAGGGCCGCTGGACGGTGGAGGCCGCGATCGACAACGCGGTGCCGCTGCCCGCGATCACCGCGTCGCTCTTCGCGCGTTTCGCCTCGCGGCAGGACGACTCCCCGCAGATGAAGATGATCGCCGCGCTGCGCAACCAGTTCGGCGGCCACGCCGTCGAGTCGGCGAAGTAACCGCCATGGGCGACCTCCTGCTGGTCCGCCACGGCGAAACCGAGTGGAGCCTGTCCGGCCGGCACACCAGCTGGAGCGACCTGCCCCTCACCCAGCGTGGCGAAGAGCAGGCCAAATCCCTCGCCGCGCTGCTCGCCGGGCGGACCTTCGCCCTCGCGCTCACCAGCCCACTGGGCCGTGCCGAACGGACAGCGGAACTGGCGGGCCTGTACGACGCCGTACGCGAGCCCGATCTGCACGAGTGGGACTACGGTGCGTACGAAGGCGTGACCACCCTCGAGATACATCGCACCCGGCCCGACTGGTACCTGTGGAAGGACGGAGTGCCGCCCGGTCCGGCCGGTCATCCGGGCGAGTCACCGATCGAGGTGGGACAGCGTGCCGACCGCGTGTTGAGCCGCATCGGGACAGCCCTGGACAGCGGGGACGTGGTGCTCGTGGCCCACGCCCACTTCCTGCGGGTGCTCACGGCGCGTCGCCTCGGGCTGCCCGCCGCGGACGGGCGGCTGTTCCAGCTCACGACGGGAACGGTCAGTCGGCTCTCCACCGAACACGGACGACCTGTGATCGCTGAGTGGAACGCCACGGGAGCTCCTGCGGCCGTCCACTGATTTCTACCGCGCTGCGGAAGCCGAAGAGGTTCCGGTCCGCCCCGAGGGCGGGCCGGAACCTCTTCGGCAACGCAGGGAGACGGACCTCATCGGGGTCTCCGCCGGCCGCAGCACCATGCCACGTCCCGGTCATGCCACTGGGACGCAGGAATTGGCATGACGACGGTGGAAGCGGGCGCCCGCCCCGGGGCGCCTTGCGGCCCTCCGCGCCGGCGAGAGTGCTCAGGTTCCGGGCCGGGGGAGAGGTGCGGGTTCTTCCGTCCAGAGCAGCGCGCAGGTGGTGGGGCCGGTGTGCCGGGCGCGACTGCATCCCGCGTTCGCTCGGCATGTGCGTTGCCTGCTCCGACCTGGACGCCGAGTCCGCCGCCTGAGCTGCGGCGATGAAC